>JADCDI010000025.1 GCA_020251025.1 Rhodobacter sp. | reverse complement strand
GCGATACACAGGCCAGCGCCCGCCGGGGGCGGGGCGGGCGCTGGCCGGGGGCTTTGGCCCCCGGCCGGTCCTGATCCCGGCGGGACGCTGTGGCAGGGGCGATGGCCCCTGCCATTGGAGCGGTGAGGGTGCCTTCGCCCGTCCGGGCGGGAACAGGAAACGCACCGCGTTTCCCCCGCCCGCGCGGGACGGTGCCCTGTAGAGCGGCAGGTCCGGGAGACACAGAGGCCAGCGCCCGCCGGGGGCGGGGCGGGCGCTGGCCGGGGGCTTTGGCCCCCGGTGGGCCAAGGACCAGCCTCGCGCTGTGGCCGGGGCGATGGCCCCGGCCGGAACGGGCGCGCCCGGGCGCCCGTGTTTCCCGTTTTCCTGTCAGGCCGCCGATGGAGCCTGCGCCTGTCAGCGCCCCTTCGGACGGCGGCTCAGACATGCAGCGGGTCGGCCTTGGCCAGCCGGTCAAAGGCCATCAGGCTGGCAATCAGCGCGGGCATTCTGTGCAGCGCGATCATGTTCGGCCCGTCGGAGGGGGCACTGTCCGGATCCTGATGGGTTTCGATGAAGACGCCGGCAATGCCCAGCGACACGGCGGCCCGCGCCATGACGGGCGCAAATTCGCGCTGCCCGCCGCTGGCATCGCCCTGCCCGCCGGGTTGCTGCACCGAATGGGTGGCATCCATGATCACCGGCCAGCCGCTGCGCGCCATGATCGGCAGGGCGCGCATGTCGGTCACCAGCGTGTTGTAGCCAAAGCTGACGCCGCGCTCGGTCAAAAGGATGCGCCTGTTGCCGGTTGAGGCGACCTTGGCCGCGACATTCGCCATGTCCCAGGGGGCAAGGAACTGCCCCTTCTTGATGTTCACCGCCGCCCCGGTCTGGCCTGCGGCCAAGAGCAGATCAGTCTGGCGGCACAGAAAGGCCGGAATCTGGATGATATCCACGACCGTTGCGGCCAGCCGCGCCTGAGCGGCATCATGCACATCCGTCAGCACGGGAACGCCCGTCGCGCGCACCGCCTCCAGCACTTTCAGCCCGGCCTCGATTCCCGGGCCCCGGCGGCCCTTCAGCGAGGTGCGGTTGGCCTTGTCGTAGCTGGCCTTGAACACGAACTGCGCCCCGGCCGCCGCGCAGGCCTCGCGCAGGGTCCCGGCAATCATCTGCGCGTGGTCCTGGCTTTCCAGCTGGCACGGCCCGGCGATTACCAGCAGGGGCCGGGTGTTGCCGACGGTCAATCCGCCGATGGTCACGTCTGTCATCATCATGTCGGTGTGGCCCGGATGTCTGGAACGCTCTGCGCCTCTGTATGATCCGTGCCCGGGCAAAAGGCCACCACGAACGGCACCGCCGGACCGGGGCAGCCTGACGGGGGGAAAGGATCATGGCCGCTGCCGAAAGGCTTGCGCGGACGATCAGGGTCTGCATCCTGTGCGCCGGGGCACGGGCGGCGGGCGGGCCGACCGGCCGGGCTGTCAGGGGCAAGACGGCCGGGGGCCGGGGTTCGTGACCGGGGCCGGGGGGCAATGGTGCCGCTGGCGGTGCCACCCCGGCGGCAGGCGGCGCGCGCCGCAGGAGGAAGACAGGGATGACCCCATTGGATATCGCCCATGCCGGCATGCAGGCCGCGCCAGAGGATGACGCGGCCCGGCTTCGCTTCTACGGGCGGCTGGCGGAGGACGAGCTTTTCCTGCTGCTGGAGACAGAGGTCGCGGGGCAGGCCGTCACCCCCCGCGTCTTCGCGCTGGAAGACGGGCCGGTTGTGCTGGTGTTTGACCGGGAAGACCGGCTGTCTGCCTTTACCGGTGCCCCTGCGCCCTATGCCGCCCTGCCGGGACGGGTGATTGCCGCGCAGCTGGCAGGGCAGGGGATCGGGATCGGGATCAACCTTGGGATCGCGCCCTCGTCTTTTCTGATTCCGCCCGGGGCGGTGGACTGGCTTGCCGCGACGCTGGGCCATGCGCCCGCCGAAGTGGTGGCCAAGCCCCTGTCGTTCCACGCCCCCGGCGGTCTGCCGGATCGGCTGATCAAGGCGCTGGATGAAAAGCTGGCCCGCGCCGGCGGCTTGGCGATGGCCGCGCTGCTGGCGGGTGTCAGCTATGACGGCGGGCGGCGCAGCCATATGCTGGTCTTTGTCGGCGCGGCACCGGGGGCCGAGGCCGCGCTGGCCCGCGCCGCGGCAGAGGCGCTGACCTTTTCAGGTGTCGATGCCGCAGAGATGGATGTCACTTTCCTGGCACCGGAAGCGCCCGCTCTGGTGCCGCTGGCACGGGTGGCCCTGCGCCTTGATCTGCCCAGACCTGCGGCACCTGTCCCCGTAACCCCTGCCGCACCCGGCATGGACCCGGACCGGCCGCCCCGGCTGAAATAAGGGCGGCCCTTATGCGAAGAACCGGCGTGAAAATGGGGGTATAATGATACCTATTTTGCAAGATATTGTTTTCAAACATGAATTACGGGCTATCTTTGCTTGACGCTGTGCCGCTATTCAGCGATACACGCTCGTCCCGGATTTCGGGGTCTCCGGCCCTGTCCTTACGAAAGACCGACCATGAAAACCTTTACCGCAACGCCTGCGGATATTCAGAAGAAGTGGGTCCTGATCGATGCGGAAGGCATCGTTCTGGGCCGCCTTGCGACGCTGGTCGCCAATATCCTGCGCGGCAAGACCAAGCCCACATTCACACCGCACATGGACATGGGTGACAATGTGATCGTCATCAATGCCGGCAAGGTCCAGATGACGGGCAACAAGCGGGCCGACAAGCGATACTACTGGCATACCGGCCACCCGGGCGGGATCAAGTTCCGCACCGCAGCCCAGGTGCTTGACGGGGCCCACCCCGAGCGTGTGGTCGAAAAGGCGGTGGAGCGGATGATCACCCGCAACCGCCTTGGCCGTCAGCAGATGACCAATCTGCGCGTCTATGCCGGTGCCGATCATCCGCATCAGGCGCAGCAGCCTGTCGTTCTCGACCTTCGGTCGATGAACCCGAAGAACACCCGGAGCGCGTGACCATGGCTGACATCAAATCCCTTGACGATCTGAAATCGGCCGTTGCCGACGCAGCCCCTGTTGCAGCGGATGCGGCACCGCGCGTTCCGGTGCGTGACGCGCTTGGCCGGTCCTATGCGACCGGCAAGCGCAAGAACGCCGTGGCGCGTGTCTGGATCAAGCCGGGTTCGGGCAAGGTGCTGGTCAACGGCAAGACAATGCCCGAATACTTCGCCCGCCCCGTTCTGCAGATGATCCTGCGCCAGCCCTTCAGCGTTGCCGGTGTCGAAGGCCAGTTCGACGTGCACGCCACCGTGACGGGGGGCGGGCTTTCGGGCCAGGCCGGTGCCGTGAAGCACGGCATTTCCAAGGCGCTGCAACTTTACGAGCCCGGTCTGCGCACCGCGCTGAAGGCGGCAGGCTTTCTGACCCGCGACAGCCGTGTGGTGGAACGCAAGAAGTATGGCAAGGCGAAAGCCCGCAAGAGCTTCCAGTTCTCCAAGCGCTGACCGGTTCAAGGATGGCTCTTGTCCCGGGGTGGGCTGCCCGGCGCTTTCGGTCAGTCCGGACTTGCCCGTTTTGAGGTAAGCGATGTCCACTGCCGGGTGGTGCCTTGTGATGGCGCTCTGGGGCGAGAAATACTCGTCCAAGCATGTGAATGAACTGGCCCGGGACGCGCTGCGGCTGTCTGCCGGATGCGTCTCTGTGGTTCTTCTGGCAGACCGCTTTCGCGACGATATCGACGCCAGGGTGCAGCAAAAGCCCTTTCCGGCCTTTTTCGGCCGGGAAGATTTTTTCACGGGCGGCTATCTGGCAAAACTGGCGATGTTTGACCGCAGCGTCTTGCCCGCAGACTGCCGCTGCGTCTATGTCGACCTGGACACCCTGGTGACCGGCGACCTGGGGCAGGTTGCCGCCCTGATCGGGGACCGCAACGATGTTGCGATGCTGCCGCCCGGGAATCTGGTATCCTTCGGCGTGATCCGCCGGTTGATCTGGCGGCTGAGCCGTGGCAGGCGCTTTGCTGTCGGCAACAGTTCCATCGTGGCGTACCATTCGGGCGCGCAGCCGAACACCGCAGAGATGTTTCGTGAGATGTACCTGCGCGGCGATGGCGCGCTGGTGCATATGCGCATCGATGATCTTTTCGTGTCCTGGGCCAATCAGGCGCATCTGCGCGCCGTACCGCGAAGCCTTGTGGCCATGTTCCGCCGTGAATTCCTGTTCCGGTCGCATCTTCTGTTCTGGCTGGCGCAGAAAAGCGGGATCAGCAGGCGCCGGCGCGCCGGATTGGTTGCGATCACACTGAACGGTGACGAATGCAAACCTGCGGCCCTTGTGCGTCTTGTCGAGGGTGCGGTGATCCGCGATGCCCGCGGGCGGATCGGGTACTGGAGCGAGGCAAGCCTTGGTCCGGTCAAGGCCATGATTGAACGCTTGGCTGCGCGGTTGCAGTGACCGGGGCGCGCCATCGTCGGCCTGCCCGCGGTCGCGCTGTGGGGGGCCGGGCGCAAGGGCGGGTGGGCGATGGTGCAAACCGGCGGGCTTCGCCCACCGAAGGCACGGCAGGAAAGAGCCCTTGCAGAATTGCGCAATGCGGTGCGGCGCGGCCTTTTGCGCCGGGCAGGCCTGTGCCAGGGGCCGCAGGCCGGCCCTGACCTGTCCGCCTGTCCTGCAGGCGCTGCGCACTGGCGGGTGATGCCCGGGCTGGCTGTTGCCACGGCGCTGCGGCAGCGGATTCCGCGATTGCGCGGACGGAATTGTTGCAAAAGAGACTCAACCTGCGGCTGGAAAAGGCGGCCTTCAGCCCGTCTGTTGACCGGGCGGCAATGTGCGGCGCAGGATGTCGCGGTCGAGCAAAAGCAGTGAGATCCCGGAAATGGGACAGTCCGCCTTTCATGCCCCTTACGGGGGCACGGTGTTTCTTGGTTTGCGCAAGAACCGTTCCGGTGCGACCGAAATCGTCTATGACGACGGGGTCACGCGCAGGCTGGTGTGGCGGGTGACGCAGGTTCTGGCAGACGAAGGGCGGCTTTCGGATGCGCTGTCGCGCGCGGCCGCGCAGACCCGCGTCCTGCCCGCCCTTTATGCCGAGCTGAAAAAGCGCGCGATCATGATCGAGGCTGTCACCCGCTGATGCGGCACCGGCACCGGGCGGGTCGGGACGGTTCCCGCCGGCCGGAACCGGGTTTGGGCCTGCCGGGGGCATCGCCGCGCTGTATCCCCGCGCGCGCCGCGATCTGATCGGGCGCGGATCGCCCCTCTTTTCACGCGATGCGTCCTGTGCAACAAAAGATCAGGCCAAGCCGACAGGGGGCATGATGACGTCAGGGGGAGTTCTGCGCCGGACCGGCCGGTCAGAGGCGGCAACCGGCCTTGCCATGATCAGCCCGACGGCAACCTATGCCATTCTGCTGCTGGCGGCCCCGCTGGCGCTGATCTTCATCGTCAGTTTCCTGACCGACGGCTATCTGGAAATCATCCGCACCTTCACCTTCGCCAATTACATCGAAGCCTGGACGAACGAGCTGTACCGGGTGGTCATGGTGCGGTCGCTCCTGGTGGCGCTGAGCGTCACGGCGGTGACCGTGCTTCTGGCCTTTCCGGTGGCCTATTTCGTGTCCTTTCATGTCGATCCGTCGCGCAAATCGCTGTGGCTGTTTCTGATCACCATCCCTTTCTGGACCAGCTATCTGATCCGGGTGTTTCTGTGGAAGGTGATCCTGGGCTACAACGGCGTGGTCAATTCCAGCCTTCTGGGGTTGGGCATCATCAGCGAGCCCCTGCAGTGGATCAACTACAACGTCGGCGCGGTGGTTGTGACGCTGGCCCATGCCTATGCGCCCTTTGCGATCCTGCCCATCTTCGTGGCGCTGGAAAAGATCGACCGGTCGCTGCTGGAGGCGGGGCAGGACCTGGGTGAATCGCGCGTCATGACCTTTCTGCGCGTCACCCTGCCGCTGGCGATGCCCGGGGTGGTCGCCGCGGTGCTGATCGTGTTCATCCCGATCATCGGCGATTTCGTGACGCCGCAGCTTGTCGGCGGGCCCGAGGGGCGCATGGTGGCGAACCTGATCCAGCTCCAATACCTCAAGCTGGACAATTACCCGCTGGGGTCGGCCATTGCCGTATCGGCGATGGCGATCGTCACGCTGGTCAGCCTGCTTTTTCTGTACCTGAACCGGCGCTACCTGCGGGGTCCGGGATCATGAGGGGCGGGTGGTTCAAGGTCTATGCGCTGGTCTATCTTGTGTTTCTTTATGCGCCGATCATCCTGCTGCCGATGTTCGCCTTCAACGATGCGACGGTCATCGCCTTTCCGCTGAGCGGGTTTTCGACAAAATGGTTCGCAGCCCTTGTCGATGATCCGCTGCTGCGTGATGCGGTCAGGAACAGCCTGATCATTGCCGTGACCACCGCGATCCTGTCCACCACGCTGGCCGTCTTTGCCGCCCGCGCCTCGACCCGCTACCGCTTTCCGGGCAAGGCGGGGCTGATGGGGCTGATCATGCTGCCGCTGGTTCTGCCCGAAATCATCGTGGCGGTGTCGCTGCTGTCGATCCTGCTGATGGCCGGGATCGAACTGTCGATCCTGACGGTAATCCTGGGCCATGTGCTGATCTGCACGCCCTTCTGCATCGCGATCCTGAGTTCGGCCTTTCAGTCGCTGGACCGGTCGCTGGAAGAGGCGGCCTATGATCTGGGGGAAACCCCGTTCTCGACCTTCCGGCTGATCATCCTGCCGCTGGTCATGCCCGGCATCATCTCTTCCCTGCTGATTTCGTTCACCATCAGTCTGGACGAGTTCATCATCGCCTTCTTTCTGGCAGGAACGCAAGCGACGCTGCCGGTCTATATCCTTTCGCAGTTCCGCTTTCCCCAAGCGGTTCCCGCGATCATGGCGCTTGGCACGATCCTGGTCTGCCTGTCGATCCTGTTGCTGGGCATTGCTGAATTTTTCCGCCGCCGCGGGCTTGCCCGGTCTGGCGCAAAGGATACCGGAGGCTTCCTGTGACCGCGAAACCCACCATGATCGAGTTCCGGGATGTTCAGAAATACTATGGCGATTACCACGCCTTGCGCGGCATCAACGCCAGCATCCGCGCGGGAGAGTTCTTCTCGTTGCTGGGGCCTTCGGGCTGCGGCAAGACCACGCTGCTGCGCACCATCGCCGGGTTCGAGGATATTTCCGCAGGTGCCGTGCTGATCGACGGCAAGGATGCGGCCCTGATCCCCGCCAACAAGCGGCCCACCAATATGGTGTTCCAGTCCTATGCGATCTTTCCGCATCTGACGGTCGAGGAAAACGTGGGCTTCGGTCTGCGCCGGGCGCGGCTGGACAAGGCCGAGATGGGCCGCCGTGTCGGGGATGCGCTGGCGATGGTGGGGCTGACGGGGTTCGGCAAGCGGGCGGCGCATGCGCTGTCGGGCGGCCAGCGCCAGCGGGTGGCGCTGGCGCGTGCGCTGATCCTCAAGCCCAAGGTGCTGCTGCTGGACGAGCCGCTGTCAGCGCTGGACAAGAAGATGCGCGAACAGATGCAGGTGGAGCTGATCAAGCTGCAGCGCCAGGTCGGCATCACCTTTGTCCTGGTCACGCATGACCAGGAAGAGGCGCTGGTGATGAGCGACCGCATCGCGGTGATGTTCGAAGGCCGGATCGTGCAATTGGACGACCCTGTCACGCTGTACCGCCGCCCGAAGACGCGGCAGGTCGCGGATTTCATCGGCACGATGAACTTCCTGCCGGCAACGCTTCTGTCCGATACGACAGATGGCTGCGAGGTCGAGGTGGCCGGTCTGGGCCGGTGCCGGATCGCGCCCGATCAGGCACCGCCGGGGGGCAACGGTCAGGACACGACCGTGGGCTTTCGCCCCGAGACGCTGACGATCCTGTTCGATGGCCAGGCGGCTGCGGCGCGCGAAACACCCGGAACGGTGGAAGAGGTCGTCTATTACGGCGACATGACCTATTACGACGTGAAGCTGGATGGCGTCGCCTCTGCGGTGCGCCTGTCGATGCGCAACGTGCCCGGACGCCCGGTTCTGGACATTGGCACCCGCGCCCGCGTGGCCTGGAGCCCGGACGCGCTGGTGCTGTTCCGCTGACGCGGGCAGGGGGCGCTGGCGCGCGCAAGGTTTTCGGCCGGGCGCGCAAGGCGCGCCTGTGCCTCCGGCGGGGATATTTGTGAACAGGTAATGACAGCGGCGGTTTCTGCCGGTCAGTGATCCTGCGGCAGCAGGCCAAGGCCGCGCAGATAGATGCCGATGCCTGCCTCCAGCAGGTCTTCCGCCGCGAAGGGGCTGCGGGCACCGGGGGTGCCGCGGGTGAAAAGTTCCACAACCCCGTGGCTCATGGCCCAGATATGGGCGGCGAACATGGCAGGGGGGGGCCGCTTTTCGGGGGGGATGTTCACCGAAAGGGCCCTGGCCGCTTCTTCCAGAACGGCGGTTGCCCGCGCGGCGACAAGGGCAAGGTCGGGATTGGAGGTCATCGGGATGCCGCTTTCGAACATGGCCTGATAGTAGCCCGGATATTTCCGGGCAAAGGCAAGATAGGCGCGCCCCGTCGCCTCGAAAGCGGCCAGCGCGGTGGGTTTGCCGTTGTCATAGGCAAAGTCCATCAGCGCCGTGAAAATCTCGTACCCCTGCCGGGCGACTTCGGCGATCAGCTCTTCGCGGCCCGAAAAGTGGCGGTAGACGGCGGCAGGCGTGACATCGACCGCCTTTGCCGCTTCGGACAGGGTAAAGCCCTGCGGGCCCTTTTCCTCGATCAGGGACAACGTGGCCTCGACCAGCGCCTGACGCAGATTGCCGTGGTGATAGCCGCGCTTAGACATCGAGCATGTCAAGGCCGCCGCAGATCAGCGGATCGGGTTTGCCGATGATCCTGTCATCTTTGCCCTGATAATCCAGCGCAAGCAGGATCGACTGGATCGCGGCGATGCGCGCGCGCGGCTTGTCATCGGACCGGATCACGGTCCAGGGGGTGCGGGGGGTATGGGTGCGCCCCAGCGTCTCGTGGATGGCGCTTGTGTAGGCATCCCATTTCTGAAGCCCATCGACATCGATCCGGCTGAGCTTCCATTGTTTCAGCGGGTCGGATTCGCGGTCAAGCATGCGCTTGAGCTGTTCTGCCCGGCCCACGCTGAACCACAGTTTCAGAAAGACGATGCCCTCATCCACCAGAACCCCTTCGAAATAGGGCTGCTGGCGGAAGAAATGCTCGCGCTGCCCGGGCGTGCAAAAGCCGAAGACATGTTCGACAATGCCGCGGTTGTACCAGCTGCGGTCGAACAGCACGATCTCGCCCGAGGCGGGCAGCCAATCGGCATAGCGTTGAAAGTACCATTGCGCCGCTTCGCGTTCGGTGGGTTTGGACAGGGCCACGACCGTCGCATAGCGCGGGTTCAGGTTCTGGCAAACCACGCCGATGGTGCCGCCCTTGCCCGCACCATCCCGGCCTTCGAACACGACGACAAGGCGCTTGCCGGTGGCGCGCAGGTCGTTCTGCATCCGTACAAGCTGGATCTGCAGCGCCGCGAGGTGATCCTCATAGTCCTGCTTGCGCAGCTTTTCGCGGTAGGGGTAGCCCTTGGACAGGACATCGTCCTTGTCCGCCTTTTCGATCGCGCGCCGGATATCTGCGGGGGCGTCATTCCTGAAATAGCGGCTGATGGCACCGTCAAAGGGCAGGTTCATCTGGCGTCTCTTTTCCCGGATGTGGTTGGGGGCAGTATGGCGATCAGGGCGGTCAGCGCAATCGGGCACGCGCCGCCGCCCGGTCGATTGCCGCGACAACCGCATCCGGATCCGCATGATGCGGCATGTGACCGATGCCGGGCAACAGGGTCAGAACCGCATCGGGCAGCAGCGTGCTGAGCGGGATGGCATGGATGTCGGCGGGCACGATGGTGTCTGCGGTGCCGTGCACAATCTCCGTTGGCAGGGCAAGCCGCGCATAGGCTTGCGACATCTCAACGATAAACGGGCGCAATCCGTTGACCTGCCGCGCATTGGTTCCAAGGCTTGCAGGGCGCAAGGTAAGGCCCGGTCCCACATAATCCGCATATCCCGCCGGCACGGGATCGGGCGCAAAGATGGCGGCGATTGTGGCCCGGGTCTGTGAAGGGGGCGCGAAAGCCGATACCAGGGGTACCGCCACGGCACGGCCCAGACGGCCGGATGTCAGGCTGTACCAGCCGCCAAGCCCGCCCGGCCAGGGCATGGCCGCCCCGCCAAGAAGCACCAGCGCGCCGGTGCCGTCGCTGTCCTGCAGGGCCCAGGCCATGGCAACCGCCCCGCCATAGCTGTGCCCAAGGACGACGGGCCGCTCTGCGCCAAGCTGGCGCGCGGCATCGCGCAGGATGCGGGCCTGTCCCTGCGGGCTGATGCCGTCCGGTCCGGCATCGTCCGACCAGCCAAGGCCGGGCCGGTCAAAGGCGATGACGCGGTAGCGCAGGCCAAGCCGCCGGGTCAGATCGAAGGTGAAGTCGCGCGTGTTGCCGCTGGCACCGTGGATCAGGACAACATCCGGCCCGGTGCCCGAGACATCGGCATGAACGGCCCGTCCGTTGACCCGCAGCATCCTGCCGGTCGGCGGACAGGCCGCTTCCGCCGCCGCCGTGCGGGCAGAGACACGGCGGTTCACCAGGGCGGCACTTGCGCCGATCAGGGCGGCGGCGATGAAAAGACTAGCGGCCAATGTCCTGGATTTCGTAGGGCGTTGACTGATAGATCTCGTTGATCCAGTTGCCGTACAGAAGATGGGCGTGGCTTCTCCAGCGGTTCAGCGGCGGTTTTGCGGGATCGTCATCGGGATAGTAATTCTGCGGCACATTGATCGGGGTGCCATTGGCGATGTCGCGGTCGTATTCCTGCTTCAGCGTGTCGCTGTCGTATTCGAAGTGATTGAAGATATACAGCGCGCGGTGCGCCGCATCTTCGATCAGGCAGGGGCCGGCCTGATCCGATGCCAGCAGCGTGACAAGGCCGGGGCAGGCATCCACCTCGGCCTGGCGCACCTCGGTCCAGCGGCTGACGGGGATGACGAAATCGTCCGAGAAGCCGCGCAGCAAAGGTGATCCCTGCACCAGGGTCCGGTGACGGAAACAGCCAAAGGCCTTGGCGGGCAGCATGTGTTTGGCGATGCCGTGGAAATGCCACAGCATCGCCATGCCGCCCCAGCAGACCGCGAATGTGGAATGGATGTTCGTCTGGGTCCAGTCCATCACCTGCCGCAACTCGTCCCAATAGGTGACCTCCTCAAACGGCAGATGTTCAATCGGGGCACCGGTGATGATGAGGCCGTCGAATTTTTCATCGCGGACCGCCTGAAACGGCCGGTAGAATTCCGCCATATGGGCGGCGGCGGTGTTGCGCGTCTGGTGTTCGGACATGCGGATCAGGTGCAGATCGATCTGCAGCGGCGTGGCCCCGATCAGCCGCGCGAACTGGTTTTCGGTCTGGATTTTCTTCGGCATCAGGTTGAGCAGGGCAATCTTCAGCGGCCGGATGTCCTGCCGGGCCGCCCGTTCGGGCGACATCACCATGACGCCTTCGTTCCGCAGAACGTCAAAGGCGGGCAGGGTGGCGGGCAGGGTGATGGGCATGGGCGTCTTTCCTGTGCCGGGTGCGTAACCTAGGTGTCTTCCCCGCGCCGCTCAAGGGCGCGGGCGACCAGCGCGGTGAACCCGGCGGCATCGCGCAGCTGTGCCACCTCGTCCGCGCCAACGGTGATCCCCCAGCGCGCCATTGCGGCATAAAGGGGCTGGCGGTGGTCCAGCAGACGGGCATAGGCAAAGCGCAGGAAGGCATCGGGGTTGACCCGGTCTTGCGCGACGCCTTCCCGGGTCAGGTAATCTGCCCAGACCGTCTTCAGGAAATCGGGCCGATAGTAGATCGGCTTGGGCGCACGGTCGAAGCGGCGGATCAGCTCGGCGCGATGCGCGTCGGTTCCCTTGATCCAGACCGGCAGCATCAGATCTGCCAGCGTGGTCATGACCGGATCGCCTGCATCGTCCGGATCGACGACCTCGCATATCGACCCGCCGGAATCGCAGACAAAATCGCGGTACCCGTACAGATCCAGCGCGCGCTGCACGAAGCGCGGCGTGTCCAGCAGGGCCGAGATTTCCGCCTCGCGGTGCTGGGCCTGACGGCGCAGATATTCGTCAAAGGGCACGCCCCCCCGCGCAGGATCGCCCGGCTTGCCCAGATAGCTCGACAGGGGCGCAAGATTGCCGAAGGTGATCCTGGACGCGATATGGACCGAGTCCGTCATCAGAAGCTCGCGCAGCAGCGGAACCTTCATCGCCTCGCGCTTCAGGTTGTCGGCAATGAATTCGCCCATGTAGCGCGTGCCGATGCGGTAATCGATGGAATAGTGAAACCAGTGATCCTGACAGCGCAACAGGTTCGCCAGATGAGACTTGCCAAGGCCGGACATGCCGAACAGCAGCACGCGCTTGTGATCGGCAGCCTGCCAGTCTTTCGCCGATTGATGGATCATGGGCCTGTCTCTTTGGCTGATGGCCGCTTGGTAGCGAAGGGGCCGGGGAAACTCACGCGGAATCTTTGCGCCGCAGCAGGGTGCCGTCCATGGACCCGGCGAAGCGGGCAGGTGCGGATTGAGCCCCGCCCTGTGGTCCGGCACGGCTGCTGCGGCGCGACAGGTTGCCAGGGCACAACCGACAGCGCCGGCGCGCGATGCATCTTCTGACCGGGCCGACCCCGCGGTTGCAGCCAGCCGCTCTACCTGGGCGCGGCAGGTGACCCGGCACCAGGATGGCCGGGAAGAACAAGAACCTTGACCTCGCCCGGGCGGGCGGGGGCGCGGACGGCATCCGGCAGCTCGGCCAGGGGAATGCAGCGCGAAATCAGCGCGTCAACCTTGACGCGGCCCGCCCCGATCAGGGCCATGGCGCGGGCCTGGGTAAAGGGGTTCAGAAAGGCGGAGTGAAGGGCAACCTCGCGCAGCAGCAGATCAAGCGGTTCGATCGCAACCGTGGTGCCCGCAGGCAGCACGCCCAGCAACACCGCACGGCCACCGCGCCGGGCCAGCCGGGGGGCCGCTGCGACGGTTTCGGGAACGCCTGCGCATTCCATGACAAGCCCGGCCCCGCCGGGCCATATCTCCAGCGCCGCCTGCGGTGTTGCGGCCACTTCGCTGGCCCCCAGCGACAGCGCAAGATCGCGCTTTGATGCCTGCCGGGTCACCAGCAGCGTCTCTGCCCCGGCGGCCTGGGCCAGCTGCAGGGTCAGCAGGCCGATCACGCCCCCGCCCAGGATGATCACCCGCTCGCCCGGTTTGGGGCTGCCGATGTCAATGCCATGCAGGCAACAGGCCAGCGGTTCGCAGAACGCCCCATGGCGCGGATCAAGACCGTCCGGAAGAACCAGGGCGCGGTGGGCGGGAATGGCCGCGAATTCGGCAAAGCCGCCGTCCCGGTGTACGCCCACGGCCTGAAGGGCGGTGCAAAGATTGACGCGCCCCTCAAGACAGGGCGGACAGCGCCCGCAGGCGATGTTGGGGTCGCAGGTGACGGTGCGCCCCAGCAGACCGGGGTCTGCGCCCTCGCCCAGGGCGGTGACGGTGCCCGTGAACTCGTGGCCCAGGGTGACGGGCGGGGTGCAGGGAAACTCTCCCAGGAAAAGATGGCGGTCGGTGCCGCAGATGCCTGCGGCCAGAACCCGGACAAGCACCTCGCCGGGTCCTGGCACGGGCACCGGCACCTCGATCATCCGGATGTCGCCCGTACGCATCAGTCTGGTTGCAAACATGCTGTCCCCCCTGTTGCCTGACAGGTCAGACTGGCACAGGCACCCCGCGTCAGGCAATGGCGGGAATTGGCCGCGCAGCCTGCGGCAGGTCATCCTTGCGGCAGATTAGACGGCCGATGGCGACAGGCGCCGTCCGCCTGTTCCCGGACGGATCGCGGCGCAGGCCCCGGCTGCCACAGAAAGACCGCCGGGTTTTCCACCGCCAGATGCCGATGCAGGCGCCGATGCCGTTCAGGCGGGTATGGCGCAGTCCGGCACAGGCCAGGACAGGCACAAAGGGAAAAGGATCACTCCCACTCGATTGTCCCGGGCGGTTTTGAGGTGATGTCGTAGGTCACCCGGTTGATGCCGCGCACCTCGTTGATGATCCGCGTTGCGGTTTCCCCAAGGAATTCATGGCTGAAGGGATAGTAATCCGCCGTCATCCCGTCGACCGACGTCACCGCCCGCAGCGCGCAGGCATAGTCATAAGTGCGCCCGTCGCCCATCACGCCCACGGTCTTGACCGGCAGCAGGGCGACGAAGGCCTGCCAGATTTCGTCATACAGGCCATGCCTGCGGATCTGGTCGATGAAAACGGCGTCGGCCTGACGCAGGATCGCCAGCTTTTCGCGGGTGACCTCGCCCGGGCAGCGGATGGCAAGGCCGGGGCCGGGAAAGGGATGGCGCCCGATGAAGCCCGGCGGCAGGCCAAGTTCGCGGCCAAGGGCGCGCACCTCGTCCTTGAACAGTTCGCGCAGCGGTTCCACCAGGGTCATGCCCATCCTTTCGGGCAGGCCACCGACATTGTGGTGCGACTTGATGGTGACAGAGGGGCCGCCGGAAAAGCTGACCGATTCGATCACATCCGGATAAAGCGTGCCCTGCGCCAGAAACCGCGCCCCGCCCACCGATCTGGCATGTTTCTCGAACACCTCGATGAAAAGCCGCCCGATGGTTCTGCGCTTGACCTCGGGGTCGCTGACGCCTTCCAGCGCGGCAAGGAACAGCCCGGATTCGTCGGCATGGATCAGCGGCATCTTGTAGTGATCGCGGAACATGGCCACGACCTGCCCGGCCTCGTCCTGGCGCAGCAGGCCATGATCGACAAAGACGCAAGTCAGCTGATCGCCGATGGCTTCGTGGATCAGCACGGCGGCCACCGAACTGTCGACGCCGCCCGACAGCCCGCAGATCACCCGTTCGCTGCCCACCTGGGCACGGATCCTGGCAACAGCCTCTTCCCTGTAGGCACCCATGGTCCAGTCACCGCGAAAGCCGGCCAGACGGACGAAATTCCCGTACAGTTCCGCGCCCTTGGGGGTGTGGTGCACTTCGGGGTGAAACTGCACGGCAAAGAACCGGCGCGCGGGATCGGCGGTGATGGCGAAAGGCGCATTCGGCGAGGTGCCGTAAACCTTAAATCCGGGCGCGATTTCAGACACATGATCGCCATGGCTCATCCAGACCTGTTCGCGGCCCTGATCAAACCAACCCTCCAGCAGCGCAAGCCTGTCTGTTGTCGGGGTCACGAAGGCGCGTCCGAACTCTGCGGTGCCGTGCCCGCGCTCTACCTTGCCGCCCAGGCAGTGCATCATCACCTGCTGGCCATAGCAGATGCCCAGAATCGGCACGCCAAGGTCAAAGACCGACTTCGGGGGCATCGGTGCGCCTTCGGCAAAGACCGAGGCGGGCCCGCCCGAGAAGATGATCGCCTTTGGCGCGAAATCTGTCAGGAAGGCGTCCGTCACCTTCTGGTAGGGATGGATCTCGCAATAGACGCCCAACTCGCGCAGGCGGCGCGCGATCAGTTGCGTCACCTGGCTGCCGAAATCGATGATCAGAAGGCGGTCGTGCTGGATCATCTGCGCGGGATAGCGGCAGGGGGGACGCTTCGCAAGGGGGCGGCGCGGGCAGGGCGGCTGTGCGCAGGGGCCATGCACCGGCGGCCCGGCCGGAAGCGACATGGCGCAATGTCGGTTTTGCCCCGCAGGTGACGATTCCGCAGGGCGGTATGGCCGGGATTGCGGGCATAACCAGCGCACTTCCCGAAAGGTCGGGCACGGAGGGTTCCTGATGAACGATGCGGCAGTGGCGGGGCGGCGGGCACGGGGCGGCGGCGGATCGGCACGGCGGGCAGAGCGGACGGCGATCAGCTTTGACGTGGCGGGCTATATCCGGCGCAACATCCCGAACTTCGAGATCCTGAACGAAGAGGCCCTTGAGATCATCGAATGGAATGCCGACACCGTGCTGGAGGAGATCGGCGTCAACTTTGTTGACAATCCCGGGGCGCTTGATCTGTGGCGTGACGCCGGGGCCACGGTGACCGGAGAGCGCGTTCATATTCCGCGCGGACTGGCGCGCAGGCTCTGCGCCACCGCCCCGTCCGGCTTTACCCAGCATGCGCGCAATCCGGCGCGGTCGGTCGAGGTGGGCGGGCGCAACCTTGTCCTGGCGCCGGTATACGGACCGCCCTTCGTGCGCGACCGCCAAGGCGGGCGGCGCTATGCCACCATCGCGGATTTCCGCAATTTCGTGAAGCTGGGCTACATGTCGAAATGGCTGCACCATTCGGGCGGCACGGTCTGCGAGCCCACGGATGTGCCGGTGAACAAGCGCCACCTCGACATGCTGCTGGCGCATATGGAATTGTCGGACAAACCCTTTATGGGATCGGTGACCGAACCCGTCCGGGCGCAGGATTCCATCGAGATGTGCGAGATCCTGTTCGGCAAGGACTTTGTTGCGCGAAACACGGTGATGACCTCGCTCATCAACATCAATTCGCCGCTGACCTTTGATTCGACGATGATGGGCGCGCTGGAGGTTTATGCCCGCGCCGGGCAGGCCGCGATCGTCAGCCCCTTCATCGTCGGCGGGGCCATGGCCCCCGTGACCGTGGCGGGCACGCTGACCCAGGTTCTGGCCGAAGTTCTGGCTGGCGTGGCCTATTCGCAGCTTGTCCGGCCCGGTGCCCCGGTGATTTTCGGGGCCTTTGTGACCAGCATCGACATGAATTCCGGCGCGCCGACCTTCGGCACGCCGGAAGCATCGCATATCACCTATGGCGCAGGGCAATTGGCGCGCCGGCTGGGTCTGCCCTACCGCTCGGGCGGGGCCTTCTGCGGATCGAAACTTCCCGACGCGCAGGCGGCCTATGAAAGCGCCAATTCGCTGAACATGGCGCTCTTGTCGGGTGTCAATTTCATGCTGCATGCCTGCGGCTGGCTGGAAGGCGGCCTTGTGTCGTCTTACGAAAAATTCGTGATGGACGCCGATCAGCTCGGCACGCTGCACCATCTGGCCAAAGGGATCATCATGGATGAGAACGGCCAGGGCATGGACGCCATCCGCGAAGTCGGTCCCGGTGGTCATTATCTAGGCTGCAGCCATACGCAGGCGAATTTCAAAAGTGCCTTCTGGCGGTCGGACCTGTTCGACTACAAGCCTTTCGAGACCTGGGACGAGGAAGGCGCGCGCGACACCGAAGCGCTGGCGGCAGAGCGTGTCGCCAGGATGCTGGGCGATTACCAGCCGCCCGCGCTTGATGTGGGCACCGCCGAGGCGCTGCACGATTATGTGGCGCGCAAGAAGGCCTCGGTCCCCGACGCCTTCATCTGATCTTTCCCGGCCATCTGCCGGACGCGCCGCCGGTCCTGCCGGTGGCGCGTTTCCTTTTGCGGGGTCAGCGCAGCGGGTCGCGCGGCAGCAGGCGCGCCTCGGCCATCAGGGCAATCAGCAGATCGACATGGCGGACCGCATTGTACCCGGTGGCACCGGACTTGCGGACCTCTTCGATGGCATCTTCCGCTTCGAGAAGCCGGACAACCGAGACCGGCGGCGGCGGGGCAGCCAGCATGCCGATCAGCCGGCGCAGGTCACGCTCGCGCCGGTAATCCGGCAGACCAAGGCGTGCCGCCTGAATCAAAAGCCGGGGACGCTGTAACCTGGCGATGCGGCTGCGCAGTTCCGTCATGAGAGGCCTCCAGATGGGGAAAGCCTACTCTGCCCTGTCGCAACCGGGCGTTGCGCAATCTGGCGCAAAGCGCGCGCAGGGTTACGGATTGCTTAAGGAATTGTAAAGAATTATCGGCAAAAGGCCAGCGTTAACAATCAGGTAGGAAATGCGTGCCAAGGTTGTGTTTGCCCCGGTGCCTGCCGCAATCGGCCCCGGCCCCGGCCACCCGGGGCAAAGCGGTTCAAACTTCGGGCCGGTCGGTTCCCTGCCGGCCTGGCTGCCGGACGCGGTGCGGCTTTATCTTGATCACATCGAAGACGGGCATTCCCTGCGGTCGCTGGCGCGCCGCGAAGGCTGTGCCGCCTCGACGGTGCTGCGCAAGGTCCGCCGCTGCGAGAGCCGCCGCGACGACCCGTTGATCGACGAAGCTCTGGCGGCGCTTGGAAAAGCGCACGCCTGCCGCAGCCGTGTTCCAGTGAAGGAGAGTGACCCCGCCATGACCGCCCCGATCCGTGCTGACCACATCATGCTGGATGACGCCACAATCGCCCGCGAGGCCCGCCGCATTCTGCGCCGCCTTTCCGAACCGGGTGCGGTGCTTGCGATTGCGCAGGACATGGAAAAGGCGGCGGTGCTGCGCGCGCTGCCCGATGGCCGGACGGCGCATCTTGGGGTGGTGGACCGCCCCGTTGCGCAGGCCTTTGCACTGAAGGGGTGGATTTCCTGCCGCAAGCCCGGGCGCGTTGCAAGCTATGAGCTGACCGGCCCCGGACGGTCGGCGCTGCGCCGTTTCGCCGAACAGCTCGCGGCGCGGGCGGGCGATCTGTCCGGCGGGCAGGACGCAGAGGGAACGGGGCCGCGCGTGCGCTACGGCGCCGTCGAAAGCCCGATTGCCGTTCTGGGACGGCGGCGCGACAAGGATGGCAAGCCCTTTCTGGAAACGGCCCTTGTCGATGCCGCCGAACGGCTGCGCGAGGATTTCGAACTGGCGCAGATGGGCCCGCGCGTGGCCCAGAACTGGGACCGCTTCCTGACCGGGGGGGATCGGGGCAGCTTCCGGTCGGACGGCGGGCCATGGGACGGCCCACGCGCCGCGCGCGAACGTGTGGCCGCAGCGCTGGCCGATCTTGGTCCTGGACTGGGCGACATGGTTCTGCGCTGCGGCTGCTATCTTGAAGGGCTGGAGGTCGCCGAAAGGCGGATGGGCTGGTCGGCGCGATCGGGAAAGATCGTGCTGCGCATTGCCCTGCAGCGGCTGAAACGCCACTACGAAGAACGCTATGGCAAGGCCGGTCCGCTGATCGGCTAGCGCGCGCCGGGGCGGTGCCTGCCGCCCCCCGGCACACCCCGCCCGGCACCCCGCGCCCGCGTCAGGACAAGACGGCGCGCAAGGCCAGCGCCGCCGACAGCAGCCCCAGCCAAAGCGCGGCACTGCGGCGCAACAGCGGTGGCAGGCCGGTCACCGCGGCGTCGCCGCGGCGGACCAGCAGCGCGCCCAGACTGATCCATGCGGTGGCGGCACCGCAGATAAGCCCCGCAAAGACGGCGATCCGCATGGGCAGATCAGGTCCTGGCAGCAGCATAAGGCCGATGATCAGTGCCTTGGGGTTCAGCAGCGTCGTCAGAAAGACGCGCCGGGGCGTGACCGTGGCCGAAGCGTCCTGCGCTGCAAGCGGGCTGCGCCACATGCGGACCGCCAGCCACAGCACCCAGGCCGCCGCCGCCGCCGTGACCGCTGGCAACAGGCCGGGCACGGCGGCCAGAACCGCAGACCCGGCCAGCGCCAGAGGCACCGCCACACACAGATAGGCGCAGATTTCAACCGCAATCAGCCCCGAAGCGCCCCGCACCCCGCGTTCGGCCCCGCCAATCGCCATCAACGTATTGGTTGGCCCCGGTGTCAGCAGCAGCACCGCAAGGGCAAGGATCAGATCGGGAATCGGCATGACAGCCTGCAAAACATGACATCGATCCCTTTGAAAGGGTCTGTTGCCTGCCCGCCTTGATCAGGGTCAAGATGCCTTGGCGCGCGGCCGGCAGGGCGCGCGCCAAGGTGCGTCACACCGGGACGGGTCAGTCCCGGGCGCGGGTCAGGCCGGCGGCATGGACAAGGCCCGCCACCGCGCCGCCTGCCAGAGGGGCGACAATGAACAGCCACAGTTGCGACAGGGCCCGCCCCCCTTCGAACAGGGCCGGGCCGATGGACCGGGCCGGGTTCACCGACACGCCGGTGACATGGATGCCAACCAGATGGATCGCCGCCAGCGTCAGCCCGATCGCAAGGCCGGCAAATCCCGCAGCCGCGCCCGGCCCGGTCGCGCCCAGGATCACGGTGACGAAGATGAAGGTCATCACGAATTCAAAGACCAGCGCCGCCGTCATGCTGTAGCCGCCGCCATAGCCTTCGCCCCAGCCGTTCGTACCCATCCCGCCACCCCAGCCGGGGGCACCGCTGGCAATGACGTAAAGGATCGCCGCGCCGACAATCGCCCCGGCGATCTGTGCTGCGGCATAGCCCAGAAAGTCGCCCATGCCCATCCGGCCGGCCGTCACCATCCCCAGCGACACTGCCGGGTTCAGATGCGCACCCGAAATCGCGCCCAAGCCATAGGCCGCCGCCACGATCGACAGGCCGAAAGCAAGCGAGATGCCCGCATAGCCGATGCCGACCATGACGCCGTCCGCACCCACAACCTTTTGCCCGATCACCGCAGCACCACAGCCGAACAGCACAAGGATCAAGGTTCCCAGCGCTTCGGCAATCAGTTTCTTTGACATGTTCCCTCCCTGACCGGCACCCGATCCTGTTTTGATTGCACCGGTTCTTTTCTTCGTTCCCGGTCGCCTTGCGCCGCCGGTTGCCTTGCGGCGGCAACAAGCATATCTGTGCTTCTGGCTTGCGTCAGGGAAAAAAAGCAGTGCGTGATCTTTCTGTGCCCGAACAGCGTCATCCCGAAAAGGCGCATCGCGCTGATACCGCGCAGCCGAAGAAACCGGACTGGATCCGGGTCAAGGCCCCGGTCAGCCAGGGGTACAAGGCCACGCGCGACATCATCCGGGCGCAAAAGCTGGTGACGGTCTGCGAAGAGGCGGGCTGCCCCAATGTCGGCGAATGCTGGAGCCAGGGGCACGCCACCATGATGATCATGGGCGAGATCTGCACGCGCGGCTGCACCTTTTGCAACGTGGCCACCGGCAGGCCGCAGGCGCTGGATGCGTTTGAGCCGGGCCGGGTCGCCCATGCGGTGGCTGAGCTTGGGTTGAACCATGTGGTGGTGACATCGGTTGACCGGGATGATCTGGAAGATGGCGGGGCTGCGCATTTCGCGCAGACCATCCGCGCAATCCGCCACCGCGCGCCGGGAACGACCATCGAGGTTCTGGTGCCCGACTTTCTGAAATGCGCGCCCGGCGTGCTGGAAACGGTGGTTGCGGCGCGGCCCGATGTGTTCAACCACAATCTGGAAACCGTGCCGGGCCTTTACCCCGAGGTGCGCCCAGGCGCGCGCTATTTCCATTCGCTGCGCCTGCTGCAGCGGGTGAAGGAACTTGACCCTGCGATGTTCACCAAATCAGGCATCATGGTGGGCCTGGGCGAGGACCGCCAGTCGGTTCTGCAGGTGATGGATGACATGCGCGCCGCAGATGTGGATTTTCTGACCATCGGCCAATACCTGCAACCGACGCCGAAGCACCACCACGTCGACCGTTTCGTGACGCCCGACGAATTCAGGGGCTATGCGACGGCAGCCTATGGCAAGGGGTTCCTGATGGTGTCGGCCACGCCCCTGACCCGGTCCTCTTACCACGCCGGCGAGGATTTCGCGCGGCTGCGGGCGGCGCGTCTGGCAAAACTGGGGCGGGCCTGACCACAGCCGCCCGGCGTGGCGATGCGGTCTTGCCGCCCGGCTTTGCGGCCTGGGTCGCGGAAGGTCAGCGCCTGACATCGGGAAGGAAAACCGCCAGCCCGCCGATCAGCGGCAGGACCGAGATCAGACCGAAGACATAGGTGATCGAGGTTGCATCCGCAATCATGCCGATGGCTGCCGCCCCCAGCGCGCCCATGCCGAAGGCAAGGCCAAAGAACAGCCCGGCCACCATGCCGACCTTTTCCGGCATCAGATCCTGCGCAAAGACAACGATCGCCGGGAAGGCCGAGGCAAGGATCAGTCCGGCCAGGGCGCTGAGCGCCACCGTGGCTGCCAGCCCGACATGGGGAATCAGCAGGGCAATCGGGGCAACGCCAAGGATCGACACCCAGATCACCCGCTTGCGCCCGATCCGGTCGCCGATGGGGCCGCCGATGATGGTGCCGAAGGCAACAGCGGCCAGAAACAGGAACAGGCTGATCTGGGCCCCGGCCACCGACAGGCCGAAGTGCTCGATCAGGTAGAAGGTGAAATAGCTGGAATAGGCGCCCATATAGACGAATTTGGAAAACGTCAGCGCAATCAGCACCAGCAGGGCGCGCCGCACCACCGGTCGGGGAAAGCCCGGTCCGCGCGGGCGGTTGCGCGCGGCGGTCATGCGTGCCCGGCCTTCGGATCCATACCAGCGGCCCACGCCGAACAGCACCGCCATTCCGGCCAGCGCGACCAGGGCGAACCATTGCACGCTGATCTGGCCGAACGGCACCACGATAAAGGCCGCAAGCAATGGCCCCAGTGCCGATCCCGCATTGCCGCCGACCTGAAAAAAGGATTGGGCGAAGCCCGGCCTGCGCCCGGCGGCAAGGCGGGCGATGCGGCTGGAATCGGGGTGAAACACGGAACTGCCGCAGCCAACCAGCGCCACCGCGACAAGCAGCATCGGAAAACTGTGCGCATGTGCCAGCACGACCAGACCCGACAGCGTCAGACCCATGCCGAACACCAGCGAAAAGGGCAGGGGCCTGCGGTCGGTGTAAAGGCCGACCACGGGCTGCAGCACCGAGGCCGTGCCCTGAAACACGAAAGTGACAAGGCCGATCTGCCCGAAGCTGAGCGCGAGTTCCCCCTTCAGCAGCGGATAGATCGCCGGAATCACCGACTGCATCAGGTCATTGAGCATGTGGCACAGCGCCACAGCCGCGATGATAGGCAGGACCGTGGTGTCATGCGCCGGTGCGGCCGGGGTGGTCTGATCTGACATGGAAAACAATCTGCCTTGATTGCGCAGCAAGCGCGCGAAATCCATGGGGAGTCAACCGCGAAAGGCACCGGCAAGGCGCGCCCGGCGTGCCTTGTGCCCCCCTCAGCGAAGCGGCGGGACACGGGCCAGATAGGCCGCAATCGCCTGCCGGTCCGAATCGGGCAGGTGCGACAGGTTGGTCACCACCGCAGCCATTGATCCGCCGGCGGAATCATAATCCGGCGTGAAGCCGCTTTTCAGGTATTCGGCGATTTCGGATGCCGTCCAGGTCAGATGCGCCGGGGTGATGTTGGGGATATTGCCCTGACCTTCGGGGTTCGGCCCGCCCGCCAGCCAGCGCGACAGGTTCCGCCCCCCCAGGGCATCGCGCGGCGTGTGGCATTCGCTGCAATGCCCCAGCCCTTCGACAAGGTAGCGCCCGCGTGTTTCCTCGGCCGTCAGATCGCCGGTCACCACCCATCCGGCCCCCGAGTTCAGCAGCTTCCATCCCCCCAGAAGCAGCCGCTGGTTGAAGGGAAAGCGGATCTCATGGGGTTCGCTGGCGCGGTCCGAGGCGGGCAGGGTCATCAGAAAGGCGTGCAGGTCCGCCACATCCTGCGCTGTTGCATGGGCATAAGAGGTATAGGGGAAGGACGGATAATAGTGCCGCCCCTGTGGCGAGGTTCCGTGGCGCATCGCGGTGTCCAGGTTTTCGACCGTCCAGGCCCCGATCCCCTGCGCCGTGTGGGGGGAAATGTTGGGCACGATGAAGGTTCCGAACGCGGTTGAAAGCCGCAGGCCCCCCGCCAGCACAAGGCGCGCCTCACCTTCGGCACCGGGGGCCGCGTGGCAGGAGGCGCAGCCCCCGGCCCAGAACACCATCTCGCCCTGAACCGGATCGCCGGTCAGACCCGCAAGGGTGGCCGGATCAGAACTTTGCGGCCGGGTGATGACATAGGCGGCCCCAAGGGCCAGCACCGCCGCCAGACCCAGCCCCGACAGTATGCGACGCATCGATGCCCCTTTTCTTTGCTTCCGCCGGCGATGGCGGGCCTGGATTTACCTTGGGCGTGACGATAGGCCCTGCGGCAGGCGGCGCAAGCCCCATGCCGCCATGCCGCCGCCTGGCCGCCCCAGGCTCGCCTGCGGCGGTATGCGGGCAGGGTCATCACAGCCCTTCGGGCAAATCCTGCGGACCTTCGGCAGGGGGCCGGGCGCCGGGCAGGGGCACCTTGCGCTCAGGTGAACCGAACCTTGCCGATGAAGGGCAGGTTCCG
The DNA here is from genome assembly GCA_020251025.1 of Rhodobacter sp. Taxonomy (GTDB): domain Bacteria; phylum Pseudomonadota; class Alphaproteobacteria; order Rhodobacterales; family Rhodobacteraceae; genus Aliitabrizicola. Next base: position 39,700 of record JADCDI010000025.1, on the reverse strand, counting down.
GTTGCGCTGGGCAAAATCGATGCCGTAGCCGACAACGAATTCGTCCGGAATGACAAAGCCGGTCCAGGTGGCGCGGATGTCAACCTCGCGCCGCGTCGGTTTGTCCAGAAGGGCGCAAACCTCCAGCCGCTTGGGTTCGCGGCTTTGCAGCAGCCGGACGACATGGCTTAGCGTGAAGCCGGTATCGACGATGTCTTCGACCACCAGCACATCGCGCCCTGCGATTTCGCCGCGCAGATCCTTGAGGATGCGCACCTCGCGCGAGCTTTCCATGCCGTCGCCATAGGACGAGGCTTCCAGAAAATCGACCTCGACCGGAAGATCGATTTCGCGCACCAGATCGGCGATGAACACAAAGGACCCGCGCAGCAGCCCGACCACGATCAGCTTGTCGGTGCCGCTGAAGTGCTGGGTGATGTCGCGGGCCAACGTCTCGACACGGGCCGCAATCGCCTTGGCCGAGATCATCTCATCGATCACATAGGACGGTTGCGGCATGGCGACCCCTTGATTTCCCCGGCCCGTTTAACGAAAACCCGGCAGCGAGTCACGCCCGGGGAGGGGGCCTTTGCCAACCCATCACGAGACAAAGGCGCTGCCCTACACCGCACAGCAGATGTATGATCTGGTGGCGGATGTCGCCCGCTATCCCGAATTTCTGCCCTGGAACTCTGCCGCCCGCATCACCGCCCGCCGCCCCATGCCGGAGGGCGAGGTGATGGAGGCGGACCTGGTGATTTCCTTCAAGGTGTTCCGCGAGACATTCACAAGCCGCGTCACGCTGTGGCCGGGCAAGAAGCGGATCGATACCGAATATCTGGACGGGCCCTTTCGCAGGATGAAATCGTTCTGGGCCTTCCGCGACCGGCCCGAAGGCGGCTGCGAGGTGGAGTTCTTTGTGGATTTCGAGTTTCGCAACGCGATCCTGCAGGGGATTATCGGCGTGGTGTTCAACGACGCGATGCAGCGGGTGGTCCGCGCGTTCGAGCGGCGCGCGGCGGCGCTGTACGGCGGCTGAGCGGATCAGAACTGCAGGCTGAGAACGTTCAGATCCAGCCTGAAGGTCACGCCTTCAAACAGGCTGATGCTGGACTGGCGGTTTTCAACCGAAAAGGTGGCGCTGAGTCTGGGATTGATCTGGCCGGTCAGGTCCAGCGTCATGACATGGTCCTTCCGGTCCTGTCCAAAAAACACGTCGCCGCCTTCGCGTTCATAGGACAGGCCGATATTGGTTCCCACCCCAAGCACAAGCTGCCCGTAAGACAGATAGCCGCCATACAGCAGGATGTTCTCGCCCTTGATCTCTTCGCCCAGGGTGACGCGGGCCGTCACGACGCCCCGCCCGTCAAAGTAGCGCTCGACGCCGGCCGAAAGGGATGTCTTCTGGTAGGTCTGCTGGAATTCGCGGTTGATCGCGGCATTGGCCAGCCCGGTTCCGTTGCGCGCCGGGAAAAGCCGGGCAAAGTTCGCGCTGACGAAAGAACTGTCAGCCTCGCTCAGATCGGTCCTTTCATAGGATGCGCCGCCGCAAAGATCGAGGAACCGCCACTCCTGCAGGTAAGATCGGAAACAGGCCTGTCCGTTCGCCTTGGTTCTGCTGATGTCATGATCCGGGGAATAGACGATGGAGGCGTTTCCGGCAACCGACACGGTCTGTCCGGTGCCGATGCTCCACCCGATGGACCGTGAAAGCTCGCCGCCGACAACGGGCCCCGCAACGGCGCGGTATTCGGGATCGATCTTGAAGACAAGCCCGCCGATGGTGAAGGTTTCCCCGGCAAGCCCGCCATTGATATTGGGGCTGTAGGTCAGGACCGGCTGAATGCTTGTGACGTTCCAGGCGCGCTGAAGGCCCTGGCCTTTCTGGTGCAGAAACCCAAAGCCCTGTGCCAAAGCCGCCACCGCGCCTTCGGTTCCGGGCACCGCCCGTTGAATGAGGGTAAAGAACACCAGTCGCGGCGAAACGGAAAAGAATGACCCCTGCCAGTCCCGCGCAAAGTTTCCTGTCGTCTGGGCAATCGACGGCCCCGCAGAACAGAAGACAACAAAGATGGCGCAAAAAAGCCAGGCAAGGTGCATGACCTTCATGCTATCCGTGATCAGCTTTACGGCTGTTCTGCCGTGAACACCCCGACTATTGGACTGCCCTTACCAGTGAACCCATCGTTAAAGCCGACAGACCCAAGTATCATTCTGCCGTTTCCGCCAAGGAACTGACCCGCAATATCACCGGTGAAATTAAGAGTTTCCCCCCCCACTATATTTTTTCCCTCAAGCGTGCCGCCGAAGACCGCATCATTGCCGAAATCGCTCGTGCCTATTGTGCCGCCGTCCAATTTAATATCTATCCGATAGCCTTGGTTTGCCGAATCACGGAAAGCGTCTAAATTTCCCGTAACCGATTTGTTGGCAAAGTCCGCCACCAATCTAACCTCCGAAACGTACTCTGGGTTACCAATGATTATCTGTTCATATTCAGGGTACTTCTTGTCGACAAGTTCTTTCCTACTTGTCACGTAGGCGGCAGCCCCCCGGTAGGTCGCTTTTCCGCTGACAGGAAGCCTTGCCAATTGCGTCTTTTCAAGACCTGTCTGCTTCTGGAACAGCGATTGGCTGACTTGATTGGTTGCCGCGAAGGACGGGATCGGCCGAATGACGAAATTGTCCCTGGATTCGCCTGAACCCGAACACGCCCCGACCAGCAGCGCCATCGCGCCAAAGGCAACCACAGTCCGACGTCTGCCATTCACAAGTCTGCGCATGGGTCCTACACTCCTGATCCTCACCGACAACAACATCTTGTGCGGACAGATCGCAATGTGCAACAGCCTTCCGCGCCCGGAAATGAATAGTCCCGAATTCAGCGCACGCAAGTGAAACCTTTGCGTTTTGTCATCACATAAGTGGGCCCAACACCCGCCAGTGGTGACGGGGCGTCGTTGGTGTGACAGGCGCGGATCACGCAAGGTCGGCCAAGCGCAGGGCATGCTGCAACATCGCAAGCGCATGTTCCACCGTTGCCCGGCGCACCTCTGCGCGTCCCAGCGGCCCGAAGTCAACCGTTTCGGACCGTGTGGGTGCCGTCCTTGCGGCAAGACCGAAGCACACCCGGCCTTCGGGCTTGCGCCCTGATCCGCCGGGGCCGGCGATGCCCGTGACCGCCACCGCAAGGTCTGCGGCAGAGCGTGCCAGGGCACCTTCGGCCATGTCCCGCGCCACCTCTTCGGATACCGCGCCGAAGCGGCGCAGCCTGGCTGCGGGCACCCCCAGCATGTCGGACTTGGCCGCGTTGGAATAGGTGACGAACCCCCGGTCGAAAATGTCGGACGATCCCGCAACATCGGTGATGGCCCCGGCGATCAGCCCGCCGGTACAGCTTTCGGCGGTGGCGATTTTCGCGCCCCTGCTGCGTGCCAGGGCCAAAAGCGCCTCGGCCCCGGTCACATCAGCAGCCCGTGGGCAAGGCCAGCCGCAGCCAGCGTGGCGACCCCTGCGAACACCCCCGCCCAGAGATCATCCAGCATGACCCCCTGCCAGCCGGGCCTTGCATCCGCGCGCCCGACCAGCCAGGGCTTCCAGATGTCGAAAAGGCGGAAGAAAAGAAATGCGGCAACCGGCGCGGGCCAGGGCAGCCAGCCTTCGAACCCGCGCGCCCAGAAAGCGGCGGCCGGAAACAGAAGCGCCAGCCACTGGCCCGCCACCTCGTCGATGACAATCTCGGACGGGTCGGCATCGGGGGTTGCCGCCAGCTCGCGGCTGACGGCCCAGAACCCCAGGGCGGTGACGGCGGCGGTGGCCAGCACCAGAACCGGAAAGCCCAGGAAGCGAAACATCACCAGGCCCAGCCCCAAGGCCAGGGCCGACCCCCAGGTGCCCGGGGCCGGGCGCAGCAGGCCCGCCCCGAAGACGATGCAGATCTGCCGTGTCATGCCGCCACCAGCGTGGCCGTGGCAAGGGCTGCGATCCCCTCTTCGCGGCCCGTAAAGCCCAGCCGCTCTGACGTGGTGGCCTTGACGCTGACCCTGTCGGGGGCAAGCCCCAGAATTCCGGCCAGCGCCCGGCGCATTTCCGCCGCATGGGGCCCGATCCTGGGCCTCTCGCAGATCAGGGTGACATCGGCATGCGATATGGCAAAGCCGCGCGCGGCGGCGCGGGCGGCGGCGTGGCGCAGGAAGACATGGCTTTGCGCCCCCTTCCACTGCGGGTCGGACGGCGGAAAATGCTGCCCGATATCACCCTCTGCCAATGCCCCGTAAATGGCATCGGTCAGGGCATGCATGCCGACATCCGCATCCGAATGCCCCACCAGCCCCCTGCCATGGGGCACCCTTGTTCCGCACAGCCAGACATGATCGCCCGGTCCGAAGGCATGCACGTCAAAGCCGTTGCCCACACGTATGTCCATGCCGCGCCCCTTCAGGATAAGCTCGGCCCTTGCGAAATCGGCGGCAAAGGTCAGCTTCAGGTTATCCTCCTCGCCCTCGATGATCGCCACGTCAAGACCTGCCGCGCGCGCAACTTCCACATCGTCGGCGGCACCGCCCGGATGGGCGCGGTGGGCGGCCAGGATGGCGTCAAAGTGAAAGGCCTGCGGCGTCTGCGCCCGCCACAGCCCGGTGCGGTCCTGCGTGCCGACAACATGCAGGTCACGCCCGCGCCACAGGGCATCGGTGACCGGCACCGCAGGGGCTGCCGCGACCGACCGGTCAAGGGCTGCGACCAGCCGCGCGATCAGCGCGCGCGACACCAGCGGACGCGCCCCGTCATGGATCAGCACGCGCGTGACGCCGCTTCCCGAAAGATGTTCCAGCGCGTTGCGCACCGAGGCATCGCGCGTCGCACCGCCTGCGACCAGCGGCACGCCGAGGGGGGCCGCAAGGGCCCTGTCATCGGGGTGAACAACCAGGATCACATGGTCTGCGATACCGCCGAAGGCCAGGATGCTGTGCGCGACCACGGGTCTGCCGGCCAGCGGCTGCCATTGCTTTGGAACCGCGCCGCCCGCCCGCGTGCCGCGCCCCGCCGCAACGATGATGGCCGCGACTGTCATGGTGCCCCCGTCTTGCCGTGGCCTGTTCTACGGGAACGGCGAAAGCCTGACAATGCAGCGTTGGGTCCGGGTGGATTGCCCAAAAAACAGGCATATTCGCCTGACCAGCCCGCCGGGTCTGCGCCGTTGTTGTATTTGCGGGCGGCGCGGGGTAGCTCCTTGGCATCGCACAAGGATTAAGCATTTGTCCATTCTGCTGGCATCCGGCACTGCAGGGGTCTTGATTGACCCCCCGGTGCTGCTGGCCCCGCTGGCCGGGATCGCCGATCTGCCCTTCCGCAGTCTGGTCGCGTCCTTCGGCGCGGGTCTGGTGGTAAGCGAGATGGTGGCCAGCCAGGAGGTGGTCCAGGCCCGCCCGCTGGCCCGCGCCCGGGCCGGGCTGGGCTTTGACCATGCGGCAACCTCGGTGCAGATTGCCGGGCGTGACCCTTACTGGATGGCAGAGGCCGCAAAGTACCTGCAAGGGCAGGGGGCAAGGGTGATCGACATCAACATGGGCTGCCCGGCAAAGAAGGTGACGAACGGCTATGCCGGATCGGCGCTGATGAAGGACCTGGACCATGCGCTGACCCTGATCGATGCCGTGGTCGGCGCGGTTTCGGTGCCCGTCACCCTGAAAACCCGGCTTGGCTGGGATGACGGGACCAGAAACGCGGCGGTCCTTGCGCGCCGCGCCGAAGCCGCAGGCGTCAGGATGGTGACGATCCACGGGCGCACCCGCTGCCAGTTCTATGGCGGTGCCGCCGACTGGGCGGCGATCCGGGACGTGACCGGGGCGGTGCAAATCCCCGTCATCGCCAATGGCGACATCACCGATGCGCCCGGCGCGGCGCGGGCGCTGGCGCTTTCCGGCGCGGCGGGGGTCATGATCGGGCGCGGCGCTCAGGGGGCACCCTGGCGTCCGGCCCAGATCGCAGCCGCCCTGTTCGGCAGGCCCGCGCCGGTGGTGCCCCGGGGGGCTGCGCTGGCGGATCTGGTGATCGGGCATTATCAGGCGATGCTGGCCTTTTACGGCCAGGAGCTGGGCGTGAAGGTTGCCCGCAAGCATCTGGGCTGGTACCTGCACGAGGCGGGCCTGACGGCCCTGCGCGGCCCGGTCCTGACGGCGGACAGCCCGGCGCAGGTGATCCGCGCCCTGCGTGCCGCCTTCGCCGAACAGGATCGGGCGGCGGCATGACAGAGGTGCGCGCGCCCTATCCTGTGCCCGGCGTCATCTGGGCCTCGTTGCCGGTTCCGGCCTTTCTGATTGACCGGGCCGGAAAGATCGCCGCAGTGAACCCGGCGGCAGAGACCTTTTTGAACGCATCGTCCAGGTCCCTGTCCGGCGTGCCCGCCTTTGACCGCCTGCACATCGATGCCCCGATGGACGAAGCCCTGGCGCGGGCGCGGGCCAACCAGTCTGCACTGTTCATCAACGATGTCGATGTGACGACGGGCGAACGCCCGCCGGTGCAGTGCAACATCCAGATTGCCCCGATGCACGACACCCCCGATACCGTGCTGCTGCTGATCTCTCCGCGCGAAATCGCCGACCGTCTGGGGCGGTCGATGAATGTGACCACGGCCGCCAGATCGGCCATCGGCATGGCCGAAATGCTGGCCCATGAAATCAAGAACCCGCTGGCCGGGATCGCCGGGGCGGCACAGCTTTTGTCGATGGGCCTTGGTGCCGCAGATCGGGAGCTGACCGATCTGATCGTAGAGGAAACGCGCCGGATCGTGAAGCTGCTGGAACAGGTGGAACAGTTCGGCAACCTGCGCCCGCCCGACCGCCGCCCGGTCAATATCCATGACGCGCTGGACCGCGCGCGCAAATCGGCCATCGTCGGCTTTGCCGCCCATATGACCATCCTTGAGGATTATGATCCTTCGCTGCCTGCCACCTTCGCCGACCCCGATCAGCTGATGCAGGTCTTCCTGAACCTGATCAAGAATGCCGCCGAGGCGGCGGGGTGCAACGGCGGCACCATCCGGCTGCGCACCTTCTATGACCAGTCGCTGCGGATCCGGCAACGCGACGGGCCCGGCAAGGCCCTGCCTTTGCAGGTTGAGGTGATCGACGACGGCCCCGGCATTCCCCCCGGGATCGCGGACGATATCTTTGAACCCTTCGTCAGCGGCCGCGAAAACGGCACGGGGCTGGGCCTTGCGCTGGTGTCCAGGATCATCGCGGACCATGGCGGCTGGATTGCCGTCGATTCGGTGCCGCGGCGCACCGTGTTCCGGGTGTCGCTGCCCGTGGTGCCGAAGGACCAGGCCCAGGCCCAGGCCGCAAGACAGGAGAGCAGATGATGGACGGCACAGTTCTGGTCGCGGACGATGACCGCACGATCCGCACGGTCCTGACCCAGGCCCTGACGCGCGCGGGCTGCAAGGTGCATGCCACATCGTCGCTGATGACCCTGATGCGCTGGGTCGAAGAGGGGAAGGGTGATCTGGTCATCTCCGACGTGATCATGCCCGACGGCAACGGTCTGGAAGCCCTGCCGCGGATCGGCAAGCTGCGCCCGGGCCTGCCGGTGATCGTGATTTCGGCACAGAACACCATCATGACCGCCATTCAGGCCGCCGAGGCAGCGGCCTATGACTATTTGCCCAAACCCTTCGACCTTCCCGATCTGATGAGGCGGTCCGCCCGCGCGCTGGATCAAAAGCGCCGCGCCGTGGTCCGCAAGGCAGAGCCGCGCGATGCTGCGGATGACCTGCCGCTGGTGGGACGCACCCCGGCGATGCAGGCGCTGTACCGGCTGGTTGCGCGGGTGATGAACACCGACCTTGCGGTTCTGATCACGGGCGAATCGGGAACCGGAAAATCCCTGATCGCGCGGGCGATCCACGATTTTTCCGACCGGCGCACCTTGCCCTTCGTCGTGGCCCAGGCCAGCGACCTTGCCGGGGTGGACGGCCCGGTGACCCTGCTGTCGCGGGTGCGCGGCGGCAGTCTGGTGTTCGATGAAGTCGCCGATTATGACGATGACACACAGGCGCGGATCGTGCGGATGCTGGATGTCCCGGGCGACAAGGCGGCGCGCATCATGGCAACCTCTCAGGCCGATCTGTCGGCACGGATGGATGCGGGGGCCTTCCGGCGGGACCTGTTCTATCGTCTGGGTGGTGTCACGCTGCATGTCCCGGCCCTGCGCGAACGGGTGGATGACATTCCCCTTCTGGCCGACTGCTTTCTGGCCAGGGGCGAGCGCGACCTTGCCGGTCCGCGCCGCCTTGCCCCGGATGCGCGCGACCTCGTGCGGGCCTATTCCTGGCCGGGCAACGTGCGTCAGCTTGAAAACACGCTGCGCCGCCTGATGGTCACCTCGTCCGAGGCCGAGATCACCCGCTCCGAAGTGGAAGCCGTGCTGGGCAACCAGCCTGCGATGGAACCCCTCAAGGGCGGCGGCGAAGGCGAAAAGCTGTCGGCCAGCGTATCCAGGCACCTGAAACGCTATTTTGATCTGCACGGCGGAGCCCTGCCGCCGGCCGGGGTCTACCAGCGCATCCTGCGCGAAGTGGAACTGCCGCTGATCGAGATTGCCCTGGATGCAACGGCCGGTAACCAGGCCAAATGCGCCGACCTGCTGGGCATCAACCGCAATACCCTGCGCAAGAAGATCACAGACCTTGATATTCGCGTGACTCGCCGCCGCAAGCTGATGTAAAACCGCCACAGAAAAGTGGCAGGCGGGCGTCAGCCAGCCGGAAACCACAAGATATGGCGGGTGGGTCGCGGGGCGATCCCGGATAAAGGGCATGGCGCATTGGAGCGTGTGGCGCAAGGCAACACGTGGCTGCGGCTGAACCGGTTGCGCAAGCGCCGGCGGGTTCAGACCTGGGCAACGCTTGGACTGGTGGTTCTGGGGCCGGTCCTGGCGATCGCCACCTTCCTTACGCTGGGTCCCTTGAACCAGACGGCCAACTCGCCGGCGCTTCGGCTCGTGCTGCTGGCCGATCTTGTCTACATCCTTGTGGTGGCAACGCTTGTGCTGGCCCGCGTTGCCCGGATGATCCTTGACCGCCGCGCCCGATCTGCCGGTTCGCGCCTGCATCTGCGTCTGACCGGCGTCTTTGCCCTGATTGCCCTGATGCCCACCGTTCTGGTTGCGATCTTTGCCGTGCTGACGGTGAATGTCGGCCTTGAGGGGTGGTTTTCGCAGCGGGTCCGCGAGGTGGTCGGATCATCCCTGCGCGCGGCCGAGGCCTACCGCGATGAACACGGGCGCGATCTGACGCAGGATGCCCAGGCCCTTGCGGCCTTCCTGAACCAGCAACGGCAAGCCAACATCATGATCAGTGACGGCGATCTGCGGCTGCTTCTGACCAATGCCCAGGCCCAGATCCAGCGCGGCCTGCGCGAAGCCTATGTGATCGACGGCCAGGGCGGCATCAGGGCGCGGGGCGACAATTCCTATCTTTTCGATTTCGAACCCCCGACGGCCGCGCAGATTGCAGCGGCAAATCAGGGCGAAACCGTCATCATCGAAGACTGGAAGAACAACGAATTCCGCGCGCTCGTGCGGCTTGACGCCTTTGCAGACCGGCTGTTGCAGGTCACCCGCACGGTCGACGGCTCGCTTCTGGGGCTGCTGGATGAAACGCGGGAAACCGTCCGGCTGTACCATCAGCTTGAATCCGAACGCGGGCGGCTCCTGTTCGAGTTCGGTTTGCTGTATCTGGGGTTTGCGATCATCCTGATACTGGCGGCAGTCTGGCTGGGGCTGTGGTTTGCCGAGCGGCTGTCGCGCCCGGTGGGCAGGCTTGCGGGGGCGGCACAGCGCGTGGGCGGCGGTGATCTTGACGTGCAGGTGCCCGAAGAAGAGGGCGATGATGAAATCGCGATGCTCGGTCGGCTCTTCAACCAGATGACACGCCAGCTCAAGGGCCAGCGCGAAGCCCTTGTGGACGGCCACAAGCAAACGGAAAACCGGCGCCGCCTGTTTGATTCGGTGCTGTCAAACGTCACCGCAGGCGTCATCGGCCTGGATGCGGCCGGGCGGGTCGATTTCATCAACCCGGCGGCGACCCGGCTGCTGGAGGTTCCCGCCGACAGCACCGATCTGACGCTGGAGACGGCGGTTCCCGAATTTTCCGCCCTCTTCTCCCGGCTGCGGGACAATGAAGGCGGGGCGGTCCAGGAAGAGCTGCGCCTGTCGCGGCGCGGCAAGCTGGAAAGCCTGCTGGTGCGCATGACCGTGCGGCGCAATGAACAGGGCGCGCCCGAAGGCTATGTCGTGGCCTTTGATGATGTGACCGATCTGGTCAGCGCGCAACGCATGGCGGCCTGGGGCGATGTGGCGCGGCGCATCGCCCACGAGATCAAGAACCCGCTGACGCCGATCCAGTTGTCGGCCGAACGCATCAGGCGCAAGTTCCGCCCCCTGGCCGGGGATGCCGCCGCAGACCTTGACCAGTACACGGATGTGATCGTGCGCCAGACCAACGATCTGCGGCGGATCGTGGACGAGTTTTCAAAGTTTGCCCGCATGCCTGAACCGGACCGCCGCGAGCAGGACCTGGTCGCCATCCTGCGCGATGCGGTTGTCCTGCAGGAGTCCGGACAACCCGATGTAAAGTTCCGGGCCGATCTGCCCGACGGCCCCGTGCTGCTGGACCTGGATGCGACGATGATGTCCCAAGCATTTATGAACCTTATGAAGAATGCGGGTGAAGCAATTGAAAGCCTGAAGGAAAAAGGTGCACCGGCAGATTTTGTGCCCGAAGTCAGGGTCACCCTTCGGGTCGAGGATGACGCCGTCTCGATCCGGGTTGCCGACAATGGCGTGGGCCTGCCCGAAGACCGCGCGCGCCTGTTCGAGCCCTATGTGACGACGCGGGCGAAGGGAACCGGCCTGGGTCTGCCCATTGTCAGGAAGATCATTGAGGAACATGGCGGCACCCTGACCCTTCGGGATGCAGAGATGTTCGCCGGCCAGTCCCATGCAGGGGCAGTGGCCGAAATCAGACTGCCCCGCAGCCCGCGCCCGGCGCGGGACCGCGGGGCGCGGAATGCGGCCCGCTAAGGCCAAAGGGACGGGAACATGAGCAGTATTCTGATCGTTGACGATGAACGCGACATCCGCGAGCTGATCGCGGATATTCTGCGCGATGAAGGCTATACGGTGCGTCTTGCAGGCAATTCCGACAGTTGCATGGCCGAGATCAACGCCGAGGCACCCGCCTTGATGATCCTGGACATCTGGCTGAAGGACAGCCGCATGGACGGGATCGACATTCTCAAGACGGTGAAACGATCCAACCCCGATGTGCCGGTCGTGATCATCTCGGGGCATGGCAATATCGAGATTGCGGTGGCTGCGATCCGGCAGGGGGCCTATGATTTCATCGAAAAGCCGTTCAACATCGACCAGTTGATGGTGGTGGTGTCGCGCGCGATGGAAACGTCGCGCCTGCGCCGGGAAAACAGCGATCTGCGCCGCCGCGAAGTCTCGGCGGCCGAGATGCTGGGAAATTCCACGGCCTTCAAAGGGTTGAAGACGCAGCTTGAAAAGGTGGCCAAGTCGAACGGCCGGGTGATGCTGACCGGACCGGCCGGATGCGGCAAGGAACTTGCGGCGCGTTTCATCCATGCCCAGTCGAACCGGGCGGCGGCCCCCTTTGTGTCGGTTTCTTCCGCCACGATCGAGCCGGAGCGCATGGAAGAGGTTCTGTTCGGTCGCGAAAGTGCCGAACGCGGCATCGAGCAGGGGCTTCTGGAACAGGCGCATGGGGGCGTGGTCTACTTCGACGAGGTGGCGGAAATGCCCCTGGGTACACAGTCGAAGATCCTGCGCGTTCTGGTGGAACAGCAGTTTTCGCGCGTCGGCGGAACCGACAAGGTCCGTGTGGACCTGCGCGTCATCTCCTCGACCACGCGGAATCTGAAACAGGACATCGCCCAGGGCAGGTTCCGGCAGGAATTGTACGACCGGCTGAACGTCGTGCCCATCGCCGTCCCCGCGCTGGAGGACCGCCGCGAGGATATTCCCGAACTGGCGCGGCATTTCGTGTCGATGTTTCACCGCACCCAGGGCCTGCCCGCACGCGAGCTGACACCCGAGGCCGAAGCCATGTTGCAGACCATGCCCTGGCCCGGCAATGTGCGCCAGTTGCGCAACATGATGGAGCGCGTTCTGATTCTGGGCGAAAGCAACGGTGCCATCGAGGCCAGGGAACTGCCGGGCCGGGAAGAGACGGTTGCAGCGGACGGTCGCATGGCGCTGGGCGGTGCCCTGGCCACCTTGCCGCTGCGCGAGGCCCGCGAGTTGTTCGAGCGCGAGTACCTGCTGACCCAGATCAACCGCTTCGGCGGAAACATAAGCCGGACGGCCAGCTTTGTGGGCATGGAACGGTCCGCCCTGCACCGCAAGCTGAAGTCGCTGGGCGTTGTGACGACATCAAAGGCCGGTGCCCGCGTGGCGCATCTGGAGGATGAAGAGGAAGAGGCCCTTGAAGACTGACCGCGCGCAAGATCGGCCGTGCGGGGTGTGTCTGCCCCAAGACGGGTCGCGGCCTGAAGGGGGTGCGGCATGAAGGTGATCATCTGCGGTGCAGGGCAGGTCGGCTGGCAGATCGCACGCCATCTGTCGGGCGAAAAGAACGACGTGACGGTGGTCGACAGCAATGCCGATCTGGTGCGCCGCGCCACCGACACCCTGGACGTGCAGGGGGTTGCCGGTTTCGCCTCTTACCCCGATGTGCTGGAACGGGCGGGCGCGCGCGATGCCGACATGATCATTGCCGCAACCCATTCCGACGAGGTGAACATGGTCACCTGTCAGGTGGCCCATTCGGTGTTTTCGGTGCCGCGCAAGATCGCCCGGCTGCGCGCCCAAAGCTATCTTGACGCAATCTACGGCGATCTTTTCAGCACGAAGAATCTGCCCATCGATGTGGTGATCAGCCCCGAACGCGAAGTGGCCGAAGCGGCGCTGCAGCGGCTGGCCGCCCCTGCCGCCTTTGACACGGAAAGTTTCATGGGGGGCAAGGCCCAGCTTCTGGGGATCGCGCTGGACGAGGAATGCCCGGTGCTCAACACGCCCTTGCGCCAGTTGTCGGACCTGTTTTCAACCCTGCGCGCCATTGTCGTGGGGATCCGCCGCGAGGACCGGCTGTTTGCGCCCGACCCCGAGGATCAGTTGTTCGCCGAAGATCAGATCTATGTCTTCAGCCATACCGAAGATGTGAACAGAACGCTGGAAATATTTGGCAAAACAAATAAAAAACAGGAAAGGGTCGTGATTGTCGGCGGGGGCAACGTGGGCCTTGCGGTGGCCCATGCGCTGGAAACGCGCACCGACCGGGTGCGTGTCAAGATCATCGAGCTGGACCGCCAATGCGCGGAACGCGCGGCCGACACGCTGCAGCGCACCATCGTGCTGAATGGCGACGGCATGGATATCGACATCCTGATGGAAGCGAACATCGACCGCGCCGATGCCGTGCTTGTGGTGACCGATGACGACAAGACCAACATGCTGGCGGCGGTGCGGGCGAAATCGGCGGGCTGTCCCATGGCCATTGCCCTGGTCAACGACCCCACCCTGGTGCCCTTGATGGGGCCGCTGGATATTGACGCCTACATCAACCCGCGCGCGACCACGGTGTCGTCGATTCTGCGGCATGTGCGCCATGGCAAGGTGCGGGCCATCTACTCTGTCGGCGATGCCGAGGCCGAGGTGATCGAGGCACAGGTTCTGTCCACCTCGCCGCTGGCCGGCCGGCCGATCCGCGACATCGAATTTCCCGAAGGCGTGCTGGTCGGGGCCGTGCTGCGGGGCGAGGCGGTGCTCAAGCCCACCGGATCGCTGCGCATCACCGAAGGCGATGTGGTGGCCCTGTTCGCCATGGCAAAAGACGTACCGGAAGTGGAGCGCCTGTTGCAGGTCTCCATCGACTTTTTCTGAAGCCAGCGCGATGCGCCGCATCCTTGATCTGCCGTTTCTGGTGATCCTGATGGGGATCGGCGCGCTGGCCATGCTGCTGCCGGCCGCCCATGCGCTGACGCTGCGCGACCTTCATGTCGCGCGGTCCTTTTTCTACGGGGCGGTGCTGCTTTTGATGCTGACGGCGATGATCGGCATCGCCACGGCGAACTTTCATCCGCGCAACGCCGCGCGCAGCCATCTGACGGCCCTTGTGGCGGCCTATCTTGTGCTGCCGGTCCTGCTGGCGATACCCTTCCACCAGGCGCTGCGCGACACCACCTTTCTGGATGCCTGGTTCGAAATGGTGTCCGCCTTCACCACCACGGGGGCCACGCTTTACGATGATCCCGGGCGGCTGCCCGCATCGATGCATCTGTGGCGGGCATTGGTGGGGTGGCTGGGCGGGTTTTTCGTGCTGTTGTCGGCGGTGGCCATTCTGGCACCGCTGAACCTGGGCGGGTTCGAGGTGATTTCCGGCGGCGCGGTGGGCCGCAGCACCTATGGCACGTCGCAGATTACCAGAATCGCCGATCCGTCCGAACGGATCACGCGCTATGCCCTTGCGATCTTTCCTGTCTACGGGGGCCTGACCCTGGTGCTGTGGGTTCTGCTTCTGACGGCGGGCGACAGCAGTCTTGTGGCCCTGTGTCATGCGATGTCGACACTGTCGACCAGCGGCATTTCGCCGGGAACGGGCGTTGCGCAAAGCCCCTCGGGCGGGGTGGGAGAGGCAATGATCTTTGTCTTCCTGTTCTTTGCGATCAGCCGGCGGGCCTTTTACGGCAATATCATGTCATCCACCCTCGTTCCCATCCACCGGGACCCGGAAGTCAGGATGGCGGTCATCTGTGTGGCGCTGCTGCCGCTTGTGCAGTTCCTGCAGCATTGGACAGGGCCCTACGAGAAGGGCACCCTTGCCAGCGCCCTTCACGGGGCACAGGCGCTGTGGGGATCGGTTTTCACCACGCTGTCGTTCCTGACCACGACGGGCTTTGTCTCGCAGGACTGGGGGGCCTCGCGCAACTGGGCCGGGCCGGGGTCGTCCGGCCTGATCCTGCTGGGCCTTGCGCTGATCGGCGGCGGGGTGGCAACGACAGCGGGCGGTGTCAAGCTGCTGCGGGTCTTTGCCCTTTACAAGCTTGGGCAGCGCGAGGTGGAACTGCTGATCCATCCGAATTCCGTCGGCGGTGACGGGGCCATGGCGCGGCGTCTGCGCAGCGAGGGGGCCTATGTCGCCTGGATCTTCTTCATGCTGTTTGCCATTTCGATTGCCATTGTGATGGCGGCGCTGACGCTGACCGGTCTGGAATTTGAGCCTGCCATGATCTTTGCCGTCGCGGCCCTGTCCACGACCGGCCCCCTTGTTTCGGTCGCGGGCGAGGTCCCCTTGTCTTATGACAGCCTTGGGTCTGTTGCGAAGATCGTGCTGGCTGCCGCCATGGTTCTTGGCCGTCTGGAAACCCTGGCGATTCTGGCCCTTTTGACCCCTGAAAGCTGGCGGCGCTGAGCGGGCCGGGAAAAAATCCTCTTTTGGGTCTGGAATCCGGGCCTGTCCCGCATCATACTTAATGCATCCCCGTCCGGCACCGGCCCAAGGGGGCGGCGCGAAAAACAAACAAGAACATGCCACAGAACAAGGGTAAGAATCCGATGGCTGCCGATAAACAGAATTTGCAGGACGTGTTTCTCAACACTGTCCGCAAGGGCAAGGTTCCCGTGACGATCTTCCTGATCAACGGTGTGAAGCTGCAGGGCGTCATCACCTGGTTCGACAATTTCTGCGTGCTGCTGCGCAGGGACGGGCAATCGCAGCTGGTCTACAAGCATGCGATTTC
Organism: Rhodobacter sp.; assembly: GCA_020251025.1. Lineage (GTDB taxonomy): Bacteria > Pseudomonadota > Alphaproteobacteria > Rhodobacterales > Rhodobacteraceae > Aliitabrizicola. Next base: position 23,897 of record JADCDI010000025.1, on the reverse strand, counting down.
CACGATCATGCCGGGCGCGCCGATCAACCTTTATGAGGGTGAAGACTGATCCCCGACCTTTCCGAAGACGGCGGCGGCGATGATGTCCGCATGCCGGGCCGCGATCCGCACGACCGGCGGCCCGTGCCGATGCGTGCCTATGTGCTGCATCCTGTTACGCGCTCTGACAAGGCGCGGCGCACGCCGGAGCTTGGGCTGGCCGAAGCCGTATCGCTGGCCGCCGCCCTTCCGGACCTGGAGGTGGCGGGGGCCGAGGTTGTTCGCCTTGACCGCCCGCATCCGGGGCTGTTGTTCGGAACCGGCAAGGTTTCCGCGCTGAAGGCCAGGTTTGAGGGGCTGGATGTTGGACTTGTCCTGGTGGACGGCCCGGTCAGCCCGGTGCAGCAGCGCAACCTGGAAAAGGAATGGGGCGTCAAGCTTCTGGACCGGACCGGGTTGATCCTGGAAATCTTTGCCGACCGGGCCCGGACCCGCGAAGGGGTGCTGCAGGTGGAACTTGCCGCGCTGAGCTATCAGCGCACCCGTCTTGTGCGCGCCTGGACCCATCTGGAACGGCAGCGCGGCGGCTTCGGCTTTGTCGGCGGCCCGGGCGAAACCCAGATCGAATCAGACCGGCGCGCGATCGATGATCAGGTGATCCGCATCAAGCGCCAGCTTGACCGCGTGGTGAAAACCCGCGAGTTGCACCGCGCCGCGCGCCGCAAGGTGCCGTTTCCGGTGGTGGCGCTGGTCGGCTATACCAACGCGGGCAAATCAACGCTGTTCAACCGCATGACCGGGGCCGGAGTTCTGGCCAGGGACATGCTTTTTGCCACGCTGGACCCGACGATGCGCGGGGTGGAACTGCCCTCGGGGCGGCGCGTCATCCTGTCGGACACGGTGGGGTTTATCTCTGATCTGCCGACGCAGCTTGTGGCCGCCTTTCGCGCCACCCTGGAAGAGGTGCTGGAGGCGGATCTGATCCTGCATGTGCGCGACATCTCTCACCCCGAGACGGAACAGCAGGCCGCCGATGTGGCCAACATCCTGACCAGCCTTGGCGTCAAGGCGGATACCCCGCTGCTGGAGGTGTGGAACAAGCTGGATCTGCTCGATCCCGACGCCCGCGCGGCGCTGGCGGTTCAGGCGGCGCGCAGCACCACCGTTTTTCCCCTGTCGGCACTGACCGGCGAAGGTCTGCCGCGCCTGCTGGAAGCCGTCTCTGCCGCCTTCGGGGAAGAAAAGTCTGACCGTGAGCTGCGCCTTGGGTTCGAGGATGGCCGGCGCCGGGCCTGGCTGCATGAGGCGGGCGTGGTGCAGTCAGAGCGCAAGACCAGGACCGGGTACCGGATTGCCGTCAGGTGGACCGCCCGGCAGGAATCGCGCTACCGCGATCTGTGATGCGGCCGGTTCAGGCGTGGCCGCGCTACAGCCGCGCGATGCGCCCGATCAGCAGATCAAAGAACCCCACCTCGTCGACATGGCCGATGAACAGCGCGTTCGGAGTGCGGCCCGACACGCCCCACCAGTCGGCGACGGTCATCCCCAGCGTGAACTCGCCTTTCGTTTCGATTTCGACATTGATGAACCGGCCCGAGAACAGTTCGGGCCGCAGCAGATAGGCGATCACGCAGGGGTCGTGCAGCGGCGCGCCCTGGCTGCCGTATTTCTGCACATCGAAACGCTCGAAGAAATCGGTCCATTCCGCAACCACCCTGCCCACCCGCGTGCCCATGTTGCGAAAGGCGGCGATCCGCGCCGTACTGGTCAGCGCCTTGTGGGTCACATCCAGCGGCAGAACCACCAGCGGCACGCCGGATTTGAACACAACCGCGGCCGCTTCGGGATCGACAAAGATGTTGAACTCGGCCGAGGGGGTGATGTTGCCCACCTCGAAATAGGCCCCGCCCATCAGCACGACCTGCTGCACGCGGCCGATGATGTCGGGGGCTTTCAGAAAGGCCGTGGCGATGTTGGTCAGGGGGCCAAGCGGGCAGAGCGTAACGGTGCCGGACGGCGCGCCGCGCAGCGTGTCGATGATGAAATCCACGGCATGCTGCGGTTGCAGCGGCATCACCGGATCGTCCATCTGCGGGCCGTCCAGCCCGGTCTTGCCGTGCACGTGCTCGGCCGTGACCAGTTTGCGCTGCAAGGGCGCATCGCAGCCCGCAAAGACACGCATCTGCGGCTTTCCGGCCAGTTCGCAGACAATCCGCGTGTTCTTCTGGGTCAGCGGCAGGGGCACGTTTCCGGCAACGGCTGTCAGGCCCAGCACCGTCAGGTCCTCGGGGCTGGCCAGCGCCAGCAGGATCGCCACGGCATCATCCTGCCCCGGATCGGTATCGATGATGATCTGTCGTGCCATGGTCTTTGTCCTTTGCCTGTTCAGGGCGCAGAAAAGCCGAAGGGCGCAGGCTTGTCCATCACCGCAAGGGGCCGGGGCAGTGCCCCGGCCTGCCGGATCAGCCGTCGAAGTTGATTTCTTCCATGATTTTCAGCGCTGCGGGGCGCTGGGCCGCAATGTCGGTCAGGGGCAGCGAATCGGGCGTGAACAGCCCCCAGCTTGCCACCAGCGCTGAAACCGGCACCCCCGGCTTTACGGGGAATTCATGGTTGGTTCCGGCATAGATCCCTTGCGCCTCGTCCGAGGACAGGAATTCCATCAGCTTCAGTGCCGCGTCCCGGTTCGGGGCGGCCTTGGTCATGGCCATGCCAGAGATGTTCATATGCGTGCCGCCCTTGACAAAGGCCGGAAAGATGATGCGCACGGAATTGGCCCATTCGGCCTGTTCGGGATCGGCCAGCATCTGTCCCATGTAATAGGTGTTGCCCAGCGCGATGTCGCATTCGCCGGCCCAGATCGCCTTGACCTGATCGCGGTCGCCGCCGGCGGGCTTGCGTGCCAGATTGGCCCGGACCCCTTCGGCCCACGCCTTGGCCGCTGCTGCGCCGTCATGGGCGATGATGGCACCCAGCAACGCCAGGTTGTAGTCATGCGTGCCGGACCGGGTGCAGATGCGCCCCTGCCATTTCGGGCCGGCCAGATCCTCATAGGTGGTGACCTCGTCCCCGGCCACGCGGTCTTTGGACGCATAGATGATGCGGGCGCGGCTGGTCAGGCCGAACCACTGGTTCCCCGGGTCACGGTACTGGGCCGGGATATTGGCGCGCAGCACCGCCGAATCGACGGGCTGGGTCACGCCCGCCTTCACCACTTCGGCCAGACGCGCGATGTCCACGGTCAGGACCAGATCTGCGGGCGACCGGTTGCCTTCGGCCACAAGCCGCTCGACCATGCCCTTGTCGACATAGGCGATGTTCACGGTGATGCCCGAGGCGGCCGTGAAGGCGTCGATCAGGGGCTGGATCAGCTCCGGCTGGCGGTGGGAATAGACATTCACCTCTTCGGCCAGGGCGGGAAACACGGCGGCAGACAGTGCCAGGGCAAGGGCGGATAGACGAACCTTCATTGTTGAGTCCTTTTGTCGGCAATTATGCCTTCTTTAGACTCAATCCTGCCCGGCCCGTCAATAGATGACTGAAGTTGTCAGGAACTATTTCTGCGCAGCCTTGTCCTCGGCGCGGGCGCGGTCCCACAGCGCGTCCATTTCCGCCAGCGTGCTGCCGGAAGGGTGGCGCCCATCGACGGCAAGCCAGTCTTCGATTTTGCGGAAGCGGCGTTCGAACTTGGCATTTGCCGCGCGCAGGGCTGCCTCCGGGTCCACTTCCCAATGGCGGGCCAGATTGGCCATGACAAACAGCAGATCGCCGAATTCCTCTTCGATCCCGGCGGCGCTTTGGCTTTTGCGCGCTTCGGCAAGCTCGCGGGTTTCCTCAAGAAGCTTGTCCAGAACCTCGTCCGTCGATGGCCAGTCAAAGCCGACGCGGGCCGCGCGCCTTTGCAGTTTCACCGCGCGCGTCAGGCCGGGCAGGCCCAGGGCCACCCCGTCCAGCACCCGTGCAGACCCGCGCTCGGCCGCCTTGGCGCGGTCCCAGTCCGCTGTCTGCTGCCGGGCGGTCTTGTCGCGGCTGCCGTCGCCGAAGACATGCGGGTGGCGCAGGATCATCTTTTCGCAGATTGCCGCCACGACCGCATCAAAGTCGAACAGCCCGGCCTCGTCCGCCAGTTGAGCATGATAGACCGTCTGGAACAGCAGATCGCCCAGTTCACCGGGCAGCTCATCCCAGGCGGCCCGCGCGATGACATCGGCCACCTCATGCGCCTCTTCCACCGTACAGGGCGCGATGGTGGCAAAGGTCTGTTCAATATCCCAGGGGCAGCCGCTGTCACGGTCGCGCAGGCGGCGCATGATTTCCAGCAATCGGGGCAGCCCGCCCGAAGGATCGGCAATCAGCGCGGCGCTGGCCGCAGGGTCAAGGGGTGCGTGGGGCATTGCGGGCCTGCGGTTTTCGGGTCATGTCAGGGCTTAGCCGAGACACCGGCCCGGAGTCCACAATGCCCGTCCTGAACCGTATCGCCGATTATTCCGCCGAGATGACGGCGTGGCGGCGCCACCTGCACCGGCACCCCGAGCTGGCCTTCGATTGCCACAGCACGGCCGCCTTCATCGCCGACCGCCTGCGCGACTTCGGCGTGGACGAGATTCACGAAGGCATTGCCACCTCGGGCATCGTGGCGATCATCAACGGGCAGGGGCCGGGTGCCACCATCGGCCTGCGCGCCGACATGGATGCCCTGCCGATCACCGAGATCACCGGTGTCAGCCACAGTTCGGCCGTGCCCGGCAGGATGCATGCCTGCGGGCATGACGGCCATGTCACCATGCTGCTGGGGGCCGCGAAATACCTGTGCGAGACGCGCCGCTTTGCCGGGCGCGTGGCCCTGTTGTTCCAGCCAGCCGAAGAAGACGGCGGCGGCGGCCAGATCATGGTGCAGGAAGGGGTGATGGACCGCTTCGACGTGGGGCAGGTTTTCGGCATCCACAATGCGCCGAACCTGCCCTTCGGCAAGTTCCTGACCGCCCCCGGGCCCTATATGGCCGCCGTCGATACCGCTTATGTGCATGTCACCGGGCAGGGCGGGCACGGGGCGACGCCGCATGAAACGGTTGATCCGGTTGTGGCCATCGTCGGCATGGTATCGGCGCTGCAGACGATCATCAGCCGCAACCTGCACACGCTGGATGATCTGGTGCTGTCGGTCACGCAGATTCACACCGGCTCTGCCTCGAACATCATCCCGGAAGAGGGCTGGTTCTGCGCCACGATCCGCACCTTCTCTCCGGCGGTGCGCAAGATGGTGCAGCGCCGGTTCTTCGAGATTGTCGAAGGGCACGCGGCGGCCTATGGGGTTGAGGTGCGCATCGATTACGACATCGGCTATCCCCCCACCGTCAACCATCCCGCCCAGACCGAATTCGCCGCCGGAGTGGCGCGCGAAATCGCCGGGGCGGACGGGGTCGATGACCGCGCGGACCGCGAGATGGGGTCCGAGGATTTCGCCTATATGCTGCAGGCACGTCCGGGGGCCTATCTGTTCCTGGGCACCGGGCCGGGGGCCGGCCTGCATCACCCCGCCTTTGACTTCAACGATGAGGTGGCCCCGATCGGGGCCAGCTTCTTCGCGCGGCTGGTGGAGCGTGCTCAGCCCCTGACCTGACCGCGCAAGGCCGGAACAAGGGCAAAGGCGATCTGCCCGGCCAGCCCGACAAGGCCGGGCAGGGTGGCCATGGCGGCCAGCACCCCCTCCAGCGGGCGCCCGAAGAGGCCCGTCGCCAGGATCAGTTCCAGCGCCATCAGACAGACGAAGGCAAGGGCACCCATCGCCAGCCGCTGCCCCCGGCCTGCCAGGGGCCAGCGCCGCAGCACCCGGCCGGCCACAAACCAGGACAGGCACAGCAAAACCGGCACTTCCAGCGCCACGGCGGCAAGCTCGCCCAGGTAGGGTACCACCAGAAGCACCCGCAGCGTGCCCAGCGCAAAGGCCACGGCAAAGATGGCAGCAACATAAACAAGGGCGGGCAGGACGATGCGCGACATCAGACTCTCGCGGGGGCTGGCACTGTTTGATCAAATTGCTACACTGGCCTGCCCGAGGCAACCGAGGAATGTCCGATGACCGCCCTGAACTTTGCCGCCCAATCGTCCTGGGAGATGGATCGCGCACACAGCCTGCATCCCTGGACCAACTTTGGCCCCTTCGAGGATCAGGGCGCGCTGGTGATCGCGCGCGGGCAGGGCGCATGGCTGTGGGATGCCAATGGGCAGAAGTATTTCGACGCGGTCGGGGGCCTGTGGTGCACCAACATCGGCCTGGGCCGCCCGGAAATGGCGCAGGCGATTGCGGCACAGGCCGAACGGCTTGCCTTTTCAAACACCTTCGTCGACATGACCAATGATCCCGCCGCCCGGCTTTCGGCCAGGCTGGCCAGCCTTGCCCCCGGCGATCTGAACCGCGTGCATTTCACCACCGGCGGGTCCACCGCCATCGATACGGCGGCGCGGATGGTGCAGTATTATCAAAGCTGCATGGGCCGCCCGGCCAAGATGGGCCTTGTCGCGCGCGATCACAGTTATCACGGCTCTACCTTCCTGTCGCAAAGCATCGGCAAGCGCCCCGGCGACCGGGTGGACCAGTTCCGCTACAAGACAGACGGCATTTATCACCTCAGCGTGCCTGATCCCTACCGCGCCCCCGACGGCATGGATGAGGCGGCCTTCTGCACCTGGCTGGTGGCGGAATTCGAGGCGCTGATCGCCCGCGAAGGGGCCGAAACCATCGGCGGATTCTTCGCCGAGCCGATCCAGGCCTCGGGCGGGGTGATCGTTCCCCCCGAAGGCTACCTGCGCCGCATGGCAGAGGTTTGCCGCAAACATGACATCCTGTTTGTCGCCGATGAGGTGGTCACCGCCTTTGGCCGCCTGGGCCACTGGTTCGCCAGCTGGGAAGAATTCGGCGTGCAGCCGGATATCATCTGTACGGCAAAGGGGTTGACCTCGGGCTATATCCCGCTGGGCGCGGTGATCTTTTCTGACCGGATCTGGGCTGCCATGGCCGCAGACGGGGCGCGGTGGTTCACCAGCGGCTATACCTATTCCGGGCATCCCGTGGCCTGTGCCGCAGCACTCCGGAACATCGAGATCATCGAAGGCGAAGACCTTTTGGGCAATGCCGCCCGCGTCGGGGCCCTCTTCGAGCAGCGACTGGCAGACCTGGAAGCCCTGCCGATTGTCGGACAGGTGCGGGGCCGCAAGCTGATGATCTGCGTGGAAAACGTCGCCGACAAGGCCACCAAGGCGCTGCTGCCCGATGATCTGGCTGTCGGCAAGCGGATTTCCGATGCCTGCGAGGCGATGGGCCTGATGGTGCGCCCGATCGGGCATCTGAATGTGATGTCGCCGCCCCTTGTCATTACCGAAGGGGACGTGGATTTTGTCGCAAGGGTGCTGGGCAAGGCGATAGCGCAGGTTGCCGACAGCCTTGTCAGGGAAGGCGTGAGGATCGGCTGATGGCACTGGAAGACGCACGGAACGAAGTGGACAGCGCCTTTACCCGCAAGGGCTTGCGCGGCTATGCCTTCGAGAATGCCTTTGGCGGTGCCACAAGCTTTCTGCGGCGGACCTATACCAAGGATCTGACGGGTGTTGATCTGGCCGTCACCGGCGTGCCCTTTGATCAGGCCGTCACCCATCGCAGCGGCACCCGCTTTGGTCCCCGCGCCATCCGCGAGGCTTCGGCCCTGCTGCCTTTTGATCCGCCCTTTGGCTGGGGGTTTGATCCGCTGGAAGACCTGGGCGTGATCGATTACGGCGATCTGGCCTTTGATTATGCCAGGGTCAGCGATTTTCCCGATGCGCTGACGGCCCATATCCGCACCATTCTGGCCGCCGGGGCCGGGACGGTGACGCTGGGGGGGGATCACTACATCACCTATCCCATCCTGCGCGCCTATGCCCGGAAATACGGGCCGATGGGTGTGATCCATTTCGATGCCCATTCCGACCTGTGGCAGGATGACGATGACAGCCGCATCGACCATGGCACGATGATGTACAAGGCGGTGAAGGCCGGGCTTGTCGATCCGCAGCGGTCTGTCCAGATCGGCATCCGCACCCATACCGACGATTATCTTGGCGTCTCGGTGATCGATGCGCGCGAGGTGCACGAAAAGGGCGCTGCCGCCGCCGTTGCGAGGGCCCGCGCCATTGTCGGCGAAGGGCCGGTGTACCTCACCTTCGACATCGATGCGCTGGACCCCGCCTTTGCGCCCGGCACCGGCACGCCGGTCTGGGGCGGGCTGGCCAGCTGGCAGGCGGCGGCGATGCTGCGCGATCTGGCCGGCATCAATCTGGTGGGCGGCGATATCGTCGAGGTGTCGCCCCCCTATGACACGACCGGGGCCACCGCCGTTGCAGGGGCGCATGTGGCCTATGACCTGATCGCGCTGTTCGCCTGGGCAAAGGCACGGCGGGCATGAAGATGGGGCGAATCGCATGAAGAAGCTGGCAAAACTGATCCTTGGTCTTGGCGTTCTGGCAGCGTTGGGGTTTGCCGCCTGGGTGCGGCTGGTGCCGTCAGACCCTGCGGTCTGGCATGTTGACCCCGCAACGGTGACGGATCGCGGGGCGCAGAACAGCTATCTTCTGGCCGCCGGCGGAGACGCCGGACCGCTCGAGCTGCCCCTGCCGCCGGATCAGGCTGCGGCCCGGCTTGATGCCGTCGCCCTGGCCACACCGCGCACCACCCGGCTGGCGGGGCAGGGTGATTTCGTCACCTACCTGACCCGCTCTGCCGCCATGGGCTTTCCCGACTATACTTCGGTTCGCATCCTGCCCACCGCGACCGGGTCACAGGTGCTGATCTTTGCCCGGTCCCGTTTCGGGCAAAGCGATTTCGGTGTGAACCGCGCCCGGGTCGAAGACTGGGTTGCCCGTTTGACCCGCTGATTTGAATGCGCTGGAAGCGCGGGCTTTGCCGGTATATCCGCTTGCGCGGGGACAACCGGTTGCGGGTGCATCAATGACCGATCAGCAGTCCAGCGATCAATTCCTGTACGCAGGCCGGGCCGACCGGGGGTCACCCCTGCTTTATGTTTTCGGGGTTGCCGCTGCCGTTGCCGCGTTGTTTGCCGGGCTGGCACTTATTGATCTGTTGCCCGCAGCGGTGTTTGACGCCTGGCCGGGGCTGCACCTTTTCGGCTATCTCTTTCCCGTCGCCACGATCCTGATCGCCACGCGGCTGCTGCATGGAAGGCCGATGCGCAGTGTTCTGGGGCCTTGGCCCGGGGGGCGCCAGATGATTCTGGCCGTGCTGGCCGGACTTGCCGCACATGGCCTGTTCACCGTTCTGGCCAGCGCGGGCGACGCGAGGCCGGGGGCGATCTTTACCGATCCGGCCGTCTCGCGCCTTGCCCTGTTCCTGTTTGCGGCCTATGGGGCCCAGGTTATGGCGGAAGAGGTGCTGTCGCGCGGCTACATGCTTCAGGGCGCTGCCCGGGTCTGGGTCCGCCCGGTGGTTGCCGTGGCCGTTTCGGCAGTGCTGTTCGGTCTGCTGCACGTTCCGGGCTACTTTCTTGATGGGAACGCGGCGGACCATGGCTGGCTGTGGAAACTGGTGTTTCACTTGCCCTCGGCAATAGTGATCGGCGGCATTTTTGGCGTCTGGGCGGTGCTGGGCGGTAACATCTGGCTTCCGGCGCTGGGCCACTTGATGGTTAACGCAGGCTTTCTTCTTATCAATTACGGCCCGCAGGCCGGAAATGCCGATGGTACCTTTCAGGTTGTGATCCTTGTCTTGCGGCCCCTGTCGGACATTGTTGTTTTCGGGCTGTTCACCCTGATCATGTTCCCGCCCCGCCGCCAGGTCTGGTCCCCCCTTATGGGCCAGCGCCCCGACGGAAGCGCCGCCTGACCCACCCCCTTGACCGGCCCCGGCGCATGGGCCACACCGCGCGGCATGGTTTTGCTGGAAAAACTCGCCCGGATCACGCAGCGCTTCGAGTTTCTCGAGGCAAGGCTTGCCGCAGGTGCCCCCCCTGCCGAGATTGCGGCACTCAGCCGCGAATACAGCGACCTCAGGCCCGTGGTCACGCAGATCAGCGCCTATCGCCATGCGCTGGCGGACCTGGCCGGGTGCGAGGCGCTGCTGGCCGATCCCGACATGCGCAGCCTGGCCGAAGACGAGTTGCCAAAGCTGAAGGCGCGCATCCCCGGGATGGAACAGGCGTTGCGCCTTGCCCTTTTGCCAAAGGATGCCGCCGATTCACGGCCCGCGATCCTGGAAATCCGCCCCGGCACGGGCGGCGAGGAGGCGGCCCTGTTTGCCGCCGATCTGCTGCGGATGTACCAGCGCCATGCCGAACAGCAGGGCTGGCGGTTTGACATTCTGGACCTGCAGGAAAGCGATCTGGGCGGCATCCGCGATGTGACGGCCCATGTCCAGGGGGATGGCGTTTTCGCGCGCCTGAAATACGAATCGGGCGTTCACCGGGTGCAGCGCGTGCCCGAAACCGAAACCCAGGGGCGCATCCACACCTCTGCCGCCACCGTGGCCGTTCTGCCCGAGCCGGAAGAGATCGATGTCGATATTCCCGCCGGGGATATCCGCATCGACACCATGCGCGCATCGGGGGCCGGCGGGCAGCATGTGAACACCACGGATTCGGCCGTGCGCATCACGCATCTGCCCACCGGCATCGTCGTGACGTCGTCGGAAAAGTCGCAGCACCGCAACCGCGAGATTGCGATGCAGGTCCTGCGCGCGCGCCTGTTCGATCTGGAACGCGCCCGCATCGACAGCGCCCGTGCTGCAAACCGCAAATCCCAGGTGGGCTCGGGCGACCGCAGCGAACGCATCCGCACCTACAACTTTCCGCAAGGGCGGATGACCGACCACCGCATCAACCTGACGCTGTATTCCCTGCCCCAGATCATGGCCGGTGATCTGACCGAAGTCATCGATGCCCTGGCGGCGCATGACCAGGCATCGAAACTGGCCGAGATGGAGGCATGACGGGCGCCGAGGCGCTGCGTGCCGCCCTGCCGCGCCTGCAGGCGGCGGGGGTAGAGGGGGCGGCGCGCGACCTGCGCCTGCTGTTGGCCTTTGCCATCGGGATCCCGCCAGACCGGCTGACCCCGGTGCTTGCCGATGCGCTGTCCGGTGCCGCCGCCGCCCGCTTTGAGGCGGCCGTAACGGCGCGGGCATCGCGCCAGCCGGTCAGCCAGATTGTTGGGGGGCGGCTGTTCTGGGGGCGCTGGTTCCGGGTCACGCCCGATGTGCTGGACCCCCGCCCTGAAACCGAAACGCTGATTGCCGCAGCGCTGGACGGGGAATTCAGCCGCGTGCTTGATCTGGGAACCGGATCGGGGGCGATCCTGATCACGCTTCTGGCCGAACGGGCCGGGGCCACCGGCACAGGTGTTGATCTGTCCCCCAAGGCCCTGTCCGTTGCCGCCGCCAATGCCGCCGCCCTGTCGGTGGCAGGGCGGGCGACCTTTCTTCAGTCGGACTGGCTCAGCGCCGTCAGGGGCCGGTTTGACCTTGTCGTGGCCAATCCGCCCTATATCGCCGAGGCCGAGCTGCCCGCCCTTTCCCCGGAGGTGCGCCTGTGGGAACCCCGGCTTGCGCTGACCCCTGGGGGGGATGGGCTGGATGCCTGCCGCAGCATCCTGCGGGATGTCCGGTCTGTCCTGGTGCCTGGGGGCCGTATTCTGCTTGAAACCGGCGCAAGCCAGGGCGCTGCGGTTGCCGCCCTGTGCCAAACTGCGGGATTGCAGGCCGTCACCGTGCTGCAGGACATGGATGGACGGGACCGCGTGGTTTCAGCCGTCGCGGCGTAACGGCGGGTTGTGAAGGAAAATCGCCACATCTGTGCCGAAATCGCTGTTTTTCCGCAAGGGTCCGGTGGAAACCCCTTGTCACACCGCCTGCCGCGTGTTTAGTCGCGCTTAAGGACGCGGGGCGTCGGTTTCTTGGCCGCCCCACGAATATGTCCTTCTCGCAAGCCTGACATCGGTCGACCTTGCCCATGCAGGCAATGCGCGCGACAGGACACAGGCACTTCGGGCAATGCCAGACCCCATCCGGAACAACGGAAAACATGAGATCATCGAAATCACGTTCGCGCTCCAAGTCGAACCGGCCCCGGTCGATCGGCAATATCATCAACCGCGTCTTCGACAGCTCGGGTCCCGAGGGCAAGGTGCGCGGCACGCCCCAGCAGATCATCGAGAAATACCACTTCCTGGCCCGTGACGCCCAATTGTCCAACGACAGGGTCGCGGCAGAGAATTTCATGCAGCACGCCGAGCACTATACGCGGATGCTTGCCGAAGCCCAGCGCGAGCTTGCGGCAGAGCAGGATCAGCGCCGTCCCCATGATCATGCGCAGGGCGCCGGCCAGACCCAGGGTCATCCGGGGGGGCAAACCGGGCAGACCGCCTATCAGGGCGGGCAGGGCAATCCGGGCACAGCCGGCCAGGGTGGCCAGCAGCACGGCAGCGCGCCAAACCGCGACCGCAGCTACGGCAACGACCGGCCCGATCCGCGCGACGAACCGCAGCCTGATGCCGCGCCCGTCCGGTCGGCATCGATGATGGATTTCATTGAAGAAATCTCTGACAGCGGTCTGGTTGAAACACCCGAAACCCGGCGCGCCGACCAGGGTGCCGCGCCGCGGGGCGACCGTCCCGACAAGCGCGACCGCGGCCCGTTTCCCGACCGGGGCACAGCGCCCCAGGAACGGCGGCAGGACCGCCACGAAGACCGAAGGCCGCGTGGCGAGCGGCCCCTGCGGCCCGCGAAGGCACAGCAGGCTGATCCGGCCGGTCAGGACGCCCGGGTTCCGGCCCAGCAGCCTGCCGCGCAGGCCGCAAGCGCCGCTGCACCGCAAGCCCCGCCTCTTGCCCCGAAAAAGCCGCGCATTCCGCGCAAGCCGCGCAGCGATGCGCCCGATGGCGGATCTTCCGGCCCTGCGGAAGCCGCCGAGTAGGGCTGCGGCAGCCGTCAGGCCCGCGCCACCTCGCGCGCCAGGGCGCAAAACCCTTCCAGGGATATCTCTTCCGCGCGGGCGGTGGGTGTCAGCCCGGCGGCGCGGATCCTGTCTTCGATATCCGCGCCGAGGCCCTTCAGACTGGACCGCAGCATCTTGCGCCTTTGGTTGAAGGCCATTGCCGTGACCCGTTCCAGCACGCGCTGATCCGCCGGAAAAAGCGGCGCGTCACGCCGCGTGAAATGGACGACCGCCGAATGCACTTTCGGCGCGGGGGTGAAGGCCTCGGGCGGCAAGGTCAGTACGATCTTCGGATCGGCCCGCCATTGCGACATCAGGGCAAGACGGCCGTAGGCCTTTGATCCGGGGCGCGCCACGATCCGTTCGGCCACTTCTTTCTGGAACATCAGGGTCAGGCTTTCCCAGAACGGTGGCCATTGGGGCGGGGTCAGCCAGCGGATCAGCAGTTCGGTGCCGACATTGTAGGGCAGGTTGGCGATGACCCGGATCGGCGGGGTCAGCCGGGCCGCGACATCCAGCTCAAGGGCATCCCCGATCACCACATCAAGCCTGCCGGGGCAGGCCGCCGCAATCTGGCGCAGCGCCGGCAGGCAGCGCGCATCCTTTTCCACCGCCAGCACATGCCGGGCCCCTTCGGCCAGCAGCCCGCGCGTCAGCCCGCCGGGGCCGGGGCCCACCTCGAGCACGTCGCAGGCCGAAAGATCGCCGGCCAGACGGGCAATCTTTGCGGTCAGGTTCATGTCCAGCAGGAAGTTCTGGCCCAACTGCCGCCTGGCAACCAGGCCATGCTCTGCAATGACGGCGCGCAGGGGCGGAAGCCCGTCTATCCTTGCCACGGGGGACTGTCCTTGCGGGCTTTGGGGGCAGGGTGTTTCACCGCCGCGCCACGGCCATGTCTGCGGCCAGCCGCAGCGCCGCAACCAGGCTCGAGGCGTCGGCCCTACCCTGACCGGCGATATCAAGGGCGGTGCCGTGATCCGGCGAGGTGCGGATGAACGGCAGGCCCAGCGTCACATTCACGCCGCCCGCAAAATCGATTGTCTTGACGGGGATCAGCGCCTGGTCGTGATACATCGCAATGGCCGCATCATACCGGGCCCGTGCTGCGGCATGAAACATCGTGTCTGCCGGTTTCGGCCCGTCCAGCAGGAACCCCCCGGCACGCAGATCGTCCAGCACCGGGATGATCAGCTCAATCTCCTCGCGGCCCATCGCGCCGCCTTCGCCCGCGTGCGGGTTCAGCCCGGCCACGGCCAGGCGGGGGGCCGGAATGCCGAAATCGCGGATCAGCCCGGCATGGGTCAGCCGGATGGTGTCTTCCAGAAGCTGCGCCGTCAGGCTGCGGGCAACATCGGCCAGCGGGATGTGTATGGTCGCAGGCACCACGCGCAGGCCCGGGCAGACCAGCATCATCACCACCCGCCCGACCCCGGCCAGATGGGCCAGAAACTCGGTATGGCCCGGAAAGGCAAAGCCGGCCCCGTCCATCAGCGCCTTCTTGTGGATCGGCGCGGTGCAAAGGGCAGATGCAGCACCCGACTGCACCAGACCGGCGGCCCGCGCAATGACTGCGACGACATCGGCGGCATTTGCCGGGTCGGGGTGGCCGGGCCGGGCCGCTGCGGGAAATTCATGCACCAGAACCGGCAGGACACCGGCAGGAAGCGCCGGGGCCTGATCCGGTGCGGTGATTGCCTGCCAGTCTGCCCCTGCGGGCAGATGGCGCGGATCGCCGATCCAGAAGAACGGGACGGATGCCCCAAGCCTGCGGCGCGCCGCCACGGCGGTTTCGGGGCCGATCCCCGCAGGCTCACCGCAGGTCAGGACAACGGGCGCGTCCGGCGCGCTCATGGCTCGCGGATGATCGCTGCGGCACGCAGCTGGTTCAGATAGGATTCGGCAAGGGCCGCCAGCCTTTGGTTGATAAGCTGGTCGCGAATGTCTTCGGGCGTCGGGGGGTCTTCGGCCGGTGCCACATTTCGGGTGCAAAGCATCAGGAAAACGCGGGTCGCACCGCGCCGCAAGGCAAAGGACGCCTCGCCCGGATCCAGCTTTGCCAGTTCAAGGCCCAGATCGCGCGGCACCGCGTTTGCGGGCTGCCTCGTCCGGACAAGCCGGTCTTCCGGCAGGCCCCGCGTCAGACCGAAAAGATCGTCGCATTGATCGGCACCGGCGCTGAGCCGCGCGGCTTCGGCGGCCCCTTTTGCGTCATCGGCAAGCAGCACCTGAATGTAATCCAGCTCCACCGCCTCGGCCGGGGGCGTGCCGCTGTCTTCAAGCCCGCGCAACTGGAACATCGCAACCGCGTTCGGAATCACGATGGGCTGGGTCACGCCGCCCGGGCCCAAAGGCAGAATGAGCGTCCGGATTGCCGGGGGAAGGTTCCCCAGCTCAAGCCAGCCGACATCGCCGCCTTCGGCGGCAGAGGGGGCCGCCGAATACTGCGCGGCCGCCGCCGAGAAATCCGCGTTCGTGCGGATCGATGCCCGAAGTTCCTCGGCCTGGGCCAGGGCATCGGCCTCTTGCCCCGGCGGGGCGGGAATGATCAACTCGGCCAGCGCGATGCGGACATTGCCCCGCTGGTTGGTCACCGCCAAGGCCCGCTTTACATCCCCGTCCGACACGACGACGCGCGGGATGAAGCGCGCCCGCACCACTTCGCGCCAAACGAGGCTGGCCTGCACGAAATCACGGAAGGTTTCGGGCTCGACACCGTTTTCGGCAAGGCCCTGCTGGAATTCCTCAACCGACAGGTTGGCCCGCCCGGCAAACTCTTCCAGACCTGCCTTGATGTCGTCTTCGGTAACCTCCACGCCGTTGGTCACCCCGGCCTGGAATCGAAGCCGGTCATCGATCAGGCCACGGACCGCCGCCTGTTCCAGATCACCCGGCGAATTGATCAGTTGAAGGAACCTGGCCCGCTGTTCGACCTCGAAGTTCGTGACCACGCTGTCGTTGACGATCACCCTTGGGGCAAAGGAACCGTCTGCGGCCGATGCGGACCCTGTCATCAGCAGCGGGCCGATGCAGGCGGCGATCAGGAAGGTCAGGCGCATGTCAGTTCCGTATCTTTGCTCAATCCCCCCGACAGGGCCCGGCAGGTTTGCCGATGCAATCAACTGCGGCAGCGGCGTGCCGGACCGGGCGCGGCGCTGCCGCCGAAGCCCAGAAGATCGACCGCAATGTTGAATTCTGTCGTCGGCGTCACACTAGTTGAGTCGGCGAACCAACGCGAGAGGGAAAGATCGACCAGCATGCACTCGTTCCGGTACTTGAATCCGACGCTTGCGCGCGAGGCGCGTCCGGCGATGAAATCATGGCGCAGGCTTGCCTCACCGGTCCAGTTGGCGGCCATGTTCCAGTTGCCGCCGATGGTCAGTTCCGAAATCGGATCGGGCTTGCCATCTGCGGGGTCCGAGATGCTGTAGAAATAGCCCGACATCAGGCCGAAATCCCCGGCGGCCCAGTTCAGGCGTGCCTCGGCGGCCGTCAGCGCGGCTTGGTCGCCCACCAGAAGGCGTTGTGTCAGACCAAAGCCCTGGGCGGACAGGATCTGCATTCCGACAAGCCAGTCCGACGCGGTGCCATCCAGCCCGGATGACCGGCTGAACTGATCGAGGTCCTCCTGGCGCAGGACCCTGCCCAGCGTCAGCGCGACTGCCGATCCGTCGACGGCAAGACGTGTCCAGTTCAGGCCAAGGGCGGCACGGTTGCCCAGCTCAACCTCGTCAGAACCGGGAAAGCGGTTCAGTGAAAAAAGATTGCCTTCGTCAAACTCGATAAGCCGGCTGTCCTCGTTCGGAACATCGGGGGTTGAACCCGGCGACAGCAGGACCTGGGCCGCAGGCTCCAGCACCTGGATCGCGCCGCCGTTTTCCACGCGCCGCAGCGGCCAGCCCAGCTTGCCGCCCAAGGCTCCGTAAAGCCGGCCGATCCGCGCCGGATAGGTCGGGTCCTGGTTCACCGCGATGACATCGGCCTGACCCAGGGCCTGCGCCGTTGCGACCAGCCCGCCCGGCAGGTACCAGTTCCGGTTCCAGTCCAGCCCGATCAAGGCCTGAGCGGTCTGAAGCCCGTCCGCGATGCCGTCGCCGTTGCTGTCGCGCACGCTGGACGACACGCGGTTCTCGCCGGACAGAAGGTAGCGCAGACTGGCCGCACCGCCCAGACCGGGCAGGGACATGCGCCGAACGTTGATCAGGTCGATCATCGACGAGGGGCGCGTCGGATCCGGAGCGTCCCGCAGCGATTCGTAATAGTGCACCCGCCCAAGAACGAACTCATCGCGGTTGACGCGTTGCACTTCGACAAAGCTGTCCAGGTAGTCCCGTTCGGATATGCCGTAGTCGATCAGATAGCCTTTGTCGCTGACCGCCTGAAGCCCGAAAGTCAGGGCAAAGCCGCGCGGCAGGGAAAAGGCCCCGGTGGCAAAGAGATAGCCGCGCAACTCATCGGGCAGAATCCTGTCGGTGGACAGGGCCCCGTTCACCTCGACCTGCCCGCTGTCATAGGCCTGACGATAGCGCAGCCCCAGCGACCGCCCCTGCCTTGACGTCAGATAGGGGGCCAGCGTCAGATCGCGGCTTGGATCGATCACCAAGAAATAGGGCTGGATGATCCCGTATCCCAGTCGGTTGGTGATCCGGACATCCGGCTGAAGAAAGCCGCTCGCGCGGTTCAGGCCAGGGTCCGGCATGCGCAACCGGGGAATATAGAAGACCGGAACACCAAAAAAGCGAAGCTGCGCGCCCGTGAAATACAATTGCTGTTCCAACTGGTCATGCACCACGCTTTGCGCCCGGATTTCCCATATGGGAACAGGGTTTGCCGCGCAAACCTGACAGGACGAGGCAACGGTCCGGCCCAGTTCCGTGTACCGCCCGCCCACACGCTGCAATTCGTCCGCAGCCAGCTGCAACTGCTGTTCCAGGACAAGCCGCGCCCCTGTCATGATTCCGTTGCGCAGATCTGCCGAAAGCTTTGCCTGATCGGCCAGAACGCGGGTGCCGCCTGCGTCCGACAGAACGATCGGACCTTCGATGGTCAGGCTGTCCCTGGCCGCATCAAAGGTCACACGCGCGGCTGTCAGCGTGATCCCCCTTTGCCGGATTTCGACGGCACCTTCGGCAACCAGCACGGTGTCAGCCAGAATCTCGACCCGGTCGGCAACGAGCGTGGCGATATCCTGCGCAAGGGCAGGGTGGGCGCACAGGGCCAGCGCCGCCGCCCAAAGCCAACGGCGCATCAGCCATCCTCCAGGTGCAGCAAAAGGCCAAGCGCAAACAAGACCGAGGCGACGGGGGCGCTCCACGCGGCCAGAAGAACCGGAATTTGGCCATTGGTGCCAAGGACCTGTGCGAAGTTTCTCAGAAAGAAGATTCCGAAACCCGCCAACACCGCCGCCAGCACCATCGCCCCGGTATTCCCGAATCTGACATGGCGCATGGTAAAGCCTGCGGCCAGCAGAACCATTCCGGCCAGAAGCACGGGCTGGGCAAACTGCATCTGCAGCCAGACCCGGTGCTGGCGCGACGAAAACCCTGCCCTGTCCAGATTCGCGATAAAGGCCGGCAAATCCCAGAACCGGACGACAGAGGGGTCGCCGAAACTGTCGCGGATCTGGTCCCGCGTCAGGTCGGAGGCAATCCTGCCCCGGGCCTCGGTCACTGCTGTGCTTTCGGGATTGTCGGCGGCAAGGTTCCACCGCTTGAAGTTGGTCAGCAGCCAAGCCCCGGCAGACAGTGCGGCCCGCTCTGCCTCGATCCGGGACAGCGGGCGGCCATCGCCGTCGAATTCAAGGAAGGTCACCCCGGTCAGGACCGTTCCGTCATCATTGGCCTGCGTTGCGCGGATCACGGTCTGCGTCCCGCCGCCACCCTGACGAAGCCACAGACCTTCGGAACTGAGCGACAGGACGCTTATCTGGCCGTTGGCGTAATGCGCAACCGTCTCGGCATAATGGCGCGAGGTTGCCGCGACCAGGGGGTTAAGGACCATGACAGACACAGCCCCCAGCGCCAGCGCAACGCAGACCGGCGCCCCAAGCAGCCGCAGCGCCGATCGCCCCGAGGCGCGCACCACGACAAGCTCGCTGGATCGTGCCAAAGCCAGGAAAAGCGCAATGGCGGCAAGAATCACGATCAGCGGCAGGATCCGGTACAGGCTTTGGGGAACCTTCAGGGCGGCCAGACCCGCCACCTGGGCAAGGCTGACGCCGCCGTCGGGGAACCTGCCGACCAGTTCCACCATTTCGATCAGCATCATCAGACCGAAAAAGACCCCGAAGACAACGAGGACGGACAGGGCAAAGCGGCGGGCGATATAGAAGCTCAGCGTCATGCGGCCGAACCGGGTGGTCTTGCGATGCGCCGCAACGGAAATCCCGGCCCTGCCGCCATCGCCAGCAATCCGGCAGTAACCCCCAGGCCAAGGACGGCAGAAGCATATTGCACCGGCCAGAGCGCTGCATCCCGCAGGACCGTCTGTGCGGCGATGTTGTCGGCAAACTGTACGATCACCAGCAGGATCACGGCCCCCACAACCTGACGCCAAAGGCCGAAGCGGCTGAAGGCACCCACAAGCAGGGCCGAAAACCCGATAAGCGGCGCCGCGAACCCGAGCAGCGGGTTGGCGATGCGGCTGTGCCCTTCCTGCACAAGCACCGCACGGGTCGTTCCCAGTTCAGCGGCAAGGGCGGAATCCGCGCGCAGCAGTGCAAGCGTTGGCAACTCCTCGGGCGACCGGCCCTGCAGCCCGCTGCCTGTCAGGACGCCGCCGACGTCATGGGTAAGATCGGCAAACCGCGTGACGGTCAGGTGCGAGGTCGCCCGGTCAAGCATCTGGGCCATGCCGTCAAGAAGGATCAGCTTCGGCCCTGTTTCCCCCCGCACAACAAGCGCGCGAAGGGCGGAATAGGTGATCGGGCTGCCGGGATCCCGTGCGTCCGACAGAAAGACATCCAGCAACTCGCCCGTCGGGGCGATCTCGCGGATGTACAGTGTCACACCCGGCGCGGGATGCAGAAAGGCCCCCTCGCGCAGGAACCGCGCCGTCACGTTCGCCTCAATCTCGGCGCTGCGGGTCGCAAGGGTGATCCGGCTGGCCGGAACCACGATGTTCATCAGGACGGCAATCATCACGGCCACGATGATGCCAAAATAGACGACGGGCCGCGCCAGGCGCCAGGGCGAGAATCCCGTGGCCTGCATCACGACCAGTTCGCTTTCGCGCGTCAGACGGTTCGTCACGTATAAAGCTGCGGCAAAGGCAGAAACCGGCAGGACAAGCCGAATGGCGTTCGGCAGGGTCAGGGCCGTGAATTCCACAAACACAAGCGCCGATTGCCCGTTGCCGATCAACTGGTCGAACAGGCTGACGGCACGGTTGACCCAATAGACCGCCACAAGAACCAAAGAGAAGAATCCGAACAGCACCAGAAGTTGCGACAGCAGGTATCTGTCGAATCTGGACAAGGCGCGGACCCTCCGAAGGCTGGTGCCGGGACGTTAGTGGAAATCGGCGGCAGGGAAAACTGCTATCTGGTCAACTTTGGGGGCGCAGGCTAGGCTCGCCGCAGAGGTGCCAGAGCGCCGGATTCCAACACGGAGACCCCAATGACAACACCGCTTTCGATCAGGTTCCGTGCCACCGAGCTTGACGCGATCGCCGCCCACACGGGCCGGGTCGTGATCCTTGCCGGAAGCGGCCGCTCCACAAGCCCGGCAGCGCGCCGGGTGAACCGGCTGACCAGGGGCGCGCTTGACCGCTTTCTGGCCTCGACCGCGTTCGGGCGGATGAAACAGGGCGAGGCGGCCGACATCGGCTGGCCCGCCGGCCTGCTGGCCGAGGCGCTTCAGGTCGTCAGGCTGGACCGCAGCGCCGATCCCGTGACGGCGCGCAAGGCGGGGGCGGCCATCGGCAAATCGCTGGGCCCCGCGGGCGCGCTGGTTGTGGCCGAAGGGCATCCGAAAGCCGCCGAAGTGTCGTTCGGACTGGCCCTGCGCGCCTATGACTTTGTGGCCTACCGCACCGGCGAAGCGAAGCCGCCGGGCGAGGTGACGATGATGGTGACATCGCCGGAAGCCGTCGCGGCCCAGGCCGCCCCGAAAGCCGCCCTTGCGGAAGGCGTGTTCTTTGCCCGCGACCTGACGAATGAACCGGCCAATGTCCTGACCCCGCAGGAATTCGCCGCCCGCCTTGCGGCGATGCAGGACCTGGGGCTGCATGTCGAGATCATCGAAGAACCCGCGATGAAGGCGCTTGGCATGAACGCGCTTCTGGGCGTGGGGCAGGGGTCGGTCAACCGTTCCAGGATCGTGGTGATGCAGTGGAACGGCGGCCCGGCGGGCGGCGCGCCCTTTGCCCTGATCGGCAAGGGCGTGACCTTTGATACAGGCGGAATCTCGATCAAGCCCGCCGCCGGGATGGAGGATATGACCGGCGACATGGGCGGGGCCGGGGTTGTGGCCGGGCTGATGCGCACGCTGGCGCTGCGCAAAGCCAGGGCCAATGTGGTGGGCATCGTCGGGCTGGTGGAAAACATGCCCGACGGCAATGCCCAGCGCCCCGGAGATGTGGTGAAATCGATGAAGGGTGACACGATCGAGGTCATCAACACCGATGCCGAAGGCCGCCTCGTGCTGGCCGATGCCATGTGGTACGCCCAGGAGCGTTTCAAGCCCGGCGCCATGGTTGATCTGGCCACGCTGACCGGGGCGATGGTCGTGGCACTGGGGCATGAGAATGCGGGCGTCTTTTCCAACGACGACACGCTTTGCAACGCACTGCTGAAGGCCGCCAAAGCCGAAGGCGAGGGGGCCTGGCGCATGCCGATGGGGGATGCCTATGACGCGCTGCTGAAATCCCGCATTGCAGACATGAAGAATGTCACCGGGCGCGAGGGCGGGGCGATTACCGCGGCGCAGTTCCTGCAACGCTTCGTCAGGCCCGGCCTGCCCTGGTGCCACCTGGACATCGCGGGCACGGCCAGCGTCAAATCCGACACCGCCCTTGCGCCAAAGGGCGCGACCGGCTGGGGCGTTGTCACGCTGGACCGGATGATCCGTGACCTTTTCGAAGGCTGACGATGGCCGAGGTTTACTTCTACCGTCTCACGCGGTCGCCGCTGGAGGTGGCCCTGTCGCGCTTGCTTGCCCGCGCGCTGGAAACAGGCTGGCGCGTTGCGGTGCGCGGCCGCGACGCCGGGCGGCTGTCCTGGCTCGACGGGCAGCTGTGGCTGGGGGCAGAGGACGGGTTTCTGCCCCACGGCCTGGACGGTGGGCCGCATGATGCGGATCAGCCCGTGCTTCTGACCGCCAGCCCGCACCTGCCCCCGGGCGTGGCCTGCCTGATGTCCGTTGACGGGGCCGCAATCGCGGCGGAAGAAGCGGCAGCCCTGCAGCGGGTCTGCATCCTGTTTGACGGCAATGACCCTGCGGCGCTGTCCCTTGCCCGCCAGCAGTGGTGCGATGTGACCGCGGCAGGTCTGGGTGCGCAATACTGGTCCGAAGACGGCGGCCGGTGGGAAAAGAAACTTCAGAAGGCTGCGGCCCCGGTCTGACGGCAGCGCCTGTCGCAGAAGCGGGCCGCCCGGCGTTTGGCGGGGGGTTCCGCTGCGGGTGTGGCCGGGGCGGCTGCGGTGCGCCTTGCGGTCGGCAAGCCTGATCCGGGTGCCGGTTCAGGCCCGGCTTTTGCCGCGCGGCCTGCGCCGGGCCGGCCCTGCCGCGCCCCGGCCTTTTGCGGGGGCACGGGCGGGCATTGCCGCCGCCGTCCCCCTTACCGGCGCAGCAGCATCCTGTCCCCCGCAAGTTCCAGGTGGAACTGCCCAAGATAGTCCATGCCCAGAAGGGATCCGTCCATCTCGCCGTCATTGACTGAGGCCGCCAGCGCCTGATCCCGCCAGGGTCCAAGCACCACCTCGTTCAACCTGACGCGGGCCGTGCGCACCGTGCCGTTGGCGGTTCGGGCCTCGTCGAGGTAGGCCAGCCGGTCCGGATCAATGCCCAGACTTATGGCATCGCGGCGCGACAGGACGATATTGGTGGCCCCGGTGTCGACCATCAATTCCACCGGTTTGCCGTTGATCGTCAGTGTCAGATAATAATGCCCGTCGGGCGCGCGCGGCACCTCCATCCTGTCGCCCACCATGACGGCCTGACGGCGCACATCACTGCGCATGTCCGTCCAAAGACCGTAGCCCGCCATAACCCCGACAAAGATCAGGCCCCAGGCCATCGCGGTCCGCAGGGCGGCCCCGGGACGCCTGCGATACTCCACCAGCACCCAGCCGCCGACAGCCGCCAGCAGCAGAACCAGATAGATCAGTCGCGCGGTGTCGTCGCTGCCCATCATCCCCCCCTGTGGTTCGCATTTAGCTGGCCGCGGAAAGAATGCCAGCCGCATGGACCGATGGGCGGAAAAACGGAGCCTTTTCCCCTGGCCCCGCCCAGGATCCATCCCCGCCATGGCGGTCGCGGGCGATCTGGTGGTTGCGGACCTGCGGGACTGCGGGGCACCGTCGCGCGCAGGCGGGGAAACGCGGGTCGCGTTTTCTGGTCCCGCCCGAAGGGGCGAAGGGACCCTCACCGCATCAATGGCAGGGGCCATCGCCCCTGCCACAGTCCCGCGCCGGGATCAGGACCGGCTGGGGCCCAAAGCCCCCGGCCAGCGCCCGCCCCGCCCATGGCGGGCGCTTCGCACCCGCCGGGTCGGGCGCTGGCCTCTGTGACTCCAGGACCTGCCGGTCTACGGGGCACGGTCCCGCGCGGGCGGGGGAAACGCACTGCGTTTCCTGTTCTCGCCCGATGAGGCCACAGCACCGCCCCCGCTTCAATGGCAAAGGCCATCGCCTTTACCACAGGGATACGCCGGGATCAGGACCGGCCGGGGGCCAAAGCCCCCGGCCAGCGCCCGCCCCGCCCACGGCGGGCGCTTCGCCCCCGCCGGGTC
>JADCDI010000024.1 GCA_020251025.1 Rhodobacter sp. | reverse complement strand
TCAGGTTGCCGAACTCCAGGTCCGCATAGGCGTCCTCAACGGCTACACCGCGCTCGGCATCCCCGTCACAGAGGCCGTGGGATAAGTCTGTCCGGGGAAAGGGGTACCTCGGTCGTCAGGTGATTTGCGCAACAGAGCCGTATGACGTCGGCAAGAAGCGCTGGTTCTACACGCATCAATTGAACGATCTACACGAAAGAATGGTATTGGCATGCAGTTACGCGGATGTGGCATTTTACCTCATTGGTCCAGAGAGAACGTCGCCACCCGCAAACAAAAACAGGCCGTTTTTCGTTTCAGCTGTAGATCCTACCCTTGTTCGGGTACCTCGACCCTTCTTTGAGAGATAGCTTTGTGTCGGCAACCCAGTACGCTTTACCCCGCCCGTTCCGGGCGCTACATCCGCTGTAAACCGTGCCGGAGGATGCCATGCCCGAAGACCACCTCAACAGCTATATGACCGGCCCCGATGAACAGGGCCGCTTCGGCCTGTTCGGCGGGCGCTTTGTTTCCGAAACGCTGATGCCGCTGATCCTTGAGCTGGAAGAGCGTTATACCTTCGCCAGGACCGATCCCGGCTTCTGGGCGGAAATGAACGACCTGTGGACGCATTACGTCGGACGCCCCAGCCCGCTCTATCACGCCGAGCGGATGACGGCGCATCTGGGCGGCGCGAAAATCTATATGAAACGCGACGAGCTGAACCATACCGGTGCGCATAAGATCAACAACGTCCTGGGCCAGATCATCCTGGCCCGCCGCATGGGCAAGACCCGGATCATCGCCGAAACAGGTGCCGGCCAGCATGGCGTGGCCACAGCCACGGTCTGCGCCAAGTTCGGTCTGAAATGCGTGGTCTACATGGGCGCGCATGATGTGGAACGCCAGGCCCCGAACGTGTTCCGCATGCGCCTGCTGGGGGCCACGGTGATTCCCGTCACCTCGGGGCGCGGCACGCTGAAAGATGCGATGAACGATGCGCTGCGCGACTGGGTCACCAATGTGCGCGATACCTTCTATTGCATCGGCACTGTCGCCGGTCCGCACCCCTATCCGGCCATGGTCCGCGACTTTCAGTCGATCATCGGCAAGGAAGCCCGGCAGCAGATTCAGGACCGCGAGGGGCGCCTGCCCGATACGATCATCGCCGCCATCGGCGGGGGATCAAACGCGATGGGGCTGTTCCATCCGTTCCTTGACGACACTTCGGTGCGCATCATCGGGGTCGAGGCGGGCGGCAAGGGCGTGGATGCCCGCATGGAACATTGCGCCAGCCTGACTGGCGGGCGGCCCGGCGTGCTGCATGGCAACCGCACCTATCTGCTGCAGGACGAAGACGGGCAGATCCTTGAGGGCTATTCGATTTCCGCCGGGCTGGATTACCCCGGCATCGGCCCCGAACATTCCTGGCTGCATGATGTGGGCCGGGCCGAATATGTCTCCATCACCGATGCCGAGGCGCTGGAGGCGTTCCAGCTGTGCTGCGCGCTGGAAGGTATCATTCCCGCGCTGGAACCCAGCCACGCCCTGGCCCATGTGATGAAGATCGCCCCCGGTCTGCCCAAGGACCACCTTATCATCATGAACATGTGCGGGCGCGGCGACAAAGACATCTTCACGGTGGCAAAGCATCTGGGCTTTGACATGAAGATCTAGCCGGGCGCTGCAATGGCATTCCCGCCGCCTGCCGGGCTGGAAAACCGTCGTGATCCGGGCAACGGGATACCCCTTCGGGCAGGGCCGGGAATCGCGCCCCGCCCATCCCCCCCGCCCGCGCGCGACGCCGCCACCGGGACCGGTGCAACCCGCATCAACGGCAGGGCCGCCCACCGCAGGCGGGGCGGTTTCGGGCACCCGGCGGCACGGGTTGAGCGTGGCGCTGCGCCGGGGGCGATGGCCCCGGCCAGAACGCGCAAGGCGGGGGCGAAAGGCTGTCCTGTCTTTCCGTCGGCGGTCCCTGCGGCGGGCATCTTTCAGCGGCCTGTCAGGCGGCGCGGTCAGCCGTCCGCATAGGCCTGCAGCACCTCCAGCGGCACGATGTCCAGCGTTCGGCGATGCGTGGCCCCCAGCCGCACCTTGGGGGCCGCCCCTTCCTGATGCGCCTGCAGGAAGCGGCTGGCGCACAGGCACCACCTGTCGCCCGGCCGCAATCCGGCAAATCCGTATTCGGGGCGCGGTGTTGACAGGTCGTTTCCGAGATATTTCGACAGGGCCAGAAACTCTGCCGTCATCAGCGCGCAGACCGTGTGCATCCCCCGGTCCTGCGGGCCGGTGTCACAGCATCCGTTCCGGAAAAAGCCGGTCAGAGGGGCTGTGGAACAGGGTTCCAGCGGCCCGCCAAGCACATTCAGCGATGGGTCCATGCAACACTCCTAAGGGATGACGGATAACAGCAGAAACACCGAAAAGATCACAAGGTGAACCGCGCCCTGCAGAACGGTGGTGCGCCCGGTGCCCAAGGTCAGCGTGGCCGCGAACAGCGTCAGCATCAGCAGCACCATGTCTTCATCCGAAAGGCCCAGTGTCAGCGGCACACCGAAGATCAGCGACAGGGCCGCAACGGCCGGTATCGTCAGCCCGATACTGGCCACCGCCGACCCCAGCGCAAGGTTGATGCTGCTTTGCAGGCGGTTCGACAGCGCCGCGTTCATGGCCGCCAGCCCTTCGGGCAGCAGAACAACGGCGGCGATGACCACGCCCACGAAAGACAGCGGCAGGCCCGCCTTCTGCACCGCCAGCGTCAGCGGGTATGACAGCAGCTTGGCCAGAAGCACCACCGCAGCCAGCGACAGCATCAGCAGCACGGCGCTTGCGGCCGCCACCGCATTCGACGGCGCGATGAATGCCGGAACCGCGACGGCTTCATCCAGGAAATACTCGCGATGGCGCACGGTCTGCACAAAGACAAACACCACATACAGCGCCAGCGACACCAGACCCACGACCAAAAGCTGCACCGGCGCGTAACTCGGGCCGCGTGTGGCATCGGTGAAATTCGGCATCACCAGCGCAAAGACCGCCAGCGTGCCCAGCACCGCCAGCGTGGCCGAAGCCCCTTCCACCTGAAAGCTTTGCTGAAAATGCCGCCGCCCCCCCAGAACCAGACACAGCCCGATCACACCGTTCAGGACGATCATCACGGCAGAAAACACCGTGTCGCGTGCCACGGCGCTGCTGCCGGGGGCCTGTGACAGCAGGATGGAAGCGATCAGCGCCACCTCGATCACCGTCACCGCGATGGCCAGCAGGATCGATCCGAACGGTTCCCCCAGTTTCAGGGCCAGCGCCTCGGCATGGTGGACGGCGGCAAAGACACTTATCCCCAGCAGTGCCACGGCAAGCGCCAGAACCGCAGGCGCGGTGGCGGAAATCATCCCCGTCAGCTTCAACGCCAGAACCCCGCCGGCCGCAAACGGTGCCAACACCGCCCAGGCCGGAATTCTGTGTGTGCTTTGTCCCGCCAAATCGCCCGCCCATGCCAGGCGCAAACCCTGCGTCAGCCCCGGATATCTGTCAACGCCGCAGGTTCAGTCCCGCCGGAACCGTCCGGCCAGCCGGTGCAGCGCAGAACCGGCTTCCGCCGCACCGGGGCGGTCCGCAGCGGGGTGCGGCACGCCGGCAGGGGCAGGCCCCTGCCCGGCGGGCGGGCGCGGCGGGGCCGTGCGCAGGGCGACCCGGTTCAGAAAACCCGGCCCGTCCCCCGCCGCCAGCATGACAGCCCCTTCGGAAACGCCCCGCAGCAGATCGTCCAGCCATGCCTGGTCAGCCTTGGAAAAGTCATGCAGGACATAGGCGGCCACGGCATCCTTGTGGCCCGGATGGCCGATGCCCATGCGGACCCGCCCATAGGCTTCGCCGATATGATCGTGGATGGAGCGCAGGCCGTTGTGCCCGGCATGGCCGCCTCCCTGCTTGAGCCTGATCCTGCCGGGGGCCAGATCAAGTTCATCGTGAAACACGGTCACGTCCTGCGGGGTCAGCCTGAAGAACCGCATCGCTTCGCCCACAGACTGTCCCGACAGGTTCATGAAGGTGCCGGGTTTCAGAAGGCACACCTTCTCATCCCCCAGCCGGCCCTCTGCAACCATGCCCTGATGCGCCCTGCGCCACGGCCCGAAGCCGTGATCGCCCGCGATCCGGTCCAGGGCCATGAAGCCGATGTTGTGCCGGTTAGCGGCATATTTCGCCCCGGGATTGCCAAGTCCCACGAAAAGTCTCATGCCCGTCTCCCGCGCTTTGGCCGCCGGGGATCAGGTAGCGCGCCGCATCCCCTGCCGCAACCCGGCGCGCTTGACCGGGCCGCCGGGCCGGGCCAGGCTGGCGGTGATGCGACGCACAGGGCAGGACCCCATGATGTACCTTACGACGAACCGCTTCCGGGTCAGGCCGGGACGGGAGGCGGACTTTGAAGCGGTGTGGACCACCCGTGACAGCCAACTGCCGCAGGTGCCTGGCTTTGTGTCCTTTCACCTGATGAAAGGGGCGCGCAAGCACGACCACATCCTGTATCTTTCGCACACGCTTTGGGCCAGCGAAGCGGCGTTCACCGCCTGGACAAGGTCGGAAGCCTTCCGGTCGGCGCACCGGGGCGCCGGCGGCCACGCCGACATCTACCTTGGCCCGCCGGAGCTGGAGGTGTTCACCTCGGTCCAGCACATCGGGGCCTGACCGTCGCGGCGCAAGAAAAAACGCGAAGGGGGGACCCTTCGCGTCTTTTGATTGCGCGTCTTTTGATGTCGTCAGGGGTCAGACGCGGATCATTCGCTTTCATTATCCGCCGAACGCAGGCCCGAGGGGGCCGCGATCTTGGCGATGACGAAGTTCCGTTCGATCGTCGGCACGGCACCTTCTGGCAGCACAACGTCACCGATGTGGATGACGTCGCCGATGTTGCGCCCCGCAAGGTCCACCGTGATGTGATCGGGGATATCGCCTGCGGTCACTTCCAGTTCGACCTCGGGGCGCACCACGGTCAGCGTGCCGCCCCGCTTCAACCCCGGTGCCGCTTCATGGTTGATGAAGGTCACATGGATGAACAGGTTGATCCGGCTGGTCTGACGCAGGCGCATGAAATCGACATGCGTCGGCAAATCGCGCACAACGTCGCGCTGAACGCTGCGGCAGATGACGCGGGTGTCATCCTGGCCTTCGACCTTGAGGTTGAACAGCGTCGACAGGAAGCGGCCCTTCTTGAGGCGCTTGAGCAGGGTGTTGTAGTTGACGTTGATGGGCAGCGGGTCTTGCCCGCCGCCATAAACGATTCCGGGTACGTTGCCCTCACGCCGGGCTTGACGGGCGGCCCCCTTGCCTGTCCCCGTCCGTACCTCGGCGTGAAAATCAGGGATTTCACCAGCCATTTGAGGGTCTCCATCAGCCAAGTCCGCCGCCCTCCAAGGGTGTGCGGCGTGACCGGGGGGCTATACAGGCGATTCTCAGGCAGGGAAAGCCCGAAATGCCGCCCCATGCCCTTGCTGCGGGCGGCAGGCCGGTCTAGGTCCGGCAGGCAAGCACGGGGCCCGTCCAGATGCCGTTCCTTTCCACCCTTGGCATCGCCCGTCCGGCGGTGGCCGCCTTTGCCGCCATGGGCATCGTGTGGGGAACCTTCGCGGCCGTGCTGCCTGATCTGAAGGCGATGCTTGGCGTGAACGAGGCCCGTCTTGGCCTGTTGATGCTTTTCACGCCGCTGGCTGCCGTCTTTGCCATGCTGCTGGCACCGGGCATCGGTGCGCGCCTTGGCCGGATTGCGCTGCCGGTCTCGACCGGGCTGATGGCCCTTGCCTTCCTGCTGCCGGGCCAGACCCCGGTGTTCTGGTTGTTCCCGCTTGCCATGATGTGCTGCGGGGCCGCAACCGGCCTGACCGACGTGCTGATGAACGCCCGCGTCGCAACGATGGAAAATGACCACAAGCTGCACCTGATGAACCTCAGCCATGCGGCTTATTCCTTCGGCTATGCCGGGGGCGCGATCAGCACCGGCGCGCTGCGCAGCCTTGGGTGGCCGCCGGGATGGGTGATGGCGGCGATGGCGCTGGTCGCCCTGATGCTGGCCCTTCTGACCGCTGAAAAGGACGGCACGATCCGGGGCCTTGGCCGCCCCCGGGACGGCACGCCCGGGCATCTGGGCCTGATCCCGGTCATTGGCGGCGGGATCGTCCTGATCGCCTTTCTGACCGAGAATGCGGCCGAGAACTGGTCCGCCCTGCATATCGAGCAGTCTCTGGGCGGCTCGCCGACACAGGGGGCGATGGGGCCGGCGGCCCTGGCACTGACGATGGGCTTTGCGCGGCTTGCCGGGCAGGGCCTTGCCGCGCGGATCGCCCCGGTTGTGCTGCTGCGGGGGGGTGCGCTGATCTCGGCCTGCGGCGCGCTGGCGGCGGCGGCGGCCTTGACCCCGGCGATGGCCTATGCCGGGTTCATCGTGATGGGCATCGGGTCTTCCGTGATCGCCCCGACCGCCTTTTCGCTTGTGGGCCGCCTGGCCGATCCGCAGGCCCGTGCCCGGGCCGTGGCGCGCGCCACCCTTCTGGGGTACTTCGGCTATTTCTTTGGCCCGCCCACCCTTGGCGTGATTGCCGGGGCCTTCGGGCTGCGCATGGCCTTTGTCTTTGCTGCGGTGATGCTGCTGATGGTCCTGGTTCTGACCCCGATCCTGGCCCTGGCCGAACGGCGTGCCGCGGCAGCCGGTTGACCTGGCCCGCTCAGTCCCAGTCCCCCTCGAATCCCTTCGGCACAAGAAGATTCTCGCGGCGGACACGTCTGACATCCTGTTCGCCCATCAGGGCCAGGGTGGTGTCCATTTCCTTGCGGATCACATCCAGCGCGGTTGTTACCCCGGCCTCGCCCATGGCCCCAAGGCCATAGATATAGCTGCGCCCGATGAAGGTGCCCGTCGCCCCCAGGGCCAGCGCTTTCAGCACATCCTGACCCGACCGGATGCCACCGTCCATATGCACCTCGATCCGGTCCGCGACCGCGCGCACAATCGAGGGCAGCATCCGGATTGATGAAAGTGCCCCGTCCAGCTGCCGCCCGCCGTGGTTCGAGACGATGATCGCATCCGCGCCGAAATCCGCCGCGCGCTGCGCATCTTCCACATCAAGAATGCCCTTGAGGATGAACTTGCCGCCCCAGGCATCGCGTATCTTCCGCACCTTGTTCCAGTCCAGCTGCGGGTCGAACTGTTCCTTTGTCCAGCTCATCAGCGAACCAAGGTCGCCCACGCCCCTGGCATGACCCACGATATTGCCGAAGCTGCGGCGTTTCGTACCCAGCATGCCCAGGCACCACTGCGGCTTGGTCGCAAGGTTCAGCAGGTTCTTCACCGTCAGGCGGGGCGGGGCGGTCAGGTCGTTCTTCAGGTCCTTGTGCCGCTGGCCCAGAATCTGCAGATCCAGCGTCAGCACCAGCGCCGAGCATTTCGCAGCCTTGGCCCGCGCAATCATGCCCGACACAAAGTCCTCGTCGCGCATCACATAAAGCTGGAACCAAAAGGGTTTGGTGGTGTGTGCGGCCACATCTTCGATCGAGCAGACCGACATGGTGGACAGGGTAAAGGGCACGCCGAACCTTTCGGCAGCGCGGGCGGCCTTGATCTCGCCGTCGGCGCATTGCATGCCGGTCATGCCCACGGGGGCCAGCGCCACCGGCATGGACACCGGCTGCCCCACCATGGTTGCGGCGGTCGTGCGCCCGGTCATGTCAACCGCCACCTTCTGGCGCAGACGCAGCTTCGCGAAATCGTCGCAGTTGTCGCGGAAGGTCTGCTCGGTATAGCTGCCGCTTTCGCAATAGTCGAAAAACATGCGCGGGGCACGCCGGCGATGAATCCGCTTCAGATCGTCGATGCAGGTGATGACGGGCATGTGCGCTTTCCTTCGGTCCGGTCCTGTCCGGTTTTCCTAGCGGGAATGGCCGCTGCTTGGCAATGCGCGCCTGCGCATGGCCGTTGTTGCAAATGGGGCTTGCATTTGGTGCGGCTTCGCACTATGTAGTTCGGGATCGTATTGAAACAGGAGCACACCATGTCGATGTCCCGCCGAAAGACGCTGGCCGTGATCGGTGGCGGCGTCATCCTTGCCGCCACTGCCGGCCTTGGATATGTCGCCACCCGCAAGCCGCGCACGGCCCTTTTGCCTTGGTCATCCGCCGGGCAGGGCGAGGATGCGCGCCACCGTGCGCTCAGCTATGCGCTGCTGGCACCCAATCCGCACAACATTCAACCGTGGCTGGTTGACCTGTCCGAGCCGGACGTTGTCACGCTTTATGTCGATTTGAACAAGCTTTTGCCGCATACCGATCCCTACAACCGCCAGATCACCATCGGACTGGGCTGTTTTCTGGAACTGATGCGCATGGCCGCAAGCCATGACGGCCAAAGGGTTACAATCACGCCCTTCCCCGAGGGGTTCGATGACCGCACGCTGGATGCCCGTCCGATCGCCCGGGCGGTGTTCGAAGCCGATGCTTCCGTGGTTCCCGAACCGCTGTTTGCCTATGCCCTTGACCGCAGGTCCAACAAACAACCTTATGACACCGCGCGCCCGTTGCCTGAGGACACTCTGGCACAACTTGATGCCGCCGTTTCAACGCGCTTCGGCGGCACGATTGATGCGCAGGAGGTGGCCGAATGGCGCGCCTTCACGCATGAGGCGCTGCGGATCGAAATCGTGACACCGCCCAAGTACAAGGAATCGGTGGACCTGTTCCGCATCGGCCGGAACGAGGTTGACGCCAATCCCGACGGCATCGATTTCACCGGCCCGATGTTCGAGGTGATGGCGGCCACGGGCCTGTTCACCCGCGAGTCGGCCTTTGACACCTCATCTCCGGCCTATCAGGCCGGCATGGATGCGGTTTTCGCGAATGCCGATACGGCCATGGGGCATGTCTGGCTGGTGAGCCAGGGCAACAGCCGCCCCGAACAGATTGCAACCGGGGCCGATTGGCTGCGGGTGAATCTGGCCGCGACCGCCGCCGGAGTGGCCTTTCATCCGCTGAGCCAAGCGCTGCAGGAATATCCGGAAATGGCAGAGCTTTTCCGTCAGGTGCATGAAAAGCTTGCGCCCGATGGTGGCACGGTCCAGATGCTGGCGCGCATCGGCTATGGCCCGGTTGTCAACAACAGTCCGCGCTGGCCGCTGGATGCGAAAATCCTGAATGCCTGACGATCCGCCCGCCCCGGACGAGATCTTCAGCGCCTTCTTTCTGGAGGTGGGCATTCTGGCCCAGCTCAGCCGCGCCCTGTTTTCCTTGCGGCTGCCGCCGGGCATTTCGGTATCGCAGTTCACGGTGCTCAATCACCTGGTCCGCGTCCGGGACGGCGGGACGCCGCTGGAACTGGCGCGGGCCTTTCAGGTTCCGAAAACCTCCATGACACACAGCCTGAATGTGCTGGAGCGGCACGGCCTTGTCCGGCTGGCCCCCAACCCCCTGGACGGCCGGTCGAAATTCACGTTCATCACCGCAGAGGGGCGGGCGTTCCTGCAGGCGTCGCGCGCCGCGCTGGCACCCGACATCCGCGCCCTGGGCGACCTCTTTCCCGCATCACGCCTTGCCTGGGTGCTGCCGACGCTGAGCGATCTGCGCCGGGTCCTCGACGCCATGCGCGACGACCCGCCGCCGGATCAGACCTGACCGGTCAGGCCGAATGCGCCCCGGCCGCCAGCCTGGCGACGAAAGCCAGCACATCCTGAACCGGCTTTCCCGCGCCGATTTCCCTGACGATGGCCGATCCCACCACGCAGCCGTCCGCCACGCCCGCGATGGCCGCTGCGGCATCCGGCGTGCTGATGCCGAAGCCGACGACAACCGGAAGGTCCGTGGCCGCCTTGATCCGCGCCACTTCCGGCCCGACATCCCCCGCCGCAGCCGCCCCCGCCCCGGTGATCCCGGTGATCGAGACGTAATAGACAAAACCCGAGGTATTGGTCAGCACCTTGGGCAGGCGCTTTGCATCGGTGGTGGGTGTTGCAAGACGGATGAAGTTGAGGCCGGCCGCCTGGGCGGGCAGGCACAGCTCGTCATCCTCCTCGGGGGGCAGATCGACAACGATCAGCCCGTCCACGCCCGCCGCCAGCGCCTCCTGCAGAAACCGGTCCACCCCGCGCGAATAGATCGGGTTGTAATAGCCCATCATCACGATCGGGGTCGTCTGGTCGGCCTTGCGGAATTCTGCGGCCATGGCCAGGGTCCTGGCCAGGGTCTGACCGCCCTCCAGCGCGCGCTGTCCGGCCAGCTGGATTGTCGGGCCGTCTGCCATCGGGTCGGTAAAGGGCATGCCCAGCTCGATGATATCCACACCGGCGGCGGGCAGCCCCTTCATGACAGCCATCGAGGTGTCGGCATCGGGATCGCCCGCCATGATATAGGCGACAAAGGCCTTCCTGCCTTCGGCCTTCAGCCGGGCGAACTGGCGGTCGATTCTGGTCATCTGAGGCATCCCCTGCTTGCTGTCGCGGTGTGCGGCAAGGGGCGCGGAAAATCAATGCCCCGCAAAGGATGGGGCCGTCTTGCGGCGGGACAGCGCCGCGCCTAAAAGCGCCCGAAACCTTGGGGGGGAAGGTCATGGGCTTCAGGATGGGCATTGTCGGGCTGCCGAATGTCGGCAAGTCCACGCTTTTCAATGCGCTGACGCGGACAGCGGCGGCGCAGGCGGCGAATTTTCCGTTCTGCACCATCGAGCCGAACGTGGGCGAGGTGGCGGTGCCCGATGACCGGCTGGACAAGCTGGCGGCGATTGCCGGGTCACGGCAGATCATTCCCGCGCGGATGACCTTTGTCGATATTGCAGGCCTGGTGCGCGGCGCGTCCAGGGGCGAGGGGCTGGGCAACCAGTTCCTGGCCAATATCCGCGAATGCGATGCAATCGCCCATGTGCTGCGCTGTTTCGAGGATGGTGACGTCACCCATGTCGAAGGCCGGATCGACCCGATCGCGGATGCCGAAACCATCGAAACCGAGCTGATGCTGTCTGACATGGAATCGGTGGAGCGGCGTCTGGCGAACCTGTCGCGCAAGCTGAAGGGCGGCGACAGAGAGGCGCTGGATCAGGACCGCCTGCTGCGCGCCGCGATGGCGGCGCTGGAGGCGGGCCGTCCCGCCCGCAGCGTTCAGGTGGCCGAGGATGACCGGCGCGCCTGGCGGCTGCTGCAGCTTCTTACCGCGAAACCCGTGCTTTTCGTGTGCAATGTCGAAGAAGCCTCGGCGGCCGGCGGCAATGCGCAATCTGCCCGCGTCGCTGAGATGGCCGCGCGGCAGGGGGCGGCATCCGTGGTGATCTCGGCCAGGATCGAGGAAGAGATCAGCCAGTTGAACCCGGACGAGGCCGCGATGTTCCTGGCGGAAATGGGCCTGCAGGAGGCGGGCCTGGACCGGCTGATTCGCGCCGGATACAAGTTGTTGGGCCTGCAGACCTTTTTCACCGTCGGCCCGAAAGAGGCGCGTGCCTGGACGATTGCAAAGGGCACGCTGGCCCCGGCGGCGGCGGGCGTGATTCATGGCGATTTCGAAAAGGGCTTTATCCGGGCCGAAACCATCGCCTACGCCGACTATGTCGCAGGCAAGGGCGAGGCCGGGGCAAAGGAAGCCGGCAAGTTCCGCGTCGAAGGCAAGACCTACGAGGTGCAGGACGGCGACGTGCTGCATTTCCTGTTCAGCGGCTGAGCGGCGGCATCGTTGAAACCCGGCCAAGTCCGGTTCACCGGCATGCCGCCAGCCAGGGGTGGCTGCCGCGATCCATGGCATCGCTCCGGTGACGCCGGATGCTGCGCCCGCAGCCCGGGCCTTGCCGCCGAAACGGGTTGACCGGGGCCGGGGTGCTGCCAGGCAGATGCATGTGCTTGCCTTTGCGCTACCGGTGAAGGTTGCGGGGATGCGTGTGACGCCAACGGTCTTGGCGTTTGGCTTTTTACTGGCCATGACAGGGCAGGGCTTCTGTTGCCCGCCGCGGTGTCAGAAGAACGCTTTCCCGAAACGGCAGCGGCGGCGATCCTTGCGCGGGCAGGGGGCAAGCCGCTTGAAGTCCGGTTCCAGGCATTCGCCTGGCACCGCACCGCCGCAGGTCCGGTCCCGTGCAGGGCGGGCGCGGGCCGCCAGGGGGCCAAAGCCCTTGCCGGCCCCGCCGACATCCGCCTTCTGCATCTGCCGCCCCAGGTTGAACCCCGTCGGACGGGCCTGGGGCGGCCTCTGTGCCGGAAAGCTTGCCGTGACCGTCTTCAAGACCTGCGACGACATCGTTGATGCCTGCTGCAAGGCGGGTGCCTTCTTCGCCAGGGACGCAAAGGCCATCGCCCCCATACTCCTGCGACCGCAGGCACAGGTCCGTTGAACGGGCTGCGGGTATCGCGCAGCGGACCGGCGGCGATCCCCCCGGCGGTTCACTCAGGCACAATGCCACCCTCGCCGTCCCCGGGCCCGGCGGGACCCGTGCTGTCCGCGTCAGGCTTGCCCCGCCAGCCAGACCGCACGTCTGACAGCAGGCGCTTCATCTCTGCAATGCTATTCTGCTGGGCGCGGTTCCGGCCAAGGCTGACCGCAGTGGAAAGGATATCGATCACGACCATCGCCGACAGTCGCGACACGGTCGGCGTAAAAAGATCTGTGTTTTCAAGCGTCTCGGCCACGATCGCGATGCTGCAATGGGACAGAAGCGGGCCGCGTGCCCCGGTTATTCCGATCGTCGTGGCACCTTTTTCCCGGGCGACGCGCGCGGCCCGAACGACATCAACCGTCGTTGCGGTGTTTGAAATCGCGACAGCCACATCGCCCGGTGCCAGCATGGCGGCAGCCATCAGCATCTGGTGACTATCGGTCTGCGCGCTGCAGGGTGCGCCGAACAGCGGAAACTTCTGCTGCGCGTCAATCGCCACGATGCCCGATGCCCCCAGACCGAAGAATTCAATCCTTGGGGCTGCCGAAAGCGCTGCCACGGCCGCGCGGATCGCATCCGGATCAAGGTGGGCGCGCACCCATGCGATATTGGAAAGGTTGAAGTCGAAGATCTTTGCGATGATCTCGCCCAGATCATCAGCCGGGCCCAGGGCCGAATGCGAGGTCGTCCGCGCAAAGGCAAGGGACCGCGCAAGCTTTACGCGCAGATCGCGAAAACCTTCGCAACCGATCGCAGCCGCAAAGCGGATCACGGTCGGTTCGCTGACGCCCGATGCACCGGCAAGGGCGCCAAGCGTCATCTCGACGGCTGCCTGCGGTGCCTGCAGGATTGTCTCGGCCACGCGCCGGTCCGACCGGCGCAGGTCGGGCAGACTGCGGGCGATAACCTCCAGAAGGTTGTCCCCGACTGCCGTCGTGCGGGCCGGTTCAGTCGCCATGGCATCCATCCGGTTCAAGGCGCAGCGTTTCTCCGGCGACCGGACGCAGGATGCTCAGCGCCCGCTCTGCCGCTGCGGCCCGGTCGATGGCCGAAGGGTCGCAGGTGTTGAAGGAAAACATGCCGAAATGATGCGGAACAAGCACGCAAGCCCCCGCTGCCCGGGTCAGTTCGACGGCTTCCCCCAGGGTGAAGTTGCCCGGTATGCCGGCCGAAAGGCGGCGGGCGTCGCGGCCGTTGACCGGCAGCAGGGCAATCTGCGGACAAAACGCGCGCAGGGCCGCGCCGAGCCCGTCGAAGGGGATGCAATCGCCTGAATGATACATCCTGATCCCGCCGGCCAGAAGGCCATAACCCAGAAAGACGTGCCGCCCCCCGGCATCGGTTTCGGGCGTCTCGTGGGCTGCCGGAAAAACCCTGACCGTCAGGTCGGGGCCAAAGCGGATGACCTGCCCGGCATCCACAGGCACAAGCTGCGCGCCCGCACCGCTGCGCGCCCGCGCCACGTCCAGCCGCGCGGCGGGGACGACGACGGCAAGACCCGGAAAACGCGCCACAAGGGGGCCCAGCGTGTCGGGGTCCATGTGATCGGTATGCGCATGTGTGATCAGCACGACATCGGGGCGCGGCAGGTCCTGCGGCAGGACGGGCGGCGGCATCATGCGGCGATGGTCATTCGCCTGCCCTGCATACTTGCGCGCCAGACTGTCGGACAGATAGGGGTCGATCAAAACCCGCATCCGCCCCGTTTCAATCCAGAACCCCGCCTGCCCCAGCCAGAAAAGCCCCGGCGTTCCGGGTGCGGGCCAGCCGGGGGCGCGCTTAATCCGCATCGCCGTCCAGCACCAGCAGAAGATTCTCCACCGCCCGGATCGTGCTGCGTTCGACCGAGGCATCGGTGAAGCCGCCGATATGGCTGGTCATCACCACGCCGGGATGGTCCCGCAGCGGCGAAGGGGCGGGTGGCTCTGTCTCGAACACATCCGTTGCATAGCAGGCGATGCGGCCAGACCCCAGCGCCGCCCGCACCGCCGTGGCATCGACCAGCCCGGCGCGGGCGGTGTTCACCACGACCGCACCCTGCGCCAGCGCCGATATCCGCGCATCTGTCAGAAGCGGCCTGCCATCGGCGGGCATCGGCGCATGCAGGCTGACCACATCCGCCCCCGCAAGGGCTGCATCCAGCGTTGTGCGGGTAAATTCCCGTTCCGCAAAAAGACCCTGGGGCGCAAAGGGATCATGGCCCGCAACCCGTGCCCCCAGATCAAGACACATCCGCGCATAGGCCGTGCCGACCGCCCCCAGACCGACGACCGCGATCCGCGCCCCCGCGATCTCGCGCCCCAGGCTGCGCGGCCAGTCGCCCCGCCGCATCCCCTCATGGGTCCAGACGATCCGCCGCAGGCCCGCCAGGCTCAGCGCAAGCGCCAGTTCCGCCACACCCTGCGCATTGGCACCTTCGGCGCGGAACACCCGGATCTGCCGGGCCTTCAGCACTTGCAGCGGCAGGTTGTCCACGCCGGTGCCGTTGCGGCTGATCACGCGCAGTCGCCGCGCGGCGTTGATGACCGCCTCGCTGACGGGTTCCACCCCGGCCAGCCAGCCAAGACAATCCGGCACCGCCCCAAGCAGCGCCCTTTCGTCCGGAATCATCCCCGGCGCGGGCATCACCAGATCATAGCCGCGGTCCTGCAGCACGCTCAGTGCCGGGTGGCCGCCCTTCGACAGCGACCGGGGCGTGATAAGGATGCTTCCCCTCATGCCCCGCGCCCGGTCACGCGGGCCGCGATGGCCGCAATCCTGTCAAAGGCGGGGCCGCGCACCGGAATATCCGCGTGAAACACCTGGGCGATCACCTGCGTCCAGCCGTGGATGAAATAGGTCCAGCCGTCTTCGATCTGCAACTGCCGCAGCGGCGCCTGCGCGCGGGCCTGATCCAGAAAAACCAGATCACCGCGATAGTTCAGATCCCAGGCGATGGCACCTTGCGGAAACCGGGCCGCGTCGGTGATCGGCGAGCCTGGCGCATCCTTGCCCAGCCCTGTCGCATTGATGACAAGCGCGCCGGGCGAAAGGCCCGCCATGACGGCGTCATTGTCGCCAGGGTGCGGGGCCAGGATGCATTCGACCGGAATGCCGTGGCCAAGGCTGCGGTGGATCGCCGCAAGATGATCCAGCCGCGCCTGGCTGCGGTTTGAGACAAGGATGCGCGACGGGCGGTCCCTGCCCCGCGCCGCCTGCGTCAGATGCCATGTCAGCGCGATGGTGGACCCGCCCGCGCCCATCGAAAAAACCTCGGCCCTCGTTCGCGCGAAATGTCCCTTTGGCACAAAGCCGTCGATGGCAAGACCGGAAGAGATCGGGTCCTTTGCGTGGCACAGGAACCGCCCGTCGCGCTTGGACAGGCAGCTTGTCTCTTCCATCAGCGCGGCATGGGGATCGATTTCATCGAACATGTCCCGCGCCGCCGCGAAAAGGTCAAGCTTGTGCGTCGTCACCAGCGCCCCGCGCGACAGCGGGTCGGATTTAAGGAACGAGACCACCTCGCGGTAGCGTTCCGGCCTGTCATGCGGGACAAGGTCGATGCCGCGCATGTCCACATCGCCAAGGCCCAGATGCCGCGCCCATTCGGGAAACACCCGCATGATCGACGACTGGCCCGTGGTGACCCCGATGAACCAGAAGGTGGCCTTTTCGGCGGGTTTCATGCCGCGCCCCGGATCAGTGCGGCCCCCCTGGCTGCCGCGCGGGCCCCGGCGGCGGTCCGTCCTTTGCCGGGCGTGGCGGGCGTAACGCCCCCCGCCGGATGGAAACCGGCGCCCCTGTGCCCAGGGGATGGGGCGATGCGTTCCGGCATGAACGGCCCGCCCGCGACAACCGCATCCGCCGGACGCGGGGCAAAGCCCGGATCGCAGGTCACGACAACGGGCCCGACGCTGCGGCGGGACAGGCCATCGCCGATCATTCACGCCCCGAGGCATGAATGGCCGCAATCTCGGCCTTGGTCCGGGGGCGCCACCGGGGGTTTTCCACGGTCCGCCAGCCCCCGCCATCGGCAACGACGCGCACACGCATGCCGTCCGACCGTGCGATGATGCCGTAATCCTGCCCGGAATCCGCCGGATAGACAAAGGTCATGACCAGCGGCTCTGCCCCGGTGTTGACCGACCGGTGAATCCAGAAAGGGGGCACATAAACGGTTGCCCCGGGTGTGACCTGCAGGGTGACAACCTGTCCGTCGGGGCTTTCCATCAGCATGACGCCCCGCCCAAGCTCGCCGCGATAGGTTTCGGGGCGGTTGGCGACGGCATGGATGTGCCCGCGGGTCATGAAGAACTCGTCCCCGATCCGGCCGGGCAGCATATGCGTGACCCCAAAGCAAAGATCGCCGCTTGCACCGCTGGGACGGAAATCCTCGACCGTGTAGACAACCCGGTCGCCCGACCCCAGCGCCGCGTCAAAAGCCGCCGCATCGGCATAAAGTCCGGCCAGATCGGAAAGGCGCTTTTCATAGCGGGCGGTACTTGCGGACAGGGTGCCTTGCCCGGGCGAAAGGTGATGGACCGACGGGGTGACAAGCATGGGATTGCTCCGCAGAATTTGGTAGTCAAACTACACAAACGATCCATCAGTTCAACCGCATTGCGCGCTTTGGGCATCTCATGACGTGAAAACCTCAATAATCGGGCAGTATTCCTGACGCATCTGGCCACATCGGTAGTTTCACTACATTAACGATTGCTTTGTCAGACGACTCGGGCCAGTATCGGGCGGCATGGTGGGGGGCACTGCATGACGGCGTCGGCAGAACGGCAGGACGGGGTGAAGCACCTTTTCATCTGGCCGGCCTTTCTGATCGTTCTGGTCGTTTCGCTGTTTCCGCTGATCTATGCCCTGACCGTCAGCTTCCAGACCGTGCGTATCGTTCCGCCGACGCCCCCGCGCTTCGTCGGGCTGGACAACTATGCGCAGATCGCCTCGTCGGCGCGGTTCTGGGGCGCGATCGGCACGACGGCGCTGATCACCTTCATTTCGGTTTCCGCCCAATATGTGCTGGGCTTCCTTCTGGCCCTTGCGCTGCACCACAATGTGCCCGGCGCATCGCTTTACCGTGTGACGTTCCTTTTGCCCATGTTCCTGGCCCCGGTGGGTGTGGCGCTGATCGCGCGGATGGTGTTCCACCCGTATCTTGGCCCGGTCAACGATGCGATGGCGGGCCTCGGCTTTGCCTATGTGCCCTTCCTGACCGAAAAGTGGCCCGCAATCATGGTTCTTGCCGTCATCGACACCTGGCAATGGACGCCCTTTGTCACACTGCTGATGCTGGCCGGGCTTCAAGGCCTGCCGCAAGAGGTGTTCGAAGCCGCGCGCGTTGACAACATCGGCGCGTGGCGGCGGTTCTGGGGCATCACCTTTCCGATGCTGCTGCCGCTGTCTGTGGCGGTGATCTTCATCCGCCTGATCGAGGGCTTCAAGATCATAGACACGGTCTTTGTCCTGACGGGGGGCGGCCCGGGCACGGCAACCGAGACGCTGACGCTTTTCGCCTATAACGAGGGTTTCAAGAAGTTCAACCTTGGCCTGACCTCGGCCCTGTCCTTTCTGTTCCTGATCGTTGTCATCGTCTTCGGAACGGTCTACCTTGCCGCTGCGCAGCGCCTGACGCGGAGATATGCGTGACAGAGAACCGGGGCCTTCGCCGGATGGGGCTGTTGCTTTGCCTTGTCTGGCTGTTCTTTGCGGCCTTCCCGCTGTACTGGGTGCTGGTCACGGCCTTCAAGCCGCCGCTCGCAGTGTCGCAGGGGCCGACCTACATCCCCTTTGTGGATTTCCGGCCGACGGTGCAGGCCTTCCGCGATGCCTTTGCCGGCCTGCGGGGGGATTTCGTCGGGCCCATCGTCAGTTCCATCCTTGTGTCGGTCACGGCCACGGTCCTGTCCGTCTTCCTGGGAACGATGGCGGCCTATGCCCTTGTGCGCTTTACCTTCCGCATCCGCCTGCTGGCCGGGGTTGCCTTTGCGGTCATCTCCATCGGCGGCTTCATCCTGCTTGATACCCTGACCACCCTGCGCGTGCCCCATGCCCTGCTGACCGTCCTTGTCACGGCCCTTCCCGTGGCGGTCTGGCTGAACGGCCGCGCCCTTCCCGG
Source organism: Rhodobacter sp. (assembly GCA_020251025.1). GTDB lineage: Bacteria > Pseudomonadota > Alphaproteobacteria > Rhodobacterales > Rhodobacteraceae > Aliitabrizicola. The sequence continues at coordinate 36,731 of JADCDI010000024.1, read as the reverse complement.
CCCGGTTCTTGGCAATGACGACGTGACCTTCTGGTTCGTGTCGCAGCGCATCTTTCCGCCCATTGTTTCGGCCTTTGCGATCTACCTGCTTTATGCCGAGATGGGCAAGATCGGCCTGCCGCTGCTTGACACCTTCGGCGGGATGGTCATCGTCTACACGGCCTTCGGCCTGCCCTTTGCGGTCTGGCTGATGCGCGACTTTCTGACCACCGTCCCGCTTGAGGTGGAAGAGGCCGCGATGGTTGACAACATCGGACGCATGCGCATCTTCTTTCAGATCGTGCTGCCCATGGCGATGCCGGGCCTGATCGCCACGTCCATGATCGTGCTTGCCTTTGTGTGGAACGAATTCCTTTTCGCCCTTCTTCTTACCACCGGCGACTGGCAGACGCTGCCGATCCTTCTGGCAGGCCAGAACAGCAGCCGGGGTGACGAATGGTGGGCGATCTCAGTCGCAGCTCTCATCTCCATCGGGCCGATGGTGCTGGTCGCGGCGATCCTTGGCCGGATGATGCGCTCCGGCCTTCTTTCCGGCTCAATCAAGTGATCTTCATAAGGGAGGAAAAAAGATGAAGAAACTTCTGTTGACCGCTGCCCTGCTGCCCATCGGCGGCATGGCTGCGGCCCAGTGCGCGCCCGATTTCACGGGTGTGACGCTGAACGTGTCCACCCAGAACGGGCCTGCCATCGCCTCGGCCCTGTCCGCAGCGGCCGAGGTATGGGAGGCCAAGACCTGCGGCACCGTCAATGTGATCGAATTCCCCTTCGGCGAGCTTTATCCGAAATTCCTGACGGCCATGTCGCAGGGAACGGGCGATTTCGACGTGATCGGCTTTGTTCCGGCATGGCTGCCCGACTTTTCCCCCTTCCTGTCCACGATGCCCGCCGCGCTTCAGGAAGGCTCCAACTGGGACGACATCCACCCGACCTACCGCGAGCGCCTGATGGTCTGGGACGGCGCGGTCAAGTCGGCCACGATGGACGGCGACATGCACATGCTGAACCTGCGTGCCGACCTTCTGGACAACCCCGACGAACAGAAAGCCTTCCAGGAGAAGTACGGCTATCCGCTTGCCGCGCCGGTGACATGGGCGCAGTACCGCGATCATGCGGAATTCTTCAACCGTCCCGACAAGGGCATGTACGGCACCGCCGAAGCCTATCGCCGGGGGGGCCAGCAGTTCTGGTATTTCTTCAGCCACGCTGCCAGCTACACCAACAATCCCAACAACCCCGGGTCCATGTTCTTCGATCCTGAAACGATGGACGCCCAGATCAACAATCCCGGCTGGCTGCGCGCGCTGGAGGAATACAAGGACTTCCTTCAGTTCAACCCGCCGGGTGCCTTGAACAACGGGTCGGGCGACGTGCGTCCGCTTTATGCCGGCGGAACCGTGGCGATGAACGTGGACTGGGCGGATTCCGGCGTGCTCGGCTCTACCGAAGGGGCGATCGACGGGCATGTGCGCACCGCCATGCTGCCCGGCTCCACCGAGATCTGGAATCACAAGACCAAGGCATGGGATACCTTCCCCGAGGTCATCCACTCGCCCTTCCTCGCCTTTGGCGGCTGGCAGCTTGGTGTGCCGGGCGACAGCAAGAACCAGGAAGCGGCATGGGATTTCGTGGCGACCGTCATCAGCCCCGAGGTTTCGGGCAAGGCGATCGTGACGGCGAACTCGGGTGTGAACCCCTACCGCTTCAGCCACTACGACAATCTCGATGCCTGGTCTTCGATCTTCTCGGCGGAAGAGGCCGCTTCCTACCTGGGCGCGCAGCGCGCCTCGCTGGATGCGCCGAACGTCGCCCTTGACCTGCGCCTGCCCGGCTTCTTCTCTTACACCGAAGTGCTGGAGATCGAGCTGTCCAAGGCCCTGGCGGGAGAGGTGGAACCCCAAGCGGCCCTGGATGCCATCGCGGCGGAATGGAACCGCCTGACGGACGAATTCGGCCGTGACACCCAGCTTGCGGCCTACCGCGCCTCTGTCGGTCTGCCGCCGCTGAAGTAAGGCCCGCCCGACGCAGGGCCTTGCGCCAAACAAATACCGCGCCCCCGGAACCAACCGGGGGCCGTCCTTTCAGGGAAACGGCCCATGTCCCACGTCGAACTTGACGCGATCACGAAGTCTTTCGGGGCCGTCAGTGTTCTTCCGCCCCTGTCGCTTAGCGTCGGGAAGGGTGAATTTGTCGTCCTCGTCGGCCCGTCGGGCTGCGGCAAGACCACAACGCTGCGCATCCTTGCCGGGCTGGAGACGGCGACCTCGGGACAGGTCCGCATCAATGGCCGTGACGTGACCCACATGCGCCCGGGCGAGCGCAATACCGCCATGGTGTTCCAGAACTATGCCCTTTATCCGCACATGACGGTGCGCGGGAACATCGGCTATGCGATGAAGGTACACGGTGTTCCGCGCGCCGAAATCGATGCCCGCGTGGACGAGGCGGCCAGGCTTCTTGCCCTTGATCCCTATCTTGACCGCAAGCCCAGGAACCTGTCCGGCGGCCAGCGCCAGCGCGTTGCCATAGGCCGGGCGCTGGTACGCCAGCCGGAAGTCTTCCTTTTCGACGAACCGCTTTCCAACCTTGATGCCAAGCTGCGGGTCGAAATGCGCACCGAGATCAAGCTTCTTCAACGCCGTCTTGGCACAACGGCCGTCTATGTCACCCATGACCAGGTCGAAGCGATGACAATGGCTGATCGCGTGGTCGTCATGCGCAGCGGCCGGATCGAACAGGCGGCAGACCCGATCACCCTTTATGAACAGCCCGCGAACCGGTTTGTTGCGAATTTCATCGGCTCGCCTGCGATGAACTTCTTCGATGTGCGGATCGAAGACGGTGCGGTCATGCTTGGCGCGCAGCGCCTGCCCCTGGTCGAGGCAGACGCCCGCCGGCTTGGAAGCCGCCGGGCGGTCATCTTCGGCATCCGCCCCGAACACATGCGCCATTCCACGCACGAGGCCCGGCTTACCCTTTGGCCCGAGGCGATCGAACCGCTCGGGGCGCATACGCTGCTGCTTGGACGGGCCGAAGGGCAGAAGATAACCGCACAGGTCGACCCCCGCTTTCCCGCCAGTGTCGGCCAGCCTTCCACCGTCACGATCGACATGACGCAGGCCCATTTCTTTGACCCCGAAACCGAAGCCCGGCTGTGAAGCGCGATCTTTTCCTTGCGATTGATGTCGGGACGGGAAGCTGCCGCGCCGCGCTGGTTGATGCCGAAGGGCGCATCCATGCCATTGCCCACCGCGAGCACGAGCAGATCGTGCCCCGCCACGGCTGGTCCGAACAGCGCCCCGCCGACTGGTGGGAGGGATGCGTGCAAAGCATCCGCGCCGTCCTTGCGCGCGTCACGGATGCCGCCGCCCGCACCGCCGCGATCTGCGCCTGCGGCCAGATGCACGGGGCGGTCCTGGTGGATGCAAGCGGCCGGCTTACCCGCGATACCGCGCCCCTGTGGAACGACAAGCGCAGCGTGCCGCAGGTGACGGCCTTTGCCGAAGGCGCCGATCTTGACAGGGCGCTTCAACTTACCGCCAACGCCCCCTCGCCGGCCTGGCCCGCCTTCAAGCTGGCCTGGCTGATGGAACATGACCTGTCTGCCGTCGAACGCGCCGCGCATATCCTGATGCCCAAGGACTGGATAAACCTGAACCTGACGGGCCTTGCGGCGCAGGACGTGACCGAGGCCTCTCTCAGTTTCCTGATGGATCGGCACAGCCGGGACTGGTCGCCACGGATGGTGGAAATGACGGGAATTCCGGGGCGGCTGCTTCCGCGCCTCCGGACCCCGTCTGAGATCCTTGGCCCCCTCACAACGGCTGCCGCACAGGTGATCGGTCTTCCGGCCGGCATTCCCGTGCTTGTGGGGGCAGGGGATTATCCGATGGCGCTTCTCGGGTCGGGCGCGCTGGCACCGGGGACGGGATCGGACGTGACGGGCACATCGACCATCATCACGCTGATCCAGCCCGAACCGGTCATCGCCGAGGGTGTCTCGAACGTTCTTTCCGCGGCGGGCGCATGGGGCAGCTTCACCCTGCTCGACGCCGGAGGGGATGCCGTTCGCTGGGCACGCCGCGCGTTCCATGACAACGCACTGTCCTTTGACGATGTGGATGCGGCTGCGGCATGGTCGGTTCCGGGTGCCAACGCGCTTTTCTTCCTGCCCTACCTGGCGGGCGAACGTTTCGGCGCACATCGCAACTCGCGCGCGCATTTCATCGGGCTGACGGCAGCGCACGGCCTTGCTGACCTGCACCGTGCGGTTCTGGAAGGCGTCGCCTTTTCGGTCCGGCGGGAACTTGATCGCCTTCAGGGCGGACACGGACGCCCCGGGCGCATCATCGCCGCCAGCGGGGGGGCCAAATCGCGGCTCTGGCTTGGCATCAAGGCTGCAATGTACCGCACGCCCTATGTGATCGCCGAAGAGGCCGAATGCGGCGTGATCGGTGCGGGGGTTCTGATGGCGGCAGCGACGGGTGCCGCACATGATCTTGCCGGGGCAACGGCCCGGATGGTCCGTTTCACTGATGAAATCGAACCCGATCCTGCGGCTGCAGACCGGTATGACCGGATGATGCCCGTCTATGCGGACGCATATCGCGCCATGCAGCCATTCTATGACCGGCTTGACAGCATCTGCGGCTGATGCTTGTGCCGCGCGGCGGCACAACCGGCGCGGGCGGTAAAGCGCCCCTGCCAGCCTTGGCCAGGTACGGCACCCGCCCCTGTCACGCGGTTACCGCAGACAGCCCCTGCCATGGTCATGTTCCCTGTCTTGCGTAGGGGTCGGCAAGTGCGGGGATGACCTTTCCCGTGCAGTCGCCAAAGCCGATGGTGTAGCCCGGCCCCCTGCACTGTCCGCGCAGGGTAATGGTATCGTTGTCCTCGATGAAGGTCCTTGTGGCACCTGTGATGGCCACGGGGTCATCGCCGCCCCAGGACAGTTCCAGCAGGCTGCCGCGGCTGTCCCTTGCCGGCCCCGAGATTGTGCCGGACCCGAGCAGGTCGCCTGTGTTCATCGCGCAGCCGCTGGACGTGTGGTGGGCCAGTTGCTGGGGGGCGGAGTAATACATCTCACGGTAATTCGTTCGCGCGATCACCGTCTCGGCCCCGCCTTCTGGGCGCAGGCCCACTTCCAGTGCAATGTCGTAAAGCATCGGGTGGGGTTCGTGCAGATAGGGCAAGAGCGGCACCTCGCGCGGCGGGGCCGGCACGCGGAACGGCTCCAGCGCCGCCTTCATCACGATCCAGGGGGAAATCGTCGTCGCCGTCGCCTTGGCCTGGAAGGGGCCAAGCGGCTGGTATTCCCAGGCCTGGATGTCCCGCGCCGACCAGTCGTTCAGCAGCACAAAACCGAAGATCATCGCATCGGCCTCGGCCACCGTCACAGGCTGCCCATGGACCGAAGGGGTGCCGATGACGGCACCCACCTCCAGCTCGAAATCGAAGCGGCGCGAGGGCTGAAAGGACGGCACGGCATGATCCGGCCCCTTCACCTGCCCCCAGGGGCGGCGCACCGGCGTTCCCGAAACCACGACAGACGAGGCGCGGCCATTATAGCCGATCGGGATATGCAGCCAGTTCGGCGGCAGCGCATTTTCTGCCCCCCGGAACATGCGGCCCACATTTGCGGCATGATGCCGCCCGGAATAGAAATCGGTGTATTCGCGGACAACGAAGGGAAGGCGCAGCTCCACCCCGGACAGTGGCACAAGGAACGGCTCCACCACAGCCTGATCCGCCGACCCTTCGGCCAGCAGCGCGGTCAACCGCGCGCGCAGGGCGGCCCAAACGGCGGGGCCCGCGCCCATCACCGCGTTCCAGAACGGCACGTCCAGCAGCGGCGCGCCGGGCAACGACAGAAGCCCCGCCTTTTCCAGCCCCGCCACGTCCAGCACGCAATCCCCGATGGCCACACCGCAGCGCGGCCCCCCCTGATCTGCCGCGAATACGCCGCAAGGCAGGTTGTTCAGGGGAAAGGGGCAGTCCGCCGCATTGGCGCCTTGCACCCAGGACCGGATCAATCGGCTGTTCATTTTCCGTCCCCGAATACCCCACCGTGGGGGTGGGCTGGCCCCCCGCCGGTTTCACTTCGCATCCGGCGTGCCGTCGAACTTCTTGTCAAGGCTGGCCCAGCAGTCGGTGTAATCATCCTGCAAGGGCGCGGACCTGGCCGCCCATTCCGTCAGGTGCTGCGGAAAGCGGGTTTCGAACATGAAGCTCATCGTCTCGTCCAGCTTCTCGGGCTTCAACGCGCCGTTCGACGCGCCTTCAAAGGCGTTGCGGTCCGGCCCGTGCGGCAGCATGCAGTTGTGCAAGGACATGCCGCCGGGGACGAAGCCCTTCGGCTTGGCGTCATAGATGCCGTAGATGTTGCCCATCAGTTCGGACATGACGTTCTTGTGGTACCACGGCGGGCGGAAGGAATGCTCGGCCACCAGCCAGCGTTCGCGGAACAGCACGAAGTCGATGTTTGCCGTCCCCTCCAGCCCGCTCGGCGCGGTCAGAACGGTGAAGATCGACGGGTCCGGATGGTCGAACAGGATCGCGCCGACGGGGGAATAGGTGCGCAGGTCATATTTCCACGGCGCGTAATTGCCATGCCATGCCACAACATCCAGCGGGCTGTGCCCGATCCGGGTGCGGTGGAACTGGCCGCACCATTTCAACACCACCGAAGACGGCGCATCCCGATCTTCGAAGGCTGCGACGGGGGTCTTGAAATCGCGCGGGTTCGCCATGCAGTTGGCCCCGATCGGGCCACGGTGCGGCAGGGTAAAGGGTATCCCGTAATTCTCGCACACAAAGCCGCGCGCCGGGCCTTCCTGCACCTCGACCCGGTAGACAAGGCCACGCGGAAGGATTGCGATTTCCTTCGGCTCCAGATCGATGATGCCAAGCTCGGTGCAAAAGCGCAGCCGCCCTTCCTGCGGGACGACAAGGATCTCGCCGTCGGCGGAGTAGAAATACTCGTCCTCCATCGACTTGGTCACAAGATAGATGTGGCACGCCATCCCCGTCTGGGTGTTCACATCCCCCGCCGTGGTGACCGTCCGCATGCCCGTGATCCAGGTCAGGTCTTGCTGCGCATGGGGGACCGGGTCCCAGCGGTACTGACCAAGGCTGATGACATCCGGCAGGACATGCGGCGCGGATTTCCACAGCGGCACATCGATCTTGTCGAACCGCGTCGTGTGTTTCACCGACGGGCGGATGCGATAGCACCATGTCCGCTCGGGATGCGGCTTTGTGAAGGCCGACCCCGACAACTGTTCGGCATAAAGCCCATAGGCGCATTTCTGCGGGCTGTTCTGCCCCTGCGGCAGCGCACCGGGAAGAGCCTCGGTTTCGAAATCATTCCCGAAGCCCGGCATGTAGCCCTCATGCGGGCCGGTGTTCGTGACCGCGCGGATCATGCCCGCAGGCAGTCTGTGGCTTGTCATGGGGTCCCCCTGCAACGGCTTGGCCCCGCAGTCGGGGCCAGAGGTTCGCCGCAGTATCAGTTGCATTCGCAACCAAGTCAAGCTAAGCCTTGACCGGTGCCGTCCCTTTGCAACAGGCTTATCCATGGCTGACAGGATCGTGTTGCACGACTATTGGCGGTCCTCCTCGGCCTGTCGCGTCCGCATTGCGCTGAACCTGCTGGGCCTGACCTGCAAGGTGCGGCACATCGATCTGGTCGCAGGCGAGCAGCATTCGGATGATCATCTTCTGGCCAATCCGCAGGGCCTGGTTCCGGTGCTGGAAATCGACGGACTGCGCCTGACCCAATCCCTTGCGATTATCGAATACCTTGACGAGACGCGGAACGCAGGTTTCCTGCCTGCTGCCCCCGCCGCCCGCGCCCGCGCCCGTGCGCTTGCCCATGCCATCGCGATGGACATCCAGCCGGTCTGCAACCTGCGTGTTGCGCGCCATGCCGCCAGCCTTGGCGGCGCGGCAACGATGCAGGGCTGGATGACCCATTTCATCGCGCTTGGTCTTGAAGGCTTCGAAGGCCTTCTTGCCCGGGGCCCCGCCCTGCCTTTCTGCCAGGGCGACAAGCCGGGCCTTGCCGACCTCTGCCTTGTTCCACAGCTTTACAACGCACGCCGCTGGGGCGTGGACCTTGCCCCCTACCGCCACCTGCGCGCCGTCGCGGAACGGGCCGAGGCGCTGCCCGCCTTCGCGGCTGCCCATCCCGACCGCGTGAAACCGCAGGCGTGACAGGCTGCCCCGGCTGTGCCACCGTCCGGCGACGCCCAGGATCACCGCCATGCCCGACCCCACCGAATTCGATCTTGAACGCTTTCTTCCCTACCTGCTCAATCAGGCGGCCGAAGCCACGTCGAAATCGTTTCAGGCCACCTACAAGGCCGCCTATGGCATGACGCGCACGCAATGGCGCGTGCTGGCGAATCTTGGCAAGTTCGGTGCCATGACCGCGCGCGACATCTGCGCCATCACACATGTCGAAAAGACCAAGGTCAGCCGTGCCGTTTCCACGCTGGAGGAAAACGGCCTGCTGTCCCGTGCCACCAGCCCGCTGGACCGCCGTGCCGAGATTCTGTCCCTGACGGACCGGGGGCGCGAGGTTTTCGCCGACCTCGGTCAGAAGGCAATCGACTATGACCGCGCCCTGCGCGCCCGGATCGGACCCAAGATTGCGGCGCAGCTTGACGAACGCCTGCGCCGCATCATCGCCAGAGCTGGCGCGGACGGCGACGGGGATTAGGATGCCTTCAACACGCCGCGGTCGATCTGGTCCTGTTCGATGCTTTCGAAAAGGGCGCGGAAGTTCCCCTCGCCGAAGCCGTCGTCGCCCTTGCGCTGGATGAATTCGAAGAAGATCGGGCCGATCACGGTTTTCGAGAAAATCTGCAGCAGGATGCGGGTTTCGCCCCCATCCACCACGCCCTCGCCATCGATCAGGATGCCGTGCTTTGCCAGTTTGTCCAGGGGTTCTTCGTGGCCTGCGACGCGGGTCCTGGACAGCGTGTAATAGGCCATCGGCGGTTTGGGCATGAACTTCAGCCCGCGCCCGGCAATCGCATCGGTGCAGGCATAGATGTCGTCGCAGCCCACCGCGATGTGCTGAATACCCTCGCCGTTGTAGCGCTTCAGATACTCCACGATCTGCCCCGTCTCGCCGCGATCCTCGTTGATCGGGATGCGGATGCGCCCGCAGGGCGAAGTCAGGGCGCGGCTGTAAAGGCCGCTGTACTTGCCCTCGATGTCGAAGAACCGGATCTGACGGAAATTGAACAGGCGGCTGTAGAAGTTGAACCACCTGTCCATATTGCCCCTGAAAACATTGTGGGTCAGGTGATCAAGGTAATGGAAGCCGACCCCCGCAGGCTTCGGGGCGACGATGAAATCAAAGTCCTGCGCATAGGGGTTCGCGCCTGCCCCATAGCAATCGGTGAAATAGATCAGCGACCCGCCGATTCCCTTGATTGCGGGCCAGTCCAGTGTCCTGTCCGAACCTGTGCAGGGTTCTGCCCCGTGCATCACGGCATGGTCAAAGGCGTGCCGGGCGTTCACGACGCGCCAGCCCATCGCAGGGGCGCAGGGGCCGTGTTCGGCGGCGAAGCGGCGGGCGTGGCTGTCCGGCTCGTCGGTCAGGATATAGGTGATATCCCCCTGTTGCCATAGTTCGGCAGACCTCGTCCTGTGGCGGGCGGTCAGGGTGAAGCCCATGCGCAGGAACAGGGCGCGCGCCTCTTCCGGCTGCGGATGGGCAAACTCCACGAACTCGAAGCCGTCGGTCCCGGCAGGGTTGGCGTCGCTGATCAAGGCGCGCGGGGCATCATGCGGGAACGGTCCCATCCCTGTCTTCCTCTCCAAGAATCGCAGTGGGCCTGATTGTTCCACGGACTTGGCGGAAATGGCGCGCGATGTTTCGGTGTCTTTGCCTGAAGAATGCGCATACACTGCATGAAACCGTGCAATCATGCGAGGAATGCGCACCATGGATTCGACCGACACGCGGTTGCTGACCGAAATCCAGCGCCGCGCGGATATCACAGCCCAGGAACTTGGCGAAATCCTGAACCTGTCACCAAGCCAGGCCGCCCGCCGCCGTTCCAGGCTGGAGGCCGGGGGCGTGATCGCAGGCTACCGCGCGCACCTTGATCCCGGCAGGCTGGGGCTGACGGTGCAGGCCTTTGTCCAGGTCCAGATGACGGCGCACAACGCCGACAACGCCGCGAACTTCGTCCGCCACGTTGTCACTCTGCCCGAGGTCGTGGGCTGCTGGACGCTGACGGGCGAAGCCGACTATCTGCTTCGTGTCTGGGTGGCCGACCTGCCGGCCCTGAACACCTTCATCCACCAGCGCCTGCTGGCGCATCCTGCGGTCGCGCGCGTGCAAAGCCAGATCGTGATGGATCAACCGAAAGCAGACGCGGGGCTGCCCTTGTGATGCAGCCCGGAAAGGCGTGACAGGGTGGCGGCACCCTGAAACCCCGCGTTGCCCCGGCCGGGATCAGTAGGTCGTGAAGCCGCCATCGGTTGCGTAATTCGCGCCTGTCAGGTTCGACGACTCTGGCGACAGCAGAAACAGCATCACCGCAACCTGCTCTGCCGGGGTCGAATCGCGGGAATTCTGATCGGACCATTGCAGCAGGCTTTTGGTCTTTACCAGGGCGATGCCGGGCGGCTTGCCGGTAATGGCGGCGCGCTGGCGGATCAGGGTCATGGCGCGTTCGACCATCGGGGTTGCGGTGTTTGCCATGCACACCGAATTCACCCGGATGCCATAGGGGGCATAATCGATCGCCGCGTTCTTGGTCAGCCCGTTCACGGCGTGCTTGCTGGCCACATAGGACGGTGTTCCGCCAAAACCCCGCAGCCCTGCAACCGACGCCACGTTGACGATACTGCCGCCGCGTTTCTGCGCCAGCATCTGGCGCAGTTGGCTGCGCATGCACTTGAACACGCCGGTCACGTTCACGCGCATGACCACATCCCAGTAGGCATCGCTTGCCTCATCGATGCGGGCCATCGCCAGGTCTTTCTGGTTTGCGTAATCCACCGGATCGCCGGGGAAGATTGCATCCATCACGCCCGCGTTGTTCAGGGCGCAGTCAAGCCCGCCAAAGCGGTCCACCGCTGTTTTGACCATGGTGTCGCACACCGCGCTGTCGGACACGTCGCCATAGACGAATTCGGCTTTGCCGCCTTCGGCCAGAACCTGGGCGATCACGGCGGCACCTTCGTCCTGCAGCCAGTCCACGCCCACCACATTGGCCCCTTCACGGGCCAGCCGCAGGGTTGCCATCCGCCCCATGCCACGGGCGCAGCCTGTGACGATCACCGTCTTGCCGGCAAAGCGGCCCGGTATGAAGAAATCATCAGGGATCGCCACGACATTGGTCAGGAAAGGATCCAGCGGGTCTGCAGGATCGCGCGGCGTGGCGAAAACTGCGGGAGACGCCACAGGCGTTTGTGTCTCGGTCCCGGATGCGGCGGCAGTTGCCGCCACACTGCCGGCTGCGGCAAGGCCAAGTGTCTTAAGGGCATCACGTCTGTCCATGGTCGTTTTCCTCTTGCTGGGACTGGGGCCGGGTATGGGTATCAGAAGGCGTAGCGCAGAAAGAACATCAGGCTGAACCAGTCGCGCGGATCCTTCAGCGCCAGGTCCACCGCCTCGCCCGGGACGGTGTAGGCGACCATCCCGTGCACATAAAGGTTGCGGCTGGCGAACCATTTCAAGGTGACATTGGCTTCATAGCCGTACTCGCTGTCGCCCAGAAAGGTCAGCGCCGGATTGCCGCCGATGTTGTTCAGGCTGTCGGCGTAAAAGGCCCAAAGCTGGGGTACGATCTCGATCTTCGGCGACGGGCGCATCCGGGCCTGAAGGCGGTGCGCGATGACGTTGCTGTCCTGCACCACCTTGAAATGGTTCGATCCCTGGACCCATTGTTCGCCATTGCCGCCCGACAGCAGCGGGTCCCACCGTTCGTAGGTCGCCGTCGCAGGGTCATCGCCCGAAAAATAGCTCAGCCGGTAGCCGACCGACGGCGTCCAGGCCGTATCGGCAAAGGTGTAGCCGGCCTCGACATAGGCGGCACGGGCATCCATGCTGAAGTTGCGGTTGGTCTGCCGGGCGATCTCGCCGCCAAAGAAGGGGCCGGGAACATTTCCCGGTGCCGCCCAGGTGAAGCGCAGATCGACCGTCTCCAGCCCTTTGCGCGTGCCGATCACGCTGCCTGTCGGCCCGAAATAGGAATAGCCCGATTGCGGTGACGTCAGATAGCTTCCTGCCAGCATCAGGCCCGGTGCCGGCGTGGTTTCTATGTTGATGCCGCCGATGCGGGTATTGGTGTCGATGACCGGCAACTCATCCGGGTCGACATAGAACACCTCAAGCTTCGTCGTGTTGTAGGAAACCTGTCCAAGCGCCAGCAGGTCTGACGCCCAGCGGGCATTGGCCTGAAGGGCGGCACGTTCATCGCCATTGGCGGCGGTATTGGCAATCAGCAGGGCATTGGCCAGCGTGAACCGCTGCCGCCCGGCGGACAGGTTGAAGGCCAGCCTGTTGCCGCTGGCCGATGTGCGCCCGCCGACGATGCCGATGTAGGCGTCTTCAACGGCCGTGTAGCTGCGGGTCAGGTCGGTGAACAGTTCCTGCCCCTTGGACCCCGTGGTCATCAGGCTGACTGCGCCGTATGCATAAAGCTGCCCGGTGATGGGCGTGATGCCCGATGCGCCCAGCGTCACCAGCCCTTCGACCCAGCCTTCATAGGCCTTGCCTGCCGGATTGCCCCGAACCAGCGGGTTTCCCGCCAGCATCGCCTGCGGGTCGCCGTACCAGGCATTCCTGTTGGCATAATACAGCCCCAGCGCATCCAGCTTGAACCGCAGGACCGTGCCGTTGCGGTCATAGATCAGCGGAAAATCCTTCGGGTTGCCGGTGATCGCGTAGCCGCGCCCCGTGCCGGTCTGCCCGGCCGTGGCAAGCGTGACCGTCACCTGCACATCAAGCCCGCCGGCCCGGCCAAAGCCCAGGTCATAGGTGATGTCCGCCACATCCGGATTGCGCAGCGCCCTGCCGATGGCAAAGGCGGCCCGGTCCTGTGAGAACAGCGTTCCGGGAAAGAAAGACAGCGCGCGCCGCACGGTGTCTGTGATGCGGTCATTCAGACCCGCGTCGGGGCCGGGATTGGCCAGGCGGATCGAGACGGTTTCGATCTGCGCATTGTTGAAGGGATCGGCAAGTCCCGCGCCCTGGGCCCGCGCGGGTGCGCCGTGCAAAAGCATCAGCCCTGCCAGACCAAGGGCCAGCCAAAGCAGCACCGGCCCTGGCCGAAGGGCGATGAACTGTGATCGCATTGCGGGTCATCCTGACAGCTGCACCCGTCCACGGTATGGGCGCGTACCGGGGAACCGCAAGCGGAAATCAGGTGCTGCGCCGCAGGACTGCCCAAAATGGGCAGTCAGTCCGACAATGGCGACAGGGCGCAGTAAAGACGCGCCAGGCGCTGCAATCCGCGCGTGTCAAGGTCCCTCAGATCGTGGCGCACGGTTGATGCCCCGTCCACCACCACAATGCGCCACCGTCTGTCGGCCCCCTGTTCGACCCATCCCAGATCAGACAGGGCCCCAAGCTTGCGGCGGACCGTTTCCCTGGACAGCCCGGTGACATCCGCGATGCGGGAGGCAGACATCGCGCCGGACGCGCCCGAAGCCCTGTCCTTTTGCGCCGGGGTCTGCGCCTCGATGTGTCTCTGGCCCAGAACGGCCAGCACCAGAACCTTGGTCAGGTCGCCCGAAAACGCCCGGGCACAGTCCGCAAGGTGTTCCGTCAGAAACTGCACATAATGGTACTGCACCCGCGCATAATTGCGCTGGAACGCTTCCTGGACCGGCACGGCACGCCTTTGCCGCAGGTCTGCGCCGGCCGGGTCCAAGGGGTCGTCGGTCACGATATGGCTTTCCGTCGCCGGGATGTCGGTCATGGACACGGCGGATATCCCCAATGATCCGGGCGGCGGGCCTGCGCAGGTCAGAAGTCGAACAACTCGCCCAGAAAGCTTTCGCGCCGCTTCTTCCTGTAGCCGCGACGGTAGTCGTCGTCATCATCGTCATGCTTGCCATAGGGGCGGCCCTGCTGTGGCCAGGGCTGCTGCGGCGGCTGCTGATAGACAGGCGGCGGCGCGGGCTGGGGGGCCGCTGCGGGCCGGGCAGGGGCAGCTTCGGGGGCCGCACCCAGCGACCGTTCGATGATCTTGTCCAGCTCCCCCCTGTCCAGCCAGACGCCCCGGCATTTCGGGCAATAGTCAATCTCGACCCCGCCACGGTCGGCCATGACCAGGGTTTCATTGTCCACAGGGCAGCGCATCGGCTTCTCCATCCTTGTTGCTGTGGCCAAGATGGGGGCGCGGCGGCGTGGTGCAAGTGCTGTGCCGATAACAGTTTCCGCAGCCCGCGCCCCGGGGCGGCTGGTTGCCGCCCCCTGCAAAGCCGTGCCCCGCGCGGGATGGTCGCGCGCCGGGCGTGGGGGCGGCGTCGCCACAGGGCCGCCGGGCCCGCTGCCCGGCGGAATGATCCGCCTGTCGTCCCATATGGCGGGACCTTTCGGGGTTCCGCCGCGTGCCGCCCCTTTGGATGCGGCTATGGCCATTCCTTCGGCATCCTCGCATCCCGAGCCACAGGCATGGCCCCGAGGCCGGGCTGGATCTGCGCGGGGACATCGATGCGGTGACGGAGCCGGGCCTGGTCACCAGCATGGAGCCTTTGCTGACCATCCCCGAAGGCCAGCCGGGCGCGGGCGGCTGCCGCAGGCGTGACATCTTCCTTGTGACTTGGGGTGGCACTGAAAACCTGACCGTTTATCCCTGTGGCCCGGGGTTCAACGTGGTCGGCTGAAGGGGCCGGCGGACCGGCAGCGATGCGGGTCCGTATGCCCGGTGCAGGCGGGCCACCGGAACGGATCGCCGCACAAGAATGACCCCGGCGGCACTGGCCCCGGGGTCTTTTGCCTTTATCGCCAAGGAAACACTTGACCTTGGAGGGGTTGCGTGGCCGTTCTGCGCTGTCTGCCGTCAGCGAAAAGATTGAGACGCACGTGATTCTGTTTGTCAGACGTCTTGCCCTGATCTTGATCCTTGCCCTGCCGGCCGCCTGCGGCCCTTCTCCGTCCGCCGACACGGTGCAGCGCGAACATCCGATGTACCCCGGCATTCAGGATGGCGATATCTTCATTCCGCCGGTGCCGCTGGAATACCTGATCTCTACCAACATCCGCGCCGAAGTGCCCTATCCGGGGCCGGATGAACCCGGCTCGATCGTGGTCGATACCTATGCGCGGCGCCTGTACCACGTGCACGAGGGCGGCACGGCCACCCGCTATGCCATTGCCGTGGGCCGCGAGGGGCTTTCGTTCCGCGGGACCGGGGTTGTGGGACGCAAACAGGAATGGCCGTCCTGGCAGCCGACGGCCAACATGATCCGCACCCAGCCCGAAACCTATGCCCAATATGCCGCCGGCCTGCCGGGTGGCCTTGAGAACCCCCTGGGTGCCCGGGCGCTGTATCTGTATCGCGGCGGGCGTGACACCCATTTCCGCATTCACGGCACGATTGATCCTGCATCGATCGGTCGGGCGACCTCTGCCGGCTGCATCCGCCTGTTCAACCAGGATGCGCTGCATCTGTACGAAAATGCCGATATCGGCGCACGCGTGCATGTGCGCACGGCGGAAGAATCGCTTGCCGTGGAAGGGGCCTGGATCGACGACGAGTTCGGCCGCATCGTGAAGGTGCCCGACGGGATGAGCGTTGAAGAGGCGCAAGGCCATATTGCCGGGCGCGCGGCAAAACTGCCCCCGCCGGAAGCTGCCCCGCCGGACCCGACGGGTGGCGGCCGTCCGGCGGCAGAAACGGCCGGAAGCTGATCCGGATTACGGCCAGGCCGACAGGGTGCTGGAAACACAATCGCACCGATTGCCGGACGGGCAGACCATCCTGATCCGTCGCAAATGCGGCCTGCCATTCCCGGCGGACCCTGAAACGCGGTGCGTTTCCCCCGCCCGCGCGGGATGGTGCCCTGCAGACCGGCAGGTCCGGGAGGGACAGAGGCCAGCACCCGACCGGGCGGGGGCTGGCCGGGGGCTTTGGCCCCCGGCCGGTCCTGATCCCGGCGGGACGCTGTGGCAGGGGCGATGGCCCCTGCCATTGGCGCACAAGCTTTGCTTTCGCCTGTTCGGGCGGGAACGGGAAACGCACCGCGTTTCCCCGCCCATGCGGGACGGTGCCCTGTAGATCGGGACGTCCGGGACAAGCAGAGGCCAGTGCCCGACCCGGCGGGCGAGAAGCGCCCGCCGGTGGCGGGGCGGGCGCTGGCCGGGGACTTTGGCCCCCGGCCCGTCCTGATGCCACCGTAACACTGTGGCAGGCGCGATGGCCCCTGCCAGAGAAACCTGGTGTTTTGGAATCGACAGGACCGCCCATCCGGGCGGGGACAGGAAACGCGGCGCGTTTCCCACGCCCGCGCAGGAAGGTACCCTGTAGACCGGCGGGTCCGGAGACAACGAAAGGCCAGCGCCCGACCCGGCGGGACGCTGTGGCGGGGGCGATGGTCCCTGCCATTGAAGCGGTGAAAGTGCTGTCGCTCGTCTGGGCGGGAACAGGAAACGCATCGCGTTTCCCCGCCCGCGCGCGACGGTGCCCTGTAGACCGGCAGTTCCAAGAGACACAGAGG
Source organism: Rhodobacter sp. (assembly GCA_020251025.1). Taxonomy (GTDB): domain Bacteria; phylum Pseudomonadota; class Alphaproteobacteria; order Rhodobacterales; family Rhodobacteraceae; genus Aliitabrizicola. The sequence goes on along the minus strand of JADCDI010000024.1, from coordinate 20,042 downwards.
CCAGCGCCCGACCCGGCGGGCGAGAAGCGCCCGCCGTGGGCGGGGCGGGCGCTGGCCGGAGGCTTTGGGCCCCCGGCCGGTCCTGATCGCGGCGTGGCGCTGGGCCAAGGGTGATGGCCCCTGCCGAGGGGCGCAAGGCGCCCAGGTGCAAGAACTTCCCGCTTTCCGTACAGGCAACCCATGCGATCGGCACTTTTTCAGCATCCACGCAGACTCCAATTCAATCGAAACCGCGATATCAGAGCCCCAAATGCGATTCCCCTGGGAGACAACATCACCATGGCGGCCACCCTGCAGACAGGGCGGGTTCCGCTGATCAGCTGGTCGCGCTCCGGCAACCCGTTCGTTCGCAGCATCACAGCGGGCACCGGCAAGGGCTGATCCGGCAGGCATTCCCTGCCCGTCCGTGACCTGACGCTGAACTTCGCTGCCGTCCCGGTGCTGAAATCGCCGAACGTGGATGTTGAAGCGCGCGCCTTCATCGGGCTTCGGGGGCCAGCGGGCTGCGGGACATCAACGCGGCTGTCCCGCATCGCCGGGCTTGCGGACATATCCGGCGGGCAGACCCGGGCGCGGGACGGGACAGGAACGTGACCCGGGCAGAGCCGTTGGGGCGCAGCAGATGCCAGGGGCCGGGGGTCGGCAGGCGGGCGGAACGGGCGGCAGGGGTCCCTCATATCGGGCCGTTGCCAGAGCGCGCCGGGCGTTCTGTCCGGCGGGCAGCGCCGGCGCGTGGCAACCGGTCGGGCACCGGTGCGGGGTGCGGACCTGTTCCTGTTTGACGAACCCCTGTCCGATCCGGATATGCCAGGCGGCGTTCAGGGCGGCGGGTGAAAACCCGGCGGATGCACAGCAGGCTGAACGATGCCCGGGTCCATGTGACCCATGACCCGATCAAGACGCTGACGATTGCCAACCGGATTGCGGCGATGCGCGGCGGGGTCATCCGGCAGCCGGACGCGCCGCGCGTGATCCATAACCCCCCGGCGAACCTGCGCGCCGCCGGGTTCACCGGTGTTTTGCCGGTGAACCTTCCGGGGGCCACCCTCAACTGTGGCCGTACCTTCTGCGGCGGTGCGCACATCCCTGATCCTGCAGGGCACAAAGGCCGGGCCGTTCCGGACCGGCCCAGGACCATCCCGGGGCTGCGGCCCGAACACCGGGGCCTGCGCCACGACCCGGACCCGGGGCGCAGCCTGCCCGCCGTGGCGGGGGCCGATGCGCCGGCCGGCACGGACAGTCGGGTATGGCCGAGGGTGGACCATCGGCCGATTTCCGTGCGCCTGCCGGTGGAGCCGCAGTTGAATCCGGGCACGCAGGTTCATCTGCCTGTGGACATGTCTGCGGCATCGTTCTTTGATGACGCAACCGAACGATGGATTTGACGATGACCGATCTTTCCGGCCTTTGGCCGCTTCCGGACGAAAGCGGCACACAGAGCATCCCCTTCCCTCTGCCCGGGGGGCGCGATCAGTGCCCGGCCCAAGGCCGGGATGATCCCCGACCCCTGCCGGGGGCGCAGCGAAGACGGCCTGCGCCGGGTGGCGGCGCGCGACCGGGTGGCAGCAGGATGGCCAGACCATAACGGCACCGCCGCCGATATTGCGGTGGACAGGCCGGATACGGTGGCCAGGATCACGCTGAACGGTTACCCTGGGCCTTCGGCGGCCAATGCCTGTCGCCGGTTCCGGGCGGATTGGGCGGGACTGCGCGCGGGCGAAGACCAGATTTGCATCCTGTTCCGGTCCAACCTGCGGGCGGCAGATGCGCTGCAGGCGGCACTTCCGTTCCGCCTGCCGTATCACAACGGGAACCGCCCGGTCCCCAAGGGCAACATGCTGCGCAAGGGACAGAGCGATTTCGGCAGGCACTGGAACCGGGCGGGGGTGCCCTTTGGCCTCTCCTTTGGCCTCTGCGGTCGCACCGCGCTGGCGTCGAAGGGGCCCCGGACTGAGGGTGTGGGGCTGACCCGGACCCATGCGGATGGCATGATGACGATGCGCGTCCCTGTTCACACCGGCTATGGGATATTCCGCGCAACACTCAGCTGTCTTGAGGAAAACGCGCAAAGTGCCGATGGTGTTGCCCTGCTTTCGTTCCGCATCGCGGGCGCTGAACTCTGGTGTCCTGCCGGACCGGTCGCGCAGGTGCTGCACGGTCCGGCGATCACGGCGGGCACCGCCACGGCCAGACGGCGGGCCGGCCTGCGCCGCCCTGATCTGGTCTGCCAGGCCGACGCGGCGGGCCGGTCCTTCGGCGTTCGCGAGAACGGACACATGGCTTTCACGCGCGGGTCCGACCGGATTGGCGCCGGTGCGCCGGGGGCGGACGGCACCGCCCCGGGCCGCAATATCCCAGCGCCGCCGCCGTGGAAGGGCCATGATCTGAAGACACCAAAGATCACCCGCCGCATCCCTGCCGCGCCGGGGGGCCGGGCGATTGGGATGACGGCAGGTCATCCTGCATCCTTCGTGGCGCCGCAGGCAGACCGGCCTGGGCGCTTTTCGCACAACGCCTTTGCGCCGCTGACCGGTCGGGATGCCGCCATCACCTTCGTCCCCGAAGCGCCGCATCCCGCCCCGCGCTTTACCGTCACCGATCATCATTCCGCGCCCCGTGGCGCGCCAACCGCAGGAGCCTTGAATGCTGTCCTATCAGCTTTACGCGTCGCGCAATTTCCCGCCGCTTGGCGCTACGCTGGCGATGCTGGCCGACCTGGGCTATGACGCTGTCGAAGGCTACAGCGCGCTTTACGCCGATGACGCGCAGGTGGCCGCCCTGACCGCCGCCCTGGGCAACAGCGGCCTTGCCATGCCCACGGGCCATTTCGGCCTGGCCCAGATCGAGTCGGAACCGGACAAGGTTCTGGCCATTGCGCGCGCCCTTGGCATCGGCCGCATCTATTGCCCCTACCTGATGCCGGACGACCGCCCGACCGATGCCGCAGGCTGGCGGGCCTTCGGCGCGCGCCTGCAGGCTGCGGGCCGGCCCATCAAGGCCGCCGGCCTTGGCTTTGGCTGGCACAATCACGATTTCGAACTGCGCCCCCTGCCCGATGGCCAGGTGCCCCAGGACCTGATCTTTGACGGCGGGCCGGACCTGGAATGGGAAATCGACGTGGCCTGGGTGGTGCGCGGCGGTGCCGATCCGGCCGCCTGGATTGCCCGATATGCCCCCCGCATCACGGCGGCGCATCTGAAGGACATAGCGCCTGCCGGACAGAACGCCGGTGAAGACGGCTGGGCGGATCTGGGCACAGGCACGGTGCCGTGGACGGCGCTGATGGCCGAATTGCGGCAGACACCCTGCGATGTCTTCATCGTGGAACATGACAACCCGTCGGATCATGCGCGCTTTGCCCGCCGGTCCCTTCAGGCGGCAAAGGGGCTGTGACCATGGATACACTCGGCATCGGCATCATCGGATGCGGCAATATCTCGACCACCTATCTCCGGCTGGCCCCGCTGTTCCGCGGGCTGAAGGTGCGGGCGGTGGCCGACCTGAACATGGCGGCGGCCCGGTCCCGCGCGTCGGAATACGGCGTGCAGGCGCAGTCGGTCGACGACCTGCTGGCCAACCCGACACTGGACGTGGTGATCAACCTGACAATTCCGGACGCGCATTTCGCCGTCTCGCAAGCGATCCTGCAGGCGGGCAAGCATGTCTATTCGGAAAAGCCGCTGGCGCTGAGCCTGGCCGACGGGCTGGCGCTACGCGATCTGGCGGCAGCGCGGGGGCTGCGCGTGGGCTGCGCGCCTGATACCTTTCTGGGCGGTGCCCACCAGCAGGCGCGCGCCCTGATCGACGAAGGGCGGATCGGCACGGTCACGGCCGGAAGTTCTGCCGTGATGAACCACGGGATGGAACACTGGCACCCGAACCCGGACTTCTTCTTTCTGCCGGGCGGCGGGCCAATGCTGGACCTTGGCCCCTATTACATCGCCAGTCTGATCAACCTGATCGGGCCGGTCCGCCGGGTGGGGGCGCTGACCTCGTCCGCCAGCACCACGCGCAGGATCACGTCGGAGCCGCGCCGCGGCCAGGACATTGCGGTCAAGACACCCACCAATATCCACGCGCTGCTGGAATTCGCCAACGGGGCCACCGTGACGCTGTCCACCAGTTGGGATGTGTGGGCACACAAGCGGGTGAACATGGAGCTTTACGGCACCGAAGGCAGCCTGTTCGTGCCTGATCCGAACTTCTTCGGCGGCACGGTGGAATGGGCGGGGCGCGATGGCAGGATCAGGGCGGTTGCGCCTTGGGACCACCCCTTCGGTCGGCCCAATCAGGACCATCCCGGCCACGGCCCGCTGGCCAATTACCGCACCGCCGGGCTGGCCGACATGGCGGCGGCCCTGATCGGGGGCCGCGATCAGCGCTGTTCGCTGGACCGCACGCTGCACGGGGTCGAGGTGATGACAGCCGTGCTGCAATCGGGCGCGACGGGGCAGTTCGTGACCCTGCAGACCACCTGCACCCGCCCTGCCCCCCTTGGCCCGGCCGAGGCGCAGGCCCTGCTGGCCTGAGGGGGGCGACGACGATTTTTCGCAGAAAAATCGCCCCCGTCGGGCTGTGTCAGCCATGATCCGCAACCCGATCCTGCCCGCCTTCAACCAAGGTCCGTCAATCTGCCGGGTCGGGCCGGACTGCTGGATCGCGACCGGTGCCCTCGGGTGGTCTGCGGGCAAGCAGGGCCATCCTTCGGCTGGTCCGGTCCCCAGGCCGCAATCGGGCGCATGACAGCTTCGGCGGCACCGAACCGCCTGCATCCTGCCCGGTCCAGGTGTTCTTGCCCGGCCAGCGTGCTACATCTCTTCCCGATGACGGAGGCCGCATGCTGCTGACCCTGACCGATGTGACGAAAACCTATGCCACGGGCGAAGGCCCCCTGACGGTGCTGGACGGGATCGACCTTGCGCTGCAGGCCGGGACCAGCCTTGCGCTGACCGGGGAATCGGGCAGCGGCAAAAGCACGCTGCTGCATCTGGCCGCCGGATTGGACCTGGCCGATGCGGGCCGGGTCGAGCTTGCCGGCGTGAACCTGACGACCGCAGGCGATCCGGTGCGCGCCGGGCTGCGCCGGGGCACGGTGGGGATGGTGTTCCAGCAGTTCAACCTGATCCCCTCGCTGGATGTCGCGGCCAACCTCGCGTTTCAGGCGCGGCTGGCGGGCCGTCATGACCCCGCCTGGACGGCGCGGCTGGCGCAGGTTCTGGGGCTTTGCACCCTGATGGGCCGCTATCCCGAACAGCTTTCGGGCGGCCAGCAGCAGCGCGTTGCGATCGGGCGCACCCTGGCCGCGCGCCCGCAGCTGGTGCTGGCCGACGAGCCGACCGGCAATCTGGACGAGGCGACCGGCGACGCGGTGCTGGACCTGATGCTGCGGCTGGTGGCCGATACCGGGGCGGCGCTGCTGATGGTCACGCATTCGCCGCGCCTGGCTGCGCGGCTGGACCGGCGCGTCACCCTGTCTGCCGGGCGGATCACATGAGGGCGGGGTTGTCTGCGCTGCTGTCGCACTGGCTGCGCCATCCGGTGCAGCTGGCGATGCTGATGCTGGGGCTGGCCCTGGCGACCGCGCTTTGGTCGGGGGTGCAGGCGATCAATGCCGAAGCCCGCGCCAGTTATGACAGTGCCGCCGCAGTCCTGGGGCAGAACCGAATGGAGCGGATCGTGTCACAGGATGGCGGGCCGGTTGCGCAGGACCTTTATGTGGCGCTGCGCCGCGACGGGTGGAAGGTGTCGCCCGTCGTCGAGGGGCGTTTGCCGGCAACGGACCTGCGCCTTCTGGGTATCGACCCGCTGACGCTGCCCGCCGGTGCCACATCTGTGCCCCTGCGCGGCGGGGCCGATCTTGCCGATTTCCTGTCCGGCGGCGGGCGGCTTTATCTCAACCCCGAAACGGCGGCAGGGCTGCGCCCGGACGGCCTGCCGGCCCTGCGGACAGACCCCGGTCTGCCGCCCGGAACCGGCCTGACCGATGTCGGGGTGGCGCAGCGCCTGCTGGGGATGGAGGGGCGGCTGTCGTATCTGCTGGTCAGTCCGGGGGCACAGCCGGACCGACCCCTGCCGCAGGGGCTGGTGCGCCGGGCCCCCGATGACGGCACCGACATCGCGCGGCTGACCGACAGCTTTCATCTGAACCTGACCGCCTTTGGCTTTCTGGCCTTTGCGGTGGGGCTTTTCATCGTGAATTCCGCCATTGGCCTCGCGTTCGAGCAGCGCCGCGCCATGCTGCGCACGCTGCGCGCGCTGGGTCTTTCGGCGCGGACCCTGATGGGTCTTGTCCTGCTGGAGCTGCTGGTGCTGGCGCTGGCTGCAGGCATGACCGGCATCGGGCTGGGTTATCTGGTGGCGGCGGCGCTGTTGCCGGATGTGGCCGCCACGCTGCGCGGGCTTTACGGGGCCGAGGTGACCGGCACGCTGTCGCTGCGCCCCGGCTGGTGGCTGGCGGGCCTGGGCATGGCGATGGCGGGCACGCTGCTGGCTGCGGGGCAAAGCCTGTGGCGGCTGTGGCATCTGCCGCTGCTGGCCCCGGCGCAGCCGCGCGCCTGGGCCCGCGCCTCGGCCCGCAGCCTGTGGCGGCAGGGGGTGGCGGGGGCGGCGCTGCTGGGTCTGGCGGCCGGGCTGCTGGCCTTCGGCACGGGCCTTGGCGCCGGTTTCGGCGGGCTTGCGGCCCTGCTGATCGGGGCCGCCCTGTGCCTGCCCCCGGTGCTGATTCTGGTGACCGGTCTTGGCGGGCGGATGGCGCGCGGGGCGCTGGTGCAGTGGTTCTGGGCCGATACCCGCCAGCAGGTGCCGGGCCTGTCGCTGGCGCTGATGGCGCTGCTGCTGGCCCTGGCGGCGAACATCGGGGTCGGCACGATGGTGTCCAGCTTTCGCCAGACCTTCGTGGGCTGGCTGGATCAGCGGCTGGCGTCAGAGTTGTACGTCACCGCCCGCTCTGCCCAAGAGGCGCGGCGGCTGGAGGCCTGGCTGGCCCCCCGCACCGATGCGGTGCTGCCGATCCTGAGTGCCGGGACCCCGCTGTTCGGCCGCCCCGGCGAGGTCTACGGAATCACCGATCATCCCACCTATCGCGACAACTGGCCGCTGCTGGCCGCCTTGCCGGATGTCTGGGGCCGGATTGCCGCCGGACAGGGCCTGATGGTGAACGAACAGTTGTACCGCGCCGAAGCGCTGGCCCTGGGCGATGCGGTGGACCTGCCGGGCGGGCCGTTGCCGGTGGTCGGCGTCTATTCCGACTATGGCAACCCCAGGCCGCAGGTGCTGATGGCGCCCGAAGCGCTGATGGCCCGCTTTCCCGACACGCCGCGGCTGCGCTTTGGCCTGCGCGTGGACCCGGACCGGGCCGGGGCGCTGGCGGCTGCGCTGGTTGCGGATTTTGGCCTGCCGGACGGGGCGGTGGTGGATCAGGCCACCCTCAAGGCGCTGTCCCTGCAGGTGTTCGAGCGGACCTTTGCGGTTACCGCCGCGCTGAATGTGCTGACCCTGGGCATCGCCGGGCTGGCGATGGTCGCCAGCCTGCTGACGCTGTCGGGGCTGCGCCTGCCGCAGGTCGCCCCGGTCTGGGCGATGGGCCTGACCCGGCGGCGGCTGGCCCTGCTGGACTTTGCGCGCACGCTGCTTCTGGCCGCGCTGACGGCGATGGCCGCCCTGCCCCTGGGGCTGGTCCTGGCCTGGGTGCTGCTGGCGGTGGTCAACGTGGCGGCCTTCGGATGGCGTCTGCCGATGCAGGTCTTTGCGGGCGACCTGGCGCGGCTTGGCGGCATTGCCCTGCTGGCTGCCGGGGTGGCCGGTCTGGTCCCGGTCCTGCGGCTGGCCCGGATCGCGCCGGCCGCTTTGCTGCGGGTGTTTGCCAATGAACGTTAGGGCGCTGATCCTGGGCTTTGTTCTGGCACTTTCCGCCCTTCCGGCCCTGCCGCAGGGCTTTGCCGACATGGGCCGCGCCGCCGATGGCTTTGCCCTGCCCCGGCGCGGTGCCTTCAGCTTTCCGGCCGATCACGGCGCGCATCCCGATTTCCGCATCGAATGGTGGTATCTGACGGCCAGCCTGACCGGCCAGGACGGTACCCCCTATGGCGCGCAATGGACGCTGTTTCGCACCGCACTGGCCCCGGGCGAGGGCGAAGGCTGGTCCAGCCCGCAGCTGTGGATGGGCCATGCCGCCGTGACCACGCCAGAGCGCCACCTTTATGCCGAACGGCTGGCGCGCGGCGGAATCGGGCAGGCGGGCGTGACGGTGGAGCCGTTCCATGCCTGGATTGACGACTGGCAGATGACGACACGGGCCGCACCGGGGGCCGATGCGCTGTCCGCGCTGGACCTGACAGCCGGGGGTGACGCCTTTTCCTATGCGCTTTCGCTGGAGGCGACCGGCCCGATCGTGGCCCAGGGCGAGGGCGGCTATTCGGTGAAATCCGCTGCCGGTCAGGCCAGCCGCTATTACTCGCAGCCGTTCTACGGGGTGACGGGCCGGGTCACGATTGACGGACAGACCGTTCCGGTCACCGGGCAGGCCTGGCTTGACCGGGAATGGTCATCACAGCCGCTGGCACCGGACCAGACCGGATGGGACTGGTTCTCGCTGATGTTCGATGACGGATCGCGGCTGATGGGCTTTCGCCTGCGCGACGCGGGCAGCGGGTTCACCTCGGCCACCTGGATTGCGGCGGATGGCACGCCCACCCCGATGCCGCCCGGCGCGCTGCGCGTCACGCCGCTGCGCGAGGCCGATGTGGCAGACCGGTCCGTGCCTGTGGAATGGCGGCTGGAACTGCCGGCGCGGGGCGTGGACGTGACTGTCACGGCGGTCAACCCCGGCGCATGGATGGGCACGCTGGTGCCCTATTGGGAAGGGCCGATCCTGATCGCGGGCAGCCACAGGGGGCGGGGCTACCTGGAGATGACGGGATACTGACATCGCGCGGTTTCTGATCCGGGATCCACTGGTGCGGGATCTTGCGCGCCCCTGATCCGACCGGAAATCGGGCGCGGGAATGGGCAAGGCACACTCGGCAAGGCTTTGCAGCCGGGTTATCGCCCCTGGTGTCGTGGGTACGAACAAAGGAAGGCGGCAGCGCAGGTTCAGGTGCCGGTCGCCGACGCCGACGCAGGTTCATCGCGCTCCCTGCCGGGGGGGTCTGTTTGACCCCGGGCGCGTGGGACCGCGATGACACCTACGCGGTTCGGCACCTGCATCGGGCGTGCATGCGCCCCGGCTGTCAGGCCCCTGCATATCGGGGTGAGCGGCATCTTGCCCTTCCGCGAAACCGGACCTGCCGGTCTGCGGGGCACCGTCCCACGCGGGCGGGGGAAACGCGGGGCGCGTTTCGTGGCCCCGCCCGACCTGATGACAGCACCCTCACCGCTGCAATGGCAGGGGCCATTGCCCCTGCCACAGCGTCCCGCCGGGATCAGGACCGGCCGGGGGCCCAAAGCCCCCGGCCAGCGCCCGCCCCGCCCCTGGCGGGCGCGTCGCCCCCGCCGGGTCGGGCGCTGGCCTCTGTCTTTCCCGGACCTGCCGGTCTGCAGGGCACCGTCTTGGGCGGGCGGGGGAAACGCGGGTCGCGGTTCCGTGCCCCGCCCGCAGGGGCGAAAGCCCCGCCCCCGCTTCAATCGCCCCTGCCGGAAGGCGCAAAGCGCGCGCGTGGCGCGCAAGAGTGTCCCGCCTTCCGGTCGGGCAGCCCCTGCGGCCAGCACGGTTCGGCACCCTGCGCTCTGGATCGCGGTCAGCCCGTTCTTTCGCGGCAAACGGTCCGGTCAGACCGGCTGCCGCGCAAGATCGATCCACAGGATGCGAAAGGGTACCGGGACGAGGGTTGAGCAAGCTTTCATGCGCGGGTTGGTTGCCGCCTGTCTGCGGTTTCGTCCCGGGGCTGCCCCGGCGCGGGGATCGGGCATCGACAGCGTCGGCCTCAGAACAGGCGACAAGGGTTCCCCGCCCTGTTGCGTCCCCCAGGCTTGCGCATCGCAAGGGGTCGGGTGCCGCTGTTCCCGGCGCTCTCAGGCCTTTGCTGACGTCGCGGCCCGGGCGACGGGCGGTCTTTACCCGCCCGCCCGCCCTCACCGGGATCAGGGACGGCACCACCGCGATGCGGTCCTGCCCCATCCCGACAAGCCGGCGGTGCCACCCGTAACCGCAAGACCCCGCCTCATGTCAGAAATGCAGCCGCGCCCTGCCAGCCGCCAGCTTTCCTGCCGACTTCAGGATGTGACCGGAGCGATCAGGCACCGCCCCCCCGGTGCCGAACCTCAAACCGCCGCGCGTCCGCGCTGCGCCAGCGCAGCCGGACCCCTCGCCTTGCCCACAGCCGTTCCGATCCATGTCCTGCCCCGCATGCTGTCCTTCCCCATGCCTGACGCCCGGCACCCGCCCACAGGCCCCCCCGGACACAAAACGCCGCAGCAGAGGCCAGAAACCCCGCCAGTTCAGAAAGCGATCATGGGGACTGAGGGCCCTGCGGCACCCCCCGCACGCGCGTCGATGGCGCGCCCGGCATCACGCTCTGCCACCGGGTCGGCCCCACCGATGCCGTGACAGGCAAGCCCCGCCGTCCCGCGTGCCCCGGCAAGGGTCCGCCGGGGAACCTGCCCTGTGCAAAGCACCACCATATCGGCGGGATTGCGGCGCGGTCAGGCATCCCCGATCACCTCCGGCCCTTTGGGAACAAGGCGGCTGCAGGCCATTCCCCCCGGCATCGCCACACCCCTGGCCCGCAGTCTGGCGCGGTGAATCCAACCGGTCGTCTTGCCCGGCCGCCGCCCCGGCTTTTCCGCTTTCCCTTGCAACAGCATAACCTTGCGCGGGCGGCCCGGGCTGTGGTTCGCTGACGGCAAGTCCGCCCGGGCTTGTGGCCGGGTTGCCCACGCCCCATTCGCGGCGCCACAGCGCCGGGCTCGTGCCCTGATGCACCAGAGCCGCTGCCACATCAAAACCGATTCCCCCGGTACCGGCCAGGGCCACCCGCCATCCCACGGGCGCAGCACGCAGCACTTCGGCGCAGCCCGGCACATCCGGCCCGTTTTGCCCCGGAATACCGGGATCATGCGGCGGGACCCCGGTTGCGGTGACAAGCGCAGCAAAGCCGCGCAGATCATCCACTGTCGCCTTGTGCCCAAGCCGCAGGTCGATCCCGGCTTTGGCAACCATCGTCACGAACCGGGCGACCAGCCGCTGGAACTCTTTCTTGCCGGGCATCCGGGGGGCAGCTTCATCTGCCGCCCCCGCCGCCGCAACCGCCTGCGCCAGCAGCGCCACCTTGTCCCGGGTGGATACGTCCGCCACCGCACCGATCAGGCTGATCCGGCAGATCACGATGAACTGCGGCCCCACCGCCTGCCGGACCCGCCGCATCACCAAGGCCGGCAGACGCATCCGGTTGCCGCAGGCCCCGCCCCGGCGGCCTGTCCGGCGGTTGATGTGGCGCAGCGGGAACCGCTTCGGAAAACACCCTATCACCCCGACCCCGTCAGGCCCGGCGTCCTGCGCGCGGGCTGCGGCGGAGATGATCGTGTCAATCTGCGCCCCGATCCCTGCCGCGTCCAGCCTCGGCGGCGCAAAGGGTGAGACCGGCGATTTGACCGCACCGGGTGCAACGCAGCCCTTGCCGAAAGCCTCGCGGCCCGCATGCAGGGTCTGCATCGCAATGCGCCCGCCGGCATCCCGCACACGGCCCGTCACGATCCGGTGGCGCGCCACATCCTGCGGGCCGAACAGCCCCGCCGCCCCGGGAAACACCCCGCCTTCGGAATTGGGGGCCATGCCGCCCGTCACCATCAGGGCAACCCCGAACCTTGCGCGCGCCGCACGGAATTCGGCCACCCGGTTCCGGTCACCGGTCGCCCCCGGCCCCTTGTGCATCATCCCATGCGCACGCGGTTCGCCCGCGCGGTACCAAGTCACGCCGGACGCGGCGTCACGCGCTCAGGGGCGGCGATGGGCCAGTACCGGCTGGCCTGCGGCGGCAATCCGGGCAACCCCCGCCGCCATGTCTTCAAACACCACGGCCATGCGGTGCCCCGTGGCATGGATGATCCGCCCTGCATCCGCCACCATCGCGACATGCCCGATCCAGAAGATCAGATCCCCCGGCTCAAGCCCCTCATCCGGCTGCAGGAGCCGTCCCACGGACTGCGCCTGCAGATCGCTGTCGCCGGGGCAGTCTTTGCCGCAGGCCAGAAGGGCCGCCTGCACCAGCCCGGAACAGTCGATGCCCGCCCGGCTGTTGCCGCCCCACAGATAAGGCGTGCCCAGAAACAGGGCAGCAACCGCGACCGGATCGGTCAGCGGATCCGATATATCCCGCAGATGCTGAAGCGGCACAAAACCGTCCGGCGTTTCGGCAAAGCGTTCGGCGGTGCCCGTCACAGTCAGAAGGCTGCCGAACGACAGGGCGCAAAGCTCGTGCGCCTGCACCTTCGGCTGGGGATAAAGATGGGTTGCCGGGGCAATCACGCGGTGTGTCGGGGCCTGCGCCTTGCCCAGGGCGGTCTCCGGCACATAGCCGCAATAGCCGTCTTTCGCCGCCTGCACGAAAGCCCAGCCCTGCGCCCGGTCGATCACCGTCACCCCGTCGCCCAGCAATAGCTGGCGGTCGCGAGGCCCGCCGGGCGCCCGGTCCAGATCGGTCAGCGGCACCGCAATGCGCGCCGGTTCGCCCGCCACATGGCGCGGCGCATCGACCGTGCCGCGCAGGCTGGCCAGTGCCGCCCGCCCGTTTGCCGGGGTCATCCGCCGGTCTGTCACAGGCCCAGCACCGCAGGAAGGGCTGCAAGGACCGCCCGCGCCCCCTGGCCCACGCCGCCCTTTGGCCGCGCCGGGGCATCCGCCTTCTGGTGGCAATAGAGATCAAAGTGCAGATAGCGCGGGCTTTCGACAAAGCGCCGCAGGAACAGCGCCGCCGTGATGGACCCCGCCATGCCATCGGGCGGGGCATTATCCAGATCGGCGATCCCCGGCTCGATCATCGGCTCGTAGGGTGTCCAGAACGGCAGCCGCCAGACCGGATCGCGCACCTCGGCCCCCGCCTTTTCCAGCGCCGCCGCAACGGCGGCGTCATCGGTGTAATAGGGCGCAAGGTCCGGCCCCAGGGCCACGCGCGCCGATCCGGTCAGCGTCGCCATGGAAACCAGAAAATCCGGCCTGCCTTCATCCGCCAGCGCCAGCGCATCCGCCAGGATCAGCCGCCCTTCGGCATCGGTGTCGTTCACCTCGACCGTCAGGCCCTTGCGCGAGGTCAGAATGTCGCGCGGGCGCATCGCGCGGTCCGAAACTGCATTTTCCACCGCCGGCACGATCACCCGCAGCCGCAGTGGCAGGTGCAGCGCCATGATCATCTGCGCAAGGCCCATCACCGTGGCGGCCCCGCCCATGTCCTTTTTCATCAGGTGCATGCCTGACGAAGGCTTCAGGTTCAGCCCGCCCGTGTCGAAACACACGCCCTTGCCGACCAGCGCCAGGCTTGGCCCTGTGTCGCCCCAGCGCATCTCCAGCAGGCGCGGCACGCGGTCTGACGCGCGGCCCACGGCATGGATCATCGGAAAATTCTGCGCCAGCAGATCATCGCCCCGGATAATGGCCGTGTCCGCCCCATGCTGGCGGGCCAGCGCCAGAAACGCCTCTTCCAGCTCTGCCGGGCCAAGATCAGAGGCGGGCGTGTTGATCAGATCCCGCGTCAGGCATTCGCCCTCGGCAATCGCCTCGATCCGCGCCGCGTCGCAGCCGGCAGGTGCCTTCAGCCGCGCGCCGGGTGCCTTTGCCTTGTGGTAGCGGTCAAACCGGTACTGCGACAGAAGCCATCCCAGCGCCGCCTCGTCCCGGTCGGCTGCGGTCAGATCGGCCACCAGATGCCAGGCCCCGTCCGGAAGCGCCGCCACCGCGCGGGCCAGCGCAAAGCGCCCCCGCGCCCGGGCCCCGGGCATGCCGAAACCGAACAGGGCCCCCGCCACGCCGTCATCGCCGGGAAGCAAAACCACCTCTCCCAGCCCTGCCGTGAACCCCGCCCCCTGCACCCAGCCGCGCAGGGCCGCAGTTTGCCCCGCCAGCCAGCCCGCCAGATCGGCGGACGCGATGATGTGAAGCGGGCGCGACGGGCTGCTGTCATCGGCAAAGCGGGGGGGCATGGGCGTGATCCGGGTCGGTGTGGCGGCTGCCGCGCAGCCTAGCCGCTCCGGACTTCGCCGCAAGCCCCGTTGACAGCGCGGCCGGCAGCCCCGCCGCCCGCCTACAGCGTCTGGTCCAGCAATTCCTTGTCCCAGGCCAGCGATGCTTCCGCCACCCGGATCAGCCGGGCCCAGACGGCGGCAAAGGCCGTGGCATCGGACCGGTCCATGCAGATGCGCGCCTCGGCGGCGATCAGACCCAGGCTGATCATGCCCAGATGATCGGCCATCCGCTGCAGCCGCCGCAGCCCCCGGCCCAGATCGCCAAGCTCGCGCCGCCGCACCTGTTCCACCAGACCGGCAAGGGTCAGGGCCAGCTCGCCCAGGGCGCGCGAAACAACCTGTTCCGCGCCGCCGGGTCCCAGATTGCGGTAGATCGATGCGATCGGCTCTGCATCCAGCCGCACACGTTCCTTCGGTCGCAAGGCCGTCACATTGCCTGACATGTCACCCTATCACCCTGAAATCACACCCGGGCCGAGCCTGCCATGCGGTGCTGAACAAAGGGTTGTGGTCCGGCCGGGTTTTGCGTCGAATTGTCCTGATCTTTTCCGGGCCCGGTTGCCGGGCGGCCCGGCAGGGGGCGCGCAGCAGAAAGGGGTTCCTGTTGGCGGATCCTTTGCCTATTGAAAGGCGCAGGGCATCAGAAAAAGGACATGTCATGGATCAGGCCAGACCGCTGCCCGCCTATCTGATCCAGCGCTTTCATGGCTGGCGCGCCACCACGTACCAGGACAACAAGGCCTGGTACCGCCGCCTGGCCGAAGCCGGGCAGATGCCGCGCGCCATGATCATCTCGTGCTGCGACAGCCGTGTGCACGTCACCTCGATCTTCGGCGCGGACGAGGGCGAATTCTTCATCCACCGCAACATTGCAAGCCTGGTCCCGCCCTTCAATCCCGACGGGCAGTATCACGGCACTTCGGCGGCGGTCGAATATGCCGTGACCGCCCTGCGCGTGGCCCATATCGTCGTGCTGGGGCATTCCAACTGCGGCGGCGTCAGGGGATGCCATGACATGTGCCTTGGCGAGGCACCCGAGCTGGAGGCGCGGTCCAGCTTTGTCGGGCGCTGGATGGACATCCTGCGGCCGGGCTTCGCGCGCACGGCACCGCTGGCCGGCGATCCGGCGCGGGTGCAGGCGATGGAAAAGCAGGCCGTGGTCATCAGCCTGGAAAACCTGATGACCTTTCCCTTTGTGCGCGCGGCGATGGCAGATGAACGGCTGACCCTGCACGGCCTGTGGACCGATACCGGCGCGGGCGGCCTGGAGCAATACGATCCCGCACTGGACGGATTTGTTGCGGTCTGATCTTTTGCCGCCTGCGCAGGCTGATATGCTGAAAAAAGTCGGGGGGACAGGTGACGGACATTCTTGCACTGGCGGGCAACAACCTGTTGTCGCCGATGATCCTGTGTTTTGTCCTGGGGTTGCTGGCCGCGCTTGCGCGATCCGACCTTTCGGTTCCCGAGGCGGCGGCAAAGGCCTTGTCGATCTATCTGCTCTTTGCCATCGGCTTCAAGGGGGGGGCTGCCGTGGGCGACCACGGGATCGGCTTCAGCCTGGTTTCGGCGCTGGCCGCCGGGGTGCTGCTGTCCGTCGCGCTGCCCTTTGTCGCCTTTGGCCTGCTGCGCGTCCTGACGCAGTTCAGCGTGGCCGATGCGGCGGCGGTGGCGGCGCATTACGGATCGATCAGCATTGTCACCTTTGTCACCGCCACCTCGGTGCTGGAGGGGCGCGGGATACCGTCCGAAGGCTACATGGTGGCGGTTGCGGCGGCGATGGAGGCACCGGCCATCATCTCGGCGCTGTGGATCGTGGCCAAGGCGGGCGAGGGGGCCGATGTCGACAGCGACCTGTGGCGCGAGATCCTTCTGAACGGCTCCATCGTGCTGCTGGTGGGGTCCTTTGTGATCGGGCTTCTGACCGGGGCCGAGGGGCTGGCGCGGATCGAAAGCTTCATCGTCTCGCCCTTTCAGGGGGTGCTGTGCCTGTTCCTGCTGGACATGGGGCTGGTCGCGGGGCGCGGCCTGCGCACCTCGGGCAGGGTGCTGGGCGCGGGCGCGATCCTGTTCGGCGTGCTGATGCCGCCGATCGGGGCGGCGGCGGGGCTGCTGATGGGGGCGGGACTGGGCCTGTCGGCGGGGGGACTGGCGCTTTTGATGACGCTGGCGGCTTCGGCCAGCTATATCGCCGTGCCGGCGGCCATGCGGGTGGCCCTGCCCGAGGCGAACCCCAGCATCTATCTGACGCTGTCGCTGGGGGTGACCTTTCCGTTCAACCTGACGGTCGGCATCCCTTTGTACGTGGCACTGGCAAGCGCGGTCGCGGGGGGCTGAGATGCGGACACATCAGGCGAAACGGGTCGAGATCATCATCGAGGCGCCGATGGAAACCCGGCTGACGGCGGCGCTGGAACGGGCCGGGGTGACGGGCTTCACCGTGCTGCCGGTGCTGGGCGGATCGGGCCGGTCAGGCCGCTGGACAAGGGAAGGGCAGGTGGGCCGCCAGGGCATGGTCGCCGTGGTCTGCCTGATCCGCCCCGACCGGCTGGACGCCCTGCTGACGGCAGCCTTCGAGGTGGTGGAACGCCACATCGGGGTGGTTTCCGTCAGCGACTGCGAGGTGCTTCGGGCCGAACGGTTCTGACGGGGGCCCTTGGGGCACCCCGCGGCGGGCAGCCGTGACGGGCGTTGCGGATCAAGGGCTATGCGGGGGCGATCAGGGATTGGTCATGGTCTTTGGCCGGGGGCCGCCTTGCGGCGACCGCCGGGTTGGCCCATGGGTGCAGGGGGATCGGGGGGCGGTAATGAGTGCAGCGCAAGACGCCTGGAAGGCCGCCGAGGCGGAGATTGAGCAGGCGAAGCGGACGGGGGCAGAGACGCTCGAGTTCAAAGGGGAGGCGTTCCGGGCGCTGGCAGCCCTGCCGCCGGGCATCGGTGCGCTGGACAAGCTGCGCACCTTGATCCTTGACAAGACGCAGGTCAGCGACCTTGCCCCGCTGCGGGGGCTGACGGGGTTGCAGTACCTCCGGCTCTACAGGACGCCGGTCAGCGACCTTGCCCCGCTGCAGGGGCTGGCGGGGTTGCAGAACCTCTCTCTCAACGTCACGCAGGTCAGCGACCTTGCCCCGCTGAAGGGACTGACGGGGTTGCAGACCCTCTTGCTCGATTCCACGCCGGTCAGCGACCTTGGCCCGCTGCAGGGGCTGATGGGGTTGCAAATCCTCACGCTCGATACCACGCCGGTCAGCGATCTTGCCCCGCTGCGGGGCCTGACGGGGTTGCACAGGCTCTCGCTCGACACCACGCCGGTCAGCGACCTTGCCCCGCTGCAGGGGCTGACGGGGTTGCAGCTTCTCTCGCTCAACACCACACAGGTCAGCGACCTTGCCCCGCTGCACGGACTGACGGGGTTGCAGACCCTCTTGCTCAACACCACGCAGGTCAGCGACCTTGCCCCGCTTCAGGGGCTGACGGGGTTGCAGGAACTCTCGCTCAACACCACGCAGGTCAGCGACCTAGTCCCGCTGCAGGGGCTGACGGGGTTGCAGTACCTCCGGCTCGACAGGACGCAAGTCAGCGACCTTGCCCCGCTGCGGGGCCTGACGGGGTTGCAGAGGCTCTTTCTCAACAACACCCAGGTGAGCGACCTTGCCCCGCTGCAGGGGCTGGCGGGGTTGCAGAACCTCTCTCTCAACGTCACGCTGGTCAGCGATCTTGCCCCGCTGCAGGGGCTGACGGGGTTGCAGACCCTCTTGCTCAACACCACGCAGGTCAGCGACCTTTCCCCGCTGAAGCGGCTGACGGGGTTGCAGGACCTCTGGCTCGATAACACCCGGGTCAGCGACCTTGCTCCGCTGCAGGGGCTGACGGGGTTGCAGAGCCTCCGGCTCGAAAGAACGCGGGTGCGGGACCTGCGGCCCCTTGCCGGATTGCGCAGGCTGGCAGACGAACCCCGGTTTGGTGGTCTGACGTTCCTGGGCATCCCGGCAACAGCCGATTGGCAGATCGCTGAAATGGCCGGAATCGGGGATGACGCCGCGCGGGCAAAGGCGCTGTTTGATCTGCTGGATGGGGGCTGGGTGCCGCCGGGGGCACCCACCCCGCGTGACGATCCGCCGCCCGAGACCGGATCGACCCCCGCCTTTTTCTTTCTTTCCTATGCAAGTCAGGATCGGTCGCGGATCGGCACCCTTCGGGACTTTCTGACGGGTCAGGGGCTTCCCCTGTGGTGGGATCAGGATATTCCCGCCGGGGCGGAATGGCGCAGAACGATTGCCACGCAGTTGGACGCGGCAAAGGCGGTTGTCACATTCTGGACGCAGGAAAGCGTGGCGCGAACGGCGGTTGCCGAGGAGGCATCGCATGCGCAGGCCACAGGGCGGCTTTTGCATGTGCGGCTGGATGATGCGCCGCTGCCCTGGGGATTTGGCGAAACGCAATACGTCGATCTGCGCGGCTGGGACGGCACGGCAACCCACCCGCAGATGGCAAAGCTGTTGCAGGCGATGCGCGACCGGCTGAACCCGCCCGATGCGGCGGCGATGGCGGCACGGCTGCTGGCCGCAAGCCCGGTGGCCATGCTGCCGAAAGGCGGGAAGCTTGCGCCCGTGGACACACCCCCGAACGCCCGCCCCGAGGTGGTAAACGCCCCGGACCTGGCAGCGCGTGTTGAAGGGCTGAAACAGGTTCTTGCCCCCTTGCGCGCCAAGGCGGCAGACCGGCACAGTTACCAGTTTCCCGCCGATCTGGGGCATGCCCTGGCCACCGTGCATTCCGCGCTGCACGCGGCAACCTTAAGCTGGTATGGCATTGACGATGCCCGTGCCGAGCTTTGCGATTGCATGTCGGCCCATGATGCCGGGCAGGCGTGGAATGCGATAATGGTCGGGTCGCTTGAGCGGCTGGTCCAGCGGCTGGAAGATTTGCGCCCGCTGCTGCAGCCGCGTCAGGTGCCTGCCGGGGAAGCAGGGGCAAAGCCGCCAGAGCCGGACCCGGTCGTGCGTGCGGCTGATGTGGCGGCTGTGCAGGAACTCGCCGGGAAGGTTTCGCAGCTTCTCGATTCGGCCGAAGCCGGTGCGACGCTGGACCCGGCCAGCATTGACCTGATGGCGAAAGAGGTTGCGCGGATCGGCGAGGCGGCAGAAGCCGTGGATGAGACGCGCCGCTATGGCGGTTTGCGAAAAGCCGTTCGTGGTCTTGCCTATGCGACGGGCGGGATTATCGGGGCTGCAACAAGTGGCCTGGCCGTGAGCCTGCTGACGGTGCCCGAGGCGGCGACAACACTGGCCGCGCGGTTGCGACCGATCTTTGAGCGACTCCTGCAGTTTTTCCTGTAGCAGGCTGCCGAAACAGCAATCCGGCCGCCGCCTGCCGGGGGCTTTGGCCCCCAGCCCGTCCTGATCCCGGCGCAGCGCTGTGGCAGGGGCGATGGCCCCTGCCATTGAAGCGGTGAAGGTCCCTTCGTTGTTCCGGGCGGGAAAAGGAAACGCATCGCGTTTCCCCCGCCCGCGCGCGACGGTGCCCTGTAGACCGGCAGTTCCGGGAGGGACAGAGGCCAGCGCCCGACCCGGCGGGTGCAAAGCGCCCGCCGGGGGCGGTGCGGGCGCTGGCCGGGGGCTTTGGGCCCCCTGCTGGTCCTGATCCTGGCGGGACGCTGTGGCAGGGGCGATGGCCCCTGCCAAAGTAGCGGTGAAGGTCCCTTCGTCGTTCCGGGCGAGAAAAGGAAACGCATCGCGTTTCCCCGCCCGCGCGGGACGGCCCTCTGTAGACCGGCAAGTCCGGGAGGGACAGAGGCCAGCGCCCGACCCGGCGGGTGCAAAGCGCCCGCCGGTGGCGGGGCGGGCGCTGGCCGGGGGCTTTGGGCCCCCGGC
>JADCDI010000023.1 GCA_020251025.1 Rhodobacter sp. | reverse complement strand
CGCGTTTCCCCCGCCCGCGCGGGACGGTGCCTTGTAGATCGGCAGGTCCGGGAGACACAGAGGCCAGCGCCCGACCCGGCGGGGGCGAAGCGCCCGCCGTGGGCGGGGCGGGCGCTGGCCGGGGGCTTTGGCCCCCGGCCCGTCCTGATCCCGGCGTGGAGCTGTGGCAGGGGCGATGGCCCCTGCCATTGAAGCGGTGATGGTGCCTTCGCCCCGCCGGGCGGGAACAGGAAACGCGACCCGCGTTTCCCCCGCCCGCGCGGGACGGTCCCCTGCAGACCGGCAGGTCCGGGACCAACGAAAGGCCAGCACCCGACCTGCCCACGGCCAGCGCCCGCCGGGGGCTTTGGCCCCCGGCCGGTCCTGATGCCAGCGCAGCGCAGGGCCAAGGGCGATGGCCCCTGCCAGGCGGCGCAGGCGCAAGAATTTCCCGCTTTTCCGCCAGAAAACCTACGCAAGCGGCACTTTTCAGTACCCTGCTAACGCCATGCCAGAAAGTCCCGGTTTCCTGGCGGACCCGGAGCGATTCGAACGCCCGGCCCTCAGATTCGTAGTCTGATGCTCTATCCAGCTGAGCTACGGGTCCGCTGATGCGCGATGTAGCCCCGCCCCTGACCCATTGCAAGGGCGAAAACGCGGCTTACTGCAGGTCCGTGGGGCCGACTGTTTTCGGCAGCCGGATCAGGAACGCGGTGCCGCCCTCACCGCTGCGCAAAAGCTCCAGCCGCCCCCCGTGGCCGCGCACCAGCTCGGCCGAAATGGCCAGACCAAGGCCGGAACCACCCTTGCGCGCCCCGCCCTGAAAGGCGGTGAACAGGTGCTCACGCGCCCGTGCCGGCAGGCCGGGGCCGGTATCTGCCACCTTGATCCACCAGTCGCTGTCATCTTCGCCGCCGCTGATCGTGATCGTGCCCTCTGCGCCGGTGGCCTCGATCGCCTGGCGGGCATTGCGCAGCAGGTTCGACAGCACGCGGTACAGCTGCTCGCGGTCACCGCGCACCATCATTCCGGGGGCAATCTCGATCAGGCAGGCGACGGGGCCATCGGGACCCAGGCCTTCCCCTTCGGCCACCTCATCGGCCAGACGGCGCAGCGGAAAGCGCGACAGTTGCGGCGGCGGCTCTTCGGCCCTGCCGAAGGTCAGCGTCGATTCGCACAAGGCAACCGCGCGGCGGATCGACGCCTCCAGCTTGGGGGCGGCGCGGGCGACCACGGGGTCGGCACTGCCTTCCATCCGGTCGGCAAAGAGCTGGGCCGTGGTCAGAAGGTTGCGCAGATCATGGCTGATCTTGGCAACCGCGCCGCCAAGCTGGGCAAGCCGCTCTTTCTGGCGCAGGGCTGCGGTCAGTTGCGTCTGCAGGCCGTAAAGGGCGTCTTCCGCCTCGCGCAGTTCCGCGACGCGCGCGGTGGGGGTGATGATGCGCCGGGCATCCTCGGGCGCATCCGCGTAGGCGGTCATGTGGTTGACCACGCGGCGGATCGGCACGACCAGCAACCGGCGCACTGCCAGAAACAGCAAGGCAGCCGTCACGGCCGAGATCAGTGCCGAAAGGATCAGGATACGCCAACCATATTCCAGCAGCGCGCTGCGCAGGGGGGCGGTTTCGGTGGTGATCTCGATCAGCAGACCCGCCTGCTGCACGGGGTTGCCGATCACGCGGATCACGCGGTTCTGCGGATCAAGGATCTGGGCGATGGCATCGCGGATCAGCCGCCAGGACCCCTGCAGGCGCAGATCATAGGTGGCGTAGACCGGTTCGGGGATAGGCGAAGACAGCACAAGTTGCCGCACCTCATCGCGGCGAAGCACCACGTTGAAGACGCCCGCGTTCGCCAGCAACTCTTTTTCCAGTTCGGCGCTGATCATTTCATCGGTGGCCAGGGTCGCAAGCGAGGCGATCTGCGCCCGTTCCAGCTTCAAAAGCAGGTAGTCCGCCCTGAACCGCGCCACGGACGGCACAAAGATCAGAACCTCGGCCAGCATGACGAAAGCCACCGTCAGCAACAGAAAACGCCCTGACAGCGTGTTCAGCACAGACCCTTTCCTGACCTTTGCCGTCTCGTCCATGTTCTGTTCAATAACATCCCCGGGGGGTGATGAGCTATCGGAAACCCTCCGGCGGGGGGGTTGCGCCAGGAACCTCCTGCCCGTGGCCGGGCCGGACCGGGCCGGGGCAGAGACGGCCCCCCCGGGCCCGGCCGGCCCGGCCGCGCGTCAGGGCAGCCATCGCTGCACCAGCCGCACCACCCGCCTGACCGCAGGGTTATCAAACAGACGCGGCGAGAAATAGGCCCCTGCGGCCCGTTTCGACACTTCGCCCAGCGTCGGATAGGGCACAACCATGCCCGCCAGCGATCCCATCTTCAGCCGGGCCGACAGGGCCAGCGCCCAAAGGCCGATCAGTTCGCCGGCCTGGGCACCGGCGATGCCGGCACCGACCGGGCGGCCCCTGACGACCATGACCTTGATCAGCCCCCGGGTCCGGCCCTCGGCCCGGGCGCGGTCATTGTCGTGGAAATGCCAGCGCAGCACCGTCAGCCGGTCCCCGTGGCGCGCCCGCGCCTCGGCCTCGGTCAGGCCGACCTGTGCCAGTTCCGGATCAGTATAGGTGGCGCGGGGAATATGGGCCATGCCGGCCCGTGCCGGCAGCGCGAACAGCATCTGCCGGATGACCACCCCGGCATGATAGCCCGCCAGATGCGTGAACTGCGCGCCGCCCGCCGCATCACCCACGGCATAGACGCGCCGGTTGGAAGACCGCAGGCTGGCATCAACAATGACGCCCCGGTCGTTGCGGGTCACACCGGCGGCATCCAGCCCCAGCCCGTCCAGGGCCGCCTTGCGCCCGGCGGCAATCAGAAGATGGGACCCGGCCAGCGTCCGGCCATCCGACAGGGTGGCGGTGATGCCGCTGCCCCCCGCAAAGCTGCTGACAGCGGTGCCCTCCAGGATCGTCACTCCTTCTGCGCGCAGTTGCTGCACAACCACAGCGGCCAGTTCGGGGTCTTCCCGGCCAAGCGCAGACCCGGCTTCGATCACTGTCACCTCGCAGCCCAGGCGGCGATGCGCCTGCGCCATTTCCAGCCCGATCGGCCCGCCCCCCAGGATCAGCAGGTGCGACGGCCTCTCGCGCAGCGCAAAGATGGTCTCATTGGTCAGATAAGGCAGGTCGGACAGGCCGGGAACCGGCGGCACAAGGGGCCGGGACCCCGTGGCGATGACAAAGCGGCGGGCCGTGATGCGGGCCGCACCCGCCTGCACTTCTGTCGGCGAAAGAAAACGGGCCCAGTCGCGGATCACGGTGACACCCAGGCCCTCAAAGCGTTCCTGACTGTCCATTGGGGCGATGGCGGCGATGGTTCGGGCGACATGATCCTTGACCGCGCCGAAATCCACCTGTGGCGCGGCGGGCGCGATGCCCAGCGCCGCCCCTGCCGTCATCGCATGCGCCGCCCTGCCGGCGGCAAGCAGCGCCTTGGACGGAACGCAGCCGTGATTGAGGCAATCGCCCCCCATCCTGGCACCCTCGATCAGCACGACGCGGGCGCCCATCTGCACCGCGCCCGCCGCCACCGACAGGCCGCCTGAGCCTGCGCCGATCACACAGATGTCTGTCCGCAGCCGGGTCATGTCACAGCTCCTTCCGCCGGACCGCCCGGACAAGGACGGGCAATGCCGCAAGGGCGGCCAGACCCAGCAGCGGGCCAAGAAAGCGCGGGTCCGTCAGCAGGCTCAGGTCCGGCTCCTCGCCCCGCCCGAAGACCTCACCCAATCCGGCACCGACCCAGGTCAGGATCAGCGTTCCGGGCATGATGCCGAAGAACGTGGTGTAGGCAAAGCGCCACAGCGCCACATTCATCGCGGCCGGAACAAGGTTGGCCAGAAAGAACGGAACCAGCGGCAAGAGACGCATCAGGAACAGCGCCGGAATCTCGTTCCGGCGCAGCCCCGCCTGCAGACGCGCGGCAGCCCCGCCGCCCGCTTCGATCCGGGCGGCCAGTTCGGCACCGAACCCCAGCCTGGCCGCCAGAAAGACACCGATTGCCCCGGTCGTGGCCGCAGCCAAGTTGAACAGCACACCCGGAAACAGCCCGAACAGAAAGCCGCCCGTCAGCGTGGCCACCGTCGCCCCGGGCAGGCTGAGCGCCACCATCGCGGCATAGATCAGGATGAAGATCACCACAGCGGGAATGTAATGCGCATCGCGCAGGGAAATCAGCGCCTCGCGGTGCTGCGCCAGCGCCGCAAAGCTCAGCTGGTCGCGCAGGGTCAGCGCACCGATCAGGGCCGTGGCCCCGATGATCAGGATCGGCAGCCTGCGGCGCAGGCGGTGCCATTGCCTTGGGGTTGTCTTGTTCACTTGCGGCACTTTCCGGTTTTCTGCCGCCGCAGCATGCACCGAAGCACGAGCGGGGCAACAGACCCATCACGCGACATTGATGTGTGCAACATCCCGAATGCCGCCGCGCGTGCGGCCCCCGTTTTCCCGGGCCATCGCAGGAAGATGTGACGCAAGAAAGCGCTGCCGACGAATTGACTTGCCCGCCCGCCCCCCGTAAAGGACCGGAGTCGACCGGGTGCAACCCCCGAATCCGCCGGCTGCGGGCGGTTGAAGTTATGGAGATCCGCGATGAAGCGCACGTTTCAACCCTCGAACCTGGTTCGCGCCCGTCGCCACGGGTTCCGTGCCCGCATGGCCACCAAGGGCGGCCGCCTTGTGCTGTCAGCCCGCCGCGCCCGGGGCCGCAAAAAGCTGTCGGCCTGATCCGGCCCGCACGCGCCTTCTGAAGGCGGCATGACGTGGCATCGCCGGTGGCAGGGGCAAAAGGCAGCGATGCCGGGGGCCCGGCTGCGCCGGACACCCGTCTTTGCCTGACTGTGATTGCAAAGCGCGCCGATTTCCTGCGTGCCGCCCAGGCCCGGCGGCAGGCTGTGCCGGGCTTTGTTTTGCAGGCCCGGTGCCGGGGCGACGACAGCGCCGACATCCGGGTCGGCTACACCTGTTCCCGGAAGATCGGTAACGCCGTTATCCGCAACCGCGCAAAGCGCCGTCTGCGCGCCCTGGCCCGCGCCACCCTGCCCAAGGGCGGTTTGCCGGGGTGGGATTACGTTCTGATCGGACGCCCCGGGGCGACGGTGGACCGGGCTTATTGCGACCTTCTTGCAGACATGGCGCATGCCTTGGGCCGCGTGCACGCCGGACCTGTGCCAAAGTGAGCCCGGCAGCGCATATCCTGGCCTTGCCGATCCGCGCCTACCGGCTGATCCTAAGTCCCTGGGTCGGGCACGGTTGCCGGTTCCAGCCCACCTGTTCGGCCTATGCGCTGGAGGCGCTGGACCGGCATGGCGCGCTCAAGGGGGGCTGGCTTACGGCGCACCGCCTGTGCCGCTGTCATCCCTGGGGTGGATCGGGGTTTGATCCGGTGCCGCCCGCCGCCGAAGAGTGACGGCACGGCCTGCGCCGCGCTTGCGGCCCTGCCAGTCACTTCTTTTCGAACCCGTCACTTCTTTTCGAAAAAGATCACAACCTGCCCGATGGTCACACCGGCCCGCCGCATGTAGGCGATGTTCAGCAGCCTGTCTTCGGTCAAGAGCCACATCCAGTCGTCGAAATCCACGCGCAGCGTGCCGTCGGGCACCGGCAGATCGATGCGGTAGCGCCAGTTGAACGTATCGCCGCGCTCTTCGCCGGTGGCGATGCCGATCACACCCGGGGCACTTCCCTGCCAGCTTTCGGGGCCGGTCCGCGTCAGCGTCCATTTGCGGTTTTCGGTGCTGCCATCCTCGTAGACGAAGTTCTCGTCCAGCGTCAGAACCTTGCCATCCCAGTCGCCGTCGATGTCGACAACGAAGCGGCGGCGGACGGTTCCGAAGACGTCCTGAAACTGCCCGTGCGCCACGGTCTTGCCATCGAAGAACTCTTCAAGGTTCAACTCCTGCGTGCTCAGCAACGGGTCCGTCGGGCCCGGGCGGCCCGTACAGGCGGAAAGGGCCAGAAATCCTGTCAGAATGATCCACCGCATCGTACACTTCCCCCAAAAGCTTACCTGCCTTATACGCAGGCCGACGGCCACCGGATGCCTTGCGCCGCGAAGGACAGCCCATGTTCGACGAAACCGAAGACCTGCCGCCGATCCTGCGGGGTGCGCCGGACAACACCGAATTCAGAAAGCTGCGCAAGCGGCTGGTCCGCGAGGTGCGCGATGCCATCGAAACCTATGGCATGATCGACCACGGGGCGCGCTGGCTGGTCTGCCTGTCCGGCGGCAAGGACAGCTATACGCTGCTGGCCGTGCTCCTGGAACTGAAGTGGCGCGGACTGCTGCCGGTCGATCTGCTGGCCTGCAATCTCGATCAGGGGCAGCCGGGTTTTCCGGCCACGGTCCTGCCCGCTTTCCTGACCGCGATGCAGGTTCCCCACCGCATCGAATATGCCGATACCTATTCCATCGTCATGGACAAGATTCCCGCAGGACGCACCTTCTGTTCGCTGTGCTCGCGGCTGCGGCGCGGCAATCTGTACCGCATCGCCCGCGAGGAAGGGTGTTCGGCCATCGTGCTGGGGCATCACCGCGACGACATTCTGGAAACCTTCTTCATGAACCTGTTCCACGGCGGGCGGCTGGCCACGATGCCGCCAAAGCTGGTCAACGAAGAGGGTGATCTGTTTGTGTACCGCCCGCTTGCCTTCGTTGCCGAAGCCGACTGCGACCGGTTTGCAAGGGCGATGAACTTTCCGATCATCCCCTGTGATCTGTGCGGCAGTCAGGACGGGCTGCAGCGCCAGCAGGTCAAGCAGATCCTTGATGGCTGGGAAGCCCGCAGCCCGGGACGGCGGCAGGTGATGTTCCGCGCCCTGATGAACATCCGCCCGTCCCATCTGCTGGACCCGGCCCTGTTCGACTTTGCCGGGCTGGTGACGGACCGCGTAAAAATTGCCGGAAACAGGCCCCGGCCAGACCCCTGATGTTAATTTGATGATCACCCTCTGTCCCTAGCCTGCCTGTCAGGTTGCAGCAGAAGGAAATCAGGGCATGATGAGGGTAATGGCATTGCCTGCCGGGCGCGTGATCGTGCAGATCGGGGCCGTGCTGCGGCGTCCCGAGATGATGGTTTTTCTTCCGGCGCTGACACTGGCCGCTTTCTGGCTGGGGGGCGAGCGCGCCTTGATCCTTGCCGCCCTGGGTCTGCCCCTGGTGATCGGGCTCTTCGGGGCTGTTTCGCTGCGCGAGGCAGACCTTCTGGCACCCGTCACCCGCGCCACCGGCGGCTTTGTGACGCCGCCGCAGATCGTTACCGCACTTGATGCGATCCTGGGCATCGGCCCCACAACAGGATTGACCACAGCCTGCCTTGCGGTCCGGTTCGACGACATGGATCGGCTGGCCGAACGTTTTGGCAAACCGGCGGCAGAAGATGCCATGCGCACCTGCGTCGAGCGGATCACAGGCGTCCTGCGGCAAAGCGACACCATGGCGCGGCTTCATCACGGCGGTCTTGTCGTGGCGCTGGGACCGGTACGGCAGCTTGATCTTGAAACGCTTGTGCAGATGGCCGCCCGTCTGCAGAAGGCGGTCAGCCCGCCTCTGGCGCTGGATGCAACCCAGATCTATATCACCTGTTCCGTCGGCTTCTGCCTGCCGGGACGCACCACGGAACCCACCGGTCGGGCGATGTACGAAGCCGCCGTGGCGGCTGTGGACACCGCCTGGCAAAGCGGGCCCGGCGCGATCCGCAGCTATTCCGCAGAGATGGGCAAGGTCGCCGCAGATCGGGATGCCGAACGCGACCTGCTGGAGACGGCCCTGGATCAGGGCCAGATCCGCGCGCATTTCCAGCCGCAGGTTTCGACCGCCACCGGCGAAGTCACCGGGTTCGAGGCGCTGGCCCGCTGGCACCATCCCGAGCGGGGCCTTGAGGCTCCCGGCATCTTTCTGCCCTCGCTGGAGCGGGCCGGCCTTCTGGAGAAACTGGGCGTGGCGATCCTGCACGATGCGCTGCAGGCAATCACGCGCTGGGACAAGTCCGGGCTGACCGTGCCGCGCGTCTCGGTCAACTTCTCGGCCGAGGAACTTCGCAGCCCGCAACTGCCGGAAAAAATCAGATGGGCACTGGAGCGGTTCGATCTGGAACCGGATCGGCTGACGATCGAAATCCTGGAATCGGTCGTCACACAGACCGACAACGACGTCATCGTGCGCAACATCGCGGCGCTGTCCGAAATGGGCTGCGGCATCGATCTGGATGATTTCGGCACCGGCCAGACCTCGCTTGCCAATATCCGGCGCTTTGCCCTGCGGCGGCTGAAGATCGACCGCAGCTTTGTGACGCGGATCGACGAAGACCCGGGTCAGCAGCGGGTCTGTTCGGCCGTTCTTTCCATGGCGGAACGGCTTGGCCTGGAAACGGTTGCCGAAGGGGTCGAGACATCCGGCGAGCAGGCCATGCTGGCGCAGCTTGGGTGCACCCATGCCCAGGGGTTCGGCATCGGTCGCCCCATGCCCTTCGAGGAAACCGCCGAATGGATGGCACGCCACCATGCCCGGATTGCGGGGCTTTCCCGGCTGAGCCCGAATGCAACGCCATCCTAGCACCGACATCATGACCCCGGGCGGGCCGGGTCAAAGCGGCGCGCCCCCGCCGGCGCAGGGGAAAACCGCTTGACCTTTGGCCCCCACCTCTGTTGAACCACCGCTGAACCTTTCCGGAACGGTGCTGGTCCAGATGGACGATCAGAACAAGAACCTTATCCTTGCAACCGCGCTCAGCTTCCTTGTGATCCTGGCGTGGTTCTTTTTCTTTCCGCCGCCGGAACCCGTGGCCCCGCCACAGCCCTCAGCCGTCACGGGAACCGATGCGCCTGCCGCCTTGCCGCCGACGGCTGCGGATGCCACCACAGGCGCCACCCCCGCAGCCAAGGCCGCGCCCGAAGCCGCGCGCATTCCCATCGACACCCCCCGGGTCAAGGGCAGCATCACCCTGCTTGGCGGGCGGATCGATGATCTGAAGCTGAAGGATTACCGCGTCACGCTGGACCCGGATTCGGATCTGGTCCGGCTGCTGACACCCGTTGGCCAGACCGGGTCATACTATGCCCTCTACGGCTGGGCCCCGGGCGGCGACCTTGGGTTCGACGATGTTCCCGGCCCCAACACGGAATGGACCGTGGCCGATGGCACCACCCTGTCGCTTGACACGCCCGTCACGCTGCGCTGGGACAATGGCAAGGGCCTGATCTTCAGCCGCACGCTGTCGATTGACGATGACTACATGTTCACCGTCACCCAGGCGGTCGAGAATACCGGCACCACCGGCGTAAGCCTGGCCCCCTACGGCATCGTGGCCCGGCATGGCAAGCCGCCGGATCTGCAGAACTTCTTTGTCCTGCACGAGGGCGTGGTCGGACGGGTCGACGGTACCCTGAACGAAATCAAGTACAGCACCATGACCGAACTTCCCGTGATCGACCGGGAAGGCGCGCAGGCCGAGATCACTGAAGCGACCACCGATGGCTGGATCGGGTTCACCGACAAATACTGGATGACGACGCTGATCCCCGAACAGGGCAAGCCGTTCACCGCTGTGACGAAATACGTGGCGGCCACCGATGTGTTTCAGGTGGAAACCCGCCAGCCCGTCATCACGGTTGCCGCAGGCAAGACGGCCTCGTCCACCTCTCGCCTGTTCGCGGGGGCCAAGGAATGGGAAACAATCCGGGCCTACCAGAATGAAGGCGGGATTGCGGGTTTCATCGATTCGATCGACTGGGGCTGGTTCTATTTCCTGACCAAGCCGATTTTCTGGGTGCTGCATGAGTTGAATGCGCTGATCGGCAATATGGGCCTGGCGATCATTGCTCTGACCTTCGTGCTGAAGATCATCGTGCTGCCGCTGGCCTACAAATCCTATGTCTCCATGGCGCGGATGAAGGAACTGCAACCCGAACTGGAAGCGCTGAAGGAACGCGCAGGCGACGACAGGCAGAAGCTGCAGAAGGAAATGATGCAGCTTTACAAGGACAAAAAGGTGAACCCCGCCGCCGGTTGCCTGCCGATCCTGATCCAGATCCCGATCTTCTTTGCGCTGTACAAGGTGATCTTCGTCACCATCGAACTGCGCCATGCGCCCTTTTTCGGCTGGCTGCGCGACCTGTCCGCACCCGATCCGTCGTCGCTGTTCAACCTCTTTGGCCTGCTTCCATGGGCGGCACCGGCACAGGGTTCGCTTCTGGCGCTGATCTTCATCGGGGTGCTGCCGATCCTTCTGGGCATCACCATGTGGCTGCAGCAAAAGCTGAACCCCGCCCCGACAGATCCGACCCAGGCGATGATCTTTGCCTGGATGCCTTGGGTCTTCATGTTCATGCTGGGCGGTTTTGCCAGCGGGCTGGTGGTGTACTGGATTGCCAACAACACGATCACTTTCGTGCAGCAGTACCTGATCATGCTCAGCCACGGGCACAAGCCGGACATCTTCGGCAACATCAAATCCGGCATGAACCGCAAGAAGGGCACCACTGCCCCACAAACCGACACCAAGAAAGCGCCGGTCAAGAAATGACCGTCCGGCTGGCCCGAATCTGCCGCCACCCGATCAAGGGACACGGGCGCGAAGACCTCGGGTCCGTTCTTCTTTCGCAAGGGGCCTGCCTGCCCTGGGACCGGCACTGGGCCGTTGCGCATGAGGCGGCAAAGCTGGGCAATGGCGGCTGGGTACCTTGCGCCAATTTCGCGCGCGGGGCCAAGGTGCCTGCGCTTATGGCCATCACCTCGGTGCTGGACGACCAAAGCGGCACGGTGACCCTGCGCCACCCCGAACTTGGGTCCCTGACCTTCCGCCCGGACGATCCCGCAGACCTGCCGGGCTTTCTGTCCTGGATTGCGCCGCTGGCCCCGGACGACCGCGCGCGACCCGCGCGGATCGTCAGCGCCGGGCGCGGCATGACCGACAGCGCCTTTGCGTCTGTCTCTGTCCTCTCGCTCCGCTCGCTGGCGGATCTTTCGGCGCGCATGGGGCAGGATCTGTCCGCCGACCGCTGGCGCGGCAACCTGTGGCTGGACGGGGCCGCACCCTGGGCGGAATGGGACTGGATCGGGCGCACCCTGCGCATTGGCCAGGCCGAACTGCGGATCGAAGAGCGTATCACGCGCTGCCGGGCAACCTCGGCCAATCCTGAAACGGGCCGGATCGATACAGACACACTCAGCGGGCTGGACGCGGCCTTTGGCCACCAGGATTTCGGGCTTTACGCGGTTGTTGCCAGGGGCGGCACAATTGCCCTGGGCGACACGGTGACCTTGAGGTGAGCGTACTTCCCTTTCCGCTCAGCCCGGAACCGCAAGACGCCGCGCGCGAAGCCGGGCGGCTGATGTTTGCCGGGCCGGTGGATTTCGTCAAAGGCGTGGTCGCGATGGATGGCCTGCCCCCGGCGGACCGCCTGGAGGTTTGCTTTGCGGGGCGGTCCAACGTTGGCAAATCCAGCCTGATCAACGCCCTGACGGGGCGCAAGTCATTGGCGCGCGCCTCGAACACGCCGGGGCGCACGCAGGAGATAAACTTCTTCGCCCTTGGCCCCTCGCGCTATCTGGTTGACCTGCCCGGCTACGGCTATGCCGAGGCACCGAAGGCGGTCGTTGAAAAATGGCAGCGGCTGCTCAAGGCCTATCTGTCGGGCCGCCAGACGCTGCGGCGGGCCTTCGTGCTGATCGACGCGCGCCACGGGGTCAAGGCGGTGGACGAGGACATCCTGGCGCTGCTTGACCGCTCCGCCGTGACCTTTCAGGCGGTGCTGACCAAGGCCGACAAGGTCAGCGCGGCACAGCGAGAGGCGACCCTGGCCCAGGTGCGCGGTGCCTTGACAAAGCATCCGGCCGCCTATCCTGAGCTGGTCGTAACCTCGTCTGAAAAAGGCGACGGCATCGAAACGCTGCGCGCGATCATCGCGACGCTGGTCTGACGCCGCCGCGCGGGGTGCGCCCCGGCAGCCCTCACACATGCTGCGCGCCGTTCACCTCGATCTCGGCACCCGAAATATAGCTCGACTGGTCCGAGCACAGGAACCAGATGACATCGGCCACTTCCCTTGGCTGGCCCAGCCGCTGCATCGGCAGCTTTTCCACAATCTTGTCGGTGCCGGGGGAAAGCATCGCCGTTTCCACCTCGCCCGGTGCAATGGCGTTGACCCGCACGCCCAGCGGGCCGAAATCATGGGCCATTTCGCGGGTCAGCGCCGCAAGCGCCGCCTTTGACGTGGCATAGGCCGCCCCGGCAAAGGGATGCACCCGCGACCCGGCGATCGAGGTGACGTTGACAACCGAACCCTGCGCTGCCGCCAGTTCCGCCTGCAGTGCGCGGGCCAGCACCACGCAGGAAAAGAAATTGACGTGAAACACATGCCCCCACGTGCGCAGATCGGTGTCAAGCGTGTTCAGCCGCGCCCCCCCGGAGCCCTTCGGACTGATGCCGGCGTTGTTCACCAGCGCATCAAGACGCCCGTTCACCTTTTCCTTGATCACTTCGATGGCGGCGATGGTCTTGTTGGGGTCGGCAAGGTCGATCTGGATATGATTCCCCTCGCCGCCCGGCCAGGGGCAGCGCGGGTCAAAGGGCTGGCGCGAACAGGTCAGCACGCGCCAGCCTTCGGCCGAAAACCGCTTGACCGTGGCGTGCCCGATGCCCCTGCTTGCCCCGGTCAGCAGCAGCGTCTTCATCTCTGGCATCACCATTTCGCCCCCTTGTCCGTTCCGGAGAAAACCTTATCGCTTTTGTCGGAATTGGCAAGGCATCCCCCTTGGACGCAACCCTTGGCAGGGGTTTGCAAAGGGGCTACCAAACAGGGCGCAGTCAGGATCACCCCGATGAAAAAGCAGCTTGCCATGACCCGTGAACCGATCACCGCCGCCCGCACCCTGTCCGAGGCGCTGCCCTACCTGCAACGCTATGCCGGCGCCGTGGTGGTTGTGAAATTCGGCGGCAATGCCATGGGCGACGCAGATGCCATGGCCGAATTTGCCCGCGACATCGTGCTGATGCGCCAGGTCGGGGTCAACCCGGTGGTGGTGCACGGCGGCGGGCCGATGATCAACGATCTTCTGGCGAAGCTTGGCATCAAATCAGAATTCGTGCGCGGCAAGCGCGTGACAGACAAGGCCACGGTCGAAGTGGTGGAAATGGTGCTGTGCGGCGCGGTCAACAAGCGCATCGTGCAGGCGATCAACGATCAGGGCGGGCGGGCCGTTGGCATTTCCGGCAAGGACGACGACCTGATGATCTGTGTCGCCGATGACCCCGAACTGGGCTTCGTCGGCCGCCCGGTGGAGATGAACGTGCAGGTGCTGCGCGACCTTTACAATGCCGGGATCATCCCGGTCGTTGCCCCGGTCGCCACGGGTGTCGCGGATAACGAGACGTTCAACGTCAACGGCGACACGGCGGCAGGGGCAATTGCCGGCGCGCTGAAGGCGGACCGGCTGTTGCTGCTGACGGATGTGTCCGGCGTCAGGGATGAAAGCGGCGCTGTGGTGACACAGCTTTCCCCCGAACAGGTCCGCGACATGACGGCGCGCGGCATCATTGCCGGGGGGATGATTCCCAAAACCGAAACAGCGCTTCTGGCGCTGGAGCAGGGCGTGCGGGCCGTGGTCATTCTGGACGGGCGCATTCCGAACGCCTGCCTGCTGGAACTGTTCACCGATCATGGGGCCGGATCCCTGATCCGGTCCACCGAGCCGCGGGTCAAGCCGCGCGGCGAATGACCGCGCTGGCGCAGATCGGGGCCGTGCTGGCGGACCATGCGTTGACGGTCCTGGGCGGCTTTCATGCCCTGCCGCAAGACGCGCTGCCGGCCGGCACCCGGACCCTGCTGCTTGTCGGCCCGCGCGAGCCGGGCTTCTAGCCGCACCTGACCGCGCAGCCCGAATGGCAGGACAGAGCACCTGATCCGCTCGACCGCTGGTCGCGCCGCGTGATCGGGCGGATCGCCTGCGATCTGGGGGCGAAGGCGCTGTTTCCCTTTGGCGGCCCGCCGCACCGGCCCTTTTACAGATGGGCGCTGCGCACGGGGCGCATCTGGTCGTCGCCGGTCAGGTTGCTGGTCCATGACGAGGCCGGGTTGATGGTGTCGTTCCGGGGCGCGCTGGCGCTGAAGGTGCACATCGATCTGCCGCCTTTGCCCCCTTGCCCCTGCGACGGCTGCAAAGGCCAGCCCTGCCGTACCGCCTGCCCGGCTGCAGCCCTGACGGGCGCAGGCTATGACCTGCCTGCCTGCCACGCCTGGCTGGACAGCCCGGCAGGGCAGGACTGCATGAGCTGCGGCTGTGCCGTGCGCCGCGCTTGCCCGGTCTCGGCCCGTCATGCAAGGATGCGCGAACAATCCGCCTATCACATGGGGCAGCTTCACCGATGACCAAGCGCCTGATCCTGACGCGGCATGCGAAATCCAGCTGGGATGATCCGAATACGCCCGATCACGACCGCCCGCTGAACGACCGCGGCAAGGCGGCGGCGGCAGATCTTGGCGACTGGCTGGCCTCGCGCGGCTACATCCCGCAGCAGGTGCTGTGTTCCGATGCGCTGCGCACCCGCAAGACCTGGTCGGGGATTGCCCCCGCGCTGCCAGGCGCGCCCGGTCCGGAGCTGAAGCCTGCCCTGTACAATGCCGGGCCGGATGTGATGCTTGCGGTCCTGCGCCACGCCCACGCCGACACGGTCATGATGATCGGGCACAACCCCGGGATTGCCGAATTCGCCCACCGTCTGCTTGCATCAGACCCCCTGCACCCTGCATTTCAGCGTTATCCGACGGGCGCAACGCTGGTTGCAGAGTTTGCCATTTCCTCGTGGTCCGAGGCCGCCTTTGGCACAGCGGTTGCGCTGGATTTCATCGTCCCGCGTGAACTGGCAGTCTGACCGGCACTTTGACGGTCCGGCACACCGTCATGAACAGAAAGCGGGCGCAAATCGCTGTCACAGCTGCGGCCTGACCCGGGTCTGACCCGGCGTCAGTGACCCAGAATCTGGCTGAGGAACAGCTTCGTGCGTTCGGACTTCGGATTCAGAAAGAACTCTTCCGGTTCGTTCTGTTCCACGATCTGACCCTGATCCATAAAGATCACCCGGTTCGCCACCTGGCGGGCGAACCCCATTTCATGCGTGACGCACAGCATGGTCATGCCCTCTTCCGCAAGCTGGATCATCGTATCAAGCACTTCCTTGATCATCTCGGGGTCAAGGGCGCTGGTCGGCTCGTCAAACAGCATGATGCGCGGCTTCATGCACAGCGACCGCGCGATGGCGACGCGCTGCTGCTGCCCGCCCGAAAGCTGGCCGGGATACTTCAGCGCCTGTTCCGGAATCCTGACCTTTTCCAGAAAGTACATCGCCGTTTCCTCGGCCTCGCGCTTCGGGATCTTTCGTACCCAGATCGGGGCAAGTGTCAGGTTCTCAAGGATCGTCAGGTGCGGAAACAGGTTGAAGTGCTGGAACACCATGCCCACTTCCGACCGCACCTTGTCGATGTTCTTGATGTCATTCGTCAGCTCGGTGCCGTCAACGATGATCTGGCCCGACTGATGTTCTTCCAGACGGTTGATGCAGCGGATCAGCGTTGATTTGCCCGAACCGGATGGCCCGGCGATCACGATGCGCTCGCCGCGCCGCACGGTCAGGTTGATGTCGCGCAGCACGTGAAAGGTGCCGAACCACTTGTTCATGCCCGTGATCTGGATCGCGACCTCTTCGGTCACATGCAGCCGGCTGCGGTTGACGGTGCCAGCGGATTGGGTTTCGGACATGGGCGGGGCTCCTTACCGGTGGTCACGCTTGAGTTTCTGTTCGAGATACATCGAATAGCGCGACATGCCGAAGCAGATGACGAAAAAGATGGCCCCGACAAAGATGTAGGGCTCCCAGTAGATGCCCTTCCAGGCGATGTCGGCGCGGACGATCTGGGTGATGCCCTTCAGCGGGTCCTGAAGGCCCACGAAGGCCACAAGCGTGGTATCCTTGAACAGGCCGATGAAGGTGGACACGATCCCTGGAATGGCGATCTTCAGCGCCTGCGGCATGATGATCAGGCGCTGCGCGCTCCAGTAATCCAGGCCCAGCGCATCGGCGGCCTCGTACTGGCCGCGCGGCAGGGCGGCCAGACCGCCCCGGATCACCTCGGCGATATAGGCGGCGGCGAAAAAGGTGACCAGGATGATCACCCGCAGGATCAGGTCGAAATTCGTATTCGGCGGCAGGAAATACTGCAGCAGAAGCGATGCGGTAAACAGCAGCGTGATCAGCGGCACGCCGCGGATGAACTCGATGAACCCGACCGACAGCGTCTTGATCAGCACCATGTCAGACTGTCGGCCCAGCGCCAGCAGGATGCCCATCGGCAGCGAGAAAGATATGGCCGTAACCCCGATGGTCAGCGCCAGAAGAAAGCCGCCGAACCGGTCAGAGGCCACCGGCTCCAGCCCGATGGGGGCCAGCCACGTCAGCCCCGCCGCAACGGGCGCATCCAGCACGGCCCACCACAGCAGGGCCAGCCCGATGCCGGCCCCCGCCGCGATACCAACGCCCGTGCGGGGCAACAACAGCCGATACGCCACCAACAGCACCAGCAATCCGGTCATTGCCGCCACCGGAACCCAGAAAGACCCGCCCCAAAGCAGAAAGAAGGCCAGCGCGGGGTAGATCACGGTGAACCACATCACCGCAGCGGGGCGCACCTGCGCAAGCGTCAGCAAGACCAGCATCAGGATGGTCGTCAGCCCGACAGCCAGCATCGGCACCTGCGCCAGCCAAAACGTTGCCGCAAGAAATGCGGCAACCCCGGCCAGCATGCAGGTCTGAAAGCCTTTCTGCCCCGAAAACAGCACGGGTGCGATTGCGGCAAACAACAGGCCGAAGGCAGTCGCCGGGCGCCAGTACTGGTCCTGCGGGTAGAAGCCGAACATGAATTGATGCCAGCGGTCGCGGACCATCGCCCAGCAGGCCCCGGACGCATCCGGCCCGGCCCGTTCGGCAAGGATGGCGCGGCATTCCCCAAGCGATCCGGCATTCCACACGCCATTCAGCCACCACGGCAGCGCCGCAGCGATCAGGCTGTAGATCGCCCACAGGCCGATCAGGGTCAGGATGGTGTTGAACCAGCCGGAAAAAAGGTTTTCCCGCAGCCACTTGATCACGCCCTTTTCGGTCAGGGGCGGCTTCTGCGCCGGCAGGATCGCCGTGCGGACGAAGGCATGGCTGCTTTCGGCCATCTCAGCGTTCCTTCAGCCTGACAGATGAATTGTAGATGTTCATCACAGAGGCGATCATCAGGCTGATCGTCAGATAGATCAGCATCATCAGCAACATGCATTCCAGTTCCTTGCCGGTCTGGTTCAGGGTCACACCGCCCAGCGTGCCGCGCAGGTCCATATAGCTGACGGCAATGGCCAGCGACGTGTTCTTGGTCAGGTTAAGGTACTGGCTGATCAGCGGCGGGATGATCACCCGCAGCGCCTGCGGCAGGATGATCAGGCTCATCGTCCGCCCGGGGCGCAGGCCAAGGGCGAAGGCGGCCTCGGTCTGGCCCCTGGGAATGGCCAGAATCCCGGCCCGCACGATTTCGGCGATGAAGGCAGCCGTATACAGCACCAGCGCGATCAGCAGCGCCGTGAAGCTGTGCAGCACCTCGATCCCGCCAGAAAAGTTGAACCGGGTCATCCTGGGGTATTCCAGGTGAAACCCCAGCGCCAGCATGAGGGCAATCACGGGCACGAACAGCACAAGAAGGCTTTTCCACCAGGTGACGGGACGAACCCCGGTGTCTTCCTGCAGTGCCCTGGCCCGCCTGACCATGCGGCGGTTCACGATGGCGGATGCGCCGATCACCGCGAAGATCGCCAGAAAGTTGAGCGAAATCTGAAATTCGCCAATCCCCGCCGTGCCTAGGCTGCGGGTGAACAGCGGTGCGGGAACGTTCATGCCCCGGTTGGTGATGGCGACAGAGTCGTTCAGAAACATCCGCGCCGCCGGGGCCTGACCGGCTGCGATCATCTCGTCGGTGACACGGAAATCCCTGGGCGAGGGCGTGGTTTCCGTCAGGATCACGAAAGACAGAAGGATCCACAGCAAAAGCGGAATGTTGCGGAACACCTCGACATAAACCGTCATCAGCCGGCCGATCAGCCAGTTCTTCGACAGGCGCAGCACACCGATGATCACACCCAGAACCGTGGCCAGAAAACAGCCAAGCGCCGCCACGACCAGCGTGTTGACCAGCCCCACGAACAGTGCGCGCCCATGCGTGCTGTCATTGGTATAGGGGATCAGGGTCTGGTTGATGTCATAGCCGGCCCGGTTCCACAGGAACCCGAAGTCAAAGGTTCTGTCCTTTGCCGCCAGGTTGACGATCACATTGTTGATCAGCCAGGACAGGCCAAAGGCGAACAGCACAAGCACGATCAGCTGAATGGTCAGCGACCGGTACCGCGTGTCGTAGATAAGCATGCCAGGCCGGAACCTGGGCTTGGGCACCTCACCGGCATAGGCCATTCGCTACCCCCTGTTGCCTGACCGCGACCCCGGCTGCCCGGATGCCGGAGAAGTCTGGTGCTTCCCTGTCGGCAGACGACGTCAAGAAAGACAACGGGCGCGCATTTGCGCGCCCGTCCTGTTCTTTCGGATCAGCGGAAGGGCGGGGCGTACATCAGCCCGCCCTGGGTCCACTGTGCGTTCAGGCCGCGGGCCAGGCCGATAGGGGTCGACTCTCCGATATTGGCCGCAAAGATTTCGCCGTAGTTGCCATTTGCCGCGATGGCACGTTTGGCCCATTCGGCATCAAGACCCATCATCGCACCCATGTCGCCTTCGGTGCCCAGGATGCGCTTGATTTCGGGGTTGACGGTGCTTGTGCCGATTTCGTTCACATTGGCCGAGGTGATGCCAAGCTCTTCGGCGGCGACCAGTGCGTAGAAGGTCCAGCGCACGATGTCGCCCCAGTTGTTGTCGCCATGGCGCACAACCGGGCCAAGCGGCTCTTTGGAGATGATTTCGGGCAGGATGATGTGGTTTTCAGCATCCGGCAGCGTCGCGCGGGTGGCCGCAAGACCCGAGGCATCGGTCGTATAGGCATCGCAGGCACCGGCGACATACTGGCGCTGTGCTTCGGAATCGTCGGCCACGGTCACCGGGGTATAGCTGATGTTGTTGGCCTTGAAAAAGTCGGCCAGGTTCAGTTCGGTCGTGGTGCCGGTCTGGATGCAGACGGTCGCGCCATCAAGTTCCTTGGCCGAACTGACGCCCAGGTCCTTTTTCACCATGAAGCCCTGACCGTCATAGTAATTGACGGCAACGAAATCGAACTTGAGGTCGGTATCGCGCGAGAAGGTCCAGGTCGAGTTGCGCACCAGCAGGTCAACCTCGCCCGAGGCCAGCGCCGTAAAGCGCGTCTCGCCGGTTGTCGGCACATAGCGCACCTTGGTGGCATCCCCCAGAACGGCGGCAGCAATGGCCTTGCAGACGGCCACGTCGAAACCCTGATAGACGCCGTTGGCATCGGGGGCGGCAAAGCCGGTCAGACCGGTGTTCGTGCCGCAAAGCAACTCGCCACG
This sequence comes from Rhodobacter sp., assembly GCA_020251025.1. GTDB lineage: Bacteria > Pseudomonadota > Alphaproteobacteria > Rhodobacterales > Rhodobacteraceae > Aliitabrizicola. The sequence continues at coordinate 20,184 of JADCDI010000023.1, read as the reverse complement.
CGCCTTGATATCGGCCAGCGTATCGGCCGAAGCGAACCCCGCAAGCGCGCCGGCGGCTGCCAGCGTGCCGAAGAACAAGGATTTTTTCATGCTTACCTCTTCCTGATGATCCGCCCGGTTTCAGGCGGCTTTTTCATCCCGGCAAAGCCGGATTCGAAACGGACGGACCGTTTCCTTCAGTACCGCCAAGTGTGGGCCGAAGCGGTTTGAAAGGTCAAGACTTCTGGCGGAACCGCGCCGAAATGGGGAAATTCTTCGCATCTGATGGGTTGATGCACAAGGTTCAGGCCTCTGGGCGGCGCAGGACAGCCCCGGTTCAGCCGCTGAACCGATAGAATCGCTCCGCGTGAAGGAAGCTCTCCTGCCGTGCGGCCTCCAGCACCCCGGCCTCTTCGTCGCGGCCCCAGACCTCGGCCTGCCAGTGCTCGTCCAGCCGGGACAGACGCCACGCCTCTTGCGCAGACAGCCTTCGGTCGGTCACGGCCAGCGCCAGAACCAGCGAACCGGAAATCACGACCAGATCGTGAAATCCGGTCAGATGAAAGGCCGTCATCTGCCCGATCCGGGCGGTCAGCCGGGCAAGGCTGTCGGGCGGCTGCGCCACATGCATGACACCGGCGGTGGCCTTCAGCGGCGCATCCAGCGCGGTGGCGGACCAGGCCAGCAGCGGGTCCCAGGCCCTGGTCTGGCGCAGCGCAAGCTCTGGCGGGCCGTCCGCACGGTAGCACAGAAGATCGGTGTCGCCATAGGCCGCAAGCAGCGATGCAACCTCGGCAAACCGGGTGCCGACCTTGTCAAGGGCCGCATTGGCCGACCGGGTCCAGGGCATGGTGCGGGGATCGACCGTGCCCTGCTGCGCCTGCCATTCTGCGGCAATCCTTTCGGCCATTGCCAGGGTCGGGACGATCAGCGGGGTCTTCGCCGGGGTCTTCACCGCACGCCCGTCCAGCTGCACGGTGAAGCCGCCGTCAACCTTTTGGACGCGCGTTTCGGTCCAGAAGCGTTTCGCGGTCCACCCGGTCATCGGATCGACGCGAAGGGATCGGCAGGCACGTCTGTTTCCTTCCAGTCCATCAGCTTCCAGGTACGGGCCATGTGATCGGGCAAAGGCGCGGTAAAGGTCATCATCTTTTTGGTGACGGGATGCTCGATGGTCAGGCTGCGCGCATGCAGGTGCAGCTTGCGGCTGATGTCGCCGCCGCCTGTCGCACCCCAGCCATCGCCCGGATTGGCCTGCCCCGCGCCGCCGTACTTGCCGTCGCCCAGAATCGGATGCCCGATCCCGGCCATATGGGCGCGCAACTGGTGGGTCCGGCCCGTCACCGGTTCCAAGGCCATCCAAGACAGACGCGTGCCAAGAAACCACAGGGTGAAATAGTCGGTCCGGGCCCTTTTGGCACCTTCGGTTTCGGCCACTTTGGCGGGATGCACGCACAGCATCTTTTCACCCTCGCCGCCGCGCCCGCGCCCGGGGGCCTTGACCAGCCCGAACCTGACCGATCCCTGGCGCGGATCGGGCACGCCGGCGACCACGGCCCAGTAGATCTTGCGGGCCTGCCGGTGGCGCAGGGCCTCGGACAGGGCGCGGGCAACCCGGTCGGTCCGGGCCAGCAGCAGCACGCCGGAGGTGTCCTTGTCCAGCCTGTGGACCAGCCGGGGCTTTTCCTTGTAGCCGAACTTCAGCGCCTCGGCCAGGGCATCGACATGGCGCGCGCCCTGCCCCGACCCGCCCTGCGACGGCAGGCCCGCCGGCTTGTTGAGAACGATCATATGCTCGTCCTTCCACAGGACGGCATCCTGAATCATCCTGGCGTCGGTTTTCGCCACGCGGCTTTCGACGGGCGCGGGCGCTTCGCCTGCGGGCAGGGGCGGCACCCGGATTTCCATGCCCGGCACCACGCGGTCGGCGGCCTTGGCCCGCCCGCCGTCCACGCGCAACTGGCCGGTGCGGCACATCTTTTCGACGGCACCTTGCGTGACATGCGGGAAGCGGCGCCTGAACCAGCGGTCAAGGCGCTGCTCGCCCTCTTCCTCGGCAACGGTCAGCATCCGCACGGCACTCATGCAAACCACCCCCGGCCAAGCGACATGCCCAGCGCCAGTGCCATGATCGAAACCGCAACCGATCCCAGGACATAACCTGCGGCAAGCCCGAAAGCGCCCTGTTCCCACAGTTTCACCGCATCCAGCGAAAAGGCCGAGAATGTGGTGAAACCACCCAGAACGCCGGTCAGAAGGATCGGCGCATGACGGGCAAGACCCTTTTCCTGCAGCCAGATCACCAGAACGCCCATCAGGAAAGACCCCAGGACGTTCACGAAAACCGTAGCCCAGGGAAACCCCTGCCCGTCAGCGCGCGAAAAGGCGGCGTATGCCGCAAAGCGGGCCGATGCCCCGAGGGCCCCGCCAAGGGCGACTTCAAGCAAGGTTCTGAACATTCCGCTTCTTTCTGCCCGTAAGACCGCCTTGTCAACCGCGCCGCCCGAAACGATTTTTCTGGCGAAAAATCCGGTCGCGCGATGGGATTTTTCGCCAGAAAAATCGCCTACTCTGCCTGCCGCCTGGCGCGCAGCTTTGCGAAATAGTCGATCCGCTTTTTCAGCTCACGCTCGAACCCGCGTTCGGGGGGCTGGTACCAGACCGGGCGCTTCATGCCTTCGGGAAAGTAATCCTGCCCGGAAAAGCCGTCTTGCGCATCATGGTCATAGGCATAGCCCGCGCCATAGCCGATGTCCTTCATCAGCCGGGTCGGGGCGTTGCGGATGTGCAGCGGCGGCGGTTGCGACCCCGTCTGGCGGGCCGCGTTTCGCGCCGCCTTGTAGGCCAGGTAGCCCGCGTTCGATTTCGGGGCCAGCGCCAGATAGATCACCGCCTGCGCCAGGGCCAGCTCGCCCTCGGGCGATCCCAGCCGTTCGTAGGTTTCCCATCCCTGGATGCACAGCGCCTGTGCCTGCGGATCCGCCAGCCCGATATCCTCCACCGCCATGCGGGTGATGCGGCGGGCCAGAAAGCGCGGGTCCTCGCCGCCTTCCAGCATCCGGCAGAACCAGTAAAGCGCCGCATCCGGATCTGATCCGCGCACGGATTTGTGCAGGGCCGAGATCAGGTTGTAATGCTCTTCGCCCGATTTGTCGTATTTCGCCGCCCGCCGCATCAGCCTGTTGGCCAGCGCCGCGCGGTCCAGCGGTTTGGCCAGGGACCAGGCCGCGACCTGTTCGACCAGGTTCAGAAGCGCGCGCCCGTCGCCGTCCGCCATCTCCAGCAGCGCCTCGCGCGCGTCGCCCGTCAGCGGCAAGGCGCGGCCCAGGTCCTGTTCGGCCCGCTGTGCCATGCGCTCAAGGTCGGGCAGCGACAGGCGGTCCAGAACGATCACCTGCGCCCGGCTGAGCAGGGCCGCGTTCAGCTCGAACGACGGGTTTTCCGTGGTGGCCCCCACCAGCAGGATGGTCCCGTCTTCCATATGTGGCAGGAACCCGTCCTGCTGCGCCTTGTTGAAACGGTGGATCTCGTCCACGAACAGCAGCGTGCCCTGCCCGTTCGCGCGCCGGAGCCTGGCCTGCTCAAAGACCTTCCGCAGCTCCGGCACGCCGGTGAAGATGGCGCTGATCTGCGCGAAATGCAGATCGGTTTCGTCCGCAAGCAGGCGCGCGATGGTGGTCTTGCCCACGCCCGGCGGCCCCCAAAGGATCAGCGATGACAGGCTGCCTGCCGTCAGCATCGCGCCAAGGGGGCCGTCCGGCGACAGCACCTTTTCCTGCCCGATCACCTGGGCCAGCGTCTTTGGCCGCAGCCGGTCGGCCAGCGGACGCGGCGCGCCCGGGGCAGGGGTGGACGGGGTGTCGAACAGATCGGCCATGATGCAAACCTATGCCCTTGGCAGGCCGGTGTGTAGGGTGCGCAGCCTGCTGCCCGCTCAGCCGCGCGGCCGGCCCGCCAGTTCCGCCAGCGCCAGACAAACCCGCGTGGCCGCCGCCATGTCCTGGACGCTGATCCATTCCAGCGGGCCATGGATCTGCTGCATCCCGGTAAAGATGTTTGGCGTCGGCACGCCCTTTTCGGTCAGGCGCGACCCGTCGGTGCCGCCCCGGATCGGTTGCGAGTGCGGCTCCACCCCCGCCTTGCGGCAGGCTTCGCGCACCAGCTCGACCGGGGTCATGTCCTCTTCCAGCCAGTAGCGCATGTTGCGGTACTGCGGCTTGATCGTGCAGTCGATCTTCGCCCGCGGCTCTGTCGCCTGGATCGTCTCGCAGACCTGGCGCAGCAGGGCGCCGTGGGCCTCGAGCCCGTCGCGTTCGAAGTCGCGCAGGATGAATTTCAGCTCTGCCTCTGCCGCCGTGCCGGACATGGCATAAAGGTGGATGAAGCCCTCGCGGCCCTCGGTCGTTTCCGGTGTGCGGGTGACCTGCGGCAGGGTCTGCACGATCATCGCCGCCAGATGCAGCGCATTCACCAGCGCCCCCTTGGCCTGCCCGGGATGGATGGAAACACCGGTGACCCTGACCACGGCCCCATCGGCCGAAAAGGTTTCATAGACGATCTCGCCCTTCTCTGCCCCGTCAAGCGTATAGGCAAAGGCAGCGCCCAGATCTGCCGCAAGTCCGTCGCTTACGCCGCGGCCGATCTCTTCGTCGGGGGTAAAGCCGATGCGGATCGGACCATGCGGGATGTCCGGATTGGCCAGCAGATGGCGGGCGGCCGTCATGATGATGGCGATCCCGGCCTTGTCATCCGCCCCCAGCAGGGTGGTGCCGCTGGCCGTGATGATGTCATCGCCCACCTTGCCGGCCAGATAGGGTGACTGCGCGGGCGACAGGATCAATTCCGGCGCATCGGGAAAGGTGATTGACCCGCCGTCATAGGCGCGGTGTACCAAGGGTTTGACCCCGCTTGCGGCATAGGCTGGCGCGGTGTCGACATGCGCAAGCCAGCCCATGACCGGGGCGGTATGGTGCACCGTGGCCGGAATGGTCGCCAGCACCGCGCCATAATCGGTCAGCCGCACATCCTGCGCGCCGATGGCCTGCAGTTCCGTCACCAGCAGGCGCTGCAGGTCAAGCTGACGGGCCGTGCTGGGCGACGTGGCCGATGTCTCGTCGCTTTGTGTGTCGATGGACGCATAGCGGACCAGTCGCTCTTCCAGTTCCCGGGCGAAATCGGTCATGTCGGCATCCTTTGACTATGGCTTTGCAGTCCGGACAAGACGGCCATAAATCGGCGGTGCCGTCCAGCCCGCCCGGGGGCTATTCCTGCGCCCGCAACACCTGCGCCGGGCGTGCCGCCAGCGGACGCAAGGCAAAGACGAGGCCGGCGGCCAGCGTGGCGATGACCCCGCCCAGCACGATGGCCAGGGCCGAAACCGGTTCAAAGGCATAATCGGCCTCCATCACAAAGGTCATCGCCGCCCAGCCCGCCAGCCCGCCCGCAAGGATGGCCACAATCCCTGCCGCCGCGCCCAGCAGGGCCGAACGCAGCGCAAAACTGAACAGGATGCGCGCGCGCGTGGTGCCCAGCGTTTTCAGCACTGCCGCCTCGTACACCCGCGCCCGTTCCCCCGCCGCCGCAGCGCCGATCAGCACCATGAAACCGGTCACCAGCGTTGCCGCTGCGGCCCAGGCGGTGGCCTGGGCAATCGCCGTCAGCGCCTCGCTGACGCGGTTTATGGCGTCGCGCACGCGGATGGCGGTGATGTTGGGATAGGCCGTGGCCAATTCGCGCAGCACCGCCGCTTCCGCTTCGGGCGCGGCATAGACCGTGGCGATATAGGTGTGGGGTGCGCCGGAAAGCGCCGCCGGGTTCATCGACATCACAAAGCCCATGCCCCCGGTCGAGAAATCAACCTCGCGGAAGCTTGTGATCCGGGCCTCGATATCGCGGCCAAGAACGTTGACGGTGATCTTGTCGCCCAGCTTCAGCCCCATCTCTTCGGCCTCTTCGGCGGCGAAGGAAACCTGGGGGCTGCCTGCGTAATCTTCCGCCCACCACTGGCCCGCCGTCACCTCGGTTCCCTCGGGCGGGGTGGCGGCAAAGGTGATGCCCCGGTCGCCCGTGACCACCCAGTGATCACCCACCACTTCCCTTGCGGGGCGGCCGTTGATCCGGTTCAGAACGCCGCGCATCATGGGGGCTTCATCCACGCGCGAAACAGCCGGGTTGGCGGCAAGGCGCGCCAGGAAACCCGCGATCTGGTCGTTCTGGATATCGACAAAGAAATAGGCGGGGGCGCGTTCGGGCAAATCGCGCTCGACGGCGGCGCGCAGGTTCGCGTCGATCTGCCCCACCGCCGCCAGCACCGAAAGGCCCAGCCCCAGCGAAAGGATGACCGAAGTCGCCTCTTCTCTCGGCCCGCCGATGGCGCCCAGCGCCAGGCGCAGTGCGGTGCGCCCGCGCGCCCAGGTGCCGCGCGCCGCAGCCCGCGCCCCGCGCCGCACGGCCAGCGCCGCCAGCGCCAGCACCACCAGCGCGCCGAATATGCCGCCCAGCGTGCCCAGCGCCAGGGTGGGGACGCCTGAAAACACGACAGCCGCAGCGACCAGCAGCACAAGCAGGGCCGCAAGCGCGACCAGATAGGGCGCGCGCGGCCAGCCCGCCCGCCCCTCTTCGCCCCGATAAAGCGCGGCGGCCCGCACCTGTTCGCTGCGCGCCAGCGGCCAAAGGGTGAAGATCAGCGCGGTCAGCGCGCCGTAGAGCGCCGCCTCGGCCAAGGGCGCGGGGTAAAGCGCGATGGCCGCCGGAAAGGGCATGCGGGCGGCAACCACATCGGCCAGGCCCAGCACCAGCGCGCTGCCCAGCGCCAGCCCCAGCACAAGGCCCAGCACCGTCAGCGTGCCGACCTGCAGAAGATAGGCCATGAAGATGACCCGCCCTTCGGCCCCCAGCGTTTTCAGCGTGGCGATGGTGGCAATCTTGCCGCCCAGATAGGCACGCACGGCGGCGGATATGCCCACACCGCCCACTGCCATGCCCGCCAGCCCCACCAGCACAAGAAAGGACCCGATCCGGTCCACAAACCGCGCAACCCCAGGCGCTGCGCGGCGGCTGTCGGACCAGCGCACACCGCTTTCTGCCCATTCCGCCTCGGTCCGCGCCTCAAGCGCGGCCAGATCGGCGCCGGGGGGCAGAAGCAGGCGATACTGGGTTTCGTAAAGCGTGCCGGGGGTCAGAAGCCCCGATTGTGCCAGATCGGCGGTCTTCACAATCACCCTCGGGCCAAGCGAGAAGCCGCCTGCCACTGAATCCGGCTCCCGCACCAGCACGGCACCCAGGCGGAAGTCCTGCGTGCCCAGCCGGAAGCTGTCGCCCAGGGTCAGACCCATGCGGTCCACCAGCGCCTTGTCCATCACCCCGGCGGGCAAGCCGGCCTGCGGGGCCAGCGCCTGGGCCAGCGGCACCGCAGGCTCCAGCCCCACCGCGCCGTTCAGGGGATAGGCATCGTCCACAGCCTTGACCTGGACAAGCGCGCGGTCGGCAGCCTCGCCCCCGCCCACCACTGCCATGGACCGGAAATCATAAATCTCGGACACATCCGTGGCGATGCTGTCCATATAGGCGCGTTCCTGCGGTGTGGCGCTGCGATAGGCATAGCGCATCACCGCATCGCCCCCCAGCAGCACCGCGCCCTGATCCTGCAGCCCGCGCTCGATGGCGCTGCGCAACAGCCCCACGGCGGCAATCGCCGCCACCCCCAGCGTCAGGCAGGCCAGGAAAATGCGGAATCCGCGCAGCCCGCCCCGCAACTCCCGCCGGGCGATGCGGGCAGCGACGGCCAGGGTCATGCCGCCCTCCGCTCGTCCGCGCGCACCAGCCCGTCGGCCAGTCGCACCACCCGGTCGCAGCGCGCGGCGAGTTCGGGCGCATGTGTGACAAGAACCAGCGTCGCCCCGTGACGGTCGCGCAGCCCGAAGAGCAGATCCATGATCGCCGCCCCGTTGGCCCCGTCCAGATTGCCTGTCGGTTCATCGGCCAGCAGCAGGGCGGGGCGGGGTGCGGCCGCGCGGGCCAGCGCCACGCGCTGCTGCTCGCCGCCCGACATCTGGCCGGGATAGTGATCCATGCGCGCGGCCAGGCCCACGGCGCGCAATTCCGCCGCCGCCCGGTCAAAGGCATCGGGCAAACCGGCCAGTTCCATGGGCACGGCCACATTCTCCAGCGCGGTCATCGTCGGAATCAGGTGGAAGGACTGGAACACAACGCCCATATTCCCCCGACGGAAGCGCGCAAGCTGGTCTTCGTTCATCGCGGTCAGGTCCTGCCCCAGGGCAAGCACCTGACCCCCGGTGGCCTTCTCCAGCCCGCCCATCAGCATCAGGAGCGATGACTTGCCCGAACCCGACGGCCCCACCAGCCCCAGCGTCTCTGCCCGGGCCACGTCAAGCGTGACCCCCTTCAAGATTTCGACCGGCCCCGCATTGGCGGCAAGCGTCAGGCGCGCATCGCGCAGCGAAAGGATCGGATCGGTCATGAAGGCTGCCCTGCGGTTCAACACGTTTGCGGGATATGGCGCATTGCGCAGGTTCCGCAACATCACCTTCGCGTGTGCCCTTGCAACGCCCGCGCTGGCAGAGCCCCTGACACTGGTTGCCCTGGGCGACAGTCTGACGGCGGGCTATGGCCTGCCGCAGGAAGACGGCTTTGTGCCGCAGCTGCAGGCCTGGCTGACGGCGCGGGGGCAGGATGTGGTGGTGGTGAACGCCGGCGTGTCGGGCGACACCACGGCAGGGGGCCTGGCGCGGCTTGACTGGTCACTGACCCCGGAGGTTGACGCGATGATCGTCACGCTGGGCGGCAACGACCTGCTGCGCGGGATCGATCCCGCCGCAAGCCGGGCCAATCTGGACAAGATCCTGCAGGGCGCACAGGCCCGCCAGCTTCCCGTCCTGCTGGTGGCCATGTCCGCACCCGGCAATTTCGGCCCCGAGTACAAGCGTACCTTCGATGCCATCTATCCGGACCTTGCGGCGCAGTATGGCGCGCTTCTGGCACCGGGCTTCTTTGCACCCCTGATGGAGGAGGGAGACGACCCGGCAAGCCTGGCGCGGTATCTTCAGCCCGACGGGCTGCATCCCAACCGGGACGGTGTGGCGCGGATCGTCGAGGGGCTGGGACCGCAGGTGCTGAACCTTCTGGCCGCCGTGCCGAAGGGCTGACGTGCTCATCTGGTCCGCCCCGCGTCGCATCCCGTTTTGGGGGTGGGGCGGCCCTGTTGCACAGATGCTGTTGGGGAATCATCTCTTAATTCCGGCGTGAGGGCGGGAAGGCATGCGCAGACCGGACATGCCGGCCCACAAGACCCTGAACTGGCCATCCTGCAACAAGGTGCCCAAGTTCCGGAGTTCGCTGACGGTCTGGTCCGATCCAGACATGGCGTGGGCGGCCAAGCCGACAGGCAAGCGCGGCAGACAGGCCGCCGCCAGAAGACCCTTGCCGTGAAGATCCGGCATCGGGGGGCACAGGGCCCGCCGCACCTGCTGATCGACATCGAGCGGGTGAGCGCCACCGGTTCGAGCGAACCGGCGAGGGGGAGAAAGGCCGGGGGCGAAGGGGAGTGGCATGCACGCAGGCACGCCGGTGCAAAACGCCACGTCTGGCGCAGGGTCAAGCCCGGGACCGACGAAGAACCGCTGGAAATCCGGGCGGTCAGGATCACCGGCAGCGATATGGGCGATGCATCGGTGCTGCCCGGACCGCTCGGCCGGATTGCGCCCGGCCAGGGGATCGCCAGGGTCACTGCCGACGGTGCCTGTGACATGCGCAAGTGCCATGATGCCATCGCCGAACGGGGTGCTGAGGCCGTCATTCCGCCCCGCAGGAACGCGAGGCCCCGGAAGGCCTATACCGCCCCATACCGCCACGCGCGGTCGCGCGAAACGAGGCTCTGCGGGCGTCCGGATACCCCCGGCCGCGCTCCCTGGCGAGGATGGAGGGGGCCGACACCGCCGGAGCCGCGCCGAAACCGGGATGCCTTGCGTGAAACTGCCTCGCCAGCGCCTCTGGGCGCGGGACCCCGGCCGCCGGGTCGCTGCGTTCCACGTCCGTGTTGCCGTGCCGAACGGCTTCACCGCACCCGGACTCCCCGTCACAAAGGTCGTGGGACCGCTCTGTCCGGGCACAGGGGCACCGCGGCCATCAGCCGATCTGTGCAACAGAGCGGTTTCAAATCAGGCTCTGAGGTGCCAAGCTCAGCCATCCACCCGGATGCGGGCATTCGCAGGATCGTAAGGGCTGTCTTCCACAACAACCGCGTCCCAGGCCTGCCGCAGCATCCGCACCTGAAGCTTCTGGCCGACCCTGGCCAGATCGGGGCGCACATAACCCATGCCGATCTGACGCCCGAAGGCCACCGACCAGCCGCCGGATGTCAGCCGCCCGATCTTCTCGCCGTTCAGCAGCACAGCCTCTTTCCCCCAGGGGTCGGTGTCGCTTGGCCCGTCGATCAGCAGGGTCACGCATTTGCTGCGGATGCCGGTGGCCAGCATGGCATCCTTGCCCTGAAAATCCTTCCCAAGGTCGACAAACCGGTCCAGCCCCGCCTCCAGCGGTGTTGCATCGCGGCCCAGTTCGGTACCGAAGGCGCGATAGCTTTTCTCCTGCCGCAGCCAGTTCTGCGCCCGCGCGCCGACCGGCTTCATCCCGTGCTTTTCGCCCGCCGCCAGCAGCAGGTCCCACAGATAGCGCTGCATTTCGATGGGGTGGTGCAGTTCCCAGCCCAGCTCGCCGGTATAGGCCACACGGATGGCGTTGACCGGGCACATGCCCAACTCGATCCGGCGCGAGGACAGCCAGGGGAAGCGGCGGTTCGACAGGACCGTGTCGGGATCGGCGTCCTTCACGATCTCCTTCAGGATCGCGCGGCTTGCGGGACCGGCCAGCGCGAAGACACCCCATTGCGTGGTCACGTCATGGATGTCGGTCCAGCCGAACGCGGCGCGCTTGTCTTCGGCGCATTTGTGCAGGTAATCGGCGTCATAGGCCGTCCAGGCCCCGGCACTGACCAGATAATACTCCTGCTCGGCCAGCCGCACGATGGTGTATTCGCTGCGCGTGGTCCCGGCCGGGGTCAGGGCATAGGTCAGGTTGATCCGGCCCACCGCCGGAAGCCGGTTGGTGGTGAACCAGTCCAGAAATGCCGTGGCGCCCGGGCCGCGCACCAGATGCTTGGTAAAGGCCGTGGCATCGATCAGCCCCGCCGTTTCGCGGATCGCTTTCGCCTCGGCCACCGCATGGGGCCACCAGGTTCCCCGGCGGAAGCTGCGCCCGTCATGGTCAAAGCCGGCGGGCGCATCCTTTGGCCCGTAGTAGTTGGGGCGTTCCCAGCCGTTCACCTGGCCCATCTGCGCGCCCAGCGCCACCTGGCGGTCATAGACCGGGGCGGTGCGCAGCGGGCGGCAGGCTTCACGCTCTTCGTCGGGGTGGTGCAGGATGAAGACATGCTCGTAACATTCCTCGTTCTTGCGTGCCGCGTATTCGGTCGTCATCCAGCCGCCATAGCGGCGCGGGTCCAGGCTGGCCATGTCAATTTCGGCTTCGCCCTGCACCATCATCTGGGCAAGGTAATACCCCGTCCCCCCGGCGGCGGTGATGCCGAAGCTGAAGCCTTCGGCCAGCCACATGTTGCGCAGGCCCGGGGCCGGGCCGACCAGCGGGTTGCCGTCGGGAGTATAGCAGATCGGACCGTTGAAATCATCCTTCAGACCTGCCGTTTCCGATGACGGAATGCGGTGGATCATGCTGAGGTATTCCGTCTCGATCCGCTCGAGGTCGAGGGAAAACAGATCGGCGCGGAAGGATGGCGGCACGTCATACAGAAACCGCGCCGGGGCATTGCGCTCGTAAGGGCCCAAGATCCAGCCACCGCGTTCCTCGCGCACGTACCATTTGGCATCGGCATCGCGCAGCACCGGGTGCTGGGGATTGGTCTTGCGCCATTCCACCAGTGCCGGGTCAGGTTCGGTGACGATGTATTGATGTTCCACCGGAATGGCGGGAATCCTGATGCCCAGCAGCCGCGCCGTGCGCTGCGCATGGTTTCCGGTCGCCGTCACGACATGCTCGGCATGGATGGCAAAGCTGTCGTCCGACGCCACCAGATTGCCGCCCTGTTCCACCATGCGGCGGCAGGTGACGATCCATTCGTCGCCGGTCCAGAAATATCCGTCCACCTGCACCCGGCGTTCAAACTGCGCGCCGAACTGCCGCGCGCCCTTGGCCATGGCCTGGGTCACATCGGCGGGGTTGATGTAGCCGTCCTGCGGGTGAAACAGCGCGCCTTTCAGATCGTCGGTGCGCACCAGCGGCCAGCGGTCGCGGATTTCTTTCGGGGTCAGGAATTCATGGTACACGCCTGCCGTTTCCGCCACAGAGGAATAGAGCATGTATTCGTCCATCCGCGCATCTGTCTGGGCCATGCGCAGGTTGCCCACCACATAAAAGCCGGGGTTCAGGCCTGTCTCTGCCTCCAGCCCCTTGTAGAAATCGACGCTGTACCTGTGAATATGCGTGGTGGCGAAGCTCATGTTGAACAGCGGCAAAAGACCGGCGGCATGCCAGGTGGAGCCTGCAGTCAACTCGTCGCGTTCCACCAGCATCGTGTCCCAGCCGGCCTTGGCCAGATGATAGGCGATCCCCGTTCCGACCGCGCCGCCCCCGACGACCAGGGCTTTGACATGTGTCTTCATCAGGGCGGCCTCCGTCGATTTGGGTTTGACTCAGTCATGCCCCAATCGCTGCGAAACGGGCAAGGCCGCCCGACCTTTGCCAGACGAAAACGACATGCGCGCAGGTCGCGGGGTGGCAGCAGGCACAAGCGATGACCGCCCTGCCCCGCCTCAGCGCCGACGAAGCGGCCCGACAATCGCCGACAGGGCAAAGACCACCGCCGCGCAGGCGATGATGGAGGGGCCCGCAGGCGTGTCCTGCCACATCGACAGTCCCAGCCCGCCGATGGCGGCCACTGCCCCGATCCCCACCGCCAGCGCCGCCATGCTTTCCGGGCTGCGCGCAATCCCCCGCGCGGCGGCGGCGGGGATGATCAGCATTGCCGCAATCAGCAGCGCCCCCACGACCTTCAGCGCGACGGCCACCACAACGGCCAGCGCCAGCACCAGAACCAGACGCTCGCGGTCGGGATTGAGGCCCGAGGCATGCGCCAGATCCTCGTTCAGCGTTGCCGTCAGCAGCGCCGACCAGCGCCAGATCAGCAAGGCAGCCACCAAAGCGGCACCGCCCCAGATCTGCGCCAGGTCGCCCCGCGTCACCGCCAGGATGTCGCCAAAGAGCCAGGCCGACAGATCGGTGCGCACCCCGTGCACGAAGCTGATCGCAACAAGGCCAAAGGCCAGCGCCGAATGGGCCAGCACGCCCAGCGTCGTATCCATCGCCCAGCCGCGTGCCGCCAGCGTGGCCACGGTGACGGCCATCAGCAAGGCCACCGCCAGCGTGCCAAGCCCAACGGGCAGGTCAGTCGCCAGCGCCAGCGCCACGCCCAGAATGGCCGCGTGCGCCGTGGCATCGCCGAAATAGGCCATGCGCCGCCAGACCACGAAGGCCCCCAAGGGGCCGGTCGCCAGCGACAGGCCAAAACCGGCCAGCCCGGCCCGGACAAGGAAATCGTCAAGCATGGCCGTGCCCCCGGGTGTCGGCCCCCCTGGGGCGGGCAGGGCCGTGCCCGCGATAATGGCTGTGGTCGTGCCCGTGGTCATGTGTGTGGTCGTGGTCGTGCTCATGCCGGTACAGCGCCAGCGCACCCTGCGTGCCCAATCCGAACATCGCGCGGTATTCCGGCGCATGCGACACCACCTGCGGGGTGCCTTCGCAGCAGATATGGCCGTTCAGGCAGATCACCCGGTCAGAGGCCGACATGACCACATGCAGGTCATGGCTGACCATCAGCACAGCGCAGCCGGTATCGTGCCGCACTTCGTCGATCAGGCGGTAGAACGCCGCCTCGCCGGGTTGGTCCAGCCCCTGCGTCGGCTCGTCCAGGATCAGCAGGTCCGGCTCGGTCAGCAGGGCACGTGCCAGCAGCACGCGCTGGAACTGCCCGCCCGACAGGTCGGCCATCTGCCGGTCTGCCACCTCGGGCACGCCCACCCGCGCCAGTGCCGCAGCAGAGGCGGCCGGCGCATGGCGGCGCGGAAGCGACAGAAACCGGCGCGCGGTCATCGGCAGGGTGCGGTCGATCTGCAGGCGCTGCGGCACATAGCCGATGCGCAGCCCGGGGCGGCGGCTGACCCGGCCCGCCGCCAGCGGCGTGATCCCCAGAAGGGCGCGCAGCAGCGTGGACTTTCCCGACCCGTTCGGGCCGACGATGGTGACAATCTCTGCCGGCTCCACCCGCAGCGAGATGTCGTGCAGCACCTCGGTTCCGGCAAAGCGCACACAGGCATGGTCTGCCGCGATCAGGCTCATGCCGCGGCCCCGGTCCGGCAGGCGGGACACAGGCCCAGCGCCTCGATATTGCTGCGCTCGATCACAAAGCCCAGGTCGCCGGCGGCTTTGTCCAATGCGGCGCGCACCGGGGCTGCGGGCGCTTCGGCCACGGCATCGCACAGGCGGCAGATCAGAAAGGCCGGGGCATGTGTCTCGCCGGGATGCATGCAGGCGGTAAAGGCGTTCAGGCGCCGGATGCGGTGCGCCAGCCCCTGCTCTACCAGGAACTCCAGCGCCCGATAGGCCACAGGGGGCTGATTGCTGTAACCTTCCGCCGACAGCCGGTCAAGCACGTCATAGGCCCCCAGCGCGCGGTGCGCCTCCAGCAGAATCTCCAGCGTGCGGCGGCGGACCGGGGTCAGGCGCAGACCCTTGTCGCGGCTCAGCGCTTCGGCCCGCGCCATCACGTCACCGGCGCAATGGGTGTGATCGTGCAGGGCAAAGGCACGGCTGTCGGGGGCATCCTGCATATTTGGGTCTCTTGACTTGTTACAATATAACATACATTAGCGGCAGCATCACGGCACCGGAAGGGGGTTTGAATGCGTTATACCATATCGTTCATGACGGCCAGCGCGCTGGCCGGCCTTGTCGGCACGGCTGCGGCCGAGGTGCCGCGCGTCATCACCGACATCCCCCCGGTGCAGGCGCTGGTTGCGCAGGTGACGGGTGATCTGGGCCAGCCCGTCCTGCTGCTGGACAAAGGCGCGGATGCGCACAGCTTTCAGTTGCGCCCCAGTCAGGCCGCAGCTTTGGCAGAGGCGGATCTTGTGGTCTGGATCGGGCCTGAAATGACGCCCTGGCTTGACCGCGCCCTGGGCGGTCTTGCCGCCGATGTGGCACAACTGCGGCTGCTGAACGCCAAAGGCACAGACCATCGATCCTATGGGGACGGTGCGGAACCGGCGGATGACAGCCACGCGGACGGGGCAGGACACGATCATGCCGACGCCCCCCCCGCAGAGGACGGCCATGATCATGATTAC
The DNA here is from genome assembly GCA_020251025.1 of Rhodobacter sp. Lineage (GTDB taxonomy): Bacteria > Pseudomonadota > Alphaproteobacteria > Rhodobacterales > Rhodobacteraceae > Aliitabrizicola. The sequence continues at coordinate 4,774 of JADCDI010000023.1, read as the reverse complement.
GGGCACGATCATGAGCACGGCCATGCCCACGGGGGCCTTGATCCCCATGCCTGGCTCGACCCCGATAATGCAAGGGTCTGGCTGGGCGTGATCGCGGCAGAGCTGGCGCGGCTGGACCCCGCGAACGGGGCAACCTATCAGGCCAATGCCGCGCGGGCCGATGCAGGGATTGCCGCCCTTGATGCCAGGCTTGATGCCTCTCTGGCACCGGTCCGGGACGAACCCTTTGCCGTCTTTCATGATGCCTATGGTTATTTTGCCGACCATTACGGCCTGACCATTGCGGGCACGGTGGCGCTTGGCGATGCCGCCCCGCCCGGTGCGGCGCATCTGGCCGAGCTCAGGACCCGCCTGGAAAAAGCGCAGTGCATCTTCCCGGAGACCCAGCACGATCCGAAGCTGGTTCAGACCATTGCCGCTGATACCGGCCTGCGGGTTGGCGGCGCGCTTGACCCGGAAGGCGCAGGTGTGGAACCGGGGCCGCAGGGCTACGGTGCCGTTCTGTCGGGACTGGCCGACACGCTGATCGCCTGTCTGGACCAGCCGGCACCTTGACCGGAGCGGGTGTTTCGGCGCAGCCTTGCGGCCTTTGGAAGGGAACCGCGTGTCAGCCAGTATAGCGCCCTTCGGGCAGACAGCCGCCGGACAGCCCGTGGCGGCCATCCGCATCGGCACTGCCGACATTGCGGTGACGGTCCTCAGTTTCGGGGCTGCCCTGCAGGATGTGCGCCTGCCCGGCATGGCGCATTCCCTGACCCTGGGCGGCCCCGTCATGGCGGCCTATGAAGGCCCGATGGGCTATTTCGGCACGGTTGTGGGGCCGGTTGCCAACCGCATCGCGCGCGCGCAGGCCCGGATCGGCGGGCGGATGTACCGTTTTGCCGCGAACGAGGGCACGACACTGCTGCACGGCGGGGCAACCGGCACCCAGACCCGGGTCTGGTCCGTTGACGGGGCGACTGCGACCGCCGTTCGCCTGTCGCTGACGCTTGAAGATGGCGATGACGGCTTTCCGGGGCGGCGGCAGATCACCGCAGACTACAGCGTGGCGGGCAGCGCCCTGACCTTGCGCCTGACTGCCACAACCGATGCGCCGACGCTGATGAACCTTGCCAGCCACGGCTACTGGAACCTGAACGGCAGTCCCACCACCTTCGGCCATACCCTGACCGTCGCCGCAGACGCCTATCTGCCGACCGATGCCGACAATCTTCCGACGGGAGAGCGGCGTCCCGTCTGGGGCACCTTCGATCTGCGCCATCCGCGGCGGATCGACGGCAGCGAGGGGTTTGATCACAATTTCTGCCTGGCCCCGGCCCCCCGCAGCCTGACCGACGTGGCCTGGCTGGCGGGCGACCGCGTGACGATGACCCTTGCCACCACCGAGCCGGGCCTGCAGGTTTATGACGGACGTGCGCTGAACACCGGCAGCTTCCCCGGCCATTCCGGCCGGCCCTGCGGCCCCTTTGCCGGGCTGGCACTGGAAGCCCAACGCTGGCCCGATGCCCCCCGCCACCCCGGCTTTCCACCTGTCACGCTTGATCCGGGTGAAACCTGCCGACAGGTGACAGAGTGGCGGTTCAACCCTGCCTGAGTTTGCAGGAACAGCACTTTCACCCGTGCGCCGGGCGTTCCATCAGGATCTTGCCCGCTGAGGCAGGTCAAGCGTTCAGGCATTTCGCCCGCTGTAACCCCTGACGCCCACCCCACCGGGACCGGAGCCCCTTGCCGGACCTGGCGCGGTTGCGCCGACGGGGCGATCTGCGCGGCGGAACGGATGGGCGAAGCTGAACGCCCCTTGCGGTGATCCGGGCGGCGAAGGTTGCCCGGCTCTGGCAGCCGAAAGACGAATAAGGAAGATCGGTCTGGTCGGTGTGGGTCCATGCGGTGATTGCCCCGCAGGCATCGTCGGTGCCTGGAAACGGGGCCTCGTTGAGGCGCTCCGCGCATCCGGCCACTGAAAGCTTTGCCGTTCCCGCTCTGCCTTGGGCTTGCCGGGTGCGATGCGGTGCCATTTGCCCCGGACATTTTCTGCCCATTTCAGGACCGCGTTCAAGGTGAACCCGATGCCATGGGATGTCGCGAATGATGCGACGTTGAAGGTTACGGCTGTTTGGCGGTTTCCGGCTGGCAGGATGCTGCAAAACTGCCGGGCGCAGGGGCCGCCTGACTGCAAAGCGGGAAACTCTTGCACCTGCGCGCCGTGCTTATCCCGGCGGGGGCCATCGCCCCTGCCAGGGCACCACGCTGATCCCTGTCCAGCCGGGGGGCAAGGCCCCCGGGCAGCGCCCGTACCACCCGCAGCGGGCGCCGGCCTTTCGCCGGTGCGGGTGGAGACGCCCCTTGTGGCAGCGTCCGGCGCGGGCCGGGGAAAGGCGGAACGCGTTTCAGGCTTCTGGCCACAGGGGCAACCTCTTTCCCCGGACAGGGAAGATTTCCCGGCAGGCAGGCGGCCCGATTGCTGTTTCAGCAGCCCGTCAAGGCTACCGCGCAAACCGCTTGTATTTCACCCGCTTCGGCTCGATCGATTCCGGCCCCAGCCTGCGCACCTTGTCTTCCTCGTACGCTTCGAAGTTGCCTTCGAACCATTCCACATGCGCGTCCCCTTCAAAGGCCAGGATATGGGTGCACAGCCGGTCGAGGAAGAAGCGGTCATGGCTGATGATGATGGCGCAGCCTGCGAAATCCTCGATGGCCGATTCCAGCGCCTGCAGGGTTTCCACATCCAGATCGTTGGTCGGCTCGTCCAGCAGCAGAACATTGCCGCCCGCGCGCAGCAGCTTGGCCATATGCACGCGGTTGCGCTCGCCGCCTGACAGCAGCCCCACCTTCTTTTGCTGGTCGGTGCCCTTGAAGTTGAAGGCCCCGGCATAGACGCGGCTGTTCATCTCCAGATCGCCCAGGTGGATCACCTCGGCCCCGCCCGAGATTTCTTCCCAGACCGTTTTGTCGGGGTCAAGGGCATCGCGCGACTGGTCGACATAGGCCAGATGCACCGTATCGCCCAGCACGATGCTGCCCTCATCAGGCGTCTCCTGCCCGGTGATCATGCGGAACAGGGTGGATTTGCCCGCGCCGTTCGGGCCGATCACGCCGACGATGGCCCCCGGCGGCACGGTGAAGCTGAGATTCTCGATCAAGAGCCTGTCACCCATGTGCTTTTTCAGACCCGTCACCTCGATCACCCTCGATCCCAGGCGTTCACCGTTGGGGATGATGATCTGGCTGACGCTGGCGCGTTCGCGCACGGTCTGGCCGGCCAGCTCGTTGTAACGCGCAATCCGGGCCTTGGATTTCGCCTGCCGGGCCTTGGCCCCGGCGCGGATCCATTCCAGTTCCTTTTCCAGGACCTTCTGCCTCGATTTGTCCTCGCGCGCTTCCTGCTGCAGGCGCCTCGCCTTCTGGTCCAGCCAGGCGGAATAGTTGCCCTCGTAGGGAATGCCCCGGCCCCGGTCCAGTTCCAGAATCCACGAGGTGATGTCATCCAGAAAGTAGCGGTCATGGGTGACGATCAGGATCGTGCCCTTGTAGGCGATCAGATGCTTTTGCAGCCAGGCGATGGATTCGGCGTCCAGATGGTTGGTCGGCTCATCCAGCAGCAGCATGTCGGGTGCCTCCAGCAGCAGCCTGGTCAGCGCCACGCGGCGGCGCTCGCCCCCTGACAGGGTCTCGACATTGGCCTCATCGGGCGGGCAGCGCAGCGCATCCATCGCCACACCCACCTGCGCCTCCAGTTCCCACAGGTTCTGCGCGTCGATCTGGTCCTGAAGGCTTGCCATCTCATCGGCGGTTTCGTCAGAGTAATTCATCGCCAGTTCGTTGTAGCGGTCAAGGATCGCGGTCTTGGCGGCAACGCCCAGCATCACGTTGCCCTTCACATCCAGCGCCGGGTCCAGCCAGGGCTCCTGCGGCAGGTAGCCCACCTTGGCCCCCTTGGCCGCCCAGGCTTCGCCTTTGAAATCCGTATCCATGCCGGCCATGATTCTGAGCAGGGTGGATTTGCCCGAGCCATTGACGCCGACCACCCCGATCTTCACCCCGGGCAGGAAGTTCAGGTTGATGTTTTCAAAGCATTTCTTGCCGCCCGGATAGGTTTTGGACACGCCTTCCATGTGGTAGACATATTGATACGAGGCCATTGCTGTTCTCCGCTGCATCCGGGTTTGGCGGTGGATGTAGCCTGTCTGCCCTGCAAGGGCAACGCGGGGCGCGGGCCGCCCAACTTCCCGCTCGGGGCCGGGAAGGGTCTGTCCCGCATGGCCACTGGCGGGGTGTTGGCCAGGCGTCAAGGCGACCTGCGGGACAGGAAGAAACACCTTGATCCGGGGAACGGGCTTGCCGGTCGGGGGCGGGCGCTGGCCGGGGGCTTTGGCCCCCGGCCGGTCCTGATCCCGGCGTGGCACTGTGGCAGGGGTGATGGCCCCTGCCATTGCAGCGGTGAAGGTGCTTTCGCCTGTTCGGGCGGGAACAGGAAACGCGACCCGCGTTTCCCCGCCCGCGCGCGACGGTGCGCTGTAGACCGGTCGGTCCGGGACCAACGAAAGGCCAGCACCCGACCCGGCGGGAGCGAAGCGCCCGCCGGGGGCGGGGCGGGCGCTGGCCGGGGGCTTTGGGCCCCCGGCCCATCCTGATCCCGGCGCAGCGCTGTGGCAGGGGCGATGGCCCCTGCCATTGACGTGTTGAAGGTGCCCTCGCCTGTTCGGGCGGGAGAGGAAACGCGACCCGCGTTTCCCCGCCCGCGCGCGACGGTGCGCTGTAGACCGGTCGGTCCGGG
>JADCDI010000022.1 GCA_020251025.1 Rhodobacter sp. | reverse complement strand
GAGCCCCGGCGCTTGAGCGCTTCGTTATAAGCCGGCCAGTTCCTGGTTCTGTAGGTCGGGGGTGTGTGTCTGCTCATGCAGACCAGCTACCACACTGGATTCACCAGATGAATCCCTCACGGGATTTGTGCAACAGAGCCTGTGCCAGGGTCAACATATGTCTTGCTGTGTGAGTTTCTTGACATGACACCAATAACAACAAAGCTTACTTCAATTGATGAGGTTATTGTTCTACGGAAGGCAAAGCGCCTTGGGTCTAATGTAAGGGCAGAGTTTTCATCGGCAAAAGGACGGCAAGCTTCATTGGCCAAGTACGAGGAGTTTCTAGACAAGAACCCAATTCAGGCTGAGTGTGTTCGGCGATTTATCTGGCATTTGAACGAATGCTTTCCCGAAAAGGAAGAAGATGCAGAGGACGTGGTGCTCGATCGCGGGTATTTTTGACGATCTATACGCTTGCGGGGAGGGGCCTGGTGGGTCAAACGGACGTCCGCTTCGCCCGCATAGCTGACCCGCGCCCCCCTCAACTGGGCGATCTAAACTGCACCGGGGCAAACCAGAAACCATTTGTCATGCGGCAACGCCCCGTTCAGCCGAACACCCGCCCCAGCGCCCCGTCAATCGCATCGGTGATGTGGTCGATGTCATCCGGTGTCGCGATCAGCGCCGGGCTGAGGCAGAGCGTGTTGTTCAGCCCCGGCAGGCTGCGGTTGGTCATGCCGATGATGACACCCTGCGCCATGCAGTCGGCCACCACGGCGGCGACCTTCTTTTCGTCCGCCGCCTCTTTCGTGGCGCGGTCCGCCACCAGTTCCGCCCCGCAGAACAGTCCCTTGCCGCGCACCTGGCCGATCACCGCGTGTTTGTCCTGCAGCGCTGCAAGGTTGTCCATCAGGCGCGCGCCCATGCGCAGCGTGTTGTCCAGCAGCCCCTCATCCTCGATGATCCGCATGTTTTCCAGCGCGGCGGCGGGGCCCGATGCGCAGCCGCCAAAGGTCGAGATATCGCGGAAATAGCTGAGCGGATCGCTGGCATCATCCTTGAACATCCCGAAGACGGCTTCGGTCGTGACCGTGCAGGCGATGGCGGCATAGCCCGAGGCAACGCCCTTGGCCATGGTCACGAAATCGGGCTTCACACCATAGTTCTGATAGCCGAACCATTCCCCGGTGCGGCCCACGCCGCAGACCACTTCGTCGATGTGGATCAGGATGTTGTGTTTGCGGCATATCTCCTGCACCCGCTCCCAGTAGCCTGCGGGGGGCACGATCACGCCGCCGCCCGCCGTCACCGGCTCAAGGCAGATGGCGCCGATGGTATCGGGGCCTTCGCGCAGGATCACCTCTTCGATGGCATCCGCCGCACGCTCGCCATAGTTGGCGACATCCCATTGCTTGCGGTATTCCAGACAATGGGGCACCTCGACAAAGCCCGGCGTAAAGGGCCCGTACATCGCATTGCGCTGCGGCTGGCCCCCGGCGGACAGGCAGGTGATCGTGGTGCCGTGATAGTCGCGTTCGCGGAACAGGATCTTCGATTTGCGCCCGCCGTGGTGGCGGTGCGAAATCTGCCGCACCATCTTGAAGACCTTCTCATTGGCCTCTGAACCCGAGTTGGCGTAGTAGACGCGGGCCATTCCCGGCATCTTGTCGATCAGGCGGCGGGCAAACATGGCCCCCGGTACCGACCCGGCAGAGCCTGCGAAATAGCACATCTTCACCAACTGGTCGCGCACCGCATCGGCGATGCTTTCGCGCCCGTAGCCCACGTTCACCGTCCAGACCCCGCCCGAGACGGCATCCAGATGTTCCTTGCCGCGGGCATCCCAGACGCGCATGCCCCTGCCTTCGACGATCACACGCGGATCGATGGTTTCGAAGGGCTTGTGCTGGATGAGGTGGTGCCACAGATGCGCCCGGTCCGCCTCGATCACCGCGCTCATGTCGTTGCCAAGTGCCGCGTTGTCCATGCCTGTGCCTTTCACGCAAGAGGGGGCCGTCCCCCTCAGCCCTGATGCGCAATCATCCCGGATTGCCCTGCCCCGCCTTAGGGCCAGACCTGACGTTGTGATAAGGCCAGATCAGCCGCAGGGCAAGCCCAGCCGCGCCGGGGCCTGCGCCTGACTGTCGGTCATCGGGGCGGCAGTGGGGCCGGGCCGACACAGCGGGCGCAGGGGCGCGGCCCCGACGGGGCGCTGCAAAAGTGCCCGCCGGAAAAGCCGCCTGAACGGGAACCAGGAAAATCTTCCGCAACGGGTCCATGTCGGCGGCCAAGGCCCCGGCCCTGCGCCATGCTCGCGTCACGCCAGCCGGGGGCCAAAGCCCCCGGCCAGCGCCCGCCCCGCCCCCGGCGGGCGCTGGCCTTTGTTGGTGCGGGTAGAGACGGTCCTGTTGGCACGGTCCCGCGCGGGCAGGGGAAACGCGGTGCGTTTCCTGTTCCCGCCCGGGGGGACGACAGCACCTTCACCGCTTAACTGGCAGGGGCCATCGCCCCTGCCACAGTGCGACGCCGGCATCTGGACCGGCCCGGGGGCCAAAGCCCCCGGCCAGCGCCCGCCCCGCCCCCGGCGGGCGCTTCAAGCCCGCCGGATCGGGCGCTGGCCTCTGTTTCTCCCGGACCTGCCGGTCTACAGGGAACCGTCCCGCGCGGGCGGGGGAAACGCGGGCGCGTTTCCTGTTCCCGCCCGGACGGGCGACAGCCCCGCCCCCGCTTCAATGGCAGGGGCCATCGCCCCTACCACAGCACAACGCCGGGATCAGGACCGGCCGGGGGGCCAAAGCCCCCGGCCAGCGCCCGCCACGGCGGGCGGGGCAGACGCGGTGACCCTTCCGGTCCGCCTTGCAGGGCAGCCGCTGTTCCCGCCGGATCGGGCGGGTTTCCCCCGGCAGCCGGCCGGGACGCTGCTTTCGCACAATGCTACACTTCGTCACCTGCCGGTCCCCGGTGGCCTGCGCGGCGCTGCGCCACGATCTGGGCCAGGATCGACAGGGCAATCTCGTCCGGCGTGATCGCATGAATGTCCAGCCCCGCCGGGGCATGCACCGCCGCCAGCACCGCCGGATCGATGCCGTCGCGGACCAGACGGTCGGCCAGGGTCGCGAATTTCCGGCGGCTGCCGACAAAGGCCACATAGACCGCACCGGCGGCCAGCGCCGCACGCAGGGCGGGGCCGTCGCTGTTTCCCTGCGTGGCCACCACGACGAAACGGGGTGCCGCGCCGGCTGTGTCGATGACATATCCCTCCTGCACCACATCGGCCTCTGCCCCCGACAGGCCGGGGGCACAGACCGTGCGGTGCAGATCAAAGCGGCTGGCCAGATCGGCCAGCGCCAGGGCGACCGGCCCGGCACCAAAGATCACCAGGCGCGGCTGCGGCAATTCGGGTTCCACAAAGATATCCATCGACCCCTTGCTGGGGCAGCCGTTGCGGGCAAAGCGGATGCCGTCACGCTCCTCTCCCGGGGCGACGCCTTCGGCCGCCAGCAGGTCTTCGGGCCGCAGCGACACGAATTGCGGCCTGCCCATCGCCACGGCGGCAATGGCGGCCCTGGCCACCGCAGCGCGCGCACAGCCGCCGCCGATCCAGCCGTCCACCAGCGTGCCGTCGCCCAGAAGCAGCGCCTTGGCCCCGGGCCTGGCCGGGGTGGCATCGACCGTGCGCACGATGGTCGCGACGGCAAAGGGGCGGCCTTCCGCGCGCAACCGGCTGATTTCGCGTTCCAGATGCTGTGTCCTGCGCGCATCGGTCATATCCGGGCAAGCTCTCTGTCCAGGGCCGCAAGGTCGGCGAGTGTAGCGGCGGCGGCGAAAAGATCCAGGTGCGGCAGGGCGGCGGCCATGGCCTGGGCCACGGGCGCATAGCCGGTCCACCCCTTCAGCGGGTTCAGCCAGATCACCCGGCAGCCGCGCTTTTTCAGCCGCGCCAGTGCCCCGCCGATGACCTCGGGGGTGGTGCTGTCATAGCCATCGGACAGGATCATCACCACCGTGCGCCCGTTGACGAACCGCCGCGCCTGCCCGCGCGCGAAGTCGTCCAGCGCGCCGCCAATCCGCGACCCGCCGCCGAAACCGTCTGCCAGCAGCGTGATCCGGTGCAGCGCCCGCAAGGGATCATCCTCGCGCAGCGCCCCGGTGATGCGCACAAGACGCGTGTGAAACAGATAGGCATCCGCTGCGTCATCCGCCCGCATCAGCCCCGCCAGAAAGGCCAGGAAGGGCCGCGCATAGACCGCCATCGATCCCGACACATCGCACAGCGCCACAATCCTGACCGGCCGGTCGGGCCGTGTGCGCCGCGCCAGCCGCAGCGGCTCCCCCCCGGTGGCCAGGCTGGCGCGCAGGGTCCGGCGCAGATCGGTCATCGCGCCCTTGCGCGCAGCCCGCCGCCGCCGCGACCGCCGGTCACGGATCGCCGCCCCCAGCCGCCGGGCCACGGCTTCTGCCTGATGGATATCCTGCGCCGAGACGACCTCGCGCAGGTCGGTCTTCATCAGGTTGCGGACCCGAGAGGCGACAAGCCGCCCCTTGCCGCCCGCCTCGGCCTCACCCGCGCCACCTTCGGGCGCATGGGGGCTGCCGGCGCTGCCGCTGTCCTGCCCTTCGGCGGCCTGCGAGGGGCGGGAGTGCCTGGGCACCGCCGCCCGCTCGGGCATCACCTTTTGCCGCACGCGCCCGCCGTTGCGCCAGAAGCTGTCGAACAGATCGTCAAACCGCGCCGCATCCTCGGCGCAGCCCGAGCAGACCGCCTTCAGCGCCCTGCGCACGGCATCGGGCTGGACCGCGCCCACCGCATCCAGCGCGCGCAGCGCCGTTTCCGTCTCGCCCACGCCCAGGCGAAAGCCGTGGCTGCGCAGATGGTCCATGAACCCCGCCAGCCGCGACGCAGGACCGGGATCGCGTGCGGCAAAGCGGGTGACGCGGCTCATGCCGCCTTCCCCGCCAGGCGCTGCGCCACTTCCGTTGGCACCTGACCCCGGTCGGCTTGCGTCTTCAGCAAGGTGGCCAGCGTCGCCTGCAGCCGCATCGGATCGCCGGTCAGGTCATTCACGCCGAGGCCCGCCAGGGCGGCGGCGAAATCCAGCATCTCGGCCACGCCGGGCGTCTTTTCCAGCTCTTCCTTGCGCAGCGCCTGCACAAAGCCCACGATCTGCCGCGCGAAGGCGTCCTCGATCTGCGGCAGGCGTGCGTGCAGGATCGCCAGTTCCGTTTCGCGGTCGGGGTAATCGACATGGGCATAGATGCAGCGCCGCCGCAACGCATCGCTCAGATCGCGGGTGCCATTGGCGGTCAGCACCACGATGGGCCGGGTGACGGCGCGGATCGTGCCCAGTTCCGGCACGGTGATCTGGAAATCTGACAGCACCTCCAGCAGATAGGCTTCGAATTCCTCGTCCGCGCGGTCGATCTCGTCGATCAGCAGCACCGGGGCCACCGGCTGGCGGATGGCGCGCAGCAGGGGGCGTTCCAGCAGGAATTCCTCTGAAAAGATGCGCTGTTCCACCGACCGCCCGGTTTGCCCATCCTCGGCGGCGGCGCGGATTGCCAGAAGCTGCCGCTGATAGTTCCATTCGTAAATCGCCTGCGCCGCATCCAGCCCTTCATAGCATTGCAGGCGGATCAGTTGCGTGTCGCGGGCCTGCGCCAAAGCGCGGGCAACCTCGGTCTTGCCCACCCCCGCCGCCCCTTCCAGCAGGATCGGGCGGCCCAGCACCACCGCGATATGCAGCGCCATGGCCAGATCGGCAGTGGCGACATAGCCCTGCCGTGCCAGGTCCCCGCGCAGGGTTTCCCAATCACTCATGCCTGTGCGGGGCGGCGCCCCGTCCATCCCTGAAATCATCGCGGACCCAAGGCATCCCTGTCCGATTTCGTCCCCGGGCCGACAAGGTCACACCCCGGCAGAGCGTGACCCGGCCCCTTGCCCGAAGGCGCAAGCCGCAGGGCAAGGGGGGCAGGTCCCGGGATACGGCCGGGAAATCGGGCAAGAAAAAAAGAACGGACCACCATTTTCCCGCCCCTTCAACAACGGTCCCGCCCCTTCCCTACCCATGCAACCCAAGCTGGTTGGCGATCTTCCATATCCGCCAATGGTCATGCGGCATATGCGCCTGACGCAGCCCAAAGGCCCGGAAGGCATCATGCACCGCGTTGGAAAAGGCCGGAACCCCGCCCACGTTCGGGCTTTCGCCCACCCCCTTGGCCCCGATCGGATGGTGGGGCGACGGGGTTTCGGTGTGGTCGGTGGTGTAATGCGGCGTCTCGACGGCGGTCGGCAGGAAGAAATCCATCAGCGTGGAGTTCTTGCAGTTCCCGATCCCGTCATAGGCAATTTCCTGCCCCATGGCGATGGCCAGCGCCTCGGTCAACCCGCCATGGACCTGGCCTTCGATGATCATCGGGTTGATCCGCGTGCCGCAATCGTCCAGCGCGTAGAACTGCCGGACCTCATGCGTGCCCGTATCCACGTCAATCTCCATCACACAGACATAGGCCCCGAAGGGGTAGGTCATGTTCGGCGGGTCGTAATAGCTGACCGCCTCCAGCCCCGGCTCGATGCCCGGAATGGCGTTGTGATAGGCGGCATAGGCGATGTCCTTCATCGTCTTGAACCGCTCGGGCGCGCCCTTGACCACAAAGCGGTCGATATCCCATTCGAGATCGCCGTCGTGCACCTCCAGCAGCCAGGCCGCAATCATCTGCGCCTTGGCGCGGATCTTGCGCCCCGCCATGGCGGTGGCCGCCCCGGCCACCGGCGTGGACCGCGACCCATAGGTGCCAAGGCCGTAAGGCGCCGTATCGGTATCGCCTTCCTCAATCGTGATGCTGTCGGCGGGAAGGCCGATCTCGGTCGCCAGAATCTGGGCAAAGGTCGTGGCATGGCCCTGACCCTGGCTGATCGTGCCCAGCCGGGCAATGGCGCTGCCCGTCGGGTGAATGCGGATTTCGCAGGAATCGAACATGCCCATCCCCAGGATATCGCAGTTCTTCACCGGGCCCGCGCCCACGATTTCGGTGAAATGCGTCAGGCCGATGCCCAGCAACTTCCGCGTCTCGCCGCGCCTGAAGGCCGCAACGCGGTCTGCCTGTTCGCGGCGCAGCCCGGCATAATCCACCGCAGCCAGTGCCTTGTCCCAGGCGGTGTGATAATCGCCCGAGTCATATTCCCAGCCCAGCGCCGAAGTATAGGGGAACTGGTCCTTGCGGATGAAGTTTTTCGACCGCAGCTCGGCTGCGTCCATCCCCAGCTCAATCGCCAGAACCTCGATCATCCGTTCGATGAAATAGGCGGCCTCGGTGACGCGGAAGGAACAGCGGTACGCCACGCCGCCGGGTGCCTTGTTGGTATAAACCCCGTCAACACCCACGTAAGCCACCGGAATGTCATAGCTGCCGGTGCAGATGTGGAAGAAGCCTGCCGGAAATCTGGTGGGGTCCGCGCAGGCATCAAAAGCCCCGTGGTCGGCGGTCACATGGCAGTGCAGCCCGGTGATCCTGCCGTCTTTGGTCGCGCTGATCCGCCCCTTCATCCAGTAATCGCGGGCAAAGGCGGTGGCCATCAGGTTGTCCATCCGGTCTTCGATCCACTTCACCGGCTTGCCGGTGACGATGGACGCGACGATGGAACAGACATAGCCCGGATAGACCCCCACCTTGTTGCCAAAGCCGCCGCCGATGTCGGGCGACACCACGCGGATGTTGTGCTCTTCGATCCCCGACAGCAGCGAGGCCACCGTGCGCACCACATGCGGCGCCTGGAAGGTGCCGAAGACGGTCAGCTTGCCGTTGACCTTGTCCATGCTGGCAACACAGCCGCAGGTTTCCAGGGGGCAGGGGTGGACACGGTGGTAATAGATCATCTCTTCGGCCACCACTTCGGCCGCCTCAATGACCTGGTTGGTTGCCGCCTCGTCCCCGGTTTCCCACAGGAAGATATGGTTGTGATGCCGCCGCGCGCCATGCGCGCCGCTGGTCTGGCCCGCCAGATCCTCGCGCAGCACCGGTGCCCCCGGCTCCAGCGCCTTGAAGGGATCGGTCACCACGGGAAGTTCTTCGTAGTCCACCTCGACCAGTTCGATGGCATCGGCGCAGACATAACGGTCTGTCGCCACGACAAAGGCCACTTCCTGGCCCTGGAACAGCACCTTGCCATCGGCCAGCACCATCTGCCGGTCGCCGGCCAGTGTCGGCATCCAGTGCAGGTTCAAAGGCGCAAGATCAGCCGCCGTCAGCACGGCGATGACGCCCGGCAGCGCCCTGGCCGCATCGGCATTGATCGATTTCACCCGCGCATGGGCATAGGGAGAGCGGACAAAATCGCCGTGCAGCATGCCCGGCATCTTGATGTCGTCAACGTAGTTGCCCTTGCCTTGGGTAAAGCGCGCATCCTCGACGCGCTTGCGCGAGGTGCCAAGACCCTTGAGCTTTGCGGTCCGTTCTTGCGGTGTCGGGGTCAGGTCGTTCATTCCGCAGCCTCCTTCGCGCCGTTGATCGTGGCCGCAGCGGCCAGGATCGCCTTGACGATGTTCTGGTAGCCCGTGCAGCGGCACAGGTTGCCCGAGATGCCAAAGCGCACCTCCTCTTCGGTCGGGTCCGGGTTTTCCTGCAGCAGGCGGTGGGCGCGGGTGATCATGCCCGGCGTGCAATAGCCGCACTGAAGCCCGTGGTGCTCGCGGAAGCTTTGCTGCAGCACGCTCAGGCTGTCGGGTGATCCCAGCCCTTCGATCGTGGTGATCGTGGCCCCGTTGGCCTGCGCGGCGAAGACGGTGCAGGATTTCACCGATTTGCCGTTCATCTCGACCGTGCAGGCCCCGCAATGCGAGGTTTCGCAGCCCGCATGCGGCCCGGTCAGGTTCAGCCTTTCGCGCAGCACATAAATCAGCAGCTCCCGCGGTTCGGCCAGAAGCTCGTGCGCCTCGCCGTTCACGGTCAGGGCAATCTGCATCTTCTTTCCCATGGTCATCCCCCCTTCAGGCGCGCGACAGGGCGCGCATGATGGCGCGCCCGATGATGATGCCCGCAACGTGGCGCTTGAATTCGGCAGGGCCGCGGTTGTCGCCTGTCGGGTTGATCGCGGCCACGGCGGCGGTCACGGCGGCCTTCACGGCGGCCGCATCACCGGACGTTCCCACAAGCGCCGCACCCGCAGCGGCAGAGAAGATCGGCGTGTCGGACAGGTTCGTCATGGCGATGGAGGCCGAGGTGACCTTGCCACCGGCCATGGTCACCTGCACCGCACAGGCCGCCGTCGCATAATCGCCGATCTTTCGCTTCTGCTTTTCATAGGCATAGCCGCCCTTGGGTGCGGCAAAGCTGATCCGGGTCAGGATTTCGTCGTCCCCGCGCGCCGTGACGTAGGCCGAATGGTAAAAGTCGCGTGCGGCCACCTCGCGGGTGCCGTCCGGCCCGGCCAGGGTGAAGGTCGCGTCCAGGCATTGCATCAGCCCCGGCATGTCGTTGCCCGGGTCGCCGTTGGCGACATTGCCGCCCAGGGTACCCATATAACGCACCTGCGGATCTGCAATCTGCACCGCCGCCTCGGCGATGACCGGCGCGGCGCTGGACAACTCTGTGCTGGCAATCATCTCGTGCTGGGTGGTCATCGCGCCGATTGTCACGCGGCCACCTGCCACACGGATACCCTTCAGTTCCGCAATGTCCTGCAGATCGATCAGATGCCCGACTGAGGCCATGCGCAGTTTCATCATCGGGATCAGGCTGTGTCCCCCTGCCAGAACCCTTGCGTCATCCCCGTATTCGGCCAGAACGCCCAAGGCACCCTTCAGATGTGCCGGTCGATGATATTCGAACGCCGCTGCTATCATTTGCTCCCCCCCAAGGCGGTGCTGCCAGAGCACATTTGACAAGAACTGTCTCACTGCCTGCGGCGTGCGGCACAGTCTGCGCCCACGACAGCATCGCTTTATTGCACGAAATGCGATTTATCTGCACCAAGCGCGAAGCGGGTCACAGGCCCAGCGCCTCGCGCACCGCTTTCAGGTGTGATCGGCTGACAGGCACGCGGAGCGGCGGCTCGATGCCATCGAAAAAGCACAGCCCCGTATCCTTGAGCCTTTCGAACCCCGTCACAAGGCGCGGATTGATCAGATAGCTGCGATGAACCCTCAGGAAAGCCGGGACCAGCCGCCTTTCCGCGTCCGAGATCGACCAGGGGCAGAACAGCTTTTCGCTGCGGTGGTAGAGGATGGTGTAATGCCCCTCGGCGCGCAGGGCGGCCACCTGCGCCCCGTCCAGAAAGAAGATGCGGCTCTCACGCTCGTAGGGGATGCGCGCATCGCCGGGCAAAGGGGCCACGGGCCGGGATGCCCCCGCTACCGTCTGGGCAGGCGGCACCCCTTCCGCCTTTTCGGGCGCAAAGGTGACACCCGTCAGCAGGAATGCCGCCGAAATCAGAAAGGCGCTGAGCGTGACCAGCAGCGCCAGGCTTTCGTTGCCCATCGCCGGACCCGCTGCCGTCACATCCCCCAGCGGCTGGAACGAGGTTCCGGCCATCGCAAGAAAGTGCACCGAGAACACCGCAAGACCGAAGCCCGCCGTCCCCAGCAGGATGTTGCGCCGCCCGCGTTCGCCGTAGGCCAGCCAGACCGCAGCCACGCTCAGCAGGATCGAAGCGGCCAGAGCCAGCACCAGCCCCGCCGGGGTATAGACCGGGCGGCACAGTTCCATCCCCGACATGCCGATGTAATGCATGACCGGAATCCCGGTGCCGATGATCACCCCCGCCCCCGTGATCGAGGCTTTGCTGCGCGGCACGAAATGCAGCACCAAAAGGGCGATGCCCGTGATCAGGATCGCCACAAGCGCCGAAACCAGCGTGATCAGGGCATCATAGTAGAACACAAAGGGCAGTTGCAGGCCCAGCATCGCCACGAAATGCATCGACCAGATGCCCCCGCCCAGCGCCACGGCCGACATCGAGACAACGGCCTTGCGCCGCCCCGCCGGAAGCTTGGAGGCACCGCGTGTCAGCGACAGGCCGGTGAACCCGGCCATCATCGCCACAGCAAGCGAGGCAAGCACCAGCCGGTAATCATGCCCTGCGTCGAACACCCCTGCCCCCGTCACGCCACCTGTGCCGTTCCTCTGTGGCGTCAGGCTATCATCCTTAACGGGCATTTTGCACAGGTCTTTCGACCTGCCCCGGCCAAAGGCCCCTGCCCCGCTAGCCGGCCGCGCGCAGCACAGCCTGCAAGGCCGCTTCGGAAAGGACCACCGGATTTGCCTTCATCGATGATGCCGCCACCGCCGCCGCCGCGACACGGGCATGATCCCGGGCATCCAGCCCAAGGGCCGACAGGCCGGGCAGGCCGTTGCGGCGCGACCAGCGGTGCAGCGCCTCGGCCCCTGGCCCGCCGCCGAAGGCCGCCGACAGCATCGCGTCCACCTCTGCCAGACGGTCCGCGACAGGCCCGGGGGGCACGGCCGCCCGGTTCGCCGCAATCACGAAGGGCAGCAGCGTGCCGCAGATTGCGCCGTGCGCGGCACCGGTCATGCCGCCGATCACCCCGGCCAGCCCATGCACCGCGCCGAGGCCGGCGTTGGCCAGCGCAATCCCCCCCGACAGGCTGACCCAGGCCATGGCATCGCGCGCGGCGGCGTCTTCGGCCTGCATCAGCGCGGGCAGCGCCGTCAGGGCCACCGGAATCGCGGCGCGGACCAGCGCATCGGTGCCCGGGTTCGCCCGGTTGCACAGGTAGGGCTCGATCACCTGCGTCAGCGCATCAAGGCCCGAGGCCAGCGTGACCGCGCGCGGGCAGCCGTCGGTCAGCGCCGGATCGACAATCGCCAGCCGCGCCATCATCCGGTCATCGCGCAGCGATACCTTGCGGCGCTGCGCGGGCACGTTGATCACCGCATTCTTCGTGGCTTCGGCGCCGGTGCCCGATGTGGTCGGCACGGCGATGAAGGGCAGCGGGCCTTGCGTCAGGGGCAAGCCCTGCCCCACGCCCTCCAGATGGTCTTCCACCGCCGTCGTGGCCGGGATCAGGGCGGCCAGCGCCTTGGCCAGATCCAGCACAGCCCCGCCCCCCAGACCGATCACCACATCGGGGGCAAAGATGCGCCCCTGCGCCAGGGCAGCCTCCAGCATCGGCAGGTCAGGCTCTGTCGCGCAGGTCAGGGCCCGCAGCTTTGATCCGGCCCGGTCCAGATCTGCCCTGAGCCAGGCCGCGCGCGCGGCATCACGGCCATGCACCAAAAGAACACGGGGACCGAAGGCGGCGGCCAGCCCGGCGGTTTTCGCCGCCTCGCCCCGCCCGAACAGGATGCGCCCGGGCAACAGCAGCTGAAAAGGCGCGATCATGCGACGCCGATGGTGGCTGCGACCGCCCGCTTCCAGTGGTCATATTTCGCCGCGCGCAGGTCTTCGCCCATCTGCGGCTCAAAGCGGTGCTGCAGCGCCCAGGTTGCGGCAAACTCCCCGCGCGAGGGATAGACGCCGGCCTTCATGCCCGCAAGCCAGGCCGCACCCAGCGCCGTGGTTTCCAGCACCTGCGGCCGGTCGACCGGTGCCCCGATGATGTCTGACAGGAATTGCATCGCCCAGTCCGACGCGCTCATCCCGCCGTCAACCCGCAGCACGCCCCCCGCAGCCCCCTGCCAGTCGGCCCGCATCGCCTCCAGCAGGTCGCGGGTCTGAAAGCCCACGCTTTCCAGCGCGGCGCGGGCCAGCTCCGCCGGCCCCGAATTCCGCGTCAGCCCGAAGACCGCACCCCGGCAGTCCGGCTTCCAGTAGGGGGCCCCCAGGCCCACAAAGGCAGGCACCAGGATCACGTCCTGCGCCGGATCGGCCGCTTCGGCCAGCGGCTGAGTCTCTTTCGCTTCGCGGATGATCTTCAGCCCGTCGCGCAGCCATTGAACGACGGCACCGGCGACGAAGATGGACCCTTCCAGCGCATAGGTCGGCTTGCCGTCCAGCTGATAGGCGATGGTGCCCAGCAGGCGATTGCGGCTTTCCACCAGGGTATCGCCGGTATTGAGCAGCGCGAAACAGCCGGTGCCATAGGTGGATTTCATCATCCCCGGCGCAAAGCAGGCCTGCCCCACGGTCGCCGCCTGCTGATCGCCCGCAACGCCCAGGATCGGGATTTCGCGCCCGAAAAGGTCAGCACGGGTCACGCCGTAACCGGCCGCACAGTCGCGCACCTCGGGCAGCAGGGACAGGGGCACGCCCAGATGATGGCAGATCTCGGGGTCCCAGCGGCCGTCGCGGATGTTGTACAAAAGGGTGCGTGCCGCGTTGGTGGCATCGGTCGCATGCACCCGGCCCCCTGTCAGCTTCCAGATCAGAAAACAGTCGACGGTGCCGAACATCAGTTCGCCCCGCCCGGCCCGCGCGCGGGCACCTTCGACGTTGTCAAGCAACCACTTGACCTTGGTGCCCGAAAAATAGGGGTCAAGCAGCAGGCCGGTGCGATGGGTGATCATCGGCTCCAGCCCGGCGTCTTTCATCTGCTGGCAGATCGGGGCCGTGCGGCGGTCCTGCCAGACGATGGCGTTGTGGATGGGCTGGCCCGTCTCGCGGTCCCAGATCAGGGTCGTCTCGCGCTGGTTGGTGATGCCGATGGCGGCGATGTCGGCGGTGTCCACCCCGGCCTTTTCGATCACCGCACGGGCGGTGCCTGCAACGGACGACCACAGGTCTGCCGGATCATGTTCCACCCGGCCCGGGGCGGGGAAGAGCTGGGGGAATTCCTTTTGGGCGGTGGCTGTCACCTGCATGCGGGCATCAAAAAGGATCGCACGGGACGATGTCGTGCCCTGATCGATGGCAAGGATATGGGGCATGGCGGCTCCTTTCGGCAAAACAGGCACCACACGGCGGGCGCGTCTTCTGTATCGTTTTCTTTCAGGGGGTTGTCATCAGGAATTCGGGGATTTGCCGCCAGGCCGACCGCAGGCGACCCCGCCGCACGGGCGTCGGTCCCGGGCTGTCTGCCCTGCCTCCGGCATGTCGGGTCTGGCCCCTGTCTTTCCTGTCGCGGCCCCGTCTTTGGCGATGCGGGCGCGTGCCGTGCGGTCTTTGCCGCTGCACCATCGCGCCGCTGAATTCAACCGGAACCATGGCAGGGATCCGGGCCTGATGCACCGCGCCGCCCGCCGCATCGGGGACCGGGACCCTGCGGCCCGCGCAATCGGCCTGCGTGACAGCGCCCGTCCGCTGCCGGTTGCGAACATCCGGGCCGGTGCGGTTCCGGACAGGGTGCCGGATGAACTCCCCCGCTGCGTGCCGGACGGGAAAATCCTGCTGATCCGCCGGAGGGGCGTCTTGCCTTGCGGGCGGACCCGGAAAGGCAGCGCGTTGCCCCGCCCGGTCGGCGGCCACAGGCGCACAGGACCTTTCACGCGCGCAGGGAAAGCCGGCGCCCGCCGGAGGCGGGGCGGGCGCTGGCCGGGGGCTTTTGCCCGCGACCGGTCCTGATGCCAGCGGGACGGTGTGGCAGAGGCGATGGCCCCTGCCATTCAAGCGGGGCAGTGCCTTCGCCAGTTCGGGCGGGAACGGGAAACGCATCGCGTTTCCCCCGCCCGCGTGGGACCATGCCCTGTAGACCGGCAGGTCCGGGCGACACAGAGGCCAGCGCCCGACCCGGCGGGTGCGAAGCGCCCGCCGGTGGCGGGGCGGGCGCTGGCCGGGGGCTTTGGCCCCCGGCTGGTCCTGATCGTGGCGCGGCACTGTGGCAGGGGCGATGGCCCCTGCCATTGAAGCGGGGGCGGGGCTGTCGCCCGTCCGGGCGGGAACAGGAAACGCATCGCGTTTCCCCCGCCCGCGCGGGACGGTGCCTTGTAGACCGGCAGGTCCGCGAGAAGCAGAGGCCAGCGCCCGACCCGGCGGGTGCAAAGCGCCCGCCTGGGGCGGGGCGGGCGCTGGCCGGGGGGCTTTGGGCCCCCGGCCGGTCCTGATCCCGGCGTTGTGCTGTGGCAGGGACGATGGCCCCTGCCACTGAGGCGGTGAAAGTGCTGTCATCAGTTCGGGCGGGATCAGGAAACGCATCGCGTTTCCCCGCCCGCGTGGGACGGTGCCCTGTAGACCCGCAGGTCCAGGAGAAACAGAGGCCAGCGCCCGACCCGGCGGGCGAGAAGCGCCCGCCGGGGGCGGGGCGGGCGCTGGCCGGGGGCTTTGGGCCCCCGGCCGGTCCTGATCCCGGCGTTGCGCTGTGGCAGGGGCGATGGCCCCTGCCATTGAAGCGGGGGCGGGGCTGTCGCCCGTCCGGGCGGGAACAGGAAACGCATCGCGTTTCCCCCGCCCGCGCG
>JADCDI010000021.1 GCA_020251025.1 Rhodobacter sp. | reverse complement strand
GAGATGCGGAGACGGTGCCTTCGCCCGTTCCGGGCGGGATCAGGAAACGCGACCCGCGTTTCCCCCGCCCGCGTGGAACGGCCCCCTGTAGACCCGCAGGTCCGGGAGACACAGAGGCCAGCGCCCGACCCGGCGTGCGGGAAGCGCCCGCCGGGGGCGGGGCGGGCGCTGGCCGGGGGCTTTGGCCCCCGGCTGGGCAAGGCGCAGCGCTGGGCCAAGGGCGATGGCCCCTGCCGGGGAGTGCCGCGCGCGCAGGCGGACGTCTTTCCCGCGTTGCGCTCAGTCAGCCCCTGCGATGGCCGCATCTTCGGCACCCTTTCAGCCTTTGCGGTATCGCTGTTCCGGTCGCGCCGTGCAGGATCAGGTGATTTCTTCCAGGCGTTCCTTGGACATGTCCCCCGGGACGATGGTGATGGGAACCGGCAGGTTGCCCGAGTTCCTGGACAGTTGCGTCACCAGCGGGCCGGGCCCCGATTTTTCCTGGCTTGCCCCAAGAACGAGCACGCCGATGGCCGGGTCTTCGCGGACCTGGGCCAGAATTTCCGTCACCGGGTCGCCCTCGCGGATCACAAGTTCCGGGTCCACCCCCTGCCTGTCACGCATCCATTTCGCAAACACCTCGAAATGCGCCACGATGCGCTCCCGCGCCTCTTCGCGCATCAGGTCGGCCACGCCGATCCAGGTTCCAAACTCCTCGGGCGGGATCACCGACAGGATCTGAACGCCGCCGCCGGTATGCGCGGCCCGAAGGGCGGCAAAGCGCATGGCGTTCAGGCATTCGCGGGATTCGTCCAGCACCACAAGGAACTTCCGCATTACCGACCCTTCCCGACTGATCCCGTTTCATCCCTCATGCGGCGCTTCTGGCCCAATCCCAGTACAGTTGCCGCACGCGCTTCGTGACCGGGCCGACATGGTACTGGCGGTCCTCAAAGGCTGTCACGGGCATCACCTTGCTGAAGTTGCCCGACAGAAAGACCTCGTCGGCGGCAGTCACATCGTCAAAGCTCATCACCACTTCGCGCACCTCGATCCCGTCGGCGCGCAGGTTTTCCATGTGACGCGACCGCGTGATGCCAGCCAGGAAGGTTCCGTTGGCGATCGGGGTCATCACCACGCCGTCCCGGACGATAAAGATATTGGCCGTGGCACTTTCCGCCACATTGCCCATCGCATCTGCGGCAAGGGCATTGCCGAAACCCCTCGACCGCGCCTCGACCAGCATCCTTGCATTGTTGGGATAAAGGCAGCCCGCCTTGGCGTTGCAGACATTGTCCTCCAGCACCGGCCGGCGGAACCGGGTGCGGGTCAGCGTGGTGCTGGCCCCGGCGGGCGGCATCGGCACCGCTTCCAGCGACAGGGCAAAACCGGTGGCACCGGGCCGGGGTGCCACGCCCAGGTCCGATCCGTGCAGTGCCCAGTACATGGGCCGCACATAGACCGCCGTCGTGCTGTCATACGCGCGAAGGCCGTCGCGGGCGATCTGTTCGATCTCGGCTGCGGTCAGGGTGGGCGTGATCATCAGCGCCCCGGCAGACCGGTTCAGGCGGGCGCAATGGGCTGCAAGATCGGGACAGACCCCGTCGAACCAGCGCGCCCCGTCGAAAACGCTGGACCCCTGCCACATGCCGTGGTCCGCCGCGCGCATCACATGCAGGTCACCGTCGTGCCAGCGCCCCTCGAACCAGGTGCGGATCTGCGTGCCGAATGCCATGCGCTTTTCCCCGTTGACGGGGCCGAGTTAATCACTCTGCAGCGGCCGGGTCCAGCCGCGATCAAGACCGGGGCGCAAGGAAAAACCCCCGGACCCTGCGGGGTCCGGGGGATGCCGGGCGGCAGTGCGGGGCCGGGGACGGGCCGGGCACGGCAGGGACGGGGGCCAGATGTGCCCGGCACGGGTGCGCGCTGACACCCGCACCCAAAGATTGCAGGCCAGTGACCCGATTCCGTGACAGGCGGGCGTCAGCGGGCCACCTGACGCAACAGGCGCAGCCCTGCCCCTTGCAGGGCGCCTGCAACCAGGGCGGCAAGCGACCCCAGAAAGCCAAGAAGGCCCGCCATGACGGTGCGGGCAGTGTCCGACCAGCGGATCGTCGCGCGCAGGAACCGTGCCTTGCCCAGAACCTCGATCCGTCCCACCGAACGCGCGCCCAGCGCCTCGGTTGCGCGCGCCATGCGGCGGGCGTCGGCGGCATCATCGACATAAGCCAGCAGGTGCAGCGCGCGGGTGGTGCCGACCGCACCCTGAATGCGGCCCATGTCGCCCACAACGGCGATGACCGGCGCCAGCGCGTCCATGCGGACCGCGCGGGCCAGATCGTCGCTGCTGCGCACGGCCGGCAGGGCGGCCCAGTCCACGCTGCGGCGCAGCGCCGCCAGGGCCCCGGACGTCAGGCGGGGCGACAGAAGGTTCATCCGCCGGGCCAGAAGGGCGGTGGAGGCCCCGATCTTGACCAAAGCCGACGACCCGCCAGAGGCCAGCACAAGCGCCGTCGCCCCCAGTCCGATGACGGACAGGCCCAGGTCGATCTCGTCCACATCGCCGCCCGTGGCGGCTGCGCTGCCCGCGCGCGCAAGGCCCGCAATGTCGCCCAGCGGCGTCAGGGCAACGGGAACCTGGCAGACCAGCACATTCGACAGGGTGCAGGCGGCGGGATCATAGGCGCAGCGGGCGCATTCGCCGATGCCCGTCAGCCAGTCCGAATCCTTTTCCCAGGCCGCGTTCCGCGCGGCGGTCAGACCGGGCGGCAGGGAAAGGCCGCGCTCGGCCGCAACCTCTTCCAGCGCCTCGATCGCCACCCAGTTGCGCGGGGTTTCGCCAAGCCTTGCGGCAATCAGGCCGGCAACCCGGTCTGCCGTGGCATAATCGGCCATCAGGCGGTCTGTTGCCGCGACAATCTGCTGGCCGCTGCGGTCGATCAGGGGGGCGACCAGGGGGTCGCGCGCAATGCGCAGCCCGGCCAGTCCCGTGGTAACAAGCGACAGCACCAGGCAAAGCGTCAGACAGGCCTTTGCCACGGGCCGCAGCATGTCAACGCCGGCCGGGGGACCGGATCATGCCGGTGATCTCATAGACATCCCTCAGGATCGGCCGGGCAATGGCATCGGCGCGGTCGGCCCCTTCGCCCAGGATGCGGTCGATTTCGCCGGGGTCCCGCATCAGCCGCACCATTTCCGCCGTGATCGGCGACAGCCTGGCCACGGCAAGGTCGGCCAGCGCCGGCTTGAAGGTGCCAAACTGCGCGCCGGCAAAATCGGAGACGACCTGCTCGGGCGTGTGTCCGGCAAGGGCGGCATAGATGTTGACCAGATTGCGCGCCTCGGGCCGGTCCTTCAGCCCGTCCAGCGTTTCGGGCAGGGGGTCGGCATCGGTCCTGGCCTTGCGGATTTTCCGGGCAATCTCGTCTGCATCATCGGTCAGGTTGATGCGGCTTTGATCAGAGGGATCGGATTTCGACATCTTCTTCGTGCCGTCGCGCAGGCTCATCACGCGGGTCGCGGCCCCTTCGATCACGGGTTCCACCACGGGAAAGAAATCGACGGCATAGTCGTTGTTGAACTTGATCGCGATGTCGCGGCACAATTCCAGATGCTGCTTCTGATCCTCGCCAACCGGTACATGGGTGGCCTTGTAGGCCAGGATGTCGGCGGCCATCAGCGCGGGATAGGCGAAAAGGCCCAGCGAGACGTTTTCGCTGTTCTTGCCCGCCTTGTCCTTGAACTGGGTCATGCGGCTCATCCAGCCCATGCGCGCGACGCAGTTGAAGATCCAGCCCAGTTCGGCATGGGCGCTGACCTGACTTTGGTTGAAGAGGATGGAGCGTGCCGGGTCGATGCCCGCCGCGATGAAACCGGCGGCCGCCTCGCGGGTGGCGTGACGCAGCTTGGCCGGATCCTGCCAGACGGTGATCGCGTGCATGTCGACAAGGCAATAGATCGTCTCGATCCCCTCGTCCTGCTTTTCGACAAAACGTTTGAGCGCGCCAAGGTAATTGCCCAGCGTCAATCCGCCCGAAGGCTGGATGCCCGAGAAGATGCGCGAGGACGCTGCCTGAGGCGTTCTGACCGGCCCGGCCATGAAGGACTCCGTCTGGAATAAGTTGTGCCTTGGGCTTATCGCTGGGGCGCGGGGGCGTCAACGACGCCCGTTACCGCCAAAGGTCGGGCGCAGGCCCGCGATGACACCGAAAGGCCCAAGAATGCAGCGTGACACCAACGCCCCGCCCCTGAACCCGCTGCCGCCCGTGGTCTGGGCGCTGGCCCTGCCGATCATCGCGATGGAGGTGGTCGTGACCCTGGGCGCACGCGGCCTGGCGGGCGGCCCCGAGGCGGTGGGCTGGCGGCTGGACGCTGTCCAGCGCTTTGCCTTTTCGCCGGACCTGATGCGGCAGATGACCGATCAGTGGGCCTTTCCGCCCGATCAGCTGATGCGGATCGTGACCTATCCCGTCATCCATACCAGTTTCACCCATGCCCTGTTCGTGATCGTCATCCTGCTGGCCATCGGCAAGATGGTGGGCGAAGTCTTTCGCTGGTGGGCGGTTCTGGTGGTGTATTTCGGTGCGGCAATCGCAGGCGCGCTGGCCTATACGCTGATCCCCGGCCTTCAGGCCCCGCTGATCGGGGGCTATCCGCCGGTCTATGGGCTGATCGGCGGCTTCACCTTTCTGCTTTGGGTCAATCTGGCGGCGGTGGGGGCCAACAAATACCGCGCCTTTACGCTGATCGGCTTTCTTTTGGGCTTTCAGCTTCTGTTCGGCATGATCTTTGGCGGCGGCTGGGAATGGGTGGCCGACCTTGCCGCTTTCCTGGCCGGGTTTCTGTTGTCCTTCGTCGTCTCTCCCGGCGGGTGGGGACGGGTCCGCGACAAGCTGCGTCAGCGCTGACGGCGCAGCGCCGCCCTGAAATCGGCAAGGCGGAACGCCCCCAGAAGCGTGCCAAAGCCGAAGTAGCTGACGATACCCGTGGCCACGAGTCCGCCAAGGGCCACATAGCGCAGCCCCGGCGTGCCCAGGGCGGGGCCAAGCAGGATCGCACCCGCCCAAAGGCAGCAGCCCATCAGGGCAGAGGCCGCAACCAGCCGGGGAAGCCGGCGGCGCAGCCGGGCATCCGTCTGCGCCGCCTCGCCCATGGCGCGTGACCCTGCCCAAAGCTGCCAGACCATGACCCAGCCCGCCACGGTCGTGGCCAAAGCGGCCGACATGAAGCCCATGAGCGGCATGAACCCCACCGCAAAGCCCGCGTTGACAAGCATGGACATCACGGCATAGCGGAACGGGCGGCGGGTGTCTTCGCGGGCATAGAACAGCGGTTGCAGCACCTTGTGCAGCACAAAGGCGGGCAGGCCGATGCCATAGGCGGCCAGCGCCAGCGCGGTGTTGGCCGCATCGTCCGCGCCGAAGGCCCCGCGCTGAAACAGCACGGTGGTCAGCGGCAGGGCAATCACCACAAGGGCAACGGCGGCGGGCAGGGTCAGCGCCAGCGCAAATTCCGCCCCGCGGTTCAGGCTGTCACGCCCGCCCTGCAGGTCGCCCGCCCGCAGACGGCGCGACAGGTCAGGCAGCAGCACGGTGCCGATGGCGATGCCCACCACCCCAAGCGGCAGCTGATAAAGCCGGTCAGCATAGGACAGCCAGGCAACGGCCCCTTCGGTAAAGGAAGCCACCTGCCGGCCGACCAGCAGGTTCACCTGCACGACGCCGCCCGCCAGAACCGCCGGACCTGCGATGATGGCCAGGCGTTTCAGGTCGGGCGTGATCCGGGGCCAGCCGGGGGTAAAGCGCAGGCCCGCGCGGTGGGCGGAAATCCAGGTAAAGCCAAGCTGCGCGATGCCGGTGACCGGCACGGTCCAGGCAAGGGTCAGCCCCATATCCCAGCCCGCGCGTTCCGCCAACAGCATGGCCGCGATGAACATCAGGTTCATCAGCACCGGCACGAAGCTGGCTTCGGTGAACCGCCCGAAGGCATTGAGCACGCCCGACAGCATCGCCACCAGCGAGATGAACAGGATATAGGAAAAGGCGATCCGCCCGAAAAGAACGGCCAGATCAAAGCGCGCGTCGCCGACAAAACCGCTGGCCATGGCCCAGACCAGCGCGGGCATGGCCAGGGTGCCGATGATCGTGAACAGGATCAGCACGCCGGCAAGCGCGTTGAAGGCGTCGCGGGCAAAGCCCTGCGCATCCTCGCCCGATTCCAGCTTCTTGCTGAACATCGGCACGAAAGCCATGTTGAAGGCCCCTTCGGCAAAGAAGCGGCGGAACATGTTGGGCAGCGAAAAAGCAATGAGAAAGGCCTCTGCCACCGGCCCGGCACCCAGATAGGCCGCCATCATCACATCGCGCAGGAACCCCACCAGCCGGCTGACAAGTGTCCAGCTTCCGACGGTCAGGAAGCCGCGCAGCAGGCGGATGGGCTGCATGTCAGACCCGGTCCGGCAGCACGCCGTGCCGGGGCAGACCGCAGGCAAGGATGCAGCGGCGGGGGCGGGCGGGGCCGATCAACGCAGCGCCCGTTCCGCGCCTTCGGCAATGGCCTGCCGCAGCTTGCGTTCCAGCGCGTCCCGGCGCGATTTGGTGTGCAGTTTCAAGCCGAACATATCCTTGACATAGAAGGTATCGACAACCTGGGCACCGTAGGTCGCGATCACGGCAGAGGCAATGTAGATGTTGCCCGCCGCCAGCGTGCGCGTCAGATCATAAAGCAGGCCCGGGCGGTCGCGGGTATCGACCTCGATGATGGTGTAGATCTCGGAGCCTTCGTTGTCGAAAACGATATGTGTGGGAAAGTGGAACTGGCTTTCGCGCTTTCGGACCTTGTCGCGGTCTTTCAGGGCGTCACGGGCCTTGATCTCACCGTTCAGCGTCTTGTCGATCATGCCGCGCAGACGCGGCAGTCTGGCCACCTCGTAGGGCTTGCCTTCCACGTCCTGGATCCAGAACACCGCCGTCGCATAGCCGTCCTTTGACGTATAGGTGCGCGCATCGACCACATTCGCGCCCACCAGCGCCAGCGCCCCCGCCAGCCGCGAGAAGATGCCCGGATGGTCGGCCAGGGCAAAGCAGGCCCGCGTGGCATCGCGGGCCGCCTCCGGGTGCAGGTCGATCCGGATCTCGTCATCCGCCAGGCCGCGCAGCAGCCGGGCAAAGACGGCCTGCGTATCGGTTGTCAGGCCCTGCCAGTAGGGGGGGTAGTGGCGGGCGGTCTCGGCGCGCAGGTCCTTTGCGTCCCAGTCCGGCAGGGCATCGCGCAGGGCGCGCTTGGCCTCGTCCTCGCGCCGGGCCCGGTTCAGGGATTCGAGGCCACCCTCCAGGGCCGTGGCCGTGTCGCGGTACAACTGGCGCAGCAGCATGGCTTTCCAGTTGTTCCAGGTGCCCGGCCCCACACCGCGAATGTCGCAGACGGTCAGCACCGTCAGCAGATCCAGCCGTTCCCTGGCCTTCACCGCCTTGGCGAAATCGCGCACCGTGCGCGGGTCGCTCAGATCGCGCTTCTGGGCGATGTCGGACATCAGCAGATGGTAGCGCACCAGCCATTCGACCGTTTCCGATTCCTCGGGCGACAGGCCAAGCCTGGGTGCCAGGCGCCGGGCGATCTGCGCGCCAAGGATGGAATGATCCTCGGGGCGGCCCTTGCCCATGTCATGCATCAGCAGGGCCATGTACAGGACCCGGCGGTTCACGCCCTCGGTCAGGATGCGGCTGGCGACGGGCAACTCTTCGATCAATTCGCCGCGTTCGATCTGGGCCAGCGTGCTGATGCATTGGATCGTGTGTTCGTCCACCGTGTAGTGATGGTAGACATTGAATTGCATCATCGCGACAATCGGTTCGAACTCGGGGATGAAGGCCCCGAGCACGCCCAGCTCATTCATCCAGCGCAGGGACCGTTCCGGGTTGCCGTGCTTCAAAAGCAGGTCCAGAAAGATATGCACAGCCTCGGGGTCCGAGCGCATGTCGTCGTCGATCAGGTCCAGATTGGCCGCGATCAGCCGCATGGCGCCGGGATGCAGAAGATAGCCGGTCCGCAGGGATTCCCCGAAGATGCGCAGCAGGTTCAGCTTGTCGGCAACAAAAGCTGACGGCGTCTCAACGTCGATCCGGCCCTGCACCAGCTTCAGTCCGGGGCGGAGCCTTTTCTTGCGGCGGAACAGCCCGCTGATCGCCGCCTCGGGCTTGGCATGGCGCGCTTCAAGCTGGGTCAGGAAGATGCGCGTCAGCTCGCCCACCCGGGTGGCGTGCCGGAAGTAATCCTGCATGAAATGCTCGACAGCCCGGCGTCCGCCCGCATCGCAATAGCCCATGCGCTGTGCCACCTCGACCTGCAGGTCAAAGGTCAGCTGATCCGTGGCGCGTTTGGTCGCGTAATGCATCTGGCAGCGGACAGCCCAAAGGAAGTTTTCGGCCCGCGCAAAGGTCTGGTATTCGTCCTGCGTGAACAGACCGGCCGCCACAAGGCCCTCGGCCGAGGGGACCCGGTGCAGATACTTGCCGATCCAGTAAAGGGTCTGCAGGTCGCGCAGGCCGCCCTTGCCCTCTTTTACATTGGGTTCCAGCACATAGCGCTGGCCGCCTTGCCGGCGGTGCCGCTCGGCCCGCTCGGCCAGCTTGGCCTCGATGAATTCGGGGCCGGTGTTGCGAAACAGATCGTTCCACAGCCGCTCGCCCAGCTCCTCTGCCAGCGGGGCATGACCGGCGACAAAGCGGTGCTCCAGCAGGGCGGTCCGGATTGTGATGTCTTCCCGGCCCAGACGCAGACAATCCTTCACCGTGCGGCTGGCGTGACCCACCTTCAGCCGCAGGTCCCACAGCATGTAGAGCATGCTTTCGATCACCGATTCTGCCCAGGGTGTGATCTTCCACGGCGTCAGAAACAGCAGATCGACATCGGAATGCGGGGCCATCTCTGCCCGGCCGTATCCGCCGACAGCCAGCACGGCGACACGCTCTGCCTCGGTCGGGTTGGCAAGGGGGTGCAGATGATGCATGGCGATCTGCAGCGTGGCCGTCACCAGGGCGTCGGTCAGGTCTGACTGGGCGCGCACCAGCGCCCGCGCGTCGCGCGGATGACCGGCAAAACCTGCGGCCAGGGCCGCGTTGCAGCGCGTACGCGCTTCCGAAAGGTGCCGCACCGCGACGGCACGCGCCTGACGCGCCTCGGTGTCGCACGCGATCTCGGCCGCGACGGCGGCAACCAGGGCCCCTGCATCGGGAATGATCCCCGGCCTGTCCGGAAGGATCAGGGGCAGCGGCTTTGCCGGACTAGAAGCCGACACCGCCGAAGCTTCGCGGTGCGGGATCAATGACGACGATCTGATTGTTGCGGATCTCTGCCACGGCCAGGCCGCGTTCGTTCGAGCCGTCCGGAAGCAGGCGGAACACCCCTGTCACGCCGGCAAAGCCCGACCCCTGGGTCAGGGCCGCGGCGGACAGCCCGCCGCCGCTGCGCGCCAGCGCGCCGATGGCGGCAATGCCGTCATAGGCCAGCCCCGAGACGGGGTGCGGCGGGGTGGCATAGGCTGCGGTGTATCGCTGGACATACTGCTCGTACAGCGACGGATCGGGAAGCGCGAACCAGCCGCCCTGCACGCCCGGCAGGGCAAGGGTGGCCGGCGGAATATCCCAGCGCGTCAGCCCGATGAACTGGATGACGGCAGGCGTCAGTCCGTTGTCGCGCAGCAGCTGGGTCAGAAGCGGCAGCGAGCCGGCCGTATCGGCCGTCAGGAACAGGGCATTGGCCCCGTTGCTGCGGGCCGCTGCGGCCATGGCCGGGGCAGCCTCCACGATCCCGGTCTGCGAGAACTCGTTGCCCATCACGCCCGCGACCGATCCGCTTGCGGCGGCAATGCCGGCCTCTATGGCGGCACGGCCGACATCGCCCGCAGGGGTGCGGTCATGCAGGATCATGATGTTGCCCTTGCCCTGCCGCACCGCATAGCGCGACAGGCGGTTGGCTATGTTCGGAAATGTGGTGCCCAGCACGAAGACATTGCCCCCCGCGATGGCCGGGTTGTTTGAAAAGGACAGGATGCTGACCCCGGACGACGCGATGGCATTGCCCGCCGCGTTGGCTTCCTGTGCAAAGACCGGTCCCAGAATGATCCGGGCCCCGTCGCTGACCGCCTGCGTGGCGGCAGAGGCCGCCTGCGATGCCTGCCCGGCAGTCGGGTAGACCCGCAGGTCAACCCTGACGCCGCCCAGATCGGCCATGGCCAGCCGTGCCGCGTTTTCAAGACTGCGCGCAAGGTATTCGTCGCTGGCTTGACCGGAGCCTGACGGGACCAGAAGTGCGACCTGAACCGCCTCGCCACCGGTCAGCGAGGGCCCGGTTGCCATGGGGCCACAGGCCGCAAGTCCGGCCGAGGCAAGACCAAGCGATACCCATGCCAAGACCTTGCGTGCACCCGGGGCCTTGCGGGCCCACGACAGAACGGACAACATGCGGTATTCCTTCTCGTCAGGGCGATCACAGCTTTGGCGCAGAGCCTATGCGCTTCGCTTGGGGAAGGCAACTTTCGAAGGGAGCATTCTTTGTGACCACCGGCCCCCCCAAGCCGCTGCTGCGGCCCGTTACGCCGGGCCTTCATCTTTTGGCAACCCCCATCGGGGCCGCACGCGACATCACCCTGCGCGCGCTTGATGTTCTGGCAGGGGCCGATGTGCTTGCCGCAGAAGATACGCGCACCCTGCGGCATCTGATGAAAATCCATGGCATCGCCCTGAACGGCCGTCCGCTGATTGCCTATCACGACCACAACGGCGAGGCGGTGCGCCCGCGCCTGTTGCGCGCGCTGAAAGAAGGCAAGTCGGTGGCCTATGCCCCGGAAGCCGGAACGCCGCTGATCGCCGATCCGGGCTTTCAATTGGCCCGCGCCGCGATTGCCGAAGGTCTTGCCGTTCTGGCCGCGCCAGGGCCTTCTGCCGTGCTGGCGGCCCTGACGGTTTCAGGCCTGCCAAGTGACCGCTTTCTTTTCGCCGGCTTTCCGCCGGCGGGGGCGGGGGACCGGGCGCGCTTTCTGGCAGAGCTTGGACAGGTGCCTGCCACCTTGATTTTGTATGAATCGCCAAAGCGCATTAACCGGCTGTTAACCGAAATGGCAGAAACTTTCGGAAAGGACCGCGCGGCTGCGGTGTGCCGCGAACTGACCAAACGTTTCGAAGAGGTATCGCGCGGAACCCTCGGGCAGCTTGCTGAAGCTTTCGCCGGCCGGACGGTCAAGGGGGAAATTGTTGTTCTGGTCGACCGGCCGGGCGAGCGTGTGGTTGATGACGCAAGCATCAAGGCGGCCTTGCGCGACGCGCTTGGGCACGGCTCGGTCAAGGATGCTGCGGCAAGGGTGGCGGCGGCGCTGAACCTGCCGCGCAAGGATGTCTACCGGATGGCGTTGCAACTGGCGGAACGGGAATGAGCGGGGCAGTGTCTTACCATGCCGGGATCGCGGCGGAAGCGGCGGTTGCGCGGCTTTATGAAACCGGCGGCACACCCATCGCCGCGCGCCGCTGGCGTTCCCCGGCGGGCGAGATCGATCTGATCGCCCGCAACGGTGCCGAAGTGATCTTTATCGAAGTCAAGCAAAGCCGCAGCCACGCCGAAGCGGCCCTGCACCTGACAGGCCGGCAGATGGCGCGCATCTGTGCCTCGGCCTCGGTCTTTCTGGGGCAGGAACCGGCGGGGCAGGATACTGCGGCGCGGTTCGACGTGGCGCTGGTGGATGACGCGGGCCGCATCGAAATCATCGAGAATGCCTTTGCCGCCTGACCCTGCATGATTGCAACCCGCACCGCGCTGCGCCATGTAGGGGCGTCGTGGCGGAGGACAGCATGGGCCTGAAGGTTGCACTGCAGATGGACCCCATCGGGTCCGTCAACATCGGGGCGGACAGCACGTTCCGCATCGCGCTGGAGGCGCAGGCCCGCGGGCACAGCCTTTTTTTCTACACGCCCGACAGGCTGGCTTTCGACGAGGGGCGCGTGACCGCTCGCGGCTGGCCGATTGATCTGCGCCGCGAAAAGGGCAACCACGTAACCTATGGCCCGGAGGCCGAGGTGGATCTTGCCAGCTTTGACGTCGTCTGGCTGCGCCAGGACCCGCCTTTCGACATGGGATACATCACCACCACCCATATCCTGGAGCGGATCCATCCCGGCACCCTGGTGGTGAACGATCCGTTCTGGGTGCGCAATTCGCCGGAAAAGCTGCTGGTGCTGAATTATCCGCACCTGACGCCCCCCACCATGATCGCCCGCGACCTGGCGACCATCCGCGCCTTCAAGGCACGTCATGGCGATGTCATCCTGAAGCCGCTTTACGGAAACGGCGGGGCCGGCGTGTTCCGGCTGGACCCGAACGACCGCAACCTGGCCTCGCTGCACGAGCTGTTCACGGGCATGAGCCGCGAGCCGCTGATCGTGCAGAAATTCCTGCCCGATGTCGTGAAGGGCGACAAGCGCATCATCCTGGTTGACGGCGAGCCTGTCGGCGCGATCAACCGCGTGCCTCAGGCCGGCGAGACCCGGTCCAACATGCATGCGGGCGGGCGGCCGGAAAAGACCGGGCTGACGGCGCGCGACCGCGAGATCTGCGCGGCCATCGGACCGGAACTGAAGGCCAAGGGTCAGCTCTTTGTCGGGATCGACGTGATCGGCGACTGGCTGACCGAGATCAACGTGACCTCGCCAACCGGCCTGCAGGAGCTGGAGCGGTTCGACGGCACCAATGGTGCCGCCCGCATCTGGGAGGTGATCGAAGCCAGGCGCGCCGCCTGACCCGGCTCAGGATTTGGTGCCGACGGCCAGACGGTAGCCCACCGCTTCGGCGATGTGGGGCTTTTGCACAACGTTTTCGCCGTCAAGGTCGGCAATGGTGCGCGCAACCCGCAGGACGCGGTGATAGCCGCGCGCCGACAGGCCGAACCGGTCAGCCACGCGCGACAGCAGGGCGCGCCCGTCGGCGTCGGGCGTGGCAATGTCTTCCAGCAGCGCGCCTTCGGCATCGGCATTCACCCGCACGCCGGGCGTACCGGCAAAGCGCTGCGCCTGCCGCTGCCGCGCCCGGGCAACGCGCGCCGCGACCTGTTGCGAAGAGTCCCCGGTCGCGGGCAGGTCAAGGTCGGTAAAGGCCACCGGCGGCACTTCGACGCGCAGATCGAAGCGGTCCATCAGCGGCCCGGAAATGCGGCCCAGGTAATCTTCGCCGCAAACGGGCACCCTGGCGCAGGCGCGCGACGGATCGGCCAGATAACCGCATTTGCAGGGGTTTGCCGCAGCAATCAGCAGAAACCGGCAGGGATAGCGCACATGGGCATTGGCGCGAGAGACCACGACCTCGCCGGTCTCGATGGGCTGGCGCAGCGTTTCCAGCACGTTGCGCGGAAACTCCGGGAATTCGTCCATGAACAGCACGCCATTATGCGCCAGGCTGATCTCTCCCGGCTTCGCCCCCTTGCCGCCGCCGACGATCGCTGCCATCGACGCCGTATGATGCGGCTCGCGGAAGGGGCGGCTGCGCGAAATGCCGCCTTCGGACAGAAGGCCGGCCAGCGAATGCACCATCGAGGTTTCCAGCGCCTCGGCGGCGGACAGATCGGGAAGGATCCCGGGCAGGCGCGCGGCCAGCATGGATTTTCCCGATCCCGGGCTGCCCACCATCAGCACATGGTGCCGCCCGGCCGCCGCGATTTCCAGCGCCCGCTTGGCGCGTTCCTGACCCTTGACGTCGCGCAGGTCGCGTCCCTGCGGTGCGGCCAGCACCTCGCCCGCCTCGGCGGCGGCGATCGGGGTCTGGCCGGTATAGTGGCGTACCACATCGTTCAACGATCCTGCCGCGATGACCTGGGTCGCGCCGACCCAGGCCGCCTCGGGGCCGCAGGCGCGCGGACAAAGCAGGATGCGGTCCTCTTCAGCGGCCGCCATGGCGGCGGGCAGCGCGCCGATCACCGCCACCAGCGTGCCATCCAGCGACAGCTCGCCCAGGGCGAGCGTGCCATCGACGGCATCCTTTGGCAGAATGTCCAGTGCCGCCAGCAAGGCAATGGCGATGGGCAGGTCGAAATGCGAACCTTCCTTGGGCAGGTCCGCGGGCGACAGATTGATCGTGATGCGTTTCGACGGCAGGGCGATGGACATGGCCGACAGCGCCGCCCGTACCCGCTCGCGCGCTTCGGACACGGCCTTGTCCGGCAGGCCGACAATGGTAAAGCCCGGCAGGCCGGGCGAGACGGCGCATTGCACCTCTACCGGTCGCGCCTCGACCCCTTCAAAGGCCACCGTGTGCGCGCGCGCAACCATTTGCCCAAGCCTTACCCTGCCACAGGGTTAACGATTAGCCGGCAAATGGTTTACGATTGGTGAATGGCCATGAATTCCGGCCAGGCTTCGGGATCCGCCACCGTCTTGTCGCGGCAGAAGGCATTGCAAAAGCCGTAGATGCGCCCGCTCGATTCCAGAAAATGGGTGACGGGCTTGCCGGAATAGGGGCAGGTGGTGTTGACCGAAGGGCCGGTGTCCACCGCGCGCGCGGCCAGCGGGGCCGGGCCGGGCCAGGGCCTGCGCGGATAGGCGCGCCGGTAAACGTCCTGATCGGCCCCGTCGGCAAGACCCATGGCGCGCCAGCGCCGGAACGACGGATGCGCCAGATGGGCGGCGACATAGGCGGCGGCCCCGGCCCCGACAGGCAGGTTGTAACCGGCAATGCGGCCCGCCACCGGCGCGAAAAAGGCATCGGCAGCCGAATAGGCCCCGCAGAGCCATGCCCCCTGCGCGCCCGTCTGCTGCCTGGCCCAGGACCAAAGCAGCTCGATCCGCGCCAGATCGGCCTGCACGGTGTCGGGCGGGGCGCAATCGGTGTAGCTGACGCGCAGGTTCATCGGGCAATGGCTGCGCAATGCGCTGAAGCCTGCGTGCATCTCCGCTGCCAGGGCGCGGGCCACCGCGCGGGCGGCGGGATCTGCGGGCCAAAGGCCCGCGTCCGGGTGGCGGCTGGCCAGTTCTTCGGCAATGGCCAGGCTTTCGGACACGACGGTGCCCTCGGGGGTGCGCATCACCGGCACGGTGCGCGCGGGAAAGAACCCCGCCAGCATCTGCGGCAGTTCGTCGGTATAAAGCCGGGCGCTGCGGGTCCGGACGGGCAGGCCGAAGGCATCGAACAAAAGCCAGCCGCGCAGCGACCAGCTGGAATAGGCGCGGTCGGCAATGGCAAGGTCATGGGTCAAGGGCGGTCTCCTTCCGGCAGCCCCGGCCCGGCGGGGCTGGCGCGGTCTGCAAAACGACGCGGCACGGCAATTCCCGTCACCCGCAGCGGTCAGACTGTGACATTGACGCTGCGCAGGCACCAGATGCCGGACTGCACCTCGATACAGGTGACGGACAGGGGATCGATCCTTTGCGCAAAGGCCTGGGCTGTGGAAATGCCCAGCGCCCGTTCGATCTGGGTCAGGATGGCACCGAAATGCGCCACGATCACAAGGTCGCCCTCATGGTCTGCAATCAGCGCATCGGCCGCCGCGTTGACGCGCGCGGACAGGCCGTTCCAGCTTTCGCCGCCCGGGGCCGCGACATCGCCCGGGTCTTCCCAGAAGCGCCGGATCAGGACGGGGTCGCGCGCCTCGGCCTCGGCAAAGCGCAGGCCTTCCCAGGCACCGAAGTGGATTTCCCGCAGCGCGGGCAGCGGCGGCAGCGGCTGGCCCCGGCAGATCGCGGCGGCGGTCTGCATCGCGCGGACCAGGTCGGATGACACCACGGGGGCTGCGGGCAGATGGTCGCGCAGCCGCGTGATCGCCCCATGGTCCGAAAGGTCCGCCGCGCGGTCGGTCCATCCGATCATCTCGCGGGCATGGGTCGGTCCGTGACGCACCCACCACAGCCGGGTCATGCGGGTGCCCCCGGCAGGCGGCCCTTGAGGGCAAAGGGCAGCCCGGCCATGACCCCCACAACCAGGTCCGCCTGGGCTGCCATCTGCTGGTTCAGTCGGCCTTGGGCATCGCGGAACCGCCGGGCAAGCGCATTGTCCGGCACGATGCCCCAGCCGACCTCGTTGGACACCACCGCGACCGGGGCGGCGCAGGCGGCAAGCGCCGCCAGCAGGTTGGCCGTCTCGGCGGCCAGATCATGCCCGGCCAGCATGTGGTTGGACAGCCACAGGGTCGCGCAATCCACCAGAACGGCGGCATCCGCGGGAATGGCGGCCAGGGTGCCTGACAGATCAAGCGGGGCATCCAGGGTTTCCCAGCCGTCGCCACGGCCCTGCCTGTGGCGCGCAATCCGGTCGCGCATTTCGTCATCCCAGGCCTCTGCCGTTGCGATGTAGATGCGCCGCCGCCCGGTCGCGGTGACCAGATTTTCAGCGAAGGCGGATTTCCCTGATCGGGCACCGCCGATGACGCAGGCATTTTTCCACATCTGCGGCGAAACAATTGATCCGGTCACGGCCTGGCACCGTAACACGCACAGGTATCAATGGACTGCATGGAGGCGAAAGTTGGCATTCGACGGATATACCGACCAATCCATGTCGCGCCAAGCAATGAAGGCAGAATTGCTGGATGCGGAAACCGAACTGCGCCTTGCCTATGCCTGGCGCGACCAGCGTGACGAGCAGGCCCTGCACCGGCTGATCACGGCCTACATGCGCCTTGCAATCTCCATGGCCGCAAAGTTCCGCCGCTACGGCGCCCCGATGAACGATCTGATTCAGGAAGCAGGCCTTGGCCTGATGAAGGCCGCAGACAAGTTCGACCCGGACCGGGGGGTACGGTTTTCGACCTATGCGGTCTGGTGGATCAAGGCGAGCATCCAGGATTATGTGATGCGCAACTGGTCGATGGTGCGCACCGGGTCCACCTCGTCACAGAAATCGCTGTTCTTCAACCTGCGCCGCGTGCAGGCCAAGCTGGAGCGCGAGGCAGCGCAGCGCGGCGAATCCCTTGACAGCCATCAGCTGCGCGAGTTGATCGCGCGCGAGGTTGGCGTGCCGCTTGCGGATGTCGAGATGATGGAAGGGCGCCTGTCCGGGTCCGACTTTTCGCTGAATGCCACCCAGTCGTCCGAAGAGGAAGGGCGCGAATGGATCGACGCGCTGGAGGACGGCAACGACCAGGCGGCCGAGCGTGTGGAAGAGGCGCATGATACCGCCCGTCTGCGAACCTGGTTGATAAAGGCGATGCAGGAGCTGAACGAGCGCGAACGTTTCATTGTCACCGAACGCAAGCTGCGTGACACGGCGCGCACGCTTGAATCGCTGGGCGAGGAGCTGGGGTTATCCAAAGAGCGGGTCCGTCAGCTGGAAGCGGCCGCCTATGCCAAGATGCGCCGCAGCCTTGAATCGCAGTCGAGGGAAGTGCACCATTTCCTTGGCTGACCCGCGCCATCTTTTGCGCGGCATCTGCCTGGCCGGGTTTGCGCTGGTTGCAGGCCCGGCGCTTGCCATGGAAATCGCCGCCGATGACCTTGGGCGGCTTTTGCCCGCAGATGTGGTGATCCTGGGCGAGATTCACGACAACCCCGAGCATCACCGCAATCAGGCCATTGCCGTTGCCGCGTTGAAACCCCGCGCGCTGGTTTTTGAAATGCTGACGCCGCAGAAGGCCCTTCAGACACCGCCGGACCGGGGCGACGCCGCCGCGATGGCGCGGGCCTTTGGCTGGCAGACCTCCGGCTGGCCGGACTTTGCCATGTATCATCCGATCTTTGTCGCCGCGCCACAGGCGCGCATCTATGGCGGTGATCTGCCGCCCGGCGATGCGCGGCGCGCGGTCCGCGACGGGGCTGCCCGGGTCTTTGGGGCCGATGCGCCGCGCTATGGTCTGACAACCCCGCTTTCGCCCGAAGATCAGTCCCTGCGCGAGGCCGAACAGCGCGAGGCACATTGCAATGCCCTGCCCGAAGACCTGCTGGCAGGCATGGTCGAGGCCCAGCGGCTGCGCGATGCGGCGCTGGCCCGCGCCGTGGTCCAGGCGCTGGACGGGACGGGCGGCCCGGTTGCGGTCATCACCGGGTCCGGCCACGCGCGGGTGGACCGGGGCGTCCCCGCCGTTCTGGCGCGCGTGGCCCCGCAGGCGCGCGTGCTGTCGGTCGGCCAGATCGAAGGCCCTGCCGCCGCCGGACAACCTTATGATCTTTGGATCGTGACAAAGGCTGTCCCGCGCGATGATCCCTGCGCCGCCTTTGCCACCGATCCGCCGCAGGGTGGTTGAGTTCTGCGCGCATGGCCCCTACACCAAGGCAGGGGTCGTGGGCCAAAGGGCGTTTCATGCTGGCGGGCAAGCGCATTCTTCTGATCATCGGCGGCGGCATTGCCGCCTACAAGGCGCTTGATCTGATCCGCCGGATCAAAGAGCGGTGCGCGTCGGTGACGCCCGTTCTGACGCGCGCCGGCACCGAATTCGTCACCCCGCTGTCGGTCGCCGCGCTGGCCGGTGCCAGGGTGTATACCGATCTTTTCGACCTGACGGACGAGGCCGAAATGGGGCACATCCAGCTTTCGCGAAGCGCGGATCTGATCGTGGTTGCGCCGGCGACGGCGGACCTGATGGCGAAGATGGCGCAGGGCCGGGCCGATGATCTGGCATCAACCCTGCTTTTGGCGACCGACACGCGGGTTCTGATCGCGCCGGCGATGAATGTGCGCATGTGGACCCATCCGGCGACGCAGCGCAATCTGGCGACGCTGGCCGGGGATGGCGTGCTGACCGCAGGCCCCGGCACGGGCGACATGGCCTGCGGTGAATTCGGGCCGGGCCGCATGGCCGAACCGCCAGAGATTGTTGCGGCAATCGAGGCGGCGCTGGCCGAAGGGCCGCTGCGCGGAAAACATGTTCTGGTCACCTCTGGCCCCACGCACGAGCCGATTGATCCGGTCCGCTACATTGCCAACCGCTCGTCGGGGGCGCAGGGCACGGCGATAGCGCGGGCGCTGGCGGCGCTGGGCGCGCGCGTCAGCTTCATCACCGGCCCGGCCAGCGTTCCGCCGCCCGGCGGGGTCACGGTCATTCCGGTGCAGACGGCGCAGGAGATGCTGGCAGCCGTCACGGCGGCCCTGCCTGCCGACGCGGCTGTCTTCGCGGCGGCGGTGGCAGACTGGCGGGTCCGGAACGCCAGCGACCGCAAGATGAAGAAGACCGCCACAGGCGCGCCGCCCGGGCTGCACCTTGCCGAGAACCCCGATATTCTGGCAACCGTCGCGCAAGGCAAGCCCCGGCCGCAGCTTGTCGTGGGGTTCGCCGCCGAAACCGATGATGTCATCGCCCATGCGGCACAAAAGCGGGCGCGCAAGGGCTGCGACTGGATCATCGCCAATGATGTGCGCCCCGAGACGGGCATCATGGGCGGAACCGACACTGTGGTAACGCTGATCACCGCCACCGGCACCGAAACCTGGCCGCGCATGACCAAGGACGCCGTCGCGCGTCGGCTGGCCGACATGATATCCCGGGCGCTGACATGAGCGGAACCGCGCCGGTCCTGCGCCTTCTGTGGGAACCCTGGGCAGATGCCGGCCTTGGCCTGCCGTCTTATGAAACGGCGGGGGCCGCAGGGGCGGATATCCGGGCCAACCTCAGGCCCCGGGACCGCCGGGCGGGGTTCATCCTGGATCCCATGCACCGGGCGATTGTGCCGACCGGGCTGCGGATGGAGATTCCCGCAGGCTTCGAGGTGCAGATCCGCCCCCGGTCCGGTCTTGCCCTGAAACACGGCATCACGCTGCCCAACACGCCCGGCACCATCGACAGTGACTATCGCGGTCCCCTGGGTGTGCTGCTGATCAATCTGGGGGACGAACCCTATACGATCCGTCACGGCGACCGCATTGCGCAGCTGATCGTCGCCCCGGTGGTTCAGGCCCGGTTCGAAACGGTGGCGGGGCTAAGCGGTACGGCGCGGGGCGAGGGTGGCTTTGGCTCCACCGGGCGGGGCTGATGCTGTTTGTTCTGGGCCTTGCCGCCGTGATCTGGGGCATCGGCGTGCTGATGAAGGTGCCGCGCCGCCAGCGGCTTATCCTGATCGCGGTGTTGTGGGTCCTGGTGGTTATCGAACACCTTGTGCTGCCTGACGGGCATCCGCTGCGCCTGGCAACGGGCGGGTCGGCGCAGGTCTGGCTGACGCTTGGCCTGGCTGCGGCGGTGATTGCCGCCTACCGGGCCGGGCTTGGCCGTCTGCGCCAGCGCGCGCTGCCCAGGCCGGTTGTCCCGGCCACACAGGCCTTCCGCCCGGCCGAGCTGGACCGTTATGCGCGCCACATCCTGCTGC
Source organism: Rhodobacter sp. (assembly GCA_020251025.1). Lineage (GTDB taxonomy): Bacteria > Pseudomonadota > Alphaproteobacteria > Rhodobacterales > Rhodobacteraceae > Aliitabrizicola. The sequence continues at coordinate 38,898 of JADCDI010000021.1, read as the reverse complement.
GCGAAATCGGCGGGCCGGGACAGCGGCGGCTGAAGGATGCCAGGGTGCTGGTGATCGGGGCGGGCGGGCTGGGGGCCCCGGCACTGTTGTACCTGGCCGCATCCGGCGCAGGCACCATCGGTGTCATCGACGACGACCTGGTCGAGACATCCAACCTGCAGCGCCAGGTCATCCATACCGATGCCCGGATCGGCTGGCCCAAGGTGCAGTCGGCCAGCGATGCGATGCGCGCCCTTAACCCTTTCATCGAGGTGCGCCCCTATCGGCGCAGGCTGGACAGCGCGGTCGCGGCAGACCTCTTTGCCGGTTATGACCTGATCCTGGACGGGTCCGACAATTTCGACACCCGCTATCTGGCGAACCGCACGGCGGTTGCCCTGGCAAAGCCGCTGATCGCGGCGGCCATCACGCAATGGGAAGGGCAGATCAGCCTGTATCATCCCGCAGGCGGCGGGCCATGCTATGAATGTGTCTTTCCCCTGCGGCCCGCGCCGGGAATGGTGCCGTCCTGCGCCGAGGCCGGGGTTGCGGCCCCCCTGCCGGGCGTTCTGGGCAGCATGATGGCGCTGGAAGCGGTGAAATTCCTGACCGGTGCCGGGGACAGTCTGCGCGGGCGGCTGTTGCTGTTCGACGGTCTGCATGGCGAAAACCGGTCTGTCACGCTGCGCAGGCGGGCCGATTGCCCGGTCTGCGGGCAGGCCCGCGCCAGCGACTGGACAGCGCCTGCGAGCACACCGTAATCTACACCGCATGATCTTGAACCGGGAGAACCAGATGAAATTTTCCGCCGCCCTTGCCAGCCTTGGCCTTGCCCTTGCCGCCACCGTTGCCACCGCACAGGACCTGCCCGACCTTGGCGGGCGCGAGGTGGTCGTTGTGACCGAAAACGCCTATCCGCCCCTGCAGTTCGTCGATCCGGCCAGCGGCGCGGCCATCGGCTGGGAATATGATGCGATGGCGGATCTGGCCAAACGCCTGAACTTCACGGTCAAGTATGAAAACATCAGTTGGGATGCGATGATCCCCGCCGTGTCGGAAGGCCAGTTCGATATCGGCATGACCGGCATCACCATCCGCGATGACCGCAAGGAGAAGGTCGATTTCTCGGACGCCTACATGCGGTCTGAAATGGTGATGATGGTGCGCGGCGACGAGACGCGCTTTGCCGACAAGGCCGGCTTTGCCGCGAACCCGGACTTGCTGATGGCCGCCCAGCCCGGCACCACGCCCTTTTATGTCGGCGTCTACGAGGTGCTGGACGGGAACGAGGCGAACCCGCGCATCAAGCTGTTCGAAACCTTTGGCGCCACCGTGCAGGCCCTGCGGGCGGGCGATGTCGATCTGGTGCTGACCGACGGCACGGCGGGCGCGGGCTATGTCGCGGCATCCGATGGCGGGCTGAAGATCATCGGCGAAAAGCTGGGGACCGAGGATTTCGGCTTCATCTTTCCCAGGGGGTCCGACCTTGTGGCCCCGATCAATGCCGGAATTGCGGCGATGAAGGCCGATGGCACGATCGATGCGCTGAACACCAAGTGGTTCCTTGATTTCAAGATGGGCGAATGACGCCCGGCAGGCCCCGGGCCTGAACCGGGGCCACTGCAATGAACCGCCCCCCTGATCAGGACAGCGATTTTCCGTACTGGCTCCTCCTCCTTGCGGGGGTGGGGCTGTATCTGTTCTGGCTTGTCGTGGCGAACGAGCTTTACGCCCAGGTGCTGCGCACGCTGGTCAAGGGCATCGGCATCACCGTTTTCGTGACGGTGGTCAGCTTTGCGCTGGCCTCGGCGCTGGGTCTGGCGCTGGCACTGGCCGCCCTGTCGCGCAGCATCATGCTGCGCCAGATCGCGCAGGTTTATGTCGAGGTGATCCGGGGTATCCCGATCATCGTTCTTTTGCTTTATGTGGCCTTCGTTCTGGCCCCCGCCATGGTCGCGGCCTGGAACTGGATGACCTCTTCGCTTGGCATTGACCCGTGGCAGACGCGCGACTTTCCGCTGCTGTGGCGGGCGATCATTGCGCTGGCCATCGCCTATTCCGCCTTTCTGGCCGAAGTATTCCGCGCCGGGCTGCTGTCGGTGGACCGGGGCCAGATCGAGGCGGCGCAGGCGCTGGGCCTGAACGGCCGGCAGCGGTTCCGCCACATCATCTTTCCCCAGGCCTTCCGCACCATCCTGCCGCCGCTTGGCAATGATTTCGTGGCGATGGTCAAGGATTCCAGCCTTGTCTCGGTGCTGGGGGTCAGCGACATCACCCAGCTTGGCAAGGTCACGGCGGCGGGCAACTTTCGCTACTTCGAGACGTATAACGTGGTGGCCCTGGTCTATCTGACGATGACGATCACCCTGTCGCTGGCCCTGCGGCGGCTGGAACGGCGGATGCGCGGGCCAGAGCAGCGATAGGGCAGCACGGCCATGTGAACCGGGGCGGACCGCAGGCGGGTGGACCTTTGCCGGGGCGGCCCCTAGGCTGCGCGCAAAGGAGATGCGCCGATGACCAATCCCTTGCTTGCCCCCTGGACCGCGCCGTTCGGCTTGCCCCCCTTCGACGCCATCCGCGACGAAGATTTCGCCCCCGCCCTTGACCAGGGCCTGGCCGAGGCGCGGGCGGCCATCGCCGCCATCGCGGAAGACCCCGCCGCGCCGACCTTTGCCAATACCATCGAGGCGCTGGAAATGTGCGAGGAAACGCTTTCGCGGCTGGCAGCCGTCTTTTACAGCGTTGCAAGCGCCGACAGCACAGCGGCGCGAGAGGCGTTGCAGCGTGACCTTGCGCCAAAGCTTGCCGCCTATTCGTCCGAAATCACGAACAACCGCCCCCTGTTCCAGCGCATCGACACCCTGTGGCAGGATCGCGACAGGCTGGCCCTGACGGCCGAGCAGGAGCGGGTGTTGATGCTCTATCGCCGCCGCTTTGTGCGCGCGGGGGCGGAGCTTGAGGGGGACAGGGCCGCGCGGATGACCGAGGTTCAGGCGCGGCTGGCGGTGCTGGGCACGCAATTCACGCAGAACCTTTTGGCCGATGAACGCGCCTGGTTCATGGAGCTTGCGCCGGAAGACCTGCAGGGCCTGCCGGATTTCGTGGTGGAAAGCGCCCGCGCGGCGGGGGCAGAGCGGGGGTTGCCCGGCCCTGTCATCACGCTGAACCGGTCGCTGATCGTGCCCTTCCTGCAGTATTCGCCGCGGCGCGATTTGCGGCAACGCGCCTGCCAGGCCTGGGTGGCGCGCGGGGCGAACGGGAATGATTACGACAACCGCGCCATCGCCGCCGAAACGCTGGCCCTGCGGCAGGAACGCGCGGCGCTGCTGGGCTACCCGGATTTCGCCACGTACAAGCTGGAAACCGAGATGGCCCGCAATCCGGGTGCCGTGCGCGACCTGCTGTTGCGCGTGTGGGAACCGGCCCGCGCCCGCGCGCTGGCGGATGCGGCGGTGTTGCAGGCCATGATGCAGGCCGATGGCATCAACGATACGCTGGAGCCGTGGGATTGGCGTTACTACGCCGAAAAGCGGCGCAAGGCCGAGTTTGATCTGGATGAGGCGGCGCTGAAGCCGTTCCTGCCGCTCGATGCCATGATCGCCGCCGCGTTCGACTGTGCCGGGCGTCTGTTCGGGCTGCACTTCACCCCGCTGGACGTGCCGCTTTACCACGGGGACGCACGCGCGTGGGAGGTGACGCGGAACGGCCAACACCTGGCCGTCTTCATTGGCGACTACTTTGCGCGGGAATCGAAGCGGTCGGGCGCCTGGTGTTCCGCCATCCGCAGCCAGCGCAAGCTGGGCGGCGCGGTAACTCCCGTGGTGGTCAATGTGTGCAACTTTGCGAAAGGCGACCCTGCGCTTTTGTCCTATGACGATGCGCGCACGCTGTTCCACGAATTCGGCCATGCCCTGCACCAGATGCTGTCGGACGTGACCTATGACTACATTTCGGGCACATCGGTGGCGAGTGATTTTGTGGAACTGCCCAGCCAGCTTTACGAACACTGGCTTGAGGTGCCCGAGGTGCTGGCGCGCCACGCCCGCCATCATGCCACGGGCACACCCATGCCGCGGGCGATGCTGGACAGGCTTCTGGCGGCCCGCAGCTTTGACCAGGGCTTTGCCACGGTGGAATATGTGGCCTCGGCCCTTGTCGATCTGGCGTTTCACGAAGGAATGCCGCCCGCCGACCCGGTGGCGCGAGAGGCCGGGGTGCTGGCCGAAATCGGCATGCCCCGCGCCATCCGCATGCGCCACGCCACGCCCCATTTCGCCCATGTCTTCGCGGGCGACGGCTATTCGGCGGGCTATTACAGCTACATGTGGTCCGAAGTGATGGATGCCGACGCGTTCGAGGCGTTTGAGGAGGCGGGCAACCCCTTTGACCCCGCCGTGGCCGCCCGGCTGGAGCAGCACATCCTGTCGGCCGGCGGCTCGCAGGAGGCAGAGGCGCTTTACACCGCCTTCCGGGGGCGGATGCCGGGGGTAGAGGCGCTGCTGCGCGGGCGCGGTCTGGTCGATGCGGCCTGAGGCGGGCGGCATGATGCCCGGCCGCAGCGCAGGCTGCCTTGCCCGGGCCGTATCGTCACGATAGGAAAGTCCTGTGTTTCAAGGCGATGCCCGATGCCCCACAGCCTGTCCTTGCGTGTTTATTACGAGGATACCGACCTTGCCGGCATCGTCTATTATGCCAATTACCTGAAGTTCATCGAACGCGGCCGCAGCGAATGGGTGCGGGCGCTGGGCGTGGATCAGGCGGCGCTGCGCCGGGATGAGGGCATCGTGTTCGCCGTGCGCCACCTGCAGGCCGACTATCTTCGCCCTGCGGTCTTTGATGACTGGCTGACGGTCACGACCTCTGTCCTGCCGCCAAAGGGCGCGCGGATCGTGCTGGATCAGGCGGTGCTGCGCGACGGCGCGGTGCTGTTCGCGGCACGGGTGACATTGGTGCCGATGGGCCCCGACGGGCGCGTGGTGCGCCTGCCTGCCGGGCTGCGGCAGCGCCTGTCACAGGGATGATCCGCCGGGAGTGACGCAGATGTGTTGGCATTCCCTCTGGTTTCCGGGTAGAGTCCGGTGACAGAAGCCGCGCGATCAGATGCGGCACGGCAAACGAGCAGGCTTGATGGATACCCAGACCCTCGCGGCAGCGCAGGAGATTGATTTCTCGCTGGTTGCCCTTTTTCTTCGCGCGACCTTCACCGTCAAGGTGGTGATGATCATGCTTTTTGTCTCGTCCTTCTGGTCCTGGGCGATCATCGTCCAGAAGCATATCCAGTTCCGCAAGGCGCGGGGCGAGGCGGCCATCTTCGACGGTGCCTTCTGGTCGGGAGAGCCGCTGGACGATCTTTACGAAAGGATCGGGCCCGCGCCGGACGGGGCGAGCGAAAAGATTTTCGCCGCCGGCATGCTGGAATGGCGGCGCAGTCACCGCCAGGACGGCGGTCTGATTGCCGGGGCACAGGCCCGCATCGACCGGTCGATGGATGTCGCCATCGCCAAGGAAAGCGAGAACCTGAATTCGGGGCTGAGTTTTCTGGCAACCGTGGGGTCCACCGCCCCGTTCATCGGCCTGTTCGGAACGGTCTGGGGGATCAAGCACAGCTTCGAGCAGATCGCGGTTTCGCAGAACACCAACCTTGCCGTCGTGGCCCCCGGCATCGCCGAGGCGCTGCTGGCAACTGCGGTGGGCCTGATCGCCGCCATTCCGGCAGTGGTGTTCTACAACAAGCTGAACGCCGATGCCGAACGGATCATCGGCGGGTACGAGGCGTTTGCCGACGAATTCGCCACCATCCTGTCACGCCAGCTGGACGCCTGACATGGTGGCAGGGGTCGTAAAGGCAGCATCGGGGGGCGGGCGGCGCCGGCGGCGGCGGCGCGGCAAAAGCCCTGCGATGTCGGAAATCAACGTCACACCCTTTGTCGATGTCATGCTGGTGCTTTTGGTCATCTTCATGGTTGCGGCCCCGATGCTGACCGTGGGCGTGCCGGTGCAACTGCCGCAAACCGCAGCCACCGCCCTGCCGACCGAACAGGAAGAACCGCTGACCATCACCATCACGGCGGATGGCCGTCTGATGATCCAGACCACCGAAACGCCCGACGGCGAGCTTATTCCAAAGCTGCGCGCCATCGCGGCAGAGCGGACCGGCACCAAGGTTTTCCTGCGCGCCGACGGGTCGGTCCCTTACGAGCGGGTGGCCCAGGTCATGGGCGCGCTGAACGCGGGCGGTTTTCGCGATATCGGCATGGTGATGGATGCCGACGGGCCGGACTTCGGCGCGGATGGCGGCTAAGGCCGGGCGGGCATGAACACGGGGCAGATCATCTCGGGCGCAGGTCACGCGGGCCTGATCCTGTGGGTCGCGGTGGGAGGGTTCTTTCAGCCGCCCCGCGATGTGCCCGAGGTGGCCGTGACATCGGTTTCCCTGCTGTCGGCCAGGCAATATGAAGAACTGGCCGCGGCCGCCGCAGGCAAACCGGACGTGGCCGCAGTTGTCGATCAGCCGAAACCTGCCGACCCGGTGCTTGATCCGGCCGTTTCGCCGCGGCCCGAGGCAAAGCCCCTGACAGAACCGGACCCCGAGGCGCAGCCCGGGCCGCTGCAGGAAAGCGCGCCGGACGTCAGCCAGATCGAACCCCTTCCCGTCCCCGAAGAGGTGGCGGAACCTGCGCCGCCTGCCCCTGTCACCGATGCCGACCAGCCCCTTCTGGTTCCCGATACCACCGAGGCAAAGCCCCAGGATGCGCCCCGCGTGGCCCCGGTTCCGGCCGAGACGCCGGATCTGGATGCCGAAGTGGCAGAGATGCCCACGCCTGCGGTCAGCCCGGATGCCGCGCCGGACGCGCAGGTGGTGGAAGAGGACAAGCCCAAAGCGGCCCCCGAAGCTGCAACGACCCAGATCATCACCGAGGCTGTGGAAACCGAAGACAAGCCCTCGCTGGCCCCGGCATCCAGTGCCCGGCCCCGCACAAAACCCCCGGCGCGCACGGCGGAAACCCCAAAGGCGGAAGCACCCGCCGCCACCGCCTTGGCCGAAGCCGCGCCCGCGCCGCAGGACAACAGCATCGCCGATGCCGTGGCCGCCGCCCTGTCCGAGGCCGAAGCCGCGCCCGCCGGCACCGACGGAACGGTGGAAAACGCCGGGCCGCCAATGACGGATGGCGAAAAGGACGCGCTGCGGGTGGCGGTGCAGGCCTGCTGGAATGTCGGGACACTGTCCAGCGATGCCCTGAAGACCAGCATTACGGTCGGCGTGACAGTAGCCTTGAACGGTGTTCCCGATACCGCTTCGATCCGCATGATCGGCTTTGAAGGCGGGACCGAAGCCTCTGCGCGTCAGGCTTATGAGGCCGCACGACGCGCAATCATCCGCTGTGGCGCCAAAGGCTTTCCGCTGCCACCGGAAAAATACGAGCAGTGGCGAAACATCGAAATGATATTCAACCCGGAGAAAATGAGGATCAAATGACCATCTTCAAAAGCCTCGCCCCTGCACTTGTGCTGGTCATTATGGCGTTGATCGGAAATGCACCCTCTGCGCTGGCACAAGAACGCCAGACATTGCGGCTTGAGTTCAAGGAAGGCGTGATCGAACCCCTGCCCTTCGCCGTGCCGGACTTTGTCGCCGAGAATGCCGGGGCCGAAGAACTGGCCCGCAATATCGCGCGGGTTGTTGCCGCCGATCTGGAAGGCACGGGCCTGTTCCGCGAAATCCCGGCCGAGGCCCATATCAGCCGGGTGTCCAGCGTTGATGCCGCCGTGTCCTATGCCGACTGGAAGGCGATCAACGCCCAGGCGCTGATCACGGGGGCCGTCAGCGCCAGCGGCGACCGCGTTTCCGTCAAGTTCCGGGTGTTTGACGTCTTTTCCGGCCAGCCGCTGGGCGAGGGGCTGCAGTTTGCCGGCTCGGCCCAGGGCTGGCGGCGGATGGCCCACAAGGTGGCCGATCAGGTTTACAGCCGCATTACCGGAGAGGGCGGCTATTTCGACAGCCGCGTCGTCTATGTTTCGGAATCCGGCCCGAAGGACGCCCGCGCCAAGCGCCTTGCGATCATGGATTATGACGGCGCGAATGTGCAGTATCTGACAGACAGTTCCACCATCGTCATCGCCCCGCGCTTTTCGCCCGATGGCGGGCGCATCCTGTATACCTCGTTCCAAAGCGGCTTTCCCCGGATCTACGAGATGGACATCGGCAGCGTCCAGTCCCGGGTCCTGGAAGAACAGCCCGGCACCATGACCTTTGCGCCCCGCTATGCGCCAGATGGCCGAAGGATCGTCTTTTCGCTGGAACAGGGCGGAAACACCGACATCTACGCCATGGATGGTCAGTCCGGGGCCTCGACGCGGCTGACATCGGCACCGTCGATCGAAACCGCGCCCAGCTATTCGCCCGATGGCAGCCAGATCGTTTTCGAAAGCGACCGGTCGGGCACGCAGCAGCTTTATATCATGTCCGCAGGCGGCGGCGAACCGGTGCGGATCAGCTTCGGGCCGGGCCGCTACGGCACGCCGGTCTGGTCGCCGCGCGGCGATTACATCGCCTTCACCAAGCAGCATAAGGGCCGCTTCCACATCGGCGTGATGCGCACGGACGGGTCGGAAGAGCGGCTGCTGACCGCAAGCTTCCTGGACGAAGGCCCGACCTGGGCACCCAACGGCCGGGTCATCATGTTCACGCGCCAGGGGGCCGGTGCCAGTGGCGAGCCGGCCCTGTATTCGGTCGACATTTCGGGGCGGAACCTGCGCAAGGTCACCTCTGAAGGTCCGGCGTCCGACCCGGCCTGGTCACCTTTGCTGCCCTGAGACGCCGGGCCGCGCCGGTTTGCAGGGCGGTCTGATCCTTGCTATCCTGCGGGCGTCGAGCCTTGTCCCAAGACCAAGAAGGAACAGTCCCATGAGAAGTCTTTCCAAAGCCCTGCTGCTGGTGGCCGTCCTTGGCCTTGCAGCCTGCAACAATCCCGACCGCTTCGGTGCCGGGGGGGCAGGCGGCATGGGGGGCGACGGTGCCGGTGGCATCGCCACAACAGGCCTTGGGGATCCGTCCGATCCGGCCTCGCCGGCCTATTTCCAGCAGGCGGTCGGCGACCGTGTGCTGTTTGCGGTTGACCAAAGCACGCTGACCGACGCGGCGCGGACCATCCTGACCGGACAGGCCGCCTGGCTTAATGCCAACCCCGATTACGCCGTGATCATCGAAGGCCATGCCGACGAGCAGGGCACGCGGGAATACAACCTTGCACTGGGTGCCCGCCGGGCCAGCGCCGTGCAGGATTTCCTGATTTCCCAGGGTGTCGGCCCAAGCCGGATGCGCACCGTCAGCTACGGCAAGGAACGCCCGGTCGAGGTCTGTTCGGACGAGGCCTGCTACGCCAAGAACCGCCGGGCCGTAACCGTGTTGCAGATGGGTCTGGCAGGCTGACATGATCCATCTTCGGTGTCTTCCCGCCGTCGTCCTGCTTTTGCTGGTGCCCTTTGCGGCAGCGGCACAGGATGACCGCAGCCAGACCCTGGCCGATCTGCGGTCGGAACTGGCGGTTCTGACGCAGGAGGTGACCGCCCTGCGCCAGGAGCTGGTGGCAAGCGGCGCCAGCCAGCCGGGACTGGGCGGCGGATCAGCGCTGCAGCGCATCGACGCCATCGAGGCCGCCCTGTCGCAGCTCACATCGAAGACCGAAGCGCTGGAGTTCCGCATCAACAAGGTCGTGGCCGACGGGACCAACCGCATCGGCGATATCGAGTTCCGCCTGACCGAACTGGAAGGCGGGGATGTGGCCGCCCTTCCCCCCACCCCGCCGCTGGGGGGCGAGGCGGGCATGGCACCGGCCCCTGCACCGGCCGCCCCGGTCGCGGGCGCGGATGCCCCGGAACTTGCCGTAGGCGAACAGGCAGACTTTGACCGGGCCCGGGAGGTGCTCGGCACCGGTGACTTTCGCGCCGCCGCTGACCTCTTTAAGACCTTTACCGAGACCTATTCGGGCGGCCCCCTGAGTGCGGATGCCTATTTCCTGCTTGGCGAAGCGCTGAGCCGGATCGGGGAAACGGCGGATGCCGCGCGGGCCTATCTGGAAAGCTTCTCGGGAACACCCGACGGCCCCCGCGCGCCCGAGGCGCTGCTTAAGCTGGGGCAAAGCCTTGGCACCCTGGGGCAGGTGCCCGAAGCCTGCGTGACCCTGCGCGAGGTCGGCGTGCGGTTTCCCGGTTCCGCCCCGGCGGCGCAGGCCGCAACGGCCATGCAGGGGCTTGGCTGCACGTGAGCGCGGCAATTCCTGCGCTGACGGCGGCCTTCCGGGCCGCGCTGGGCCCGGCGGATCATCCGCTGGGCCTTGCGGTTTCCGGGGGCGGGGATTCGGTGGCACTGCTTGTGCTTGCCGCCGAGGCCGGCCTGAAGGTGCAGGCAGTGACGGTCGATCACGGTCTGCGGCCCGAAGCGGCGGCCGAGGCCGCCTGGGTGGCCCGGCTTTGTTCCGGGCTTGGCGTGCCGCACCACATCCTGCACTGGCAGGGATGGGACGGGTCGGGAAACCTGCAGGATCAGGCGCGGCGCGCCCGTCTGTCGCTGATCGCGGATTGGGCCAGGGCGGCGGGGCTGGCTGCCGTGGCCCTGGGTCACACACAGGACGATCAGGCTGAAACCGTGCTGATGCGGCTGGCCCGGCGGGCCGGGGTGGACGGTCTGTCTGCCATGTCCGGGCGGCGCCGGGCGCAGGGGATGATCTGGCTTCGCCCGCTTCTGTCGGTCAGCCGCGACGATCTGCGCGCCTGTCTGCGGGCGCGCGGGCAGGACTGGATCGAGGATCCGTCCAATGACGCGCTGCGGTTTGACCGCGTGAAGGCGCGCCGCGCGCTGGCGCATCTTGCGCCGCTGGGGATCACGCCTGCGGTGCTGGCAGGCGTTGCCGGTCAGATGCGCCTGGCCCGAACCGCCCTTGAACACCAGACCGAGGCCGCCGCCCGCGAGATTGCCCGGATCGAAGGCGGCGATGTGGTGATGGACCGGACAGCGTTTCAGGACCTGCCCGCCGAAATCCGGCGCAGGCTGCTTGTCGGGGCGCTGGGCTGGGTCGGGTCGGCGGATTATGGCCCGCGCGCCGCATCGGTGCAGGCGCTTCTGGCGGCGGTCGGCGCGGGCCGGGGCGGCACGCTTGCGGGATGCCGCGTCAGCCTGCGCGGCCCGGCGCTGCGCGTGACGCGCGAATGGCAGGCGGTGCGTTCAACCGTGGCCGCGCCCGGACAGATCTGGGACCGCCGATGGAATGTTTATGGGCCTGATTCCATAGGGTTGCACGTCAGGGCCCTTGGCGGGGCGGGTCTGTCCGCTGCGGGGGACTGGCGCAAGGCGGGCCTGCCGCGGGCCACCCTTCTGGCATCGCCTTCTGTCTGGCGGGCCGGGGTTCTGATCGCCGCACCCCTGGTCCGAAACGCCCCGGGCTGGACAGCAGAGCTGGCCGGCGGCGCGGATGGATTCTTTCTTTCCCTTTTATCGCATTGAACCGCCCGGTTTAATGGCTATCTTACCGCCAGGGCTGCGGGCACCAGGCCCGGCGGCGGGTATGGAGGCATTTCGTGGGCAACGCACGAAACATCGCATTCTGGGTGGTCCTGTTTCTTCTGATCCTTGCCCTGTTCAATCTGTTCAGCGGATCGCAAGGCACGGTTTCGTCCCGGTCGATTTCCTATTCCGATTTCATCGCCCGCGTCGATGCGGGCGAGGTGGCGAGTGTCACGCTGGACGGCGAGCGTGTGCTGATCCGGACCAGCGACGGCAGTCAGCTTGTGGCGATCAAGCCCGCGGGCGAGGAAGTGGCGGATCGTCTGATTGCCAAGGACATCGAGGTTCGTGTCGAGCCGCAGGAACAGTCGGGTTTCTTTTCGCTGATCTCGCTGTGGCTGCCGTTTCTGGTGCTGATCGGCATCTGGATTTTCTTCATGAACCGGATGCAGGGCGGTGGGCGCGGCGGGGCCATGGGCTTTGGCAAGTCGCGCGCCAAACTGCTGACGGAAAAGCATGGCCGCGTGACCTTCGACGATGTCGCAGGCATTGACGAGGCCAAGGAAGAGCTGGAAGAGATTGTCGAATTCCTGCGCAATCCGCAGAAATTCTCGCGCCTTGGCGGCAAGATCCCCAAGGGGGCGCTTCTGGTCGGCCCGCCGGGTACCGGCAAGACGCTGCTGGCCCGGGCGATTGCGGGCGAGGCCGGGGTGCCCTTCTTCACGATCTCAGGCTCGGACTTTGTCGAGATGTTCGTCGGCGTCGGCGCAAGCCGGGTCCGCGACATGTTCGAACAGGCCAAGAAGAACGCCCCCTGCATTGTCTTCATCGACGAGATCGATGCCGTGGGCCGTGCCCGTGGCGTGGGCATCGGCGGCGGCAACGACGAGCGTGAGCAGACGCTGAACCAGCTTCTGGTGGAAATGGACGGCTTCGAGGCGAACGAAGGCGTCATCATCGTGGCCGCGACAAACCGCAAGGATGTGCTTGACCCGGCCCTGCTGCGCCCGGGCCGGTTCGACCGGACGATCCATGTGCCGAACCCCGACATCAAGGGGCGCGAGAAGATTCTGAACGTGCATGCCCGCAAGGTGCCGCTGGGCCCCGATGTTGACCTGCGCGTGATCGCGCGCGGCACGCCCGGCTTTTCGGGGGCCGATCTGATGAACCTGGTGAACGAGGCGGCGCTGACGGCGGCGCGCGTGGGCCGCCGCTTTGTCACGATGGACGATTTCGAAAGCGCCAAGGACAAGGTGATGATGGGCGCCGAGCGCCGGTCGATGGTGCTGACGGCCGATCAAAAGGAAAAGACCGCCTACCACGAGGCCGGTCACGCCATTGTCGGCATGAACATGCCAAAGTGCGATCCGGTCTACAAAGCCACCATCATCCCGCGCGGCGGTGCCTTGGGCATGGTTGTGAGCCTGCCCGAGATGGACCGGCTGAACATGCACAAGGACGAAGGCAAGCAGAAGATCGCCATGACCATGGCCGGCAAGGCCGCCGAGATCATCAAATACGGGGCCGAAGGCGTGTCTTCGGGACCGGCGGGCGATATTCAGCAGGCCAGTGCGCTTGCGCGGGCCATGGTCATGCGCTGGGGCATGTCGGACGCGGTCGGCAACATCGACTATGCCGAGGCGCACGAAGGCTATCAGGGCAACACGGCGGGCTTTTCGGTTTCGGCCGATACCAAGACGCTGATCGAATCCGAAGTGAAGCGTCTGATCGACGAAGGCTATGAGACAGCCTACCGGGTACTGACTGAAAAGGCGGATGATTTCGAACGCCTTGCCAAGGGGCTCCTGGAATACGAAACGCTGACGGGCGACGAAATCCGCAAAGTGATCGCGGGTGAGCCGCTTGACAGCGGGGATGACGCGAATACGCCGCCCAGCGGCGGCAATGCGCCAAGCTTTGCCTCGATCCCCAAGACAAAGCCAAAAGCGCCGCGCGCCGAAGGCGGGATGGAACCCGAGCCGACCGCCTGACCCCGTGGCGGAACGGCCCCCGCCCCGGACCGGCCTTGGCCAGGGTTCGGGGCGTTTGAGTCTGCGCCCCGGCGGGCGGCACCGGCCCGGCCCGTTTGGCCGACATGTCTGTCTTTCGTCCTTGCCTGCCGCAGGAATGTCATGCCCGCCCTGGTCGCACCCCCCTTTTGCGCAAGAGGTCTCTGGCTTGGGACCGCTCCTGACCGCAAGGCGGGTCTGACAGCCCGGGCACGGGATGCCGTGATTGCCCGTTTTGTCGGACCCCGGGCGCGGCGCGCGGCGGCAAGGCATGATTCCCTGCAGGCGTGCCATGGTTTCCGATCGGAAACAGGCGCTGGCGGATTTTGCGCCGGATGGGTCGGAAAAGCGCCGTCTGCGACACGACCGCTCCGCTATCACCGCGCCGAAGGGGGCATGGGCCCCGACGGGAGTGAAGGATGGCCGTGAAGACCGATATCGAGATTGCCCGCGAAGCCAGGAAAAGGCCGATCCTTGACATCGGCGCAAAGCTGGGCATCCCGTCAGAGCATCTGCTGCCCTACGGTCATGACAAGGCCAAGATCGACCAGGCATTCATCAAAAGTCTGGAAGGCAGGCCGTCGGGCAAGTTGATCCTGGTGACGGCGATCAACCCGACGCCTGCTGGCGAAGGCAAGACAACGACGACCGTCGGTCTGGGCGATGGCTTGAACCGGATCGGCAAGAAGGCCGTGGTCTGCATCCGCGAAGCCAGCCTAGGCCCGAATTTCGGCATGAAGGGCGGGGCTGCCGGCGGCGGCTACGCCCAGGTCGTGCCGATGGAAGAGATGAACCTGCACTTCACCGGCGACTTTCACGCGATCACTGCGGCCCATAACCTGCTGTCGGCGATGATCGACAACCACATCTACTGGGGCAACAGCCTGGAGATTGACGAACGCCGCATCGTGTGGCGGCGGGTCATGGACATGAACGACCGCGCGCTGCGCGACATCGTCGTATCCCTGGGCGGCATTTCCAACGGCTTCCCGCGCCAGACCGGGTTTGACATCACCGTCGCATCCGAGGTCATGGCGATCCTGTGCCTGTCCAGGGATCTGGCCGATCTTGAAAAGCGGCTTGGCGATATCGTGGTTGCCTATACCCGCGACAAGAAGCCCATCTATTGCCGCGACCTGAAGGCGGACGGCGCGATGACCGTCCTGCTTAAGGATGCGATGCAGCCGAACCTGGTGCAGACGCTGGAAAACAACCCCGCCTTTGTCCATGGCGGCCCGTTTGCGAATATCGCGCATGGCTGCAATTCGGTCATCGCTACTGCGACAGCGCTGAAGCTGGGCGACTATGTCGTGACCGAAGCCGGTTTCGGGGCCGACCTGGGGGCCGAGAAATTCTTTGACATCAAGTGCCGTAAGGCCGGGCTGAAGCCTTCGGTCGCGGTGATCGTGGCAACGGTGCGCGCCATGAAGATGAACGGCGGCGTTGCCAAGGCCGATCTCGGCACCGAGAATGTCGAAGCCGTCCGGAAGGGCTGCCCCAATCTGGGCCGCCATATCGGCAATGTGAAAGGCTTTGGCGTGCCGGTGGTGGTCGCCATCAACCACTTCTTCAGCGATACCGAGGCCGAAGTGGCTGCCGTGAAAGCCTATGTTGCCCAACAGGGGGCCGAGGCGATCCTGTGCAGGCATTGGGCGGATGGTTCTGCCGGGATCGAAGAGCTGGCGCACAAGGTCGTGGCGCTGGCCGAAGGCGGCAGCGCGAATTTTGCGCCGCTTTATCCCGATGACATGCCGCTGTTTCAGAAGATCGAAACCATCGCCAGGCGCATCTATCATGCCGACGGGGTGCTGGCCGACAAGTCCATCCGGGATCAGCTGAAAGCCTGGGAAGCCGCAGGTTATGGCCACCTGCCGATCTGCATGGCCAAGACCCAGTATTCCTTTACCACCGATCCGAACCTGCGCGGCGCGCCGACCGGGCATTCGGTGCCGGTGCGCGAAGTGCGCCTTTCGGCCGGGGCCGGATTTATCGTGGTGATCTGCGGCGAGATCATGACGATGCCGGGCCTTCCCAAGGTGCCGTCGGCCGAAGTGATCCGGCTGAACGGGGATGGCAACGTCGAAGGTCTGTTCTGACAGGGTGTCGCGTTGCAGGCCAAGGATGTCCGCGCTAAGACGCAGGCATCCCTGAAGGTGGATCGACCGCGATGAAATCCCCGGCAGACTGCGCAACCATGGCCGAAATCCGGTCTGAAATCGACCGTGTGGACGAAGAGCTTGTCAGGCTGTTCGCGGCCCGGGCGGCCTATATCGACCGTGCGGGAGAGTTGAAGGCCAGGCTTGGCCTGCCCGCGCGGATAAGCCCGCGTGTGGAAGAGGTGGTTGCCAATGTGAGGCGTCATGCCCAAGCGCAGGGCCTGCCGCCCGAACTGGTGGAGAAACTGTGGCGGCGTCTGATCGACTGGTCGATCGCGCGCGAGGAATCCGTGCTGGGGCCGGATTCGCTTCGGGGGGATAAAGGGAATGACCGCGAGGGTGATTGACGGCAAGGCGTTTGCAGCCCGCGTGCGGGCGCAGGTCGCAGCCCATGTGGCACGGCTGCGCGACGAACACGGGCTGGTGCCGGGCCTGGCCGTTGTGTTGGTGGGCGAAGACCCGGCCTCGCAGGTTTATGTGCGCAACAAGGGCACCCAGACCACCGAAGCCGGGATGCAGTCCTTCGAACACAGGCTGCCTGCACAAACATCCGAGGCGGACCTGCTGGCGCTGATTGCCGCCCTGAACGCCGATCCGGCCGTACACGGCATTCTGGTGCAACTGCCGCTGCCGAAACATCTGGACAGCGATCTGGCAATCAATGCGATTGATCCGGCCAAGGATGTTGACGGCTTCCATATCTCCAACGTCGGGCTGCTGGGCACCGGGCAAAAGGCGATGGTGCCCTGCACCCCGCTGGGCTGCCTGATGCTGCTGCGCGACCATCACGGATCGCTGGCCGGTCTGAACGCCGTGGTCGTGGGCCGCAGCAACATCGTCGGCAAGCCGATGGCACAGCTGCTGCTGGGCGACAGTTGCACCGTTACAATCGCGCATTCGCGCACGAAAGACCTTGGCGCGGTGTGCCGGGGGGCGGATATCCTGGTGGCCGCCGTCGGGCGGGCGGAAATGATCACCGGCGACATGGTGCGCCCCGGTGCCACTGTGATCGACGTGGGCATCAACCGGGTGGAACGCAACGGCAAGCTGCGTCTGGTGGGCGATGTCGATTACGCCAGTGCCGCCGCCGTGGCCGGTGCCATTACGCCCGTGCCGGGTGGCGTCGGGCCGATGACCATCGCCTGCCTTCTGGCCAATACGCTGACGGCCTGCTGCCGGGCAAAGGGGCTGCCGGAACCGGACGGCCTGACGGCCTGACCGGCCCCGCCATGGGCCGAAGCCGTGGCAAGACCGGACGGGCCTGGCACCAGGGCTGGTTTCGGATCAGCGGGGCATCGGAATGGCCAGCGCCCTTGGGCCGGTCAGAACGGCCAGGGCCTGTGGCCCCATAAGGGCGGCCAGCGCCGGGTCGGTGGCGCGCAGCCCGCCCGTGTAGCAGCCGAAGGCGGGCAGAATGACCCTTGCCCTGTCGATCAGAAAGCAGGGGCGGCTGCGCCCCGCGACCCTGGCTTTGGGATGGAAGTGGCCGGATACCTCGCCCGTTTTCCCCGGCAGCGCGATGTGGCGGAAGGTCAGCCCCGCCGTGGCAAACTCGGACAGGTGGGTGCCGCCCGGGACCAGCGGGGCAGGATCGTGGTTTCCCGCAATCCAGGTCCAGCGGCGCCCCGCCATCAGCGCGCAGAGCCGCAGCCTGTCGTCTTCTTCCAGCCCGCCCCCGGCGGCCCCGTCATCGAAACTGTCGCCCAGGCAGACCACATGGCGCGCGCCCGTGGCCGCCAGCACACCATCCAGCCTTGTCAGGGTTTCGCGCGTCTCATAGGGGGGCAGCAAGGTGCCGCCGCGCCGGGCAAGACGTTCCGATTTTCCCAGATGCAGGTCCGACACGCACAGAAGATCCTGCGCGGGCCAGTACAGCGCACCTGACGCAAGGGCCAGCAGCGGCTGGCCGGCCAAAGTGAAGGCATGGGCGGTCATGCCAGATGCGATGCCTGACGGGTCGCGGCTTGGCAAGGGCTCAGCCAAGCCCGGCCTCGCGCATCAGCCGGTCCGCCGTCTCGGCCATCAGCCGGTCGCGGGCGGCACCTTCGACCGGCACGCGCCCCATTTCCAGCATCATTGGCGCGGCAAGGGGGGACAGGTGCGGCAGGCGCAACAGGTCGATCCGGCCCTGGACGCGCGCCAGCATCTCTTCGATCCGGCCAAAGTCGACCAGACCGCGCAGCGCCTCTTCCCGCGTGATCTGCAGCATCAGATGATCGGGATCGTATTTGAGCAGCGTGTCGTAAAGCACATCTGACGAAAAGGTGGCCTGCCGCCCGGTCTTGCGGCGGCCCGGGTGCGTCCGCTCGATCAGGCCCGCGATGATGGCCGAGTTGCGGAAGGTGCGCTTCATCACCGCATTGCCCCGAAGCCAGCCCTCCAGCCCGTCGCGCAGCCGCGACGGGTCGAACAGCGGGCCGGGGTCCGTGACCGGATCAAGGCCCCAGATCATCGTGGCATAGTCGGTTGCGACAAAACCCAGCGGGAGCAGCCCCTCGTCCTCCATCCGCTTGGTCAGCAGAAGGCCCAGCGTCTGCTGCCCGTTGCGCCCGGCAAAGCCGTAGATGCACAGATGTTCGCGCCCCTCGCAGGGAAAGCTTTCCACCAGCAGGCGGTCAGGTTCCGGCAGACGCGACACCTTGCGCTGCAGCGCCAGCCAGGCCGCAGTATGCGCGGGCAGGTCCGGCCAGGATGGCTGCTGGAACATGCGCATGATCCGCTGCGTCAGCAGGGTGGATGTGGCGAACTTCGTGCCGCCAAAGACGGCGATCTTCGGATCGCGTCCGGGCTGGCGGGTCACCTCGACCGTCATCTCGCGCAGACCGTCATAGCGCACGACCTGACCGCCGATCAGAAAGGTATCGCCGGGCGTCAGGGTCGAGGCGAAATACTCCTCGACCTCGCCCAGGGGGGTGCCGCCGCTTCGGTTCTTGAGGCGTACTTTCAGCGTTTCCGTGTCGATGATCGTGCCCAGGTTCATCCGGATCACCTGCGCCGCGCGCGGGTCGCGAAGCTGCCACCGGCCATTGTGCCGCATCAGCCGCTGCCAGCGGTCATAGGCGCGCAGGGCATAGCCGCCGGTGGCCGCAAATTCCAGACAGGCGTCAAAGCCGGGCCGGGACAGATCGGCATAGGGACCGGCAGAGATGACTTCGGCATAAAGCGCATCGGCATCAACCGGCCCGGCGCAGGCCAGCAGCAGGATATGCTGGCACAAGACATCGCGCGGCCCCGGCCCGCGTGGCGTGCCGTCCAGATCGTGCTCGCGCGCCGCTTCCAGCGCGGCCCGGCATTCCACCACCTCAAAGCGGTTCGCGGGCACCAGCAGCGCTTTGGAAGGGGCGTTGTAGCGGTGATTGGCCCGGCCGATCCGCTGCACCAGCCGTTTGACGTTCTTTGGCGCGCCGACCTGGATGACCAGATCGACATCGCCCCAATCGATCCCCAGATCAAGGCTGCCGGTACAGACAACGGCCCGCAGCGCGCCTGCGGCCATCGCCTGTTCCACCCGCTCGCGCTGTTCGCGCGCCAGGGACCCGTGGTGAATGCCGATGGGCAGTGACTCTTCGTTATCCATCCACAGCGCGTGAAAGAAGATTTCTGCCTGGGCGCGCGTGTTGTGAAAGATCAGCGTCGTGCGGTGCCGCCTGACCTCGGCCAGGATCGCCGGAATGGCATGGCGCCCGCCCCCGCCCGACCATGGCGGCGGCACATCGGTTTGCAGCATGGAAATGTCCGGCTCCGGCCCCGGATCGGCCATCAGGATGCCGCAGGGGTCCGGGTTGCGCGCCAGGAACCGGGCCAGTGCAGGGGGGTCTTCCACCGTCGCCGACAGGCCGACGCGGCGCAGCCCGGGGCACAGCGCCTGCAGGCGTGACAGGCACAGCATCAGCTGATCGCCCCGCTTGCTTTCGGCAAGTGCGTGAATCTCATCGACGATGACGCGCTGCAGCCCGGCAAAGATCCGGGGGGCATCTTCGTAACTCAGCAGCAGGGCCAGGCTTTCGGGCGTGGTCAGCAGGATATGCGGCGGATCGGCGCGCTGGCGCCGCCGCTGTGTGTAAGGGGTATCGCCCGTCCTGTCCTCGATCCGGATGGGCAGGCCCGCCCCTTCGACGGGCGCGCGCAGGTTGCGGCGGATGTCGGCCGTCAGCGCCTTCAGCGGAGAGATATAGAGCGTGTGCAAGCCTGTCTGCCGCCCCTCTGCCAGTTCGGCCAGCGTCGGCAGGAACCCGGCCAGCGTCTTGCCGCCCCCTGTGGGCGCAATCAGCAGGGTTGCCGGTTCACCGGCGCGCGCCAGCATGGCAAGCTGATGGGGGTGAAGCGACCAGCCTTTTGCGGCAAACCAGCGGGACAGGGCGGGGGGCAGGGCGACCATGCTGCCAGCCTAAGGCAGACGCGGCCCGCGCGAAACCCGGTCTGTGCCGCCGCAGGGGTGCCATGGCGGGCCGGCAATGCCCCTGCCGGTCTGGCCGGGCCGGGCCGGTGGCGCAGATGCGGGCCTGCCCCGCCTCAGCCGACAATCGTCGCTTCGGTCGCGGCGCGCAATTCGGCTTCGCTGACGCCTTCGGCGCATTCGACAATGCGCAGCCCGCCCGGCACCACATCAAGCACACCCAGATTGGTGATGATCCGGTCCACCACGCCCTTGCCGGTCAGGGGCAGGGTGCAGCGCTTCAGCACCTTGGATTCGCCGTGCTTGCTGGTGTGATCCATCACCACCACCACCCGGCCCACGCCCGCCACCAGATCCATGGCACCGCCCATGCCCTTGACAAGCTTGCCCGGGATCATCCAGTTCGCCAGATCGCCGTTCTCGGCCACTTCCATCGCGCCCAGGATCGCCATGGCAATCTTGCCGCCCCGGATCATGGCAAAGCTTTGGGCGGAGTCGAAAAAGGCCGTCTGGGGCAGTTCGGTGATGGTCTGCTTGCCCGCGTTGATCAGGTCTGCATCTTCCTCGCCCTCATAGGGAAAGGGTCCCATGCCCAGCATGCCGTTTTCCGATTGCAGCGTCACCTCGATGCCCGGCGGGATGTGGTTCGACACCAGCGTGGGAATGCCGATGCCAAGGTTCACATACCAGCCGTCCTGCAGCTCCTGCGCCGCGCGGGCGGCCATCCGGTTGCGGTCCCACATGGTCAGGCGCCCTCCCTCTTGCGCACGGTGCGCTGTTCGATGCGTTTTTCGTGCTGCCCCTGCACGATGCGGTGCACATAGATGCCGGGCAGGTGGATATGGTCGGGGTCCAGGCTGCCCAGCGGCACAATCTGTTCCACCTCGGCCACGCAGACCTTGCCGCAGGTGGCGGCGGGCGGGTTGAAGTTGCGGGCGGTCTTGCGGAACACAAGGTTGCCCGAAGGATCGGCCTTCCATGCCTTGACGATGGACAGATCGGCCACGATCCCGCGTTCCAGGATGTAGTCCTGCCCGTCAAAGGTCTTCACCTCTTTGCCTTCGGCAATCACCGTGCCGACGCCGGTTCTGGTGTAAAAGCCCGCAATGCCAGCGCCCCCGGCCCGCATCCGTTCGGCCAGCGTGCCCTGCGGGTTAAACTCCAGCTCCAGCTCGCCCGACAGGTACTGGCGCATGAATTCGGCATTTTCGCCGACATAGGATGAAATCATCTTCCTGACCTGGCGCGTCTGCAGCAGCAGGCCCAGCCCGAAGCCGTCAACACCCGCATTGTTTGAGGCCACCGTCAGGCCCTTGGTGCCCGCGTCGCGGATCGCCGCGATCAGCAGCTCAGGTATGCCGCACAGGCCAAAGCCGCCCGCAGCAATTACCATTCCATCGAACAAAAGCCCGTCCAGCGCCGCCGTGGCCGAACCGTAGACCTTTTTCATCAAAACCTCCCGCAGAGCTTGCAGCAGTCATGGGCATTGGCGCGGCCACAGTCAATTGCCGCGGCGCGGCATAAGTTCAGGCTTTTGCGGCTTTGGGCGCGGCCTTTGCGGCGGCCGCCTTTCTGGCCGCAGGTTTTTTCGCCGCCGCTGTCTTCGCGCCTGCCGCCTTGGCCGCAGGTTTTGCCGCAGCCTTGCGCGGGGCCTTCGCCTTGCCGCCCTTGCCGGCTTTTTCGGCGATCAGCGCAAGCGCCTCGTCCAGCGTCACGGTGTCGGGCGAAAGGTCTTTCGGCAGGGTCGCATTGACCTTTGCCCATTTCACATAAGGCCCGTACCGGCCGGGCATCACCTGCACAACACCGCCATCGGGGTGGGTGCCCAGATCGCGCAGCGGCTGTGCGGCGGCGGCCGTGCCGCGCCCGCGCGCGGTCTTCTGCGCGATAACCTCCACCGCGCGGTTCATGCCGATGGTAAACACCTCTTCCGCATCGGCAAGGTTGGCATAGGTCGCCCCGTGTTTCACATAGGGGCCGAACCGCCCGATCGCCGCTTCCACCATCTGGCCGTCTGCGGGGTGCGGCCCGATCCGGCGCGGCAGGTTCAAAAGCATCAGCGCGCGTTCCAGCGTCAGGCTTTCGGGGGTCCACCCCTTGGGCAGGCTGGCACGCGGCGGCTTGGGATGTTCCGCCGTGGCCTCGCCGCGCTGCACATAGGGGCCGAAGCGGCCGTTGCGCAGCGTCACGGGCAAGCCGTTTTCATCCTGTCCCAGCACCTGACCATCCGGAAAGCCTGCAGCACCGTCATCACCCGAAACCGAAATCGGGCGCGTGTAGCGGCATTCGGGATAATTGCCGCAGCCGATGAAGGCCCCGCCCGACCGGGCGGTCTTCAGGTGCAGCCTGCCCGTGCCGCAGACCTGGCAGAGGCGCGGGTCGGACCCGTCGGCGCGCGGCGGGTACAGATGGGGGCCCAGGAATTCATCGATCTTCTCCAGCACCTCGCCGATCCGCAGATCAGCGGTTTCGGCAATGGCCGCCGAGAAATCGCGCCAGAACCGGGCCAGCACTTCCTTGTAGTCGCGCTCTCCGGCCGAGACATCGTCGAGCTGGCTTTCCAGATCGGCGGTGAAATCATATTCAACATACCTGCGGAAATAGTTGCTGAGGAAGGCCGTCACCAGCCGCCCCTTGTCTTCGGGGATCAGGCGGTTCTTGTCCTTGCGGACATAGTCACGATCCTGAATCGTTGTCAGGATCGAGGCATAGGTCGAAGGGCGGCCGATGCCCAGTTCTTCCATGCGCTTGACCAGTGTCGCTTCGGTATAGCGCGGCGGCGGCTGCGTGAAATGCTGCTCGGGCGTGATGCCGCGCTTTTCTGCCGGTTCGCCCTGCAGGATCTGCGGCAGGCGGCCTTCATCCTCGTCCTCGTCGTCGCGGCCCTCTTCATAGACCTTGAGGAACCCGTCAAACAGCACCACCTGCCCGGTCGCGCGCAGTTCGACCTGCGCATCGGCGCTGGCCAGGTCAACGGTGGTGCGTTCCATCCGGGCTGCGGACATCTGGCTGGCGATCGTGCGCTTCCAGATCAGGTCGTACAGCTTGCGCTGATCCGGCTCCAGTTTCAGCGAATCGGGGCTTGCCTGCATGTCGGTGGGACGGATGCATTCATGCGCCTCCTGCGCATTCCGGGCCTTGTTCTTGTACATGCGCGGGCTTTCGGGCACGTAGGCGGTGCCGAAGCGGCGTTTGATTTCATCGCGCGCGGCCATGACCGCCTCGGGGGCCATGTCGATGCCGTCGGTGCGCATATAGGTGATGTGGCCAGCCTCATACAGGCGCTGGGCGGCCCCCATGCACTGCTTGGCCCCCATGCCGAACTTGCGGCTGGCCTCCTGTTGCAGGGTCGAGGTCATGAAGGGCGGATAGGGATTGCGCGAGGCGGGCCTGGCCTCTACCGATTTCACGGTCAGGCTGCGCGCGGTCACCGCCTGAACGGCAAGTTCGGCCGCAGCGGCAGTGGGGATATCGTACTTGTCCAGCTTCCTGCCGCCCAGCACGGTCAGCCGCGCCTCAAACTCCTGCCCGCGCGGGGTGACAAGGTTGGCCGCGACCGTCCAGTATTCGCGGGCGCGGAAGGCCTCGATCTCCATCTCGCGGTCCACGATCAGCCGCAGACAGACCGATTGCACCCGCCCGGCGGATTTCGCGCCCGGCAGCTTGCGCCAGAGGACCGGCGACAGGGTAAAGCCCACCAGATAGTCCAGGGCGCGGCGTGCCAGATAGGCATCAACCAGCGCCTGATCCACCTGACGGGGCTGCTTCATCGCTTCGGTCACGGCCGATTTGGTGATGGCATTGAACGTCACCCGGCTGACCTGCTTGCCCTTCCTGATCGTCGGGGCCAGCGCCTCCTGCAGGTGCCAGGAAATCGCCTCGCCTTCGCGGTCGGGGTCGGTGGCCAGGATCAGGACATCGTCGGTCTTCAGCGCCTCGGCAATTGCGCGGACGTGCTTTCTGCTGTCTGCGGCGACTTCCCAGGTCATCGTGAAATCATGCCCGGGATCGACCGAACCGTCCTTGGCCGGCAGGTCGCGGACATGCCCGTAAGAGGCGAGGACGGTGTAACCGGCACCAAGGTACTTGTTGATCGTCTTGGCTTTTGCTGGGGATTCGACAACGACGACTGGCATCAAGACCTCATTCGGGACCACCGCAGGGGCGGCGCGGCAAGATGTGGGCGAGGGGGGGCAATGTCAATGGACGCAACCCGACAGATCCCCGCCACCGGCGTCAGGGCAGGGGCAGGGCCAGGGCGGAAACGCAAGGTCCGCAGACCGGCCTGCGGGGGGCGGCGGCACCATGCCGCAGAAAAGGCCGGCATCCTTGCGCGACCTGCACGGACTTGCCTGTCAGGGGCGTCACTTCGGCGCAGGCAAGCATGGCGGAACACATGCCCCTGCCCGGTGCCCGATGGGTTCGGCCCATGTCGCGTTCAGGGCCGTGACCCGGCCGACCGCCCGCCCGGTGCAACCCCCGCGGTCACGGCGCGGCAGGGTCCGTCACATGCGCGGCCCGTCGCCCGTGCGCGACAGCAGTCCGCCGGGCTGGCGGATGATCTTTCCGTCAAGTTCCAAAGCCAGAAGTTCGGGCGCGATCTGGGCCGCAGGCAGGGCGATATCCCGGATCAGCTGGTCCTCTGCCACCGGGCTTGGCCCGAGGCGGGACAGGATGCGTCCGTGCAGTGCTGCCACCTCTGACAGCGCAAGGCGGGGCGGTACCGGGCCGGGCAGCGGGGGGCGGTCGTCGGCATGGGGGGCCGAGGACGGGCGCAAGGGGATCACGCTGGCCCCGATGGCTTCGATCACATCCGCAGCGCTGCGCGCCAGAACGGCACCGTCACGGATCAGCATGTTGCACCCGGCCGCCCGGGCATCAAAGGGATGGCCCGGCACCGCCAGCACATCGCGCCCCTGGTCAAGCGCGGTTCGGGCCGTGATCAGGCTGCCCGAGCGTGAGGCCGCCTCGACCACGATCACCGCGCGCACAAGCCCCGAAACGATCCGGTTGCGCAAAGGGAAATGCCGCGCCTGGGGCACGGTGCCCATCGGCTGTTCCGACAGAAGGCAGCCCTGTGCGATGATCTGTCCGGCCAGGTCTGCGTTTTCTTCGGGATAGATCACATCGACCCCGCCTGCCTGAACCGCAACCGTTCCGGTCGCCAGCGCGGCGGTGTGCGATTGCGCGTCCACGCCACGGGCCAGCCCCGATACGATGACAAAGCCGGCCTCGCCCAGGCCTTCGGCCAGCCGCCGCGCCATGCGCAGACCGAGGCTGGAGGCATTGCGCGCGCCCACCAGGGCCACCATCCGCCGGCCCAGCAGCGCAACATCCCCGCGCGCCCACAGCACCGGCGGCGCATCGGGCAGGTCCATCAGGGCGGGCGGGTATCCTGCCTGCCCGTGAAGAAGCATGCGTGCCCCTGCCAGCCGCGCCTGGGCCAGTTCATGCTGCACAACCTCGACCGGACAGGGTTCATAGTTTTCCACGCCCGCAGCGCGGGCGATGGCGGGCAGCGCGGCAAGGGCGGCGCGGGCCGACCCGTGTTCGGCCACAAGGCGATGAAAGGTGGTGGGGCCGACGCGGCGGGAACGAATGAGACGAAGCCACGACGATCCGTCATCCCCCGGGGTGTGTGGGGTGGAGGGTGTGGTGGAAGATAACAGAGCTTCAGCCATCGCAACCTCGTCTCATCCGCCTTGGCACCATGCGCGCCACAAGGTTAACGCAACGTGAATCGCGCTCCGCTTTTTTTGGCCGTTCCTTTCCGGACCGGGTCAGGCGCAGAAAATCTTCTTGCAGCGGGCGGGGCCAGCCTGCCGCCGCCGCCGCATCCCCCCTGCGGCGGCGCAACGCCCATTGAACCTGACCGGGAATTTGATCATATTGCGTGCGACACCAGCCGCCCGCACCGGAAAGACGCGGCCATGATGGAGCCAGACATGCTGAACGCCGAAGTTGCCCGCCGCCGCGACGATGCCATTTCCCGCGGGGTCGGGATGATGACGCAGATCTACGCTGATCGCGCGCTCAACAGCGAGGTCTGGGATATCGAGGGCAACCGCTATATCGACTTTGCCGCCGGGATCGCGGTGGTCAACACCGGGCACTGCCACCCAAAGGTGATGGCGGCTGTCGCCAGTCAGATGACCAAATTCACCCATACCTGCCATCAGGTCCTGCCCTACGAGCCCTATATCCGCCTGGCCGAGCGTCTGAACGCCCTTGTGCCCGGCGATTTTCCCAAGAAAACCGTTTTCGTCACGACCGGTGCCGAGGCCTGCGAGAATGCGGTGAAGATCGCGCGCATCGCCACGGGGCGCTCGGGTGTCATCGCTTTTGGCGGTGCGTTCCACGGGCGCACCTTCATGGGCATGTCGCTGACCGGCAAGGTGGATCCCTACAAGAAGGGCTTCGGCGCGATGATGCCGGATGTCTGGCACGTGCCCTTCCCGCAAGAGGTGCACAACATCACCACCGAAGACGCGATGTCGGGCCTGACCAAGCTGTTCAAGGCCGATCTTGACCCCGCGCGCGTGGCCGCGATCATCTTTGAACCCGTGCAGGGCGAAGGCGGGTTCTACCCTGCGCCGAAGGGCTTGGTGCGCGCCATCCGCAAGCTGTGCGACGAACATGGCATCGTCATGATCGCGGACGAGGTGCAGACCGGCTTTGCGCGGACCGGGACCCTGTTCGCGATGGAAGCTTACGGGATTGCCGCCGATCTGACCACGATGGCCAAGGGCCTGGCAGGCGGGCTGCCGCTGGCCGCCGTGACCGGCAAGGCAGAGCTGATGGATGCGGCCCATCCCGGCGGTCTGGGCGGCACCTATGGCGGAAACCCCCTTGGGATCGCCGCCGCCAATGCCGTGCTTGACGTGATCGAGGAGGAAGACCTTTGCGCCCGCGCCAATGACCTGGGCGGGCGGCTGAAACAGCGGCTTGAGGCGATCCGGTCCGTCACGCCCGAAATCGTGGACATCCGCGGCCCGGGTTTCATGGTGGCGGTGGAATTTGCCAATCCCGCCACGCATGAACCCGATCCGGGCCTGACCGGGCGCGTGCGGATGGAGGCGCTGAAGCGCGGGCTGATCCTGCTGACCTGCGGTGTCTATGGCAACGTGATCCGTTTCCTCGCCCCCATCACCATCCCCGACGCCCATTTCGCCGAAGCGATGGACATTCTGGAAGAATCGGTGGCCGCCGCCCGCGCGGCGTAGGCACCCGGTTGTGGCCGCTGCTGGCCCCTGCTTTGTCGAAAAGCGCCCCAGAGACCAAGGGAATCCTTGGAAAATGAACGCCATACTGGCATGTAGCTGGCATGAGCCTGATCAAGTCAAAAAAGCGTGTCGCTGATCACGGAGAGGTTTTCACCCCCCCTTGGCTGGCAGATGCCATGCTCGACCTCGTCAAGGACGAGGCCGCGCGCATCGATTCACGATTCCTCGAACCCGCATGCGGAAGTGGCAACTTCCTTGTGCGGGTCTTGCAGCGTAAGCTTGCTGCCGTCCAGGTCAAGTTTGGCAAATCAGATTTCGAAAAGCGGCATTACGCCCTTCTGGGCCTGATGTGCACCTATGGGATTGAACTGCTCGAGGACAACATCGCCGAATGCCGGGCGAACATGCTCGAAGTTCTCGCAGATTATCTGAATGTCAGCGAATCGGATGACGTCTACCACGCCGCTTCCTTCGTGCTTTCGCAGAACCTCGTGCATGGCGATGCCCTGACGATGCGCACGACGGATGGTGAGCCCATCATCTTTGCCGAATGGGGTTATCTGGGGAAGGGCAAATTCCAGCGCCGCGATTTCCGGCTGGACGTTTTGACCGGCTCTTCGAAGTTCAGCGCAGAGGATTCCCTCTTTGCGCATCTGGGCAAGCATGAGATTTTCACCCCGATAAAGACTTACCCGACGATGGCCGTGCGCGATCTTGCCCGCGCTGACGGTGGAACGCCGCAAGAGGCCGCATGAGCATTCAAGCCAGCTTTGCCCTTCGTGGGCGCAATCCAGACGTGCTGACCTGCATCGCGAACCTTTCGAACGACGAGGTGTTCACGCCGCCCGAGGTTGCCAATCGTATGCTTGATGCTTTGACGTTAGCATGGGCCGACGGCCATGGTGGAGCAAACATCTGGGCAAACAGGAATGTTAGATTTCTTGATCCGTTCACGAAATCTGGTGTGTTCCTGCGTGAGATCACGGTCCGCCTAACCGCAGGATTGGCCGAGGAAATACCAGACCTTCGTGACCGCGTAGACCATATTCTTAGCAATCAGGTCTATGGGATTGGCATTACTGAGCTGACCGCACTTTTGGCGAGGAGAAGTGTCTATTGCTCAAAACATGCCAATGGTCCGCATTCCGTTGCTACGCGCCTTGGTAGCGATCAGGGGAACATCTGGTTTGAACGGACTGAGCACACTTGGGAAGGTGAAAGATGCAAGTTCTGTGGCGCTAGCCAGGCATCTCTAGATCGCGGTTCTGGCCGCGAGACGCATGCGTATGCTTTTATTCACACAGACGACATCAGATCTCTGGTTGCGGAGATTTTCGGAGGCGAAATGAACTTTGATGTGATTATCGGAAATCCGCCATATCAGTTGGAAACGGATGGTCACGGAAAACAAGCAAGGCCGATCTATCAGAAATTTGTTGAGCAAGCGAAGGCGCTGGAACCAAGATACCTTTCAATGATTATCCCTGCTAGATGGTTTTCTGGTGGGATGGGACTCGATGATTTCCGTGAGTCTATGTTGGGTGACAGTAGGCTTAGATCAATCGATGATTTTCTCACGGCATCAGATGTCTTTCCCGGAGTTGGCTTAAAGGGTGGCGTGTGTTACTTCCTTTGGGATCGCGAGCATGAGGGCAATTGTCTCGTTCGAACACATTTCAAAGACTGGCCGATTTCGACTTCAGAGCGGCCATTGCTTGAGCCTGGCGCCGATATCTTCATTCGGTTTAATGAGGGCCTTTCCATCTTAAAAAAGGTCATGGAGCGCGAAACAGGTCAGTCCGTTTCAGTGTCTCTTCCTGACGTTTCTAGATTTGAACAATTGGTCAGTTCGATTGGCGCCTTCGGTCTCGACAGTACCTTTAGGGGCGACAAGCTTCCTTCTCAAGACAGTCTGAAGGTGTACAGGAACGGTGGTGTAGGCTACATATCTCGGGACAAGGTTTCAAAGGAACGCCACGCCTTTGACAAATGGAAGGTATTCATCGGAAGGGCTGCTCCAGGAACAGGGAACAAGGATACCTATCCGCACCGCGTCTTGAGTACACCGTTCTTGGGCGAGCCGGGTTCGATCTCTTCATGGACATATATGTACATAGGGCCGTTCGAGACGCGGAGCGAGGCAGAGAGTGTTCTTAGCTATCTGGCATGCCGACTGACTCGTTTTCTTGTCTTGCTGCACAAGCCATCGCAGGACACTACGAAGAAGGTCTACACCTTCGTTCCAAACCAGACATGGGATCGGACTTGGACGGACGAGCAGCTATACGAAAAATATGGTCTGACGAGCGAAGAAATAGCATTCGTTGAGAAGGTCGTGCGCCCAATGAACCTCGTGGCGGACCTTCTGGGTGAAGTTTCCGTTGATGATGGTGATGATGAATAAGCCGACCATCGACGAAATCCTCGCACCCAAGCCAGAAGCCCGGCTCCGCATTTACGCCTACACAATCGACGACGACGGTCACCGCGGTCAACTCAAGGTCGGACAGACGACCCGGGATGTTCGGCAGCGGGTGGCCGAGCAGTTGAAGACGGCTGCCATCAAGAACTTCACCATCGTCTTGAACGAGCCAGCCGAACGCGAAGATGGCTCCGTCT
The DNA here is from genome assembly GCA_020251025.1 of Rhodobacter sp. GTDB lineage: Bacteria > Pseudomonadota > Alphaproteobacteria > Rhodobacterales > Rhodobacteraceae > Aliitabrizicola. The sequence goes on along the minus strand of JADCDI010000021.1, from coordinate 9,016 downwards.
TCACGGATCATCAGGTACGCTCGGCGCTGATCCGCAAGGGGATCGAACGGGTGGACGGCGAATGGATGCGCTGCACTATCGCCGATGTGCAGACCGTTCTGACCGAGCTGCGCACCGGACAGAAGTTCACCGGCACGCATTCCGAGACCTTCCCGATGCGCCGGGAACAGGCCGACGCGGTGAACAAGACGCACGCCTATTTCCATTCCATCTGGGCCGAAGACATGCACGCCGTGCCACGGTTTCTGTGGAACGCGAAGATGCGGTTCGGCAAGACGTTCACGACCTACCAGCTGGCCAAGAAGCTGCGCGCCAAGCGCATCCTCGTCGTGACCTTCAAGCCTGCGGTTGAGGACGCCTGGCAAACCGATCTTGAAAGCCACAAGGATTTCGACGGCTGGCAGTACCTCTCGCGAAGCTCTGGCCGGAACCCGACCCAGATCGATGCCAGCAAGCCCGTCGTCTATTTCGGTTCGTTCCAAGACCTGCTCGGCCGTGACCCGTCAGGCAGGGTCAAGCGAGGCAACGAATGGCTGCACGAGCTGAACTGGGACCTTGTGGTCTTTGATGAATACCACTTCGGTGCCTGGCGCGAGACGGCGAAGGAGCTTTTCGAGGGCGAGGAGGCGACGGAAGCCAAGAAGCTGGCCAAGCTCGAGTATGCCGCCGATCTGGAGGAGGTGAACGAGGATTTGACCGTTCTTTCGGCGAAGGAGACCGAGTTCCTGCCGATCACGACCAAGGCTTACGTCTACCTCTCCGGCACACCGTTCAAGGCGCTGGCGACTGGCGAGTTCATCGAAGAGCAGATCTTCAACTGGACCTACACCGACGAGCAGAGGGCCAAGGCCGAGTTCGCGGCGGCCCATCCAGATCGACTGAACCCCTACGGCGCGCTGCCGCAGATGCGTCTGCTGACCTACCAGATGCCGGACGAGTTGGTGGCGGTGGCGAATGCGGGTGAGTTTGACGAGTTCGATCTGAACGAATTCTTCTCTGCAACCGGAACCGGCAGCGGTGCCCAGTTCAAGCACAAGAGCGACGTGCAGAAATGGCTGGACATCATCCGCGGTCAGCACGCGCCCATGACCGTGGACAGCCTGCGATCCGGCACCAGGCCGCCCTTCCCATACTCTGACGTCCGACTGCTGCCATACTTGCAGCATTCGTTCTGGTTCCTACCCAACGTGGCGGCCTGCTACGCGATGGCAAATCTTCTCGAGGAGCTGCAGAACGTCTTCTGGCACGACTACAATGTCGCTGTCGCGGCGGGAGCAGGGGCAGGGATCGGATTGGATGCCTTGCCGCCAGTCCGGAAGGCCATCGGAAACGGGTTCGATACGAAGACGATTACGCTGTCCTGCGGAAAGCTCACCACGGGTGTCACAGTGCCGCAGTGGTCATCCATCCTGATGCTGCGCAACCTGAAATCGCCGGAGACGTATTTCCAGGCGGCATTCCGGGTGCAATCGCCGTGGTCGATCAAGAACCCGAACGGGGACAACCCGAACGAAGAGGAAATCCTGAAGCCCGTGTGCTTTGTCTTTGACTTTGCACCGACGCGGGCCCTCCGCCAGCTATCCGAGTATGCGATCGGGCTGTCGCCGAACGAGCCGAACCCGGAGAACGCGGTCAAGGAGTTGGTCTCCTTCCTGCCGGTGCTCGCCTACGATGGCGCAAACATGACCCAGATCGATGCAGGTGGAATCCTCGATATTGCAATGGCGGGGACTTCGGCCACGCTGCTTGCCCGTAAGTGGGAAAGCGCGATGCTCGTTAACGTCGACAACGACACGCTGCGTCGCATCCTCGACAACCCCGAAGCCATGGCAGCCGTCGAACGGATCGAAGGATGGCGTGCCCTTGGCGACAACATCATCGAGACCATCATCAACAAAAGCGAGAAGGTCAAAGAGCTTAAGAACAAGGCCAAATCCGGGGAGCTCTCGGCGAAGGAAAAGAAGGAACTCACCGACGAGGAGAAGGAATACAAGTCTAAACGGAAGCTGGTGCAGGAGAAGTTGATCAAGTTTGCCACGCGGATTCCGGCCTTCATGTATCTGACCGACTTCCGAGAGAACACCTTGCAGGACGTTATCACGAAGCTTGAGCCTGATCTCTTTCTCACGGTGACCGGTCTTTCAGTGAAGGACTTCCACCTTCTTGTGAGGCTGAAGGTGTTCAACACGGAACAAATGAACCAGGCTGTGTTCGCCTTCCGCAGGTACGAAGATGCCTCCCTGCGCTATACAGGGATCAAGAGCCATGACGGACTCTCTCAGATTGGCCTCTTTGATACGGTTGTGGCGCGCGAGCGGTAGGAAAATGAAAGACGCACAGAAGCCGGACCATGCCAGGCCCGACGCGCGGTGAGGTTGCGAAGGGGTTCTCTGCCCAAGTCCCTTCGCCCGCAGGACGCCTTTCAGCCCATGACGACCAACAGGCATGCCGCGCCCAACAGGGCTGTCAGAACGATAAGGCCCCAGGAGCTGGCCGTGTTGAACTCATAATGCGGGTGGCGGCGGACCAGGATGTGCAGCCCCGGGCGCAGCACCGCAAAGCCGGACAACCCGATGCGCGCCGCGCTGGTCGCAGTCCCGTCGCCGCCCCACAGCAACAGGGCGAACGGGGAAGGTGGCCGGGGATAAAGGGCTGCCCGCCGGTTTGTTCGGGCAGGGCAGGGCAGGGACCGGCGGCAGCGCGCGCCACGCGTGCCCCTTCACGGTGCCCGGTTCATGGGCAAGCAAGGCCCCGACCCTGGCATCGCAAAGAAGATCAATCCTTTTTCCGCGTGTCCGCAATGTCAGTGTCAGCGGCCCCGTGAAAGCGCGGATGGTCTGTCTGCGGCAAGGCCCATGGGCCGGACGATCCTTTGCCTTTGTCGCGCATGTCCGCAACCCTGCGGCTTTCAGCCCTGCGGGTGGCACCCTGCGGCCCCGCTGCGGGGCTTGCCCTGTCTGCCCCTTTCTGTTGGCAAGCGGCAGGCCCGCGCGTATAGGGCGAAATCGCCCAGTGGATGCTGCCATGCCTGCCCAGACCGGCCTGTTCCTGCAAGACCTGTCCTATGCCGAGGCGGGTCGCCCGATTCTGTCGGGGATCACGGCGCACCTGACCGAGCAGCGCATCGGCATCGTCGGGCGCAACGGGTCGGGCAAGACCACGCTGCTGCGGGTGATGGCGGGCCTTGTGCGGCCCACCACCGGGCAGGTGCGGCTGGACGGTATCGATCCCGCAGGCGACCGCAGGGCGGTGATCCGCCGCCTGGGGCTTTTGTTCCAGAACCCGGACCACCAGATCATCTTTCCCACCGTGGAAGAGGAGATTGCCTTCGGCCTGCGCCAGCAGGGCCGCTCTGGCGCCGAGGCGCTGGCACAGGCCCGTGCCGTGCTGGCGGCAGAGGGGCGGGCGCACTGGGCCGGCGCGCCGGTGCACAGGCTGAGCCAGGGGCAGCGGCAGTATCTGTGCCTGATGGCGGTGCTGGCGATGGAACCGGCAACGATCCTGCTGGATGAACCTTTTGCCGCGCTGGACCTGCCCACGAAGGCCCGTCTGGCGCGGCGGCTGGATGGACTGCCCCAGCGGCTGGTGATAATCAGCCATGATCCGGCGACGCTTGCGCGCGTGGACCGCGTGCTGTGGCTGGAAGGCGGGCAACTGCATCTGGATGGTCCGGCGGCACAGGTGCTGGCGGCCTTTTCCGGGGCGATGGACAGGGCGGGGGCACTTGATGCTGACATTGACATCCCCCGTTGACACCTGGCTGCACCCGGTCGGGGCGGGGTGGAAGCTTCTTGCGCTTTGCGTTTTCACCGTCGCCCTTTTTTCGATGGATGAAATACAGGCGCTGGCGCTGGCGCTGGCCTTCGTCGTCGCGCTGCACGCGCCGTGCGGTGCGGTCTTCCTTCGCACGGCGGCACGCATGCTTTGGCCGCTGTGGCCCTTTGTGGGGATCGTGCTGGTCTGGCATCTGTGGATCGCGGCCCCGGCCGCAGGGGCGACTGTCGTGCTGCGGCTGGTCACCGCCGTGGGCGCTGCGAACCTGGTTACGATGACAACGCGCCTGACGGATATGATCGCGGTGATCGAACGGCTGGCCCGGCCACTTGGTCGCGCGGGGCTTTCGCCCCGGCTGGTCGCGCTTGCGATTACGCTGGTGATCCGGTTCATCCCGGTGCTGTCGGTGCGGGCGCTTCAGCTTTCCGAAGCATGGCGGGCCCGGTCACCGCGCCGGGCGCACTGGCCTTTGCTGGTGCCGGTGACGCTGGCTGCGCTGGACGATGCCGAACATGTCGCAGATGCCTTGCGTGCGCGGGGCGGTGCGCGCCAGTGACAGGGGCCTTGCAGGAGGGAACATGGAACGAAGTCTGACCCATATCGCCCTGTTCGCGGCGCTGGTCGCGGTTCTGGGCCTGGTACCCCAGATCACGCTGGCTGTCGGTGTGCCGATCACGGCGCAAAGCCTTGGCATCATGCTGTGCGGGACGGTTCTGGGTGCGCGCCGGGGTGCGCTGGCTGTGGTGCTTTTTCTGGTGCTTGTGGCCGCCGGCCTGCCGCTGCTGTCCGGCGGGCGCGGGGGATTGGGGGTCTTTGCCGGGCCGTCGGCAGGTTTCTTGCTGGGTTTTCCGGTTGCGGCCTTTGTCTGCGGGCTGATCGTAGAGCGGTGGCGCATGGCGATTGGCCCGGCAGCCTTCGCTGGCGCGGTTACGGGCGGCATCGCGGTACTGTATGCGTTCGGCATTCCTGTAATGATCGCGCGTCTGACGGAAGCACAGATTGCAGGCATGCCATTGAACAGGAACCTGTCGCTGCCCCTGGCCCTGATCGGGCTGTATCTGCCGGGCGATCTGATCAAGGCCGTACTTGCGGCCCTGATCACCCGCTCTGTGGCGCGCATGCGTCCGGGATCGCTGCTGTCGCGCCCGGCATAGCGGGCTGCGGAAACGGTCGCCGGGGCGGACGGTTTCCCCTGGTTGCAGGCATGGTGGCCCGACCGCGCGCTTGTGGGTGCGGAAGGCGGGTGTCCCTGCGGGGTTTCTGACCGTCCTGCGGCCGGCAGCCGGGGCAGTCGGGCAAGGTTGTTGGCAGCCATGCTGAGGATGAAGCGCAAGCGGGCGCGCCCGACGCTGCGGCAGACGGTCTGGGCCATGCCTCTGAAGGTCCTGGCCCGGCCGAAGGCCTGCCCGGTGCGTTTGTGGTTCCTGATCGGCAGGGCATATCCCTTGTGCCGGGCCGGGCGGCTGCTGATCGCCGAATATCTGAATTTTGGCTTCAGCGGACTGCCAGCGGGAAACAGCCCGACGACGCTTTCGCAACGGGAACTGACCGGGTTCGCCAAGACGGTGCGGACGGCGGATGTGCCCGCCTGAAAAATCAGGACCGACCGGCCAGACGGTACCTGGATCAGGTTATTGGCCAGCGCAGCCCCGGCACCGGCACAAGGCTCGCGCCTGGACGAACGATTGGGGATCGCGGATGGCCAAGCGACCCTTCCCCGGCGTTACACGCGCACCGGTCCGGCACGGCAAAGTCTGCTGGCTGATGCGGGCCACCATCAAGGGCCGCAAGCTTGACGCGCATCTGCCGGGCGCTTTCGCCTTCCCTGGGTTTCGCGCCGCCTGCAAAGCGGCGATCAGTCCGCCCCCGGCTGCACCGATGACGGCGGGCCGGTGCGCCAGGTTCGGTCACGTCATCACCCATCATCGCGGCACCGTGCCCTTTACCGCGCTGGCCCGGTCAACCCGCCATGCCAAGGGCCAGCGGCAGGATGCGGTCCGCGAACCGATTGGCCCCGGAGACCTTTCGGATTTGTTGCCCCACCATGTCGCGAGCATGATGGACCGCAAGGGCGGGCCGGATGCGGCGAACCGGCTGCCCAGGGATTTGCGGCCGGTGACTGCTTGCGCCCGGCAAGAACATGGGCTGCGGCGTGCAGACCCTCCGGTCAGTGTTGACCGATGCAAGACGCGCAAAGGCGGCTTCCACATCTGGACTGCGGAACAGGCCGGGCAATTCCGAAGGCGCGGTACGGTGGTGCCGGACCCGATAGCGGCGCGGCGGAATTTCAAATCGCGGCCCACCTTGCGAAAAAACCACGCGCGAGGCGAGTCGCTGTGTCCGGGCAGCCGGCAAGACCGGGCCCGCCGCCGCAGTGGCGCCGGACCATGCCGGAAATGTGCCGGGCCTTTCCGGCCTGTCGGGCGAAAATGCCATACAAGCACATGAAAATAAAGCAAAAATTAAAGATTGGTGACCCCGGATGGATTCGAACCATCGACCTGCCGCTTAGGAGGCGGCCGCTCTATCCCCTGAGCTACGAGGCCCCGGTGTGGCGGTGCCCGACACGGTACATGCGGGCAAACGCGCCGCCATGCAAGCGGTTCGATCAGCAACCCCATGGCGTCGTTGTGATGGCAACGGATCTGGGTCTGTTGTGGCGGGTCTTGGCTTGATCAGACTCCTGTGGTGGCGGGAGATGCGCCGTCATGGAGCAGGTTCTTGTCAGGGATGGTCTTGCGCCGATGCCGGAGCATTCTGGGGCAGTGGGACTCCGCGCGCGGGCTCCAAGGCCCGGTATCCGTTGCGGGTGGTGCTTCTTGGGGTCACCATTGATGCGATCACGACCAATCCGGCCATGGTCCGGGCGGTGCCCGCCGGGGGCGGCGACTGTCTGTTGGCGATCAAACGCAACCAGCCCACCCTGCACGATGCGGTTGCGGCCTGTTCCGGAAATACTCCGCCACCACCGGGCTTGCCACCGTCAAGGTGACCGACAAGGACCATGGCCGCATCGAAACCCGCCCCAGCACTGTCAGCCTCGGGGCCGGATGGCCGGCCGGCGACCGCCGCCGCCCGGGCGAACACCGCTTGCCCGGCCTTCACAAGCCCCGTACGCTCCACCACAAAGGTCGAACGCATGGGAAAAATCCCGCGCGAAACCAGAGACGTCATCTCCTCCGCCGCCCTGACGCCCGAACGCGCCGCAACGGCCGTCCGAAGCCACCGGGGTATTGGGAGCCCCAGTCGGGTCATGGACGTTGTCTTCAAGGAAGACCGGTCGCGGCCCGGGCAAGGCCAAGATGCCCGAAACAGATGCTGCCCCGGGGTCTGTTTCGTCAGCGGCAGGAGCCTGCAGGGCGCGCGGCATGTCGTCAGCTTGCGCGAGCCTGTCCCACACCGGGGTGCACGTTTTGTCGGAGGTCTTCGTTTGCCGTACCGGGGGGGCCGCCAGACAGACCCCTGCAAAGCGGTGCGGAAGCTGAACCACAGATGCAATCCCCTCGTCCGCCCGCACCGGCCGGCCTCGTCGTACGCAAACCGCAGAGTGTCACGTCAACTGCAGGTCTGAAGCTGTTTGCGATATTTCTCGGCCCGGCTGCCGACGCGGTCGGCCACGTCAAGAAGCCAGGGCTTTTCATTGTAGCTGCCGCGTGCAAAACCCCTCCGGCCTTCGTGGTAGGCCAGATACTGGTTGCGGGCATCTGATTTCGAGATGCCAAGCGATTCATGGGTCGCGTTCATGTACCAGCCCATGAAGTCTGTCGCGTCCCGGATACGGTCCCGCCTGGCACTGCGCCGACCCTGATCGTCCTGGTATTCTTCCCAGGTTCCGTCCAGCGCCTGGCTGTAGCCATAGGCAGAGCTTTGGCGGCCCATCGGAATGATGCCCAGCGCATATTGATGCGGGGTGCGGGCATTGCCGATGAACTTGGATTCCTGGTGGATCGTCGCCATCTGCACGTGAACGGGGACACCCCATTTCCGTTCCGTCGCTTCCATAGCGCTGAGATAGCGCGGCCGTTCGCGGATGATGCTGCATGCATTGTCCAGGTCGCGGGGCGCCGAAAAATTGCCGCCGCCGCAAGAGGCAAGCAAAAGCAACAGGATCGACGCGCGAAGAAGTCTGCTCATCTGCCCCTCGCACTTTTGTTTTGCGGGCAGGATAGGGCAATTCCGGTCTGCGGGAAATGGGGTGCGGACAGGGTTGCGATCATAAATCCGCGCGTGGTGCGTTTTTTCCGTAACGCATTCGGTGATCTGACGGCGGAAAAGCGCCGCCTGCAAAGGCCGCAGACGGCAGGGCGCACCCCGGGGCGCTGCAGATCGGGACGGATGCGGGATGCCGCACTGCAGGCTACTCGACTATCGTCTCTTTCTTCGGTAACCGGTCGCGACGATGGACAAGGTGTGTCTTCAGGGATTACGTACCTGACCGGGGGCAAGGGCATGTTCAAGACACAGGCAAAATATCATCTGGGCCAGGTGCTGCGCCACCGCAAGCATCCCTTTCGGGGCGTTGTCTTCGATGTGGATGCGATGTTTTCCAACACCGAGGAGTGGTATGACGCCATTCCTGAAGACAGCCGTCCCCGGCGCGACCAGCCCTTTTACCACCTTCTGGCCGAAAACGACCAAAGCTATTACGTCGCCTATGTGTCCGAGCAGAACCTGGTTCCCGACGAAACCGGGGAACCGGTCGATCACCCGGACCTGCACGACCTCTTCGGCGATTTCGAAGACGGACGCTATCCGTTGCAGTTCCAGCTGAACTGAAAAGGTGCCATGCGCCCCGGTCGGGGCCGCCTTTGGCGGATGCCGTCAATATCCCAGGGCGCAGCCGTCTTTTCGCGGGTCCGACGCCCCCTGAAGCACGCCGCTGTCATCCATGACGATGGCTTGTGCCCCCCCAAGGGGACCATCGGCATCGATCATGGTGTGGCCCATTGCGGCCAGGGCGGCCCGCACCTCTGGCCGATAGCCTGTCTCGATCTCGAACCCGTCCTCGCCGGAAAAACAGCGGGGTCCGTCAATGGCGATTTGCGGGTCCATGCCGAAATCGATCATGTTGGTCACAAGGCGGGCATGTCCGTTCGGCTGATAGGCTCAGGACCCATTGATCTTCTTGAGGCCGCTCGGCTTGCGTGATTCAATCTCCCGAACTGACGGGGGTGATCATGAGCAACCTTTTCTGGCTGACCGACGCGCAGATGGAGCGGTTGAAGCCGTTCTTTCCAAAGAG
>JADCDI010000020.1 GCA_020251025.1 Rhodobacter sp. | reverse complement strand
GTCGGGCGCTGGCCTCTGTGTCTCCCGGACCTGCCGGTCTACAGGGCACCGTCCCGCGCGGGCGGGGACACGCGGGTCGCGGTTCCTTTTCCCGCCCGGAACGGCGACAGCACCATCACCGCCTCAATGGCAGGGGCCATCGCCCCTGCCACAGTGCTGCGCTGGGATCAGGACCGGCCGGGGGCCAAAGCCCCCGGCCAGCGCCCGCCCCGCCCTCGGCGGGCGCTTCCCGCCCGCCGGGTCGGGCGCTGGCCTCTGCCCCTCCCGGAACTGCGGGTGCGCTCTTGCATTGTGACGCCGAAGCGCTCTTTGATCCTGCGTTGCAGGATTGCGCACCGCCAGCGCACCACCCCGTCGGTCGCAGGATCGGGGCCTTTGCGCACCATCTGCGCGAGTTCCACCTTCTGCGCCGGGCTCAGCCGCAGCGTGGCTCCGGCCGAGCGGCGGTCCGACAGCCCCTCCTGCCCTTCGGCATTCTATCTGTGAACCCAATACCCAGGCGTTTGCCGGTCGATTCCGCAGCACTTGGCCGCAGTCTTGCGGTCAACGCCCTCCACGACCAGCGCGATCACCAGCCGTCGTCGTGCCGCCTTCGCATCCGCCGTCTTCGCCGCCACACTCCGAAGCCCGCGCGCCGACATGTCCTTCCGTGTGATCGCAAAAGTCATCGAAACCTCCATGATCGAGGGGCACTGCATCACGTCGACACCCTCTTGGACACCCAACGGGAGTCACAGGCCGGGGCCGTTGGCATAAGGCAGCGGTACAGCCAGGCAGTAACCTGGCAAGGCTCGCAGGACACGAAGGCTCGGGCCTGCGTGCTGATCGCCATCGGGCGCGACATGCCGGTCATGGCGGTGACCCGTGGTAAAATGGCGCGCAACATCATGATGCTGCCGCAGCCACCGGGGGCGGTGTGCGTGTGGCAGGCGGGCGGTTGACGCCGTTACCGCAGCAGGATCGCCCGGAAATCATTGACATTGGTCCCCGTCGGCCCCGTGACGAACAGATCGCCCAGCCGGTCGAAGGCCCCCCAGGCATCATTCGCGGCCAACAGCGCCGCCGGGTCCAGCCCCGCCGCCCGCAGCCGCGCGGCGGTGGTGCCATCGGCAAAGGCCCCTGCATTGTCTTCGGACCCGTCGATCCCGTCGGTATCCGCCGCCAGCCCGGCGAAGGGCACCCCGTCTGCGGCCGCTGCCAGCGCCAGCAGAAACTCGCTGTTGCGCCCGCCGCGCCCCTTGCCGCGCAGCGTCACGGTCGTCTCACCCCCCGACAGCAGCACGACCGGCCGGGCAAAAGGCCGGTCCCGCAGCGCCACCTCGCGCGCGATGGCGGCATGGACCCGCCCGACATCGCGGGCCTCGCCCTCGATCACGTCCGACAGGATCGCCGCCGCCACCCCTTGGGCCTGTGCCAATGCCGCCGCCGCCTCGAGTGACAGCCGGGCCGAGGCGATGACACGCACCTCATGCCCGGAAAACAGCGGATCATCGGGGCGCGGGGCCAGCCCGTCGTCCTGCGCCATCCAGGCGGCGACGCGCGGTGGCAGATCGATCCGCCAGGCGGCGATCATCGCCCGCGCCTGGTCGCGGGTCACGGCATCGGGCACCGTCGGACCCGAGGCGACCTGCGCCGGATCATCGCCCGGCACGTCCGAGACGATCAGCGACACCACCCGTGCGGGATGACAGGCGGCCGCCAGCCGCCCGCCCTTGATCCGGCTCATCTGCTTGCGGACCGCGTTCATCACCGAAATCGGCGCGCCCGAGGACAGAAGCGCGCGGTTCAGCGCCTGTTCGTCCGTCAGGGTCATGCCCCCGGGCGGTGCGGGCAGCAGTGCCGATCCGCCCCCGCAAACCAGCGCCACCACCAGATCATCGGCCGTCAATCCCGCCACAGCCGCAAACAGCGCCTCTGCCGCCGCAAGACCTGCGGCATCCGGCACGGGATGCGCGGCTTCCATCACCCGGATCAGGCGGCAGGCCGCACCGAAGCCATGGCGCGTCACCACCACACCGCTGAGCGGCCCGTCCCACAGCCGCTCGAAGGCGGCGGCCAGCTGCGCCGCACCCTTGCCCGCGCCGATCACCACCGTGCGCCCTTTTGGCCGGGCGGGCAGATGCGCCCGCAGCGCCGCCTCGGGGTCGGCCGCCGTCACCGCCGCCCGGAACAGCCGCGCCAGAAAATTCCGATCCGGATCCTGCATCACAGCCCCCCCTCCAGCCTCTGTGCCAAGTTCTGGCGGCACCGCTGCCAAAGGTCCAGCCCCCGCGATGGTGGACACGTTTTGCAACGCGTTGCAGAATTCCGCTGACGATCCCCCCGGCGGGCTGTTGTCTGCTGCCGTCTTTGTTGACACGGTCCGGCGCGGAAGGGCTGTTGATGACCGTCACGCTGAAACATGTGGCCGAACGGGCCGGGGTCTCGCGTTCTGCCGTATCGCGCTGCTTTACCGAAGGTGCGTCGATCTCGTCGGGGACCCGCGCCAAGGTGGAACGCGCGGCGGTCGAGCTGGGCTATTTCCCGAACGTTCTGGCGCGCAGCCTGACGACGCGCAGCACGCGGCTGATCGGGCTGGTGTCCAACAACTTCCACAACCCGGTCTTCCTGCAGATCTTCGATCTGTTCACCCGCCGCCTGCAGGACCGCGGCCTGCGCCCGCTGCTGGTCAACCTGTCGGAAGAGACCGCCCCCGCACGGTCGGTGCAGATGCTGCGCCAGTATTCGGTCGACGGGGTCATCGTCGCTTCCTCGACCCTGCCCGGCGGCTTTGCCCGCGCCTTCCGCGAGGCGGGCATGCCCGTTGTCCACGCCTTCGGACGGCCTGCGGACAGGCCCGATGTCCATGTCGTGGGCATCGACAACATCGCCTGCGGGCGGATCGCGGCTGCCACGCTGATCGCGCGCGGCTATGGGCGCCTTGGCTTTCTGGGTGGCCCGCAGGCCGCCAGCACCACGCAGGACCGCATGGCGGGCTTTCTGGCCGAAGGCTCCCGTCATCCCGGCGCGGGCACGGTGATCCGCTTTGCCGATGCCTATTCCTTTGACGCGGGCCGCGCCGCCATGCAGGCCGCGATTGCCGAAGGCTGCTTCGCCGAAGCCTGGTTCTGCGGCGATGACGTGCTGTCGCTGGGCGCGATCAGCGCCCTGCGTGATGCCGGCCTGTCGGTGCCGGGCGATGTCGGGGTGATCGGCCTTAATGACATGGAAATGGCCGGATGGGCCGGGGTTGGCCTGACCACGATCCACCAGCCCTTTGACGAGATCATCGCAGCCTCGATCGACCTGGTCACCGCGATGCCGGACGATCCCGCCCGCGCACCCGTGTCGCGCATTTTCCCCTGCCGGGTGGTGGAGCGGGGCACGCTGCGCGCCCGGTGCTGATCACCGGAACATCGGCGGGCGCGCGTCCACCCAAACGCCGTTGCCCTGCGCCGAGGCCACCGCACCATGCACGGCGGCCATTGACCGCAGCCCGTCCTCGGCCCGTGGAAAGATCGTCAGCGCCGGGTCGGCGGCGCGCCCCTCGCGCGCGGCCAGAATCGCCTCGGCAAGGCCGGAATAGATATTGGCAAAGGCCAGAGGCATGCCTTCGGCATGGCCGACAGTCACACGGCTGGACTTGTCGGCTTCGGGCGACAGGTTGGCTTCGCCGCGCTCGATCACCTGCAGACGGCCGCCCAGCGGCATCCAGTACAGCTGGTTCGGCTGTTCCTGTGCCCAGCGCAGCCCGCCGGTTTCGCCAAAGACCTGGATCGTCAGCCCGTGCTGGCGGCCCAGCGCCACCGACGAGGTCCAAAGCCGGCCCACCGTGCCGCCATCCATGCGGAAATTGACCATCGCATCGTCTTCCAGCACCCGCCCCGGCACCAGCGAGGCAAAATCGGCCGACAGCGATGTCACCTCCTGCCCGGTCACGAAACTGGCCATGTGAAGGGCATGGATCCCGCAATCGGCGAATTGTGCCGAAACCCCGGCCTGCGCAGGGTCATACCGCCAGCGCACACGCGGATTGTCCATGTCGGCGGCATTGGCGTGGTGGCCGTGGGCAAACTCTGCCACCACCAGCCGCACGCGCCCCAGATCGCCGCGTGCCACCATGGCGCGCATGTGGCGCACCAGCGAATACCCCGTGTAGCCATAGTTGACAGCGCAGATCACCCCGCCGGCAGCGGCGGCGCGCACGATCGCCTCGCCCTCGGCCACGGTGGTGGTCATCGGCTTTTCGCACAGCACGTTGAAGCCTGCCTCAAGGAAGGCCCTGGTGATTTCGAAATGCGTCGCATTGGGTGTGGCAACGGTCACAAGATCAAGCCGGTCCGGACGCGCGGCTTCCGCCGCCAGCATCTCGCGCCAGTCGCCATAGGCGCGGTCGGGGCCAACACCCAGACCCTGGGCAAAGGCCCGGCCCGCCGCCGGATCATGATCCAGCGCGCCGGCAACAAAATCAAAAGCGCCGTCCAGCCGCGCCCCCAGCCGGTGCGCCGGGCCGATCTGGCTGCCCTCGCCGCCGCCGATCAGGCCCCAGGTCAGTCTTGCCATGCTCACACCCCCCCGACAAAACCGATGGACTGAAGATAGGCCCGGTTGACCCTTGCATCCGCCAGCGGAGAGGTATCGCCCGCCGGATCGCAATCCTGTTCCACCGTACACCAGCCTTCGAACCCGGCATCCAGCAGCACCTGCCGCACGGCTGGAAAATCGACGTCCCCCTGCCCGAGGTTGCAGAAGATGCCTTCGGCGCAGGCATCGTAGAACCCGGTCCGCGCGGCAATGGCCCGCGCTTTGACTTGCGGGTCTATATCCTTGAAATGCATATAGGATATCCGGCCGATATGGCGGCGCATGAAGGCCACCGGATCATATCCGGCATAGGAATGATGCCCGGTGTCGAAACAGATGCGCAGCAGCTTTTCGTCCACCTCCCCCAGCAACCGCTCCAGCTCCGGCTCGAAATCGATAAAGCCTGCGGCATGGGCGTGAATGCCCACGGTCAGGCCGTACTCCTCGGCCCCCAGCTTTGCCACGGTGCGGATGCGGTCAACGAATGCGGCCCATTCGGCGGCATCCATCTGTTCCGCCTCGTGCGCGCGCCCGGCGGTGGGCGCGCGGCGCGGCGAGATCGAATCGATCAGCACCAGATGCTGTGCCCCATGCGCGGACAAGGCCTTGCAGGTCCGCACTGCCCCGTCCCAGACCTCATCCCAGCTTGCGGGATCATGAAAGGGGCGGAACACCACCCCGCCGATCAGCGTCAGCCCTTCGCCCGCCAGCGCATCGCCCAGCAGGCCCGGGTCTTCGGGCATGAAGCCCACGGGGCCAAGCTCGATCCCGCGGTACCCCGCCCGGGCGCAGTCGCGCAGCACCGCGCGCCAGTCCGGGTTGCGCGGGTCGCCCGCGAATTCCACGCCCCAGGAACAGGGCGCGTTGCCAATGTTGATGCTCATCTCCGTCCCCCGTCAGAAATCCGCCATGTCGACCCAGGCCCTGGCCTTGTGCGCCGCATGGGCAGCGGCGATCACGCGGTTCACTTCCATCCCGTCACGGAAGGTGGGCCAGACCGCGCGGCCCGTCTCGATCGCCTGCAGGAAATCCCGCGCCTCGATGATGATCTGGTCCTGATAGCCGGTACCATGCCCCGGCCCCTGGCAGAAGGGCAGGTAATCGGGATGCTCCGGCCCGGTCAGAACCTTGCGGAAGCCGCGCTGGCCGGGGGCATCGTCGCTGCGGTAAAGCCACAGCGCATTCTGGTCTTCCTGGTCAAAGCGGATCGCACCCCTGGTGCCGGTGATCTCATAGGCGTAGCCCATCTTGCGGCCCGTCGCGACCCGGCTGATGGCAAGATGCCCCATCGCTCCTTGCGCAAAGCGGCACATGATCTGCGCCTGATCGTCGTTGGTGACGGCCTGCGGACCCCGCTCTCCCGGCCGCAGGGGATGCACGGTTTCAACCTCGGCAATCAGCCGGGTGATCGGCCCCATCAGCGCCAGCGCCGCATTGATGATATGCGGGGCCAGATCGCCCATGGCGCCATTGGCCTGCCCCGCCGTGCGCCAGGTCGCCGGGGCCTGGGGATCGGCCAGAAAATCTTCGCTATGCTCGCCGCGGAACCAGGTGATCTGCCCCAGCTCGCCCGATGCGATCAGCGCCCGCGCAAATTGCGATGCGGGTGTGCGGATGTAGTTGAAACCAACCATATTGACCGCGCCGCTTGCTTCGGCCGCCGCCACCATGGCGCGGCTGTCGGCCAGCGACGCGCCCAGCGGCTTTTCGCACAGCACCGGCTTGCCGCGCGCAAAGGCGGCCTCGGCAATGGCGCGGTGCATCTGTTGCGGGGCGGCAATCACCACCGCCCCGACCGCCGGATCGTCCACCAGCACCCGCCAGTCAGCGGTCGCGCGGGCAAAGCCGTAGGCCTGACGGTAACCTTCGGCGGTGGTGTCAGAGGTGGCGCAGACCATTTCCAGCCGGGGGCGCAGTGCGGTCCCGAACACCGCGCCCACGGACAGCATCGCCACGGCATGGGCCTTGCCCATATAGCCGCCGCCGACAATGCCGATACCGATGGGGCGCATGGGAAGACTTTCGGAAAGGCATTGAAACCGGTTGCAAAAGGGGTAACGTGAATCCCCGTCGCGGGTCAACCGCGAACCGCCCGGACAGGAGGCGCGCGCAGTGGATCACCGGCAGGCCGTTTCCCGTCCCCGCGTTTCGGTGCGCTGATGGACAGGCTTGCGCCGCTGCGGCGCAACCGCTTTATCGTGCTGGGCCGTGCGGGCATGGATTTGTATGCCGACCCGCCCGGCACGCAGATTGAAACCGCCACGCGCTTTACCGCCGCCCTGGGCGGATCTTCGGCGAATATTGCGGTGGCGCTGGTCCGGCAGGGGGCGGCGGCGGCCCTTGTAAGCTGTGTGTCGGATGATGCGATTGGCCGCTTCTGCCGGGCCGAACTGCAGCGCTATGGCGTGGACACGCGCTATCTGCGCGATGTGGGGGATGAGGCGCGCAATTCGCTGGCCGTGGTGGAAACCCGCGCGCCTGCCTGTCAGTCGGTGATCTACCGCAACGGTGCGGCGGATTTCCGGATGGGCCCCGGCGATATCGACGCCCTTGATTTCACCGGCGCCGGCGGGCTGATCGCCACCGGAACGCTGCTGGCAGCCGAACCGTCGCGCGCGGCCACCCTGCAGGCCTTCGCCCGCGCCCGCGCCGCAGGCGTGCCGGTGATCTTCGACATCGACCACCGCCCCTATTCCTGGGACTCTGCGGCGCTTGCGGCGGAAACCTGTGCCCGGGCGGCGGCGCTTGCCGATATCGTCATCGGCAATGACGATGAATTCGCCCTGCTGGCGGGCAGCCGCGCCACAGGGCCGGATGCCGCGCGCACGCTGGCCCGCAGCAGCGCTGCCTTCACCGTCTACAAGATGGGCGCGCTTGGGGCCGTCACCTTTGTCGGCGACAGCGAAAGCCGCACAGGCATCTATGCTGTCACCGCCCTCAAGCCCACCGGTGCAGGCGACGGCTTCATCGGCGGGCTGATCGCCGGTCTTGCCGCCGGGCACAGCCTGCCCGATGCCGTGGCGCGCGGGGCGGCAACCGCCGCCATCGTCGTCACCAATGTCGGCTGCGCCCCCGCCATGCCGGACAGGGCCACGCTTGACGCCTTTATCGCGCGGCATGGCCCGCCCAGCCGCTGAAAGGACCGCCCGTGCACATTCCCCCCCATGACAACGCCAACCGCCCCATTGTCGATGTCGATCACCCCAGGGTGCCGCTTACCTTCTTCAACATCGTCAAACTGACGCAAGGCCAGCGCTTTGTCAGCCGCGTTGCGGGTTATGAGACCTGCATCGTCCCCGCCACCGGAACGGTGGATGTCGCCGTGGGCGGGCAGTCCTTTGCCGCGATCGGCGGGCGCGGAACCGATGTCTGGGATGGCGAGCCGGAAGGGGTTTACGTGCCCGTGGGCCTTGAGGCGGAAATCACCTGCCGGTCCGGGGACTGCGAGGTCTTCGTTGCAGGCGCACGCTTTGACAGGGTGCTGGCCCCCTTCGCCGTGCGCCGCGACGAGATCGACCTGGTGCAATACGGGTCTGATGACACCAAGACACACCGCAAGATCAAGCATATCCTGGGCCAGCGCCACCATGGCCGCGTCGGACGCCTGCTGGTGTCGGAACTTTACACCGTGGGCCAGGGCGGTTGGTCCGGCTTTCCCAGCCACAAGCATGACACCGACCGACTGCCGCTGGAAACCCGGCATGACGAAACCTACAACTTCCGCTTCCGCCCGCCGCATGGCTCTGGCCTGCAGATGCTGCAACGCGAAGACGGCAAGGCCGGGGATGCCTTTCACATCGTCAACGGGTCCACCATCTGCATTGACGCAGGCTATCACCCCTGCGCGGTGTTGCCGGGGTACGAGATGTATTACTTCACCATTCTGGGCGGCCTCAGCCAGCGGTCTTTGGTGCAGTATTTCCAGCCCTGCCATGCCGGTCAGATCGAAACGATCCCCGGGATCAAGGACATGATCGCCAAGTTCAAATGACGCTTGTCTCGCTGACAGACGTGCTGCGCCCGGCGCTGGCGGGCCGGACGGCCGTGGCCGGGCTGGTCGTGCTGGGCTGGGAAGACGCCGTGGCCTTTGTCGCGGCGGCCGAGGCGGAAGGGGCCCCGGTGATCCTGCAGGCCGGTCCCGGCTGCCGCGCCCATACGCCCCTGCCGGTGCTGGGGGCGATGTTCCGCACGCTTGCCGCGCAGGCATCGGTGCCCGTGGTGGCCCATCTCGATCACGGCCACAGCGCCGAGGATTGCGCCCGTGCCATCGACGCCGGTTTCACCTCGGTCATGTTCGACGGATCAGGGCTGCCGCTGGACGAAAACATAGCCCGCACGGCAGACATCGCCGCTTTCGCCCATGCCGCAGGCGTTTCGGTCGAGGCGGAGCTGGGCCATGTCGGCACCTTTGGCGGGCGCGCGTCGCGCGGCACCGACCCCGGAGAGGCCGCGCGCTTTGCCGCCGAAAGCGGGGCCGATGCGCTGGCCATCGCCATCGGCAACCTGCATCTGCAACAGGGGCCGGACGCGGTGATCGACTGGCCCGCCCTGCGCGCGATCGAGGCCGCCTGCCCCGGCCTGCCGCTTGTCCTGCACGGGGGGTCGGGCATCCCCCTGCCCGACCGGCAGGCGCTGGCCGCGACGAATGTCTGCAAGTTCAACATCGGCACCGAATTGCGCATGGCATTCGGCACGGCCCTGCGCCAGGCGGTCAACCGCGACCCCGCCCGCTTTGACCGCATCACAATCCTGTCGGAAACGATGGCGCCCCTGACCGCCGCCGCCCGCGCTGCCATCCGCTCTTGCCGGGGGGCGGGTTAACCCCGCAGCGCGCACCCGGCCTGCCGCCCGCCGCAGCACCTGCCCGGTCCCTGTCGCGGCGGTGTGGCGGGTGGCGGCGGTCAGGCCCGGCAATGGACCCGCCCGCCCGTCATGTCACCGACCACCCATAGCGCACCAGATGAAAGAAGACCGGGGCCGCGAAGATCACCGAATCCATCCGGTCCGTCATCCCGCCATGCCCCGCGATCAGATGCCCCCAGTCCTTCACGCCCCGGTCCCGCTTGATCGCGGACATCACAAGGCCCCCCAGAAACCCCAGCATCACGATGACGAAAGACAAAAGCCCCGCCTGCCACGGCGTGAACGGCGTGATCCAGGACAGGGCAACCCCGATCAGGATGGCCGACAGGGCCCCGCCGATCAGCCCTTCCAGCGTCTTGGACGGTGACACGTTCGGCGCAATCCTTGTCCGCCCCAGCAGCTTGCCCCAGACGTATTGCGCCACGTCGCTGGTCTGCACCACAAGGATCAGAAAGGCGATCAGCAACACGTTGCGCCCCTCATAGCCGGGAATGTCCAGGCTCAGCAGGGCCGGCACATGGCTGGTGCAATAGACGCAGATCATCAGCGCCCATTGCACCCCGGCCACGCGCATCAGGAACCCTTCGGTATCGCCGCGCAGCACGGCAATGATCGGGATCAGCAGAAAGGCGTAGACCGGGATCAGGATGGAATACAGGCCGTACCACTCGGTGTAGATCAGATAATACTGCGCGGGCAGCGCCACAAAGAACGCGGCCAGCAGTGCCCAATGGTCGCTGCGGCGGATGTCCTGCAGCGTCATCACCTCCCGCAGGGCCGCGAAAGAGCAGAAGGCGAACAGCAGCGTGATCCCGGCCTGCCCGCCCATCAGGGCGATGCCCATCAGCACGACCATGATCCACCACGACCGGATGCGGTCATTCAGGTTTTCCACCACCGCGTTCGAGCCATCCGGCGAATAGCGCAGTTGCAGCATGCGTCCGATGCCGGTTGCCGCCAGAAGAAAGGCCAGCAGCCCGCCCACCAGCAGGGCCAGATCGGCGGCGGATATCCCGGCGATCACGCGCGCGGCCGTTCGGTTGTGGCGGCCAGTGCCCGCAGCGCCGCCGCGGCACGGCCCAGAAAGGCGTCTTTCGTTTCCCCGCCCGCCAGATGCAGCGCCGCCCCGAAGGTGACGGTACAGATCAGGGGAATGGGAATGACCTCGCCCTTGGGCAGCACGCGGTTCAGGTTTTCGATCCAGACCGGCACAAGATCCACCTCGGGGCGCATCCGGGCAAGGTGATAAAGGCCGCTTTTGAACGGCAGCAGCAGGTCTTCGCCGGTGTTGCGCCGGCCTTCGGGAAACAGGATCAGCGAATCACCTGCATCCAGCGCCTGCGCCATCTGCATCACGGGGTCTTCGGTCCGCTCTGCGGGGATGCGGTTGATCAGCACGGCGCGGAACACCTGTTGTCCGATGAAGGCGCGCAGCCGGGACTTCAGCCAGTAATCGCTGGCTGCAACGGGCCGGGTCATCTGGCGCAGCCGGTGCGGCAGCACGGCCCAGACCAGAACGAAGTCGCCGTTGCTGGTATGGTTGGCGAAATAGACGCGCCTGCGGTTTTCCGGAGCACAGCCCAGCCAGATGGCGCGCGCCGCCGTAATGAAGCGGGAAAAGATCACCAGGGCCGTCGCCGCGATCTCTGGCAGTATCCGCGTCACTTCTGGTCCGATCCGGTCAATTCAGGTTGCGGAAGGCTAAACGAAGCGCGGGCCGGGATGCAACCGGGCAACAACCGCAGGTCAGGATCACCCCCCCCCGGAAGGCGCGCATCCTGTTGAAGGCCTGCCTGCAAAGCCTTGACCGCCCGGGGGGGCGATCTGGCCGGCACCCGTCACCCCCTGCCGCCGCCAGACCCTACAGCCTGTGCAGCCAGCGCATCCGCGCATCGAGGTCCGCCGCGCCGAAGGCCAGCGATCCCAGCACCACCGTCCCGGCCCCGGCGCCACGCAACAGGGGCACCGTGGTTTCCCGGATGCCGCCGTCCGCCGCCAGCAGGATGGGCCGGCCCGCAGCCCTGATCAGTCCTGCCGCTTCACTCAGGCGCGCCGGGGCCGAAGGGTCAAGCCCCTGCCCCTTCACCCCGATGGCGGTCCCCAGCAGTGTCAGCATATCCAGCCGGTCCAGCCAGGGCAGAACGCTGGCCACCGGCGTTTCCACCCGCAGCACCATGCCGGCCTTCAGGCCCAGACCCTGGATCAGCTCCAGTGCCTGTGCGGCCACCGCGGCATTTTCCACATGCAGACTGATCAGATCGGCCCCGGCTTCGGCGAACTGCGCCACCTGCGACACAAGCACGGCATCGGCCACCATCAGATGCACATGGATCGGGGTTGCCGTGGCGGTGCGGATCCGTGCCACCAGATCGGGGAAGAACAGAAAGGCCGGGGCAAAGACACCGTCTGCCACATCGACATGCAGGATATCGGCATGAGGCGCGATCCGGTCCAGCTCATCCGCCAGCCGGATCAGGTCCGCCGACCACATCGAATATTCGGCAATCAGGCGGCTGCGCGGCAAACGGTCGATCCAGCCGGGGGCGGGGTGCGGCATGTCAAAGCTCCTTCAGAAAGCGGCGGATCGCTGATTGCAGCGCCGCATTGTGGGCGGGCCTGTCGCGGCCCCTGGGGGGCAGCGCGACGAAAGACGACTGCGCCATGCGCCGCGCCAGCCGCCGGGCCAGCGCCAGCGGATGCACCGCGTCTTGGGGCGTGCCGCAAACCAGCACCGGCAGGCGCAGTGCGGCAACCTCTTGCGCCGTGACCCCCGGCCCGTCGGCGGAAATCGCAGTCAGCAGGCGCGCGGTGGCCTGTTGCGGCCGGCGGTCGAAGAACCCCATCAAAGAGACAAGGTTATCGGGTGCCCGGACGGCCAGCTTCCGTGCCGTCGCGCCTGCGGCAAAGGCGGCGCGGGCGGCGTCCGGATCAAGCCGGGCCAGCAGCGCGCCCACTTCGGCATTCGGTGCCATGTTCGGCGGTGCGTCCCGCAGGTCCCATGCGGGCCGCACCAGCACCAGCGCCCGCACCAGATCAGGCCGCAGGACCGCCAGGCGCAGCGCAATCGCCGCCCCCATCGAAATGCCGCCCAGAACCACCGGCCCCGGCAAGGTTTCGGCAAGGGCCGCGACATCGGCGGCAAAGACCGCAATGGAACAGGCTTCGCCCGCCTCCGACGCCCCATGCCCCCGACATTCCAGCAAGACCCGGCGAAACGCCGGATCGGGCGGAAACACCGCATCCACCTGCCCTGCATCGCCGCACAGCCCGTGCTGGAACACCACCGGCAGCCCCGCCCCGCCCGCGTCATGCACCGCCAGTCGCAGCCCGTCCCGCGCCAGCCAGCCGGTCGGGGTCATCGGGCGACCAGGCCCGAAAGAAAGGCCGCAACCCCGGGGGCTTCGGCCCCGGTCAGCCCATGCGCCACCAGATCCCCGTCAAAGCCCGCCGCGCGCAGGCAGGCGATGAAATGGGCAAAATCGATCACCCCCTGCCCCGCCACGGCAAAACCGCCCGCCGCGTCGCGGTCCTTGGCATGGGCCATCACGATGCGGTCCGCCAGCAGGTCCACCGCCCGCGCCACCAGATCGCGCCGCCTGTCCGCTGGCGCCACTTCGAACAGGTTCGCCGGGTCCAGCACCACGGCCAGGCTGGGGCTGGCAATCTCGTCGATCAGCCGCCGGGCCGCCGCCGCACTGTTCACGACATTCGCCAGTTCCGGCTCGATCCCCAGCCGTACGCCCGCCGCTTCGGCCAGGGCCGCCGCATGGGCCATTTCCACGCACAGATCGTGCCATGCCTGCGGCGTGGCATTGTCGGGGTGGTGCCGCCACGGGTCGTCGGGGTCGCGCGTGCCGGTGCACAGCGTGACCATGCCCGTGCCCATCGCCCCGGCCGCCGCGATCAGCACGCCCAGCCGCCGCCGCCCCGCCGCCCGCGCCGCCGGATCGGGGTGGATCATGTTGCAGGTGCCCGATACGGCGGCAATCGCCACGCCCGTCTGCGCCGATGCCGCCCGCACTGCGGCTGCCACCGGGGCGGGAATGTCATCGGGCATCGCGGGCAGGCCGGAACAGGCCATGTTGTACTGCACGCAGGCGAACCCCGCCGCCCGCGCTGCCGCCAGCACGTTCCCCGGATCATTCCCGGCAAAGGTCCTGGCGAAAATGCCCAGCCGCATCTAAAGCGCCCCGGCAACATCGGCCAGCCGCACCGGCTGCCCGCTGCGCACCGACTGCGCGATCGCCACCATCGCCCGGACCGAGGCGATGCCGTCTTCCAGACCGGCCCCGGTCATCGGCGCGCCGTGCAGGATCACATCGGCAAACCCCTCGAGCTGACGGCGGTAGAAATGGCCGTCCGCCCCCAGCACCCGGCGGGTTTCGCCCGCCGATTCATGAAAGATATCCACCTCGGAGGATTTGTAATACCAGGGATTGTGGGTCTTTCCCAGAACCGAGCCATTCTCGCCGTAGATCTGGAACCCCTCGTGCCAGTCCATCCGCACCGCCACCGTCAGATCAAGATGCCCCAGAACCCCGCTGGCGAATTCCACATCGACAAACCAGCAGCGGATGCCTGCCCGGTTCAGAAGACGCGCATCCACCGCCGTGATCGCACCCGCGAAATAGCGCGCCGTATCCACCAGATGGCTGCCATGCGCCAGCATGTAGTAGCGGTCGAGATCGGCCTTGGGATTTTCGGCAGGCTTGCGCGCGCGGCTGCTGGTGACCATCAGCGGCTGCACCGCATCGGTCATCGGATAGCGGTGCGTGCTGTCGCAATACCAGGCCTTCAGCGCCACCATCTGCCCCATGCCATGATCTATAAAGGTCTTTGCCGCCTGCAACCCGGCGTCAAAGCGCTTCATGTGGCCGACCTGCAGGACGCATCCCTGCGCCGCCGCTGCCGCCCGAAGCGATTCCGCCTCTTCAATGCCGGTCGCCAGCGGCTTTTCGCACAGCACATGCTTGCCGGCCTGAAGCGCCCGCAGGGCGGCGGGCACATGAAAGGCATCGGATGTGGCAATGATCACCGCCTCCAGATCCGGGTCGGCCAGCATTGCATCGTAATCGGCAAAGTGGCGTTGCGGCGCATGGGTGGCGGCCATCCGCAGGCGCAGGTCATCGGCCACATCGCAGATTGCATGAAGCGTGGCGTTGCGCGCCTTGGTGCAGCTTTCGAAATGCGCGGCCTGGGCGATGGGGCCGCAGCCCAGCACGCCCACCCGCAACAGCCGGTCATCCTTGGCGGGCATCGTCAGCCTCCTGTCGCGTTGCGGTACTTTGCCACGACGGCCCCGACCATCCGGTCGGTCACCGCCTCGGGCAGCCCTGCGGGGTGCACCGGCCCGACCAGCCCGCCCGTCGCCTGCGCCACCACACCCGGTATGGGGGCGCTGGCGCGGACCTGCGCAAAGAGCCGCTCCAGCGCCTGCCGCACCCCTGGGCGCGACCAGTAATAGCGCACCCTGTCCGACAGGCCAAAGAGCATCATCGCCCCTTCCCGCCCGTCTGCCGTCACATAGGCGCGCCAGTCCGCCGGATCGGCCCGCATCGCGTCCCGCAGGGCCGCCTCAACCTCTGCGCGCTGGCCAAGGATATCGGCCAGCGCAAAGACCGCCTGCCGGAAGGCAAAGGTCAGCTCCGGCCCCACCTTGAGGATGGGGAAATGCCCCGCCACCAGCGCGGCCAGCGCCGCCCCGGTCTGGTAATCGGTCGAATGCGCCTCGAACAGCGGCCCGCCCAGGGCCGGGGCGGCAGCACAGAGCGCCGCCGCGCGCGCCGGATCAAAGGGCACCACCTGATCATTGCCGAAATCCACCCCCGGCTGCACCACCACGGCCACCACCCGGTCCATCACCCCCGACAGCCCGCGCGCGGCAAAGGCGGCGCGGTGCAGATCCAGCGTGCGGCGCACCGCCCCGGGGTGGGTCACGGCAAGCCCCGTCACAGGCGCGGTCTCGCCCCCCGGAACCGGCACCTCGGTTCCGATGACATAGCGCAAGGGGCCGGCCCCCGCCGCCTCGGCCACCGCCGCCAGGTCCGCCGCCCGTTCTGCCATCACCTCTGGCGCCAGCACGCCGTCATCGGCACAGTGCATCGAGGCATCGAGGTGGATCTTGGTGAACCCGGCCTGCACATAGGCCGCCACCATGGCCCGTGCGCGGTCCATCGCCACCCCGGCGCGTTCCGATTTCCACGGGTTCGGCCCAAGGTGATCGCCCCCCAGGATCAGGCGGCCCGGTGCCACGCCCTGCGCGCGGGCGATGCCGTTGACAAGGCTGCGGAAGGCGGCCGGCGTCAGGCCGGTATAGCCGCCAGACTGGTTCACCTGATTGCAGGTCGCCTCGATCAGCACCGGCGCATCGTCATCGCGGTAACAGCGCAGGATCGCGGCCAGCGTTTCGGGGTGGGCCGTGCAGAAGGACGGCAGGCCAACGGCTTCGCCTGCCCGGTTGCGCGCAAGGATGCCGTCCAGCGCGGTCATCCCTGCCCTGCCAGAAAGGCGTCGATCTGTGCCGGTGTCGAATTCCCCTCCATCGGCCCCAGCCGCATTACCGCCAGCGCCCCCGCCGCATTGGCGCGCCGCAGCGCCTTGTCCAGCGGCATCCCCGCCGCCAGCAGCGGCACCAGCGTGCCACAGAAACAATCGCCCGCCCCGGTCGGATCAACCGCCCTGACGCTGTGCCCTGCCACCTGCACCGTGCCGCGCGCATCCCGCGCCACAGCACCGTCCGCCCCGCGCTTGAGCGCCACAACCGACGCACCCCCGGCCAGCAGACCCGCCGACCAGTCGGCAAAGCCCTGCCCCGGAAACAGCAGCGCCGCATCGGCGTCGCTGGGCAGCACACAGGCGGCCATGCCCATCAGCCTGCGCACCGCCTCCAGATAGCCCGTGTCGGCCACAAGTTCGGTGCGGATGTTGGGATCGACCGAAATCGCCACGCCCCGCGCCCGCAGCCCCCGGCAGATTTCCAGCGCCCGCCCCCGCATATCCGGATCGCCCAGGGAAGAGCCGGATATGTGCAGCACCCGCACGCCCGCCGCCACAAAGGCGTCAACCGCCGCGTCCCCGCCGGGAAACCGCCCCGCCGCCGAATGCGCGATGTTGAACACGAAATCCCGGCTGCCGTCGGGGTTGTAGCTGACATGGGCCGTGCCCGTGGGCAGGCCCGGCACCACCCGGATCAGGTTCTGCGCCACCCCGGCCTGTGCCAGACGGTCGCGCAGCACCTGGCCGAAAGCATCGTCGCCCACCGCCCCGGCAAAAACGGCCCGCCCGCCGGTCCGCGCGGCCTGATCGATGAAGATGCCCGGCGCACCGCTGGGAAACGGCCCGACATAGAGCGCGGCCCGCAGGTTGCGCCCGCCCCGTTCGGTGCAGACAAATTCGACCAGAAGCTCGCCAAGAGAGCCGATGACAGGGGTGACCGCCATGGGTCAGGGTCCGGGGGGTGAGAGAAGCGGCCGTGTGGCGGGGGCTGTCGTTCCTGATAGCGCCGCAGGCTTCCTCAGCTTTGCCGTCACGGTGACCGACGGAGTTACGCACTTGGCGGATTTGACACGCGTCAAATCCGTCCCCGCCTGCCTGCCCTTTGGCAGGCGCGTTGCCGCGCCCGCCCAGGCAGGCGCGGACGGATATATCGGCCGCATCCCGGGCCCATCCCCCCTTGCCCTGCGGCTTGCGCCTTCGGGCAACGGACCGGGCCACGCTCCACCGGAGCGTGACCTTGCCTGTCCGGCCAAAAGGTTCGGAACCACCGCTGAAGACACTCTTGCCGGCATCGCCCTTAACCGCCGATCATCAGCTTGACCACCTCGTCATGGCTGGTCTCGGCGATCCTGCGCTCGCCCGCCTGCACCCCGCGCCGCAGCACCACGATCCGGTCTGACACCGCGAAAATGTCCTGCAGGTTGTGCGAGATGAAGATGACGCCGCGCCCCTGCGCTTTCAGTTGGTGGATCAGCGAAATCACCTTGCGCTGTTCCGGCACACCCAGCGCCGCCGTCGGTTCGTCCATGATCAGGATCTGCGCGTTCCAGTAAACCGCCCGGCCGATCGCCACCGCCTGCCGCTGCCCGCCGGAAAAGTTCGACACCGGCGCGTCCAGGCGGTTCACATGGAAATCCAGCAGCGCCATCGTCGCCTTGGCGGCCTGCGCCATTTTGCGCCGGTCCAGCACGGGCAGGAAACCCATCGCCCGCCGCATCGGTTCGCGCCCCAGAAAGATATTTGCCCCGATGGTCAGGTTATCGGCAAGCGCCAGGTCCTGATAGATCGTCTCGATCCCCTTCTCGCGCGCCTCCTGCGGCGAGTTGAACTGAACCGGCTCGCCGCGCAGCAGCACCTCGCCCGAGGTGGGGCGGTACACGCCGGAAATCGCCTTGATCAGCGTCGTCTTGCCCGCACCGTTGTCGCCGGCCAGTGCCACAACCTCGCCCGCGTGCACCTTCATCGACAGATCGCTCAGCGCCTGCACCGGCCCGAAGGCTTTGGACAGGTGCCGCACCTCCAGCAGGGGGGTCATGTCATTCACTTTGCCGCCCCCCGCTGAAGCGCCGCTGCGCCTGGTCGATCAGGACCGAAATGATGATGACGATGCCCACGCTGATGAACTGCCAGAACGGGGCCACGTTGATGAAGACCAGACCATACTGGATCACCGCAATGACGAAAGCCCCCGCCACAGTGCCCAGAATGGTGCCGGACCCGCCGAACAGGCTGGCCCCGCCGATCACCACCGCCGCCACCGAATCCAGCAAAAGCGGCTCGCCCGCCTGTGCCGCCCCGGCGCTGAACCGGGCGGCATAGAGAAACCCCGCCAGCCCCGCACAGACCCCTGACAGGATGTAAAGACGCAGAAGGTGGCGTTTGATGTCGATGCCCGCACGGCTGGCCGCCTGAACATTCGCACCGATGGCATAGTTGTGCTGGCCGAACCGGGTCTGGCTGAGCAGGTAATGCATCAGCAGCACGAAGACCGCCGTCACAATGACGATCCAAGGCACGCCAAAGAAGCGGCCGTTGCCCAGTGCGGCGAAAAAGCTGTTCTGGACCGGAACCGTGGTGCCGCCCGCCAGCAGAAAGGCCACCCCGCGCGCCACGCCGAACATGCCCAGTGTCCCGATGAAAGGCGGCACCTTCAGCCGCGACACCAGCAGGCCGTTGACCATGCCGGGCACCGCCGCCACCGCAATCGCCACCAGCGCGCCGAAAAGCACGGCCAGCGGCAGCCCCATGCCGGGGGTGGCCCAGTTGATGACATGGGCCGCGACCACCGCCGCCAGTCCCATGATGAAGCCCATCGACAGGTCGATCCCGCCCGAGATGATGACAAAGGTCTGCCCCGTGGCCAGCAGCAGCGGCGCAACCGCGAAAATGGCGATGGACTGGATGTTGAAGGGGTTGAACAGGAAAGTGCCGCCGAAGCTGACCCTGCTCCACACCTCGAAGGCCAGGATCAGAAAGGCAAGGAACAGCCAGGCCCGCAGATCGGCAATGCGCTGCAACGTGGTGCGCGCCTTGTCGGCATGGTCGGCGGGGGGCGAAACGCCATCCGGCGCACGATGGGGCGGCTCGGGTGTGGTCATCCTGCAATGTCCCGGGGTCTTGATGAAAAGGGCCGGGCAATCGCCCGGACGGAAGCGGTGGAAGGGCGAGGCGCGGCAAAAGGGTTTCCCGGCGGCCAGGGCCGCCGGGAAGACAATGCCGGATCAGTCCGAGTAGATGTACTTGGCCACGTCCGGATCGCCGATATTGGCCTTGTCGATGATGGTAAAGCCGGTGCCGATGGACACCGGAATCGAATTGCCGGTCAGGTGCGCCACGGCCGAAACAACGCCGTAATAGCCGATTTCCGCCGGATGCTGGGCAATCGCCACATCGACAAGACCGGTGTTGATGTTGTCCACGATCGAGGTCGGCGCATCAAAGGCCACAACCTTGATCACGCCGGACTTGCCGGCCTGCTGCACGCCGTTCGCCGCCCCCAGCGCCGAGAACAGGTTGGCACCGAACACGCCCTTGAGGTCGGGTTCGCGGGCAAAGACGCCCTGAAGCTGCGAGGCGGCCTTGTTGGCATCGTTGTCATTGAACTGGGTTTCCAGAACGGTGATGTTCGGGAATTCTTCGGCCATGGCCTGCTTGAAGCCGGCTTCGCGCTGATCGGTGGTCGAAATGCCCGGCTTCACGTTCGAGACATAGACCTTGCCTTCGCCGCCGATGGCGGCGGCCAGGGCGCGCGCGGCGATCTTGCCGCCCAGCACGTTGTCCGACGCGATGTAGGACAGCGGGAAATCGGCATCCCCGGCACCGGTCTGGTACTGTCCGGTCCCGATGAAGGTATCGACGGTGATCACCGGGATGCCCGCATCATGCGCCTTGCGCAGCGGCTCGATCAGCTGGGTCGTGTCGGTCGGGGCGATCAGGATCGCATCGGGGGCACGGGCGATCACGGCATCCAGCACCGGCACCTGGGTGACGGGGTTGAAATCCGGGGCGCCCTGGAACACCAGTTCCACACCCAGCGCGTCTGCGGCGGCCTGCGCACCTTTCTGCATGGTGATGTAGAAGGCGTCGGTGGTCAGGCCCGGGATCAGCGCGATGGTCAGCTTGTCCTGCGCATGCGCAGCCCCAAGGCCCAGGGTCAGTGTCAGGGTTGCTGCCGCGGCAGCGCCCAGAAGTGAACGGCGCTTCATGTCGTCTCCTCCCAATAAGACCGTCGCCGCGACCGCTTCGGGGCGCTGGACCGGTCTTTGTTTTCCGTGCGGCAACTACACGGCGCGACGGCCGCAGCGTCAAGAGAAATTCTTTGCAGAAACAGATTTCCTAAACCTGGCCTTGGTCCGGGCGGGTCCGGTCAAGGATTGCCTCCGCCGTTTGCACATCGGTCACCAGCGCGCTGATCAGTTGCGCGCGCGCCGCAGCGGCTATGGCCGTGGCCTTGGTTTCGCCCGATGCGACGCCGATGCACAGCCGCGCGCGGCGCAGTTGCGCCGGAGAGACCGCGATCATCCGCTCTTCCCCGTCCCAGGGAACAAGGGTGCCGGCGGCGTCGAAATAGTGGCGGATGACGTCGCCCGCGGCATCGACAAGGGATTGTTCATTCGCCGTCGCCACGCTGGCTTCGGGCGGGTTCAGCGCATGCGGCAGACCGACGCCGACGATGGCGACATCGATGCGGTCCCACAGCGCCACGGAATGCCGGATCGCCGGATCCGACAGAAAGATCGGCCGCGCCTGGGCAGAGGGCAGATAGGGCGCATGGATGAAATGCGGCGTGCCCCCTGTCTGCCCGGCCGCGATCCGCACGAATTCGTTGATCTGGAAATGGGGGGCCTGCTGCTGCATCCCCCCCGTAGCCGGCACCACGATAACACCCGGCATCTGCGGCAGCCCGGCTTCCAGCACGCCGCGCACCGTCCGGCCCCAGCCCAGCGCCAGGACAGATTGCGGCCCCAGTGATTCGGCGCGCAGAAGGGCCCCCAGAGGGGCGGCAAGGGTCAGCGGGCTGCCGCCGGCCGGGCTGTCGATCACCGAAACCCGCCGCAGCCGCAGCCGTTCGGCAAGCTGCCGGCCCAGGGTATCCGGTGCCACCAGATCGCGCACCTCGATCCGCACGATCCCTTCGGCCCGTGCCCGCTGCAACAGGCGCGAGATGGTCGCGGTCGACAGGCCAAGCTGCCGCGCGATCTGGACTTGCGGCAGGTCGGCTTCATAATGCAGCTTGGCAACGGTGTGCAGGATGGCCCGCGTTTCGCTGCTTTCGGGCGACGCGGCAGGGTGGGCATCCGGGGGACCGGAAACGGACAGATTGCAATTCCTTTCTGCAACGTGTTACGCACCACCCCACTATATCGCGCAATCGCGGCCCTGTGGCAATCAGCATGTGCCACAGGCGGCGGCAACTACAGGACACGCCCAAGGGCGGACAGGCAAAAGGAACGGCCGATGACCCCGATGACAACGGCGGAACGGCGCGGCTACCAGCAGATCTGCGGCGAGGACGGGGCGATGATGGTCATCGCCTGCGACCAGCGCGGCGGCATGCGCAGCCTTCTGGCCGGAACCCCCGAAGAGCAGGCCGCAATCAGCAACGCCGTCCTGGGACTGACCAAGATGGACATTGCCCGCCACCTGGCCCGCCATGCCACCGCCGTTCTGGTTGATCCGATTTGTGCCGTGCCGCAGATCGTCGATGAGGGTGTCTTGCACCGCAACACCGCGCTGCTGATCGGGCTTGATGCCTCGGGCTGGGAAACCTCGCCCGAAGGGTACCGCATTTCCACCCTGGTGCCCGCAATCCCGGCCCGCCGCGTGCGCGACCTGGGCGGCACCGGTGCCAAGATCATGGTTTATCTGCGCTCTGACATTCCTGCCGCAAACATCGCCAACATCACCACCCTGCAGGATGTCATCGCCGATTTCGCCGCCGAGAACCTGCTGCTTGTCGTTGAATTCCTGACCTATGCGCTGGAGGGCGAAGACAAGTCCACCTATGCCGCAAGGCTGCCCGGCCTGATCGAGGGCGGGTCCCGCATCTGCCTGGACCTTGGTGCCAAGGTTCTGAAAATTCCCTTCCCCGGCACGGCCCAGGCCTGTGCCAACATCACCGCCATGGCCGGCGATGTGCCCTGGGCGGTCCTCTCCGCCGGGGTCGATCACGCAACCTTTCTGGATCAGGTCGAAACCGCGATGGCCAATGGCGCATCCGGCGTCATCGCCGGGCGGTCACTTTGGAAGGATTGCATTTCGCTGGACCGCGCCGTGACGCGGGCCCGCCTGGAACAGGTTGCCGTGCCGCGCCTGCGCGAAATCCAGGCCGTGATCGCACGGCACATGCCGCGCCGCTGACCATGGCTGCGGCGCAGGCCATCGGCATCGACATCGGCGGCACGCATATCCGCGCCGCCTGCGTGGCGCGGGACGGCAGCATCCTCGCGCGCGCCGCCGCCCCCAGTTCGCCCGATGCGCATACCGTGCGGGCCACCTGTCTGGCGCTGGTGGCGCAGGTCCGCAGCCCTTTGGTGCAGGCCATCGGCATCGGTGTTCCGGGCCAGGTCCATGTCGCCCGCCGCAAGGTTCTGTCGGGCGGCTATGTCGACCTGTCCACCCTGCCCTTCGCCGAAAGCATCGAAACCGCCACCGGCCTGCCGGTCAGCATCGACAATGACGCAACCATGGCCCTGCTGGGCGAGGCTGCCTGCGGGGCCGCGCGGGGCCGGGCCAATGTGGTGATGCTGACCATCGGCACGGGCATCGGCGGTGCGATCCTGAACGGGGGGACGGTCCTGCGCGGGCGCGGGGCCGCCGGCCAGCTGGGCCACCTGACGGTGGACCCGCAGGGGCGTCCTTGCGTCTGCGGCAGGACGGGCTGCGTCGAAACCGTCAGCTCCGGCACCGCCTTTGCCACCCATCTGGCCGAGGCGGGCCTGCCCGCCGCCACCCGCGTCGAAGACCTGCTGGCGCGCGCCGACACCTCTGCCCGGACGGTCCTGTCGGCCTGGGCCCGACCGCTGCGCGCCGCCATCGACACGCTGATCGCCACCTGCAACCCGGACATCGTGCTGCTGGGCGGCGGGGCCGGGGCCGCCGCCGCCGCCGCCCTTGCCCGATTTCCCGCCGCCCCGTCCTGGTTTCAGGCCGACGTTGCGCCCGCGCAGCTTGGCAATGATGCGGGCGTGATCGGGGCGGCCCTGTCGGCCCTGCCAAGGGCGCGCCGCGCCGTACTGGTCAACGGTGTCCCGGCCAGCGGAAAAAGCGGTGTCGCGCGGGCGCTGGCGCAGGCCACCGGCTGGACCGTTCTGACCCTTGATACGGTCAAGGCCCCGTTCCTGGCCGAACTTGCCCCCGTGGACCGCACCCTGAACCGCACCCTTGGCCGCGCCAGCTATGCCGCGATTTTCGACATGATTGCCGAAACCGCCCCCGGCAGCACGGTCATCATCGATGCCTGGTTCGGCTTTCAGCCGCCCGGGGTGCTGCAGGCCGGTCTGACCCGCGCCGGCATCGGCCCGACGGTGGAACTGTGGTGCCAGGCCCCGCCGGAAACCATCGGCGCGCGCTATGCCGCGCGGGTCGGCTCGCGCCCGGCCGGGCATCCGGGGCTGGACTATGTGCCCGAGCTTGTCGCCCTTGCCCGCCGCGCCGGACCGGCCGGCCATGGCCCGCGCCACGATGTCGACACCACCCGCCCGCCGGACGGCGCGGCCCTGGCCGAATGGGTCACCGCCCATTTGCATTGACGCCCCGCCACGCCGCCACTACCCCTTTGCCCCGATGCCGACAGGAGAGTTGCCGATGAAAGCCGCCCGGATGAACCGCCTTTTCGCGCCTTCGGGCCATTGCTTTGACGTGGCCATCGACCACGGCATGTTCAACGAAGGCAGCTTTCTTGGCGGGATCGAGGATATGCGCAAGGCGGTCCACACCATTGCCGCCGCCGCCCCGGACGCAATACAGCTTCCCCCCGGGACCGCCCCCATCCTGCAATCGATTCCCGGCAAGGGTCGGCCCGCCCTGGTTCTGCGCACCGACATCGCCAATGTCTACGGCACCCCGCTGCCGCGCGCCCTGTTTTCCGAGGTGATCGACCGCCCCGTCGAACAGGCGCTGGCGCTGGACGCCGCCTGCGTCGTGGTGAACCTGCTGCTGCTGCCCGACCAGCCCGAACTTTACCGCGCCTGCATCCGCAATGTGAACGCGCTCAAGCGGGAATGTGAGGTCACGGGCATGCCGCTGATGATCGAACCCCTTGTCATGCAGGACAATTCCAGGGGCGGCTACATGGTGGATGGCAATATCGATCTGATCCTGCCACTGGTGCGCCAGGCGGCAGAACTGGGGGCCGACATCATCAAGGCCGATCCCACGACCCGTGTGCAGGACTATCACCGCGTGATCGAGGTGGCGCAGGGCGTGCCGGTTCTGGTGCGCGGCGGCGGGCGCGTCAGCGATGCCGAAATCCTCACCCGCACCGCCGATCTGATGGCCCAGGGCGCGCGCGGCATCGTCTATGGCCGCAACGTCATCCAGCACCCGAACCCCGGCGGCATGACCCGCGCGCTGATGGCCGTGGTGCATGACCGCGCCAGCCCGGAAGCGGCGCTGAAACACCTGATCTGAGGGCGCGATGAAGGAAATCCGCTTCGGCATCATCGGATGCGGCCTGATGGGCCGCGAATTCGCCAGCGCCGCCGCGCGCTGGCTGCACCTGTCCGGCATGCGCGCAAGGCCCAGGATCGTCGCCGTCTGTGACACGGCCCCTGCCCTGATGGACTGGTTCACCGCCAACCTTGGGCCGATGCAGACCAGCACCGATTACCGCGACCTGCTGGCGAACCCGGATGTCGAGGCAATCTATTGCGCCGTCCCGCATGTGCTGCACGCCGCCCTTTACCCCGCGATCCTGGCCGCCGGAAAGCACCTGCTGGGGGAAAAGCCCTTTGGCATGGATGCCGCCCAGAATGCCGCGATCATGGCGGCGATTGCCGCCCGCCCCGACCTGCTGGTGCGCTGTTCGTCCGAAATGCCCTTCTACCCCGGCGCGCAGAAGGTCATCGGCTTTGCCCGCTCGGGCGCGATCGGCCCGATCCTGGAGGTGGAGGCGTGCTTTCTGCATTCCTCCGACATCAATCCCGACAAACCGATCAACTGGAAGCGCATGGCGAATGTGAACGGCGATTACGGCTGCATGGGCGATCTGGGCATGCATGTGCTGCATGTGCCGCTGCGCCTGGGCTGGAGGCCGTCGCGCGTCAGCGCCAGCCTGGTCAAACGCGTTACCTCCCGCCCCGACGGCAAGGGCGGCACCCTGCCCTGCGACACCTGGGACAATGCCACCATCACCGCCCATGTGCCGCACCCCCTTGGTGACTTCCCCATGGTTCTGAAGACCTGGCGCATCGCCCCGGGTGAGGCAAACACCTGGAGCCTGCGCATCCTTGGCATGACCGGCAGCGCAAGCTTTTCCACCAAATCGCCCCGCCAGTGGCAGTTCATGACCTATACCCCCGGCGGCAGCCAGACCTGGCAGACCGAGGATCTGGGCTATACCCCGCTGTTCCCCGCCATCACGGGGGGCATTTTCGAATTCGGTTTCACCGATGCCATTCAGCAGATGTGGGCGGCCTTCGTGGACGAACTGGCAGGCGGCGATGCCCGGGGTTTTCCTTGCGCCACGCCGCAGGAAGCGGCGGATCACCACGCGGTTCTGACCGCAGCGTTGACGGCGGGCACGCAAAACCGGACTGCGGATGTCATCTGCCGGGGAATGCCATGAAACGCTCACAGATCAACGCCGCCCTGCGGCAGGCACGCGCGCTTTGCGCCGAATACCGCTTTGCCCTGCCGGGCTGGGCGGACTGGACGCTTGCCGACCACCGCGCCCATCCGGATCAGTCGCGTTTTCTGACCGACCGGCAGATCGGCTGGGACGTGACCGATTTCGGATCAGGCGATTTCGCCCGGCGCGGCCTGACGCTGCTGTGTATCCGCAACGGCATTCAGGGCGATCCGGCGGAACGCCCCTATGCCGAAAAGCTGCTGATCGTCGGTGAAGATCAGGAAACCCCGTTTCACTGTCACAAGGTCAAGCTTGAAGACATCATCGTGCGTGGCGGCGGCACGCTGATGGTGGAGTTTACCCGCGACGGTTCCCTGCCCCCTGGCCCCTGGGACCCGCGCATCGATGGCCGCGCGGTGGACCCCTTCGGCGGGCCGGTTGCGGTCACGCCCGGTGCCTCCATCACCATACCGCGCGGGCTGCAGCACCGCTTCTGGGGCAAGGCAGGCAGCGGGACGGTCTTTGCCGCCGAAGTCAGCCAGTGCAATGACGACCGCAACGACAATTTCTTTCTGGAACCCCTGGGCCGGTTTTCCACCGTCGAGGAAGACGAAGCCGCCCTTCTTCCGCTGTGGAACGAGGTCACGCGGTGACCGGGCGGCAGGCAGCATGACCGCGCGGCGGGGCATCGCCTGTGCCGGCAACTGGATTGTGGACATCGTCCACAGCATCGACGCCTGGCCGCGCAAAAGCGATCTGGTGCATATCCGGGCGGAAACCACCGGCGTGGGCGGCGGGGCCGCGAATGTGGCGCTGGATCTGGCCGCCTTTGCCACCGGCCTGCCGATTGTTCCCGTCGGCCTTGTGGGCAGCGACCTGCACGGCCAGACCGTTCTGGCGGCCCTTGCCGGGGCGGGTCTGCCGACCGGTCATATGACCGTGACCGATGCCGCACTGACTGCGCACACCCATGTGATGACCGTTCCGGGTGACAGCCGGACTTTCTTTTATTACCCCGGAACCAATGACTTGCTGGCCGAATCTCATGTACCGGTTGAAGTGCTTGCCGCGCAGGGGATCCGGCTGTTCTACCTTGGCTATCTGAACCTGATGGGCGAAATGGACCGGGTCGGGGCCGATGGCACGACCCCGGCCTTGCATGTGCTGCGCCGCGCCCGCGCCGCCGGAATGGTGACCTGCGTTGATCTCGTCTCTGCCGATACGGCCCAATTCCGGCAAACGGTGGAAGCCGCCCTGCCGCAGATCGATTACCTTTTCCTCAACGAGGTCGAGGCGCAGCGCGCCACCGGGTGCCCCGTGACCGGCCCGCAGGACCGTGACGGGATGCTGGCTGCGGCCCGCCAGCTTCGGGCACGGGGCGCGGGTACGGTTGTCATCCACACCGAACGCACGTCACTGTGGCTGGGTGACGACGGCCCGCTCTGGGCTGACAGCACCCGCATGGACCCGGCAGAAATCATCAGCCCGGTCGGCGCAGGCGATGCCTTTTGCGCGGGCTGCCTTTACGGCATCCACGAAGGCTGGGCCGAGGAGCGCTGCCTGCACCTGGCCCACCGCGCCGCCGCCGCCGCCCTGCGCGGGGCGACCGCGACCGATGGCATCCCGCCGCTGGCGGTGTTGCTGGGGTAAAGGCCGCAGTCGGGACTGCGGGCCCCCGTGGCCCATGCCCGGAACGGCAAAGTGCACCGCAGACAAGGGTCCCTTCTGCCCGTTCCGGCGCGATCCCCGATCGTGCCCCTTGTCTGCCGGTCAGGGCAGGGGCCGCATTCCGGCGGCCCTGCATGGTGCGACCTGCGCCATTCCCAAATACCGCTTCGCCGGACCATTCCTCTGGCATGCCTCGCAGAAACCGCGCCGGTTTCAGCCGCTGCTCAAGGGGTTGCTTCGTTTTTCCAGGGCACTGTCCTGCGCATCCGAAGCTGCGGATGCGACGCCCGGGCGCTGTGCGGAAGGACTGCGGCACGGGCAGGACCCCCGTCATCGCATCGGCCCCTTGATGGGGCCGGACGGCGCAGGTCCGTGCAACCTTGCCCTCGTTCCCTTCGTGCATCGCCCCGTGCCCTGGCCCCCATTCAGCGCAGCAGCATCCACAAAGCCACTGCAGCCAGCATTCCCCCGAAGAAAATGTTCATCCGCCGCGCGCCGGAGGCACTCCGAAACCGCCGCGCAAGAAGATCGCCGGCGAGTGTCCAGACGGTGAACGCAAGCAGGTTGTTCAGCGTGAACACGGCGGTGATCCAGACCACCAGCGCAGGATCATTGACCCCCGCGCCAGGCAGGAACTGCGTGAACATGAGCGCGATGATCAGCCAGGCTTTCGGATTGAGCAAAAGCAGGATCGCCCCATCCACCACAGATGCCTGCCGCGCCTCGGTCGTGCCTGTCGTGGTCCCTGCGCGCAAGATCCCCCAGGCAAGCCAGAAAACATAAGCTGCCCCGCCGCAGCGCAGCAGGTCGAAAAGAACCGGGCTCAGCGTAGCCAGACCCGAAAACCCGAGCCCGACAGCCGCCGTCACAATTAAGGTGGCAAGGTGATAGCCGACCATCGCCGGAACAGAGGCGCGCAATCCAAAGCGCGCGCCGATGGCGGCAAAGAACATGTTGCCGGGCCCGGGGCTGTAAGCCAGCGGCGCAAGAAACAGCAAAAGGGCAATGGTCAATTCGGACATGCGGGCATCCTTCAAGGGTCCCCGCAAGTTGCTTGATAAGCACCCCTTCCCGCGACCCGCTTCCTGCTGAAAGGCGGGTTGCGGATTTGGATTGCGCGCAACGCGAAGGCCGGGGCACAGCGGAGATGTCCCGCCTTCAAGCCACTCAGCCCGGTCGCAGAACGCCCCGGTGCCGCCCCTTCGTATCGGGACGGGCATCCTGCCGGGTCTTGTCCCCCACGCCGCACGAAACCGCACCGGCACCAGACCGGACAGTCTTGCAAGGCCAGGACGCATCACAGTTGATCCGCCGCCCACTTCCACCCAAATCCTGAGAGTCGTTGACAACCCGTACACGCCCGGCGGTCCGATGCCGGTGCAGGATCAGTCGCAGGTCAAGCCGACAGCCCCCGGGCGCGGGCCCTGCACGCCATTGACAGCGCCGGCCCTGTGCATGCCATGCTGCGGCGTCAGCGGGTGCCGATTGTTCCCGCGGCGCCGCCTGTGCTGTCCTGCGGGCATTGAGGGCAAGAATGACTGTCGATCACCCCGCCGCCGGCCCGGATGAGGACCCGCCGCCTTCACGGCTTTGCGTCCTGGCAAGCCTGCGCGGCTACCGGCCCCAATGGTTGCGGGCGGATGTTTCGGCAGGTCTTGCCATTGCAGCGGTCGGCATTCCCAGCGCCATTGCCTATCCCGCCATCGCCGGTCTGCCGCCGGAAACGGGCATCTATGCCAGTATCGCCTCGGTGGTGGGCTATGCCTTGCTGGGCCCCTCGCGCCGCCTGATCGTCGGGCCGGATGCGGCAACCATGGCCGTGCTTGGCGGGGTGATCACCGCTGTTCTGGCGGATGTTCCCGCTGCCAGCCCGGCTGATCGCGCGGTGGCAGCGGCCCTGATCGCCCTTGGCGTGGGGGTCATCTGCCTGATCGCAAGCGTGTTGCGTCTGGGCAATCTTGCCAGCCTTCTGTCACGCCCGATCCTTGCGGGGTTTCTTGTCGGCGTTGCGGTATCGATCATCATCGGACAGATCGGGCGCGTGACTGGCATGTCCATCGAAGCCGAGGGCATGGTTGCCCCGCTGCTGGAACTGGCGGGCAAGTTTGGCACCATCCACCTGCCATCGCTGGGCCTTGCGGCAGGAATGTTCGCAATCCTGCAACTGTCGCGTCTGTGGAACCCGATCCTTCCCGGACCGGTCATCGTCGTGCTTCTGTCGGTGGTCCTGTCCGGCGTGCTTGGATTTGAAGAGATGGGGATCCGCATCGTGGGCGATCTGCCTGCGGGCCTGCCCGCCGTGACATTCCCCTGGCTGCCGGATCTGGCCTGGGGTCATGTGATCCTTGGTTCGGGTGCTGTCTTTGTCGTCAGCTTCGGGGCCGGGATCATCACTGCGCGCAGCTTTGGCGCAGGTGTGGGAGAACGGGTGAACGCCAATGCCGAACTGACAGGGTTCGGCGCCGCCAACATCGCATCGGGTCTGGTTGGCGGTTTTCCGGTAACCTCGTCGGATTCGCGCACGGCGGTGAACGTTTCTGTCGGCGGGCGGTCGCAGGTGGCCGGTCTGACGGCGGCCGTTGTGCTGGGCGCGTCGATCCTGTTCTTCAGCGACCTGATGCGCATTCTTCCCATGCCTGCCTTGGGGGCCATCCTGATTTCAGCCGCATTGAGCGTGATCGATCTGAACGGTTTGCGGCAGATCTGGAAGATCAGCCGGATCGAGTTCGGCTTTGCCATGATCGCCCTGTTCGGCGCGATCAGCTTTGGCGTTCTGCAGGGGGTCGTGGTCGCCATCATCGCGACCTTTGCCCATATCATCCTGAACGCCATGCAACCGCGCGTGGTGCTGTTGGGCCGGATGCCGCATCGGGACGGGTTCTACAAGCTGCACCGGTCGCCGGAGGCAAGACCGGTCGACGGCATTGCCATCTGCTTCATTCAGGGCAGCGTGCTGTTCTTCAACGCCGATCATGTCAAGGCGCGCCTCGACGACATCATCGCCAGCAGCCCTGCGGACTTGCGCTGGATCGTGATCGATGCCTCGGCCATCACGCAGATCGATACCACGGCCGCAGACATGCTGCTTGGAATCCGCACACGGTTGCAGCGGCGCGGTATCATCATGGCATTTGCCGAGGTCCAGTCCAGCGTTGCGGCCCTGCTGCAGCGGGCCGGCCTTTCGGCAGAGGATGGGCAAACGCTGTTCTTCGATGACCTCGACGACGCCTTTCACGCCTTCAAGGCCGCCGTTGGCGCGCCGCGCGGCAAACCGGTATGACACAATCCCGGCCTTCACCACGCCCGGCCTGCCAGGCCTGTCAGAGACCGGCCAGCCTGCCCGTCAGGCAAAAGACGACCACCGCTGATGGCGCGGGTGCTCTCCTGCCGATCCGGCAAACTGCGGAGCTTGCGGGCCAGGCCCGGGTTTTTCGGCCTGTACAGCGCCTTCGCCTCGATCCGGGGATTTCTTTTTTTCCCGCATCGTGGCGGGCGCCAGAGACCGGGCGATGCTCGTGACAGGTCCGGCGGGACCGGAACCCTGAAAGGCCCCCCTTCAGCGGCCCCGGTTTGACGGTGCTGTCGAAGGGGTGCCGCAGGCATTCCTTGACGCGTGCGTTCCCCTTCCCAAGCATCGCGCGATCCGTGTCCCACCCCTGCAGGCCGTGGCCCCGGCCGCATCGGAAGAGGTGAGGGGCGGGAACCTTTCCTGAACCGCGCGCGCCCGGGCTGGACCCCCAGTCACGGAAGGCGGCCATTCCAGTGGTCAAATCCGCATGGCGCTGCCTTTGCTTGCGGAAGACGGCTGGGTTCTTGTCGCGACACGCGGCAGCCACCGGCAGTTCGAGCATCCGGTCAAGTCCGGTCGCGTGACGGTGGCCGGAAAGGACAGCGATGACTTGGCACCGGGGACGTTCAACTCTATCTTGAAACAGGCAGGGCTGAAGGGGCACTACGATGCGCTACGCGGTAGTGATCGAGAAGGCCGGGGCGGGGTATTCGGGCTATGTCCCTGACCTGCCCGGCTGCGTTGCGGCAGGTGATACCGTGGCCAAGGTGCGGGCATCGCTGAAAATGGCGATCCCGTTTCATATCAAGGGGCTGAAGGCAGGCGAGGCGGCTGTGCCCCTGCCGGAAAGCGCCGTGGAGTGGGTGGAGGTGGAGGGGGCGTGATCTGACGCGCCGGCGGGGTGGAGAGGCGGTGCATGCGGGCACGAACCCTGCGGACGGATGACTGCCGAAGTCCCTCCCGATCCGGTCCGGGCCGTACCGCGCAAACCCGCGCCATCCTTCACCTGCCGCGGAAAGATGCGGCAGGACTTGTGCAGGACGGGGTCAGGATCAACAGCAGGGGCGGGTTCGCTGAAAAGGCGGGAAATGCGCTACATGGGGGCTTCGTCAGCGGGCATAACGGTAGCCGCAAAGAACGATTTCGAGTGTGTCTTCCGTCACGCGGTAGACAAGGCGATGCTCCCGGTCGATCCGGCGCGACCAATAGCCCGCGACATCACCCCTGAGCGGCTCGGGCTTTCCTGTGCCTTCAAAGGGATGACGCAGGCATTCCCCGATCAGACGGCCGATCTTGCGCAGGGTCGCCCGGTCGGTGTCCTGCCAATGGCTGTGTTGCTCCCACGCGTCGCACGTGAAGGTCAGCTTCATTCCGGCAGTTTGTCCAGAACGATGACCTCACCGGACTCAAGCTGCCTGATCGATTCCCGCAGGCGGCGGGCATTTTCCCGAGAAGAAAGCAGACAGGTCGTCTCATCCATGCTGGCCCAGTCTTCAAGCGGGACCATGACCACGGGCTTGCCCCTGGCACGGTGGACGATGACCGGTTCATGATCGTCATTCACGCGGTCCATGACAGCGGAAAGATTGGCGCGGAGTTCAGTGGAGGAGAGGGTTTTCATGGGGATAGACGCACGTGATTGCGTACATGAAGTCCACATCGTAAGACGTAGAAGGTTACGAGTTGATGGGAGGTCGTGTGTGAGGTTGTTCCTGAAGTATGATGACGAGTTGCAAGGCAATGCGCGCAACAAGACATCGCGAAACAAAATTCGTGAGCACTTCCACCCGCAACTTAAGGCATTCTGGGCCAACACTTCAGTGTTGCGAGATTGGAAAACCAACGGTGAAGACTTCGGAAAGAAGTATCCGGCACCCTTAAGCCTTGCTGAAAGCTACGCAGCAGAGTTTCATCTTGGAGCAACAGCCTTTGTGCCGCTGGTATCCAAGAGCATGAAGCTCAAATGCAGTCTCGATATTCTGATGCTTGTCGCTCATCACCACTCAGGAGTTTTCTCTGGCGGCGACATAGATAATCGTACGAAATCTCTGATTGACGGACTGCGGAAGCCACAGCAGCCCAATGAAATCGAGGGCGAACTCCAAGGATTCTCTCGAGCAAATCCTCTATTCACACTCCTTGAAGATGACAATCTGATTGATGAAGTGAAAATTCGTTATGGGACGCTCAATGTTTTACCTGATGCGTACAAAAGGCATCACGTTTCTGTATTGATCGAAGCAAATGTAACTCCGTCGTTTGTCACGATAGATAACTCAGCATTCCTGTAAGAAAAACGCCCCGCAGGGCGTTTTTCCTTATCACTGATCCAGAAAACTCCGCAGCTTCCTTGACCGGCTCGGATGCTTCAGCTTCCGCAGCGCCTTCGCCTCGATCTGCCGGATGCGCTCGCGGGTCACCGAAAACTGCTGACCCACCTCTTCCAGCGTGTGATCCGTGTTCATCCCGATGCCGAAGCGCATGCGCAGCACGCGTTCCTCGCGCGGGGTGAGCGAGGCGAGAACCCGCGTCGTGGTTTCCTTCAGGTTTTCCTGAATGGCACTGTCCAGGGGCAGGATGGCGTTCTTGTCTTCGATGAAATCGCCAAGCTGGCTGTCCTCTTCATCGCCGATGGGCGTTTCCAGCGAAATCGGTTCCTTGGCGATCTTCATCACCTTGCGGACCTTTTCCAGCGGCATTTGCAGCTTTTCCGCCAGTTCCTCGGGCGTGGGTTCGCGCCCGATCTCGTGCAGCATCTGGCGGCCCGTGCGCACCAGCTTGTTGATCGTCTCGATCATGTGCACCGGAATGCGGATGGTGCGCGCCTGATCCGCGATGGACCGGGTGATCGCCTGGCGGATCCACCAGGTGGCATAGGTGGAAAACTTGTAGCCGCGCCGGTATTCGAACTTGTCGACGGCCTTCATCAGGCCGATGTTGCCTTCCTGAATAAGATCAAGAAATTGCAGGCCGCGGTTCGTGTATTTCTTGGCGATCGAGATCACAAGGCGCAGGTTTGCCTCGACCATTTCCTTCTTGGCCTGACGCGCCTCTTTCTCGCCCTTCTGGACCTGATTCACGATCCGGCGGAATTCGCTGATGTCCACGCCCACATACTGGCCGACCTGCGCCATTTCGCTGCGCAGCTCTTCCACGCGGTCGCGGCTTTTCTCCATCAGCGTCTGCCAGCCCCGGCCCGCCTTGGCCGCCATCCGGTCGGCCCAGGACGGGTCCAGTTCGCTGCCCTGATATTCGTCAATGAACTCGCGCCGGTTGATCCGTGCGGCATCGGCCAGTTTCACCATGCCCGAGTTGATCGACATGATCTTGCGGTTGATCCCGTACAACTGGTCGATCAGCGCCTCGATCCGGTTGTTGTGCAGGTGCAACTCGTTCACCAGCAGCACGATCTCGCTGCGCAGCTTCTGATAGGCGGCCTCGTCATCGCTGGAAAACCGCCCCGCGTCCTTCAATGTGGCCGTCATCCGCAGATCCTGCATCTCGGCCAGCCGGATGTAATCGCGCGCGATCACATCCAGTGTTTCCAGAACGCGCGGCTTCAGTGCGGCTTCCATCGCCGCCAGCGACATGGCCGAGGCCTCGTCATCATCGTCGTCGTCTTCGACGGTGACAATCGGATTGCCGTCGGCATCCAGATCGGGCTCGTCCGCAGCGGTCCGGCGCGGGGCCGCGGACATGTCCACACCGTCCAGACCCGGCTCGCCCAGCTCGCCCTCGCCGTCCAGCGACCGGCCGAAGGTGGCCTCAAGATCGATCACATCGCGCAAAAGGATGTCTTCGGACAGAAGCTCGTCCCGCCAGATCGTGATGGCCTGAAAGGTCAGCGGGCTTTCGCACAGGCCCGCGATCATCGTGTTGCGGCCGGCCTCGATCCGCTTGGCGATGGCAATCTCGCCCTCGCGGCTCAGCAGTTCGACCGATCCCATCTCGCGCAGGTACATGCGCACGGGATCATCGGTGCGGTCCAGCGTTTCCGACGTGGTTCCCGCCACCATCACCTCGCGCGAGGCAGAGACGGTCTCGGCCAGCTCGCCCACAGGCTCGCCCTCCTCGGCCTCGTCATCCTCGATGATGTTGATGCCCATTTCGGACAGCATCGACATCACATCCTCGATCTGTTCCGATGACACCTGTTCGGGCGGCAAGACCGTGTTGAGCTGGTCATAGGTGATGTAGCCGCGCTCGCGTGCGTCGGCGATCATCCTTTTGACGGCGGCCTGGCTCATGTCGAGCGAGACTTCGGCGTCCTGTTCTTCGGGTTTGCCGTCGTCGGTGTCTTTGAGTGCCATGCGTGCTCCTCGGGGATGTTCAGCGAATCGGGCTGCCAGTGAGCGGATGAATAGCGCGAATCACGGCAGGGGAAAGCGGTTCACCCCTTTTTCTTGATCCAGGCTTCGGTCTCGATCTTGTCCTGCGTTTGTTTCGACAGGGCGATGCGGTCTTCGCCGAGGTCATCGGCGTCCGCCAACTGGCTGCGCTGTGTCGCGTTAAGCGCCTCCGCCGCTTTCTTTAGTCGCCACGTCAGCCCTTCGTCGGCATGGCCGGTTATGTCACCCATGGCATCCACTATGTCTTGTCGGGCACCTGGGCGCACCTTAACCTTGTTCAGCACGTCGGCTAGGCAGAGAGCAGCAAACTCCGGGTCCCTTCTTTTGCGTACCTGTGGGGCCGATTGCACATGGCTGTGCGCCAGCAGCCTTTCAAGGATTACACCGGTATCCAGTCTGACTTTTTCCGCAATTTCCGCAGGTTCAACAT
Organism: Rhodobacter sp.; assembly: GCA_020251025.1. Lineage (GTDB taxonomy): Bacteria > Pseudomonadota > Alphaproteobacteria > Rhodobacterales > Rhodobacteraceae > Aliitabrizicola. Next base: position 11,124 of record JADCDI010000020.1, on the reverse strand, counting down.
GAGCGTGGCGCAGCAGGCTTTGGCGCAGTTGGTCATGGTCGGGCGAGCGAAGCTGCAGGTTTTCGAGTTCCGCTTCGAACCGGGCAATCAGTACGGGATGGGTAACAAGGGTTGCCAGAAGAACCGCTTCCAGCACCTGCTCTTCCGCCGCCGCCCCGTCGCCCGCAAGGACCGAGCGGCGCGTCACGGCCAGCGCCGGCAGGGGATCGGGCGCGCGCCGCCCGCCCGCCCCGGCCTGCCCGGGGGACCGCCGGGGCGGGCGGGCATTGAACAGTTGCCATTGCAGCCGCTTCATCTCCTGGCCGTAATGGCCCCGGACCGTTGTGTCGGTAATCCGCCTCAGCACATCGCCGACAGCCTTTTCCAGCGCCGCCTTACGGTCCGGGCTGTCAAAGTTTTTGCCTTCGGTTTCGCGCGCCCAAAGCATCCGGACCATCGGCTCGGCGCTGTCGATGACCTTCTGCATCGCGGCGGCACCTTGGGTCCGGATCAGGTCATCGGGGTCCATGCCGCCCGGCAGAACCGCAAAGCGCAGGCCCTGGCCTGCTTCGAGCAGCGGCAGCGCCAGATCGATCAGGCGCAGCGCCGCCGCGATCCCGGCTTTGTCGCCATCCAGCGCGATGACCGGTTCGGAATGGAGGCGCCAGATCAGGCGCAACTGGTCTTCGGTGATCGCCGTGCCCAGGGGGGCCACCGTGGCGCGAAACCCCGCCTCGCTCAGCGCTATCACATCCATATAGCCTTCGGCCACGATCAGCGGCAGGCCCTTGCCCGCCGCCTCGCGCGCGGGGCCGTGGTTGTACAGGCTGCGGCCCTTGTCGAACAGCTCGGTCTCGGGGCCGTTCAGGTACTTGGCGCGCGCATTGGGGTCCAGCGCCCGTCCGCCCAGGCTGATCGCGCGGCCCCGCGCATCGCGGATCGGAAAGATGATCCGCCCCCGGAACCGGTCATAGGGGGCACCACCCCCCTCGGGCCGGGCGCAAAGCCCGGCATCAACGATCAGGTCGGGCGCGATGCCCTTCTGCGTCAGGGCCTGGAACAATCCCTGGCGCAGGTCCGGGGCGAATCCGATCTCGAAACGGTCCTGCGCCTCGGGCGACAGGCGGCGGCGCGCCAGATAGGCGCGCGCCTCTGCGGCGGCGGCGGTGCGCAGCGACAGGCGGAAATGCCTGATCGCCTCGTCCATCACGGCGACAAGCTGCGTGCGCCGGTCGGCCTTTTGCGCCGCCTGCGGATCGCGCGCCGGCATCGGCATGCCCGCCTCGCGCGCCAGCCATTCCACCGCCTCGAGGAAACTCAGGTTCTCGGTCTCTTCCAGAAAGCTGACGGCATCTCCCTTGGCCTGGCAGCCAAAGCAGTAATAGAACCCCTTGCGGTCATCGACATGGAAAGAGGCGCTGCGTTCCTGATGAAAGGGGCACGGCGCCCACATGTCGCCCTTGCCCTGATTGGACCGGCGCAAATCCCACGTGACCTTGCGCCCCACCACGCGGGACAGCGGCACGCGGGATCGCAGCTCGTCAAGGAATCCGGGCGGAAGGGTCATGCCCCCTTATAGCGGATGGACCCGCCCCTGCGGAAGGGCGCGCAGCTTGCCGCCCGCCCTGCGGGGCCACCGCGCCGGCCAGAGCCGCAGGACGCAGGACGGGGGGCGGCGGCCCTGCCCGCCTCAGCCTGTCGCGGCGCGGGCAGCCAGGGCGCGCATCGCCGCCCCGGCCTCGTGCCAGGCGGTATGGGCCATTGACCGGAAGACCAGGATCTCAAAGCTGTGCGGACCGGGGCGCATCAGGATGCTGGACATGTGGTTGAAGGGGGCGCGGGCCACCCGGCCAACAGGAAAGGCGGCAGCGCGCAGGTCCAGCGGATAAAGGCGCGCCAGAACATCCACGGCACCCGGCCCGTCCAGCCGCAGCGCCGCCCAGCCGTCGGACTGATCCGTCAACGCGGCAAGCCCGGCAAGCCCCCGGGGTTCCGCCCCGATCAGAAAGGCCTGATCGCGCCCGGTCCAGACCAGCCGGACATCCCCATGGCTCATGACCTGGTTCGGCGCGGGAAAGCTCAGGCCCAGCGCCTTCAGCGCCTTGCCCAGCGCCTTGTCCTGCCCCCGGAAGGGCGCGACCGAGGTGATTTGCCCCGGATCGGCCATGGCGAGGGTCACCCCAGCCAGCGTCAGGGCCGCAGCCCCGGCCAGGGGCGGTTTTGCGATCAGATCAGGCACGCAGCTTCACCCCTTCCCTGTCGTGGAACACCGGATCGGCCACCTCGCACAGCACATCGATGCCGCGCAAATGATCGACCAGCCGCACGGTCTCGCCGATCCGGGCGCGCCCGTTCTTCAGGAACCCAAGCGCCAGCCAGGCCCCCAGCGTGGGCGAGAATCCCACCGAAGTGACATAGCCCTGGCCGGTTTCCCGCCCGACCGCATCACCCGGCGTGAACAGATGCGCCCCGGCGGTGATCGCCGCCCCGGATTTCGACCGCAGGCCGACCAGCTGCTCGCGCTCCGGCCCCGTCAGACCGGGGCGGCGCGAGGCAGCCTTGCCGATGCAGTCCTTTGCGGGGCTGACCATCCGGTCCAGCCCGATGTCAAAGGCCGTCACCCGCCCGTGAATCTCGGCATGGGTGATAAAGCCCTTCTCGATGCGCAGCACATTCAGCGCCTCCATCCCGTAGGCACCGCCCCCAAGCGTCTCGGCCCGCGCCACAAGATCGCGAAACAGCGCCTCGCCATAGCGGGCAGGCACGGCAATCTCGTACCCTTCCTCGCCCGAGAAGGAGATGCGGAACAGCCGCGCCGCCACCCCGCCCAGACGCACCGCCGCGCAGCCCATGAAGGGCAGACCGGCGGGCGTTTCCAGAAAACCCGACAGCAGCCGGCGCGCCAGCGGGCCGGCCACGGCGAACTGGGCCCAGGTTTCGGTCACGGAAATCGTCCGCACATCCCATGCGGCGCAAAACGCCTGCTGCACGAAATCCAGATGCCGCATCACCTGGCCTGCGGCAGCCGTGGTGGTTGTCATCAGGAAATGATGCTCGTCCAGCCGCGCCGTGGTGCCGTCATCCAGCACCATGCCGTCTTCGCGCAGCATCAGCCCGTAGCGCACCCGGCCCACCGGCAGGGTCGAGAAGGTGTTGGTATAAACCAGGTCCAGAAACCGCGCCGCATCCGCACCCTGGATGTCGATCTTGCCCAAGGTAGAGACATCGGTCACCCCGACCGTGCTGCGCACCATGGCAACCTCGCGGTCACAGGATTCGCGCCAGGTGGTTTCGCCGGGACGGGGGAAGTAGCCGGGCCGGTACCACAGCCCCGCCTCGATCATCGGGGCACCCCGGTCGCGGCTGGCCTGATCGCTGGTCAGGAAGCGTTGCGGCGCAAAGCCCGCCGCCCGCCCGCCCGCGCCCATGGCGGCAATCGACACCGGGCTGAACGGCGGGCGGAAGGTGGTGGTGCCGGTTTCGGGAATGCCCCGCCCCGTGGCATCCGCCAGAACCGCCAGCGCCGCCACATTGGAATTCTTGCCCTGATCGGGTGCCATTCCTTGCGTGGTATAGCGCTTCATATGCTCGACCGAGCGGAAGTTTTCCTGCACCGAAAGACGGACGTCCTTGACCGTCACGTCATTGGCGAAATCCAGCCAGGCCCGCCCCTTGCCCGGCACCGCCCAGAGGGGCTGCAACTCATAGCTGCCGTCCTCGGCCTCGGGGACCGGCACATCGGGGGCGCGTTGCCCGATCCCGGCCAGCGCGCGGCGCGCCGCCGCCACGCCATCGGCCAGACAGCGCGCGGTGGAAAACACGCCCGCCGCGCTGCCCGCAGGGATCAGCCCCGGCACGGCGTTGGGCGCGGGAACAAAGGCGGCAATCTCGGGCGACCAGATCGGGCGGCCATTCATGTGGCAGGTCAGATGCAGTGTCGGGTTCCACCCCCCCGACAGGCCCAGAAGGTCGGTCTCGATGCGGGTCACGCTGCCCTTGTGGCGGATGGTGATTTCCGACAGCGCAAGACGGCCCGCCGTGTCGATCACCTCGGCCCCGGCATAGACCGGAAACTCTTCCGACGGGGACGCATCCGGGCGCGGGTCGATGACCCCGGCAACAGGGATACCGGCGGCCTGCAGGTCGCGCGCGGTCTGGCGGGCGGCATCGCTGTTGGCAAACAGTGTCACGCGCTGCCCAGCCGCCACGCCGTAGCGGTTGAGAAAGCTGCGGATCGCGCCGGCCAGCATGATGCCGGGCCGGTCGTTGTTGCGAAAGGCGATCGGGCGTTCCAGCGCGCCCGCCGCCAGCACGGTGCGCCGCGCCACGATCCGCCAGAAGCATTCGCGCGGCAGATCGGCCTGCGGCGCAAGGTGCAGGCCCACCCGTTCCAGCGCGCCGAAGGTGCCGTCATCATAGGCCCCCGTCACCGTGGTCCGGGTCATCAGCCGCACATTCGGCAGGGCGGCCAGTTCCGCCAGCACGCCCGCCACCCAGTCCGGCCCCGACTGCCCGCCGACCTGCCCCGTCTCGGCCAGCAGGCGGCCGCCCATGCGGGCGTCTTCATCGGCCAGGATCACATCGGCCCCGGCCCGCGCGGCGGTCAGCGCCGCCATCAGCCCGGTGGGGCCGGACCCGATCACCAGCAGATCGCAATGCGCCCAGGCTTTTTCATAGACCGCCCCGTCATGACGGCCCGACAGCCGGCCCAGCCCGGCGGCGCGGCGAATTGCCGGTTCATACAGCTTTTCCCAGAAGGCGCGCGGCCACATGAAGGTCTTGTAGTAAAAGCCGGCACTCAGAAAGGGGGCGGCCAGATCGTTCACCGACAACAGGTCGTGGCGCAGCGACGGCCAGCGGTTCTGGCTTTGCGCGGTCAGCCCTTCGAAAATCTCCTGCACCGTGGCGCGCACGTTGGGGGTTTGCTGATTGCCCTCCAGCACCTCAACCAGCGCGTTCGGCTCTTCCGATCCGGCGGTCAGGATGCCGCGCGGGCGGTGGTACTTGAAGCTGCGCCCCACCAGTTTCACGCCATTGGCCAGCAGGGCAGAGGCCAGCGTGTCGCCGGGGTGCCCGGCAAGGGATTGCCCGTCAAAGCGAAAGCTGACCGTCGTGCTGCGGTCCACCAGACCCTTGCCCGCAACCCTCATGGCGCGGCCCTCCGCCCGCGGGCGGGTTTGGGCGCGGTGCGCCCGGCCACCAGCGCGACCTCAAGGATTTCATGTGTGACGGTGTTGCGCGTGACCAGAAGCCAGGCGGTGCAGCCGGTTTCGTGATACCAAAGGTCCCTGGTGATCCCTGCCGGGTTGTCGCGCAGATGCAGGTAAGCGTCCCAGGCCTCGGGCGGGGCATCGGGGGCGGGGCGGTGCAGGTAATCTTCCGCGCCATAGTAATAGAACTCGCGCCGGTCGCGGGGGCCGCACAGGGGGCAGGGAATGCGCATTTCAGTCGGCCTTCAATGCAGGTTGTGCTGGCTGCCGGTGCCTTCTTCGTCCAGAAGATGCCCGGTGGCAAAGCGGTCAAGGCGGAAGCGGCGGGCAACCTCGTGCGGCTGGCCGGTGGCCATCAGATGCGCCATGCACCAGCCCGAGGCCGGCACCGCCTTGAACCCGCCGTAGTTCCAGCCGCAGTCGATGAACAGCCCGTCGATATGGGTGCGGTCGATGATGGGCGATCCATCCGGCGTCATGTCCATGATCCCGCCCCAGGACCGCAGCACCTTTGCCCGCCCGATCATCGGCATCAGCGTCATGCCTGCCTCCATCACATGTTCCACCATCGGCAGGTTTCCCCGGCTGGCGTAGCTGGCGTAGAAATCCAGATCACCGCCAAAGACCAGCCCGCCCTTGTCGGACTGGCTGATGTAGAAATGCCCCATGCCGAAGCTGACGACATGGTTGATGACGGGCTTCAGCCCCTCGGTCACGAAGGCCTGCAGGATGTGGCTTTCCACCGGCAGGCGCATGCCTGCCATCGCCGCCACCTGCCCCGACCGGCCGGCCACGATGATGCCCACCTTGCGCGCGCGGATCGCGCCCCGCGTGGTCTGCACCCCGCGCACGGCACCGTCTTCAATGTCGATTCCGGTCACTTCGCAGTTCTGGATCAGATCGACCCCGCGCCGGTCGGCCCCGCGCGCATAGCCCCAGGCCACGGCATCATGCCGGGCCGAGCCGCCGCGCGGGTGCAAAAGGCCGCCATAGACCGGAAAGCGCGTCTGTTCGAAATCGAGGTAGGGCAGATGTTCGCGCACCCCCTCGCGGTCCAGCAGGATCGCGTCGTCGCCCTGGTTGATCATCGCATTGCCGCGCCGCGCAAAGGCATCGCGCTGGCCATCGGAATGGAACAGGTTGATCAGCCCGCGCTGCGAATGCATGACGTTGTAGTTCAGGTCGGCCTCCAGCCCCTCCCACAGCTTCAGGGAATGGCTGTAGAATTCGCTGTTGCCCGGCAGAAAGTAGTTGGCGCGGACGATTGTGGTGTTGCGCCCGATGTTCCCGGACCCGATCCAGCCCTTTTCCAGCACCGCGATATTGGTCAGCCCGTGGTTCTTTGCCAGGTAATAGGCCGTCGACAGGCCATGCCCGCCGCCACCGATGATGATCACGTCATATTCAGGCTTCGGTGCCGGATCGCGCCAGGCGGGCCGCCACCCTGTGTTGCCGAACAAGCCTTCGGTGATGACCTTCAGCCCGGAATAGCGCATCTCTTCTTCCCACTCCGCAGAGGACGCAGCCAGTCAAGCGCGTCGCGCGAGAACTAGCAATGGCCGACCGCCCTTCCATGCCTGCCCGCGACAAAAGATGTCGGTCCCGCGCGGGTCAGGTGCCCAGCCGGGCGCGCAGGAAGCTCACGACGTCAAGCATCACATCGAGGCGCCGGAAGGCCCCCGTGCCATGACCCGAGTCGGGCAGCAGGCCGTACTGCAGGTCCCGTGTCCCCGGCCGCGACAGGATCGCCATGAAGAGTCGGCCCGACTGTATGCGCGAGATGTTGCGGTCATCCGCCCCGTGCAGGATCAGGAAGGCGGGAAGCTGCGCGTCGGGCGGCAGCGCCGCCAGAGCCGGGAGCGGGCTTGCCGCCATGGCCAGATCGGGGTTTTCGCCCACCGGAGCACCGATCAGCCGGGATTCGGCAGATCTTGCGTCGTCCGTCGAACCCATCGCGGGCGTCATGCCGACTGCGGCCATGTCCGCATCCATCCCGGAGAAAAGGACGGGCGGGAACAGCACCACGCTGGCCTTCAGCGCCGTCGCCGGGTCTGCCGCAAGCGCAATGCCCGCCAGCGCCGAAAGATGCCCCCCGGCCGAGGCGCCGTAGGACGCCATGCGCGTTTCGTCATAGCCGTACTCGTCGCCATGGGCGCGCAGGAAGGCGAAGGCATCGAGCACGTCTTCGCGTTGCGCGGGCCAGATCGCCTCGTCCGACAGGCGGTAGTTGATCGAGGCGACGGCGATGCCCGCGCGGGTGAACATGTCAAGCGCGTCCAGGTCGGACTTGTCCCCCATGGCAAAGCCGCCGCCGTGGATGTTGACCACGAGCGGCGGGTTTGCCACCCCGTCCGGCACGTAGATGTCAAGCAGGTTCGCCGTGGCGGAGCTATCGGCATAGGCGAGGTCAGCGTGCAGCGTGTACCCCGGCCCCGGCCCGCCACCCGGCAGCAGATCGCCGGGCGGTGGCCCGCCTTCCTGGGCCTGGGCCGGCAGCGCCAGGAGGGCGGCCAGGACAAGCCATCGGGCCAGGGTCGGTGCGGGCATGGGACATCGCCCTTGATCGGTTGCGCAGGGCCATCTGGGCCGCTTCGTTCATAGCCCTGATCGGAGGCTTGTGCACCCCGTAGGTCGGACGGTCCCCGCGGCAGAAAACCGATTGCTGCGGGATGCCGCTCAGCCCGAAAGCTGTGCCGCAGCGCCCATCGCGGCGGCGATCACGGCCATATCGGCATCCTCGACCCGCAACAGACCAAAACGCAACGGCGCACCCCGGTTCGTCTTTCCGGCGGTGAAGGACAACCGCTCACGCAGCAGACAGATGCGCACGGGCCGGGCCGGCCACCAGGCCACATCGCGGCGGAACAGGCAAAAGCCGCCGTCCACCCGGCCCTGACAGGGCTCTCCCGGCTGCACCCGGCCCAGCGCGGTGAAGGATTGCAGCCCGTCCCGGCTGCCGTAAACCTGCACGGGCGAATAGATGGCCACGACATCCCCCGGCCTGATGCGCCGCAGCGGCGCGGATTTGTCGTGGTTGACCTGAACAAAGCCCTGCGCCAGCCCGACGGCCGCATGATCCGCCGATGCAACCGTGATCCGGTTTGCCATGGTTCAACGCGCCAGTTCAGTTGACGGGCCCCCGTAGACCGCAGGCCCGCCGTCAACAACCGGCAGCAGCCGCCAGCCTTACAGCCCCTTGGAGACGTAAGTGGCCGCCACCCGGCCGATGGAGACGACATAGGCCGCAACCCGCAGATCGTGCACATCGTCGCGCCCGTGCCAAAGCTCGCGAATCGCCTGATAGGCCGCGCGCATCGTGTCATCCAGACCGGATCGCACCAGATCCAGCTCTCCCGCGCCGCGCAGATAGCTGTCCTTGAAGCCGGGCGACAGCGTCCAGCCCAGGCCCTTGTCGGCCGACAGCCGTTCCAGTTCGTTCACCAGCAACTGGTGGCGCGCCTCTTCGGCGCGGCGCTGCAGGCGGCCAAAGCGGATATGCGACAGGTTCTTGACCCATTCGAAGTAACTTGCCGTCACCCCGCCCGCATTGGCATAAAGGTCTGGAATGATGACCTTGCCCCTGTGGCGCAGAACCTCATCCGCGCCGAAGGTGACGGGGCCGTTGGCCGCCTCGATGATCAGCGGCGCGCGGATGGCGGCGGCATTGCCCAGGTGGATGACCCCCTCCATCGCCGCCGGGATCAGGATGTCGCACTCCGCTTCCAGCAGGCTGGCCCCGTTCGCCAGGAAGAACGCCCCGGGACAGCCCCTGATCGTGCCATGCGCGTCCATCCACTGCCGGACCCGGTCCACATCCAGCCCCAAATCACTGTAGACCGCGCCGTCGCGCTCGATGATGCCGGTGATGATGGCCCCATCCTCCTGGCTCAGGAACTTCGCCGCGTGGTACCCCACGTTGCCAAGGCCCTGCACGATCACGCGCTTGCCTTCCAGCCCGCCCGAAAGCCCGGCCTGCGCGGAATCCTCGGGGTGGCGGAAGAACTCGCGCAGCGCATATTGCACGCCCCGCCCGGTCGCCTCGATGCGGCCCTGGATGCCGCCCGCATTCAGCGGCTTGCCGGTGACGCACGCTTTGGCGTTGATGTCGGTGGTGTTCATGCGCGCATATTGATCGGCGATCCAGGCCATTTCACGCTCGCCCGTGCCCATGTCGGGGGCGGGCACGTTCTGGGCCGGGTTGATCAGGTCGCGCTTGATCAGCTCATAGGCAAAGCGCCGGGTGATCTGTTCCAGCTCGTGCGGCTCCCAGGCGCGCGGATCGATGCAAAGGCCGCCCTTCGATCCGCCGAAAGGTGTCTCGACCAGCGCGCATTTGTAGGTCATCAGTGCGGCCAGCGCCTCGACCTCGTCCTGGTTCACCGACGGGGCAAAGCGGATGCCGCCCTTGACCGGTTCCATGTGTTCGGAATGCACCGACCGGTAGCCGGTGAAGGTTTCGATCTTGCCGCGCAGCCGCACGCCGAAGCGCACCGTATATGTTGAATTGCAGACGCGGATCTTCTGTTCCAGCCCCGGTCCCAGATCCATCAGCGCGACGGCGCGGTTGAACATCAGATCGACAGAGTCGCGAAAGCTTGGTTCGGCAGCGGGTGTCATGCGGGTCCTCCGGCGGGGGCATCAGGGCGTGATGCGCGGTGTCTGCGCCCAGCATACGCGTCCTTGCCCGGGATTGATGCAGGGATTTCTGGACCGCAAGCGCCGCAATCTGCCGGGCCGCTGCGCTTGCCCGGGCAGCCCGGCAGGCGCTGGCAAAGGCGGAACTGACGCGCCTGCACCCGGTACCCGGCCCCGGCCGTGATCCGGACGAATTGGCAGGCCGCATGCCGGGGCTGGCGGAATAAGCCGGCCAAGGCAGTTCCGTTGATGGCAGGTGGCGCCTTGACCCATTGCGCGACAGTGGCATAGCTTGCCCTCAGCAGCGATGGGGGCATGCCATGCCGGTTCTCTTGGGGCTGTTGGCGGCGGCAGCCGGGGTGATATTCTGGATATACAGGGCGCGCGATGTCGCCCATGCCGCAAAAGACCTGGGTGACATGGCGGGCGATGTGATGTCTGCCGCGCGCCGTTTCGGCTTTCGCAGGCGCTACAACGAACATCCGGTTGACAGCCTGCAGGATCAGGATGTTGCCGTGGCGGGGGCAGGCGTCGCCTTTCTTGAGATGGCCGGGTTGCCAAGTTCGCAGCAACAGGCTGCCCTGCTGGTCAGCCTGCAGCATCACCTGAATGTTTCTCATGACAGGGGGCAGGAGGCGATGATCCTCGGGCGCTGGCTCATGTCCGAATGCGGCGGCGCGCAACCGGGGTTCGCCAGACTGACACGCCGATTGGCGAAACTGTCGGAACTGGAGCGGTTCGAACAGCTGATGGCGGTCTTGCGGGATGTGTCGGCTGCCGGTGGCGGCAGTCTGGTACCCCTGCAGAAGGACGCGCTCGCCGAAGTGGCCCGGGCATTCAAGTTGCGTCAGGCTGCTGCAAAAGCGCCCGCCGCATCGGCTGGCTGAAAAGAAAGCGGGAAACCCTGCCGCCTGCGCGCCCCGCGCGGTCTGGCCGGGGCCATCGCCCTGGCCCTGCGCTGCGCGTGCAGCACACGCCCGACGGGGGCCAAAGCCCCCGGCACCCCGGTTCGGGCGCTGGCCTCTGCTGGTGCGGGTTGCACGGGTCCTGGTGGCAGCGTTCCGCGCCCGCACCGATGACAGTATCTTCACCGCTGCAATGGCAGGGGCCATCGCCCCTGCCACAGCGACACAGCGGGATCAGGACCGGCCGGGGGCCAAAGCCCCCGGCCAGCGCCCGCCCCGCCCTCGGCGGGCGCTTCTCGCCCGCCGGGTCGGGCGCTGGCCTCTGCTGGTCCAGGACCTGCGGGTCGATAGGGCACCGGCCCGAGCGGGCGGGGGAAACGCGATGCGTTCCCTGT
>JADCDI010000002.1 GCA_020251025.1 Rhodobacter sp. | reverse complement strand
GTCCTGATCCCGGCGCAGCGCTGAGGCAGGGGCGGTGGCCCCTGCCATAGAAGCGGTGAAGGCGCCTTCGCCCGTCCGGGCGGGAACAGGAAACGCAGCGCGTTTCCCCCGCCCGCTCGGGACGGTGCCCTGTAGACCGGCAGGTCTGGAAGACGCAGAGGCCAGCGCCCGACCCGGCGGGGGCGAAGCGCCCGCCGGTGGCGGGGCGGGCGCTGTTCGGGGGCTTTGGGCCCCCGGGTGGCCTGCAAAACCGCTGATCGCCCGAACCTTGTCCCTTGCGCGCACGGGGGAAGCCTTCATTATTGCGACCGGCGGGTTCCGGGCGGTGCAGGCCCGGAACGCCATGGACCGGGCAAGGGGGAACAGATGTCATTCTATGAGGCAATCGATCCGCGCTTCAGCGCCTTTGTGATGTTCAATGCCCCGGTCAAGCAGCTTGCCGCCGGCTTTGACTGGGCCGAAGGCCCGGTCTGGTTCGGCGATGCCAACTGCCTGCTGTTTTCCGATATCCCGAATGACCGTATCCTGCGCTGGACACCCGGCGCAGGGCTGACGACATTCCGCAGCCCCTCGAATCATTCCAACGGGCACACGCGCGATCGTCAGGGCAGGTTGGTGTCCTGTGAACATGGAAAGCGGCGGGTGACCCGGACGGAACTTGACGGCTCGATCACGGTGATCGCCGACCGCTTTGCCGGCAAGCCGCTCAACTCGCCGAACGACGTTGTGGTCAAATCGGACGGATCGATCTGGTTCACCGATCCGCATTACGGGATCATGACCAATTACGAAGGGCACAAGGCGGATCAGGAACTGCCCTGTCAGGTCTACCGGGTTGATCCTTCGGGCCGGATCGACGCGGTGCTCAGCGATTTCCGCTGTCCGAACGGGCTGGCGTTTTCGCCTGACGAAACCCGTCTTTATGTTGCCGATACAGGCCGGATGTACCACCCCGATCCGCAGCACATCCGCGTCTTCACCGTAGATGGCACGCGGCTGACGGGGGGCGAGGTGTTTCACACCATTTCGCCCGGCTGTGCCGACGGCATCCGCACCGATACCGATGGCAACCTGTGGTCATCGGCGGGCGATGGGGTGCATTGCATCGCCCCCGACGGCACGCTTCTGGGCAAGATCCTTGTGCCGGAACTGGTATCCAACATCTGCTTCGGCGGGCGAGCGAAGCATCAGCTGTTCATCACGGCAACGACCGGCCTTTATACCGTTGCCTTGAACCGGCAGGGCGCACAGACGCCCTGATCTTCAAGCGGACCTCGCCGCAGGGGCCCCTCAGGTCCACTTCGCCACCGGGGGCAGGCTCATCAGCACCGCGTTGGCGTCATGGCCCGTCTCAAGCCCGAACTTCGTGCCCCGGTCGTAGACCAGGTTGTATTCGGCATAAAGCCCGCGGTGAACAAGCTGGGCTTCCCGGTCGGCCTCGGTCCAGGCTTCGCTGCGGCGGCGCTCGACCAGCGGAACGAAAGCGGGCAGAAAGGCCTGGCCCACCGACTGCGTAAAGGCAAAATCCGCCTCCCAGTCTCCGGTGTTCAGGTCATCATAGAAGATGCCGCCCACACCCCGCGCGCGGCCCCGGTGGGGCACGAAAAAGTATTCGTCCGCCCAGGCCTTGAACTTTGGGTAATAGGCCAACGAATGCGCGTCACAGGCCGCCTTCAGCGTGGCGTGAAACTGCGCCGTATCCTCGGGCACCTCCAGACAGGGGTTCAGGTCGGACCCGCCGCCGAACCACCAGGCATGCGGCGTCCAGAACATGCGCGTGTTCATATGCACGGCCGGGGCATGCGGGTTCTGCATATGGGCGACCAGGGAAATGCCGCTGGCCCAAAAGCGCGGATCCTCTGCCATGCCGGGCACGCCACGCGCCGCCATTGCCTTTTGCGCCCGCTCGCCCAAGCTGCCGTAGACTTCGCTGACGTTGACGCCCACCTTCTCGAAGACCCGGCCGCCGCGCATCACGCTCATCAAACCGCCCCCGCCATCGGCGCGGGCGGTTTCGCTGACCTCGAACCGACCGGCCGGCAAGTGCGCGGTCGGCCCCGACTGCTGGGTGTCCTCCAGCCCTTCAAAGGCGGCAATGATCCGATTGCGCAACTGCCGGAACCAGCCCGCGGCACGGGCCTTGCGGTCATCGAACACATCGGGCATCGGAAACCTCCTTCACGTCCTGCCTTCTGCTAGCACCGACCGCCGCCGCGCGCTAGGTTCGGACAAACGCCCGAAAGAGACCGATGCCATGATCCGCCCTGCACTTTTGTGCCTGCCGCTGGCCCTGATGTCCTGCGCAACCCCGCAAGAGCGCTGCATCGCGGCTGCGACACGCGATCTGACCGTGGTGAACAGGCTGATTGCCGAAACACAGGCCAATATTTCCCGGGGCTACAGCCTGGAAGAGGTTGTCATCTCGACACCGACCTGGGTCTATTGCGATCAGCCGGTGCTTGTGCCCCTGCCGGACGGCAGCCGCACCTGGGTCAACGGGGGTGGCATGTGCCTTGATGATTACACCCGGACCACCACGCGCCCCCGCGCCATCGACCCCGAGCAGGAGCGCCGCAAACTGGACGGGTTGATCACGCAGCAGGCCCTGCTGACACAGCAGGCGACGCCCGCCATCCGGCAATGCCAGATGCAGTACCCGTAATAGCGCTCAGTGTGCCGGGACCTGAACCGGGTCAAGCAGGCTGCGGCCGCCGTCCACGGTCACGATCTGACCCGTCATGAAGGCCGATGCGTCTGACGCCAGGAATTGAACGGTCTCTGCCAATTCCGACGCCGCCGCGATCCGGCCCATCGGGGTCTGGGCGGTGATCACCTCCTGAAATTCAGGGTTTTCCTGCAGGGTATCATGAAGGCTCGCGCTCATGACACTGCCGAAGGCAACCGCGTTGACCCGGATGCCCTTCGGCGCAAGCACCACCGCCATTGATCGTGTCATCTGATCCAGCGCGGCGCTGGCAATCGAATAGCCCAGAAGTTCCGGCCGGGTCCGGGTTGCCGCAATCGAAGACAGGTTAACGACTGCGCCGACAGGCCCTGTCCTTTCGGATTTTTCCGCCATCGCAACCATCCGCTTTGCCGTCATTTGGGTCAGGCGCAGGCTGGTGATCAGGTTCTGCTGCAACAGCTGTTCGACCGCATCATCACCGACGCACAGCGGGTCTGAAAGCGCCATCTGGCGGCTGGCATTCACCAGGATGTCCACGCGGTCAAACGCATCCATCGTGGCCGACAGCAGGTTGGCAATGGTCAGTTTTTCCCGAAGGTCGCCCGCAAACATGCGCACCGCGCCCTCGGCGCGCGCCTCTGCGCCAATTTCATCTTCCAGCCGCTCCTCGTCGATGTCGGCGAACATCACATTCGCCCCCTTGTCCAGAAAATGCCGGGCGATGGCCAGGCCGATGCCGTTGGCCGATCCGGTGACAATGGCGGTCTTGCCCGCAATGGAAAGTGACATGGGGTCCCCCGGGTCCGGAAATCAGCGGCGCGCCCGGACGGGGCGTGACGCATGTACAAGTCGAAAGGCACCGTCACCGCCGATCTCTTCCACCTCGCGGAAGGTTCCGGTCAGACTTGCGCCATAGGGAAGGTGGCGGTTGGCCACAAGCCACAGTGTTCCGCCCGGATGCAGCATGGCGGCGGCAGCCCTGATAAAGGCCGCGCCCAGTCCGGGTTCGGCGGCCCGCGTCACATGGAAAGGCGGATTGCAGACCACGGCATCGATCACACCTTCGGGCCGGAAGCTGACGGCATCGGCCCAGTGAAACCGCGCCCGCGGATCGGTCACATTGCGCCGGGCACAGTCCAGCGCAGCCGCTTCGGCTTCCACCAGATCAAGCTGTTGCACGCCGTCCCGCGCCAGAATGGCCCGGGCCAGAAACCCCCAGCCGGCGCCAAGATCGACGATCCGGCCCGGAAGCCTGGCTGGCAGCGCCGCCGCCAACAGACGCGATCCACGGTCGGGACCATCGGCGGAAAACACGCCCGGAACGGTGACAAAGCCATCTTCCGTCACCGTCTCGACCCCGGCCCAGTCGCTGAACACCGGCCCGGCTGGGAACGAAAAGATCCGTCCATGGGCTTTGGCGACAGGAACCGACGTATCGACCCGCGCCCGGATGTCGTGCAGCATCCCATCGATCCCGTCGGTCTTCTGACCATCCACGATCACCGGCCCGCCCGGAACGACCCGGGCACATGCTTCGGCCACCAGCGCGCGGCCCCCGGCCTTGCTGCGCGGCAGGCAGACCAGGGCGGCCGCCGCCTGGCCGGTTGCGCAAACCGTCACGGCATAGCCTGCTGCGGCAAAAGCATCGTAATCCGGGCGAAATCCCGTGATGATGCTGACCCTGTCTTTCGGCAGGGCCGACAGGTCATCTCCGGCACGGGGCCGGAAGACGTGAATTCTTCCTGTCTCCGGCAGGGTGATCGCGCCGCTGTCCAAGGCAAGGGTCAGGCGTGCAGATCGCATGGGCGGCCGCAGGCGGCCTTATTCCTTTTCCATCGTGCATTGCAGCGGATGCTGGTGGCGACGGGCGAAATCCATCACCTGGGCCACCTTGGTTTCCGCCACCTCGAAGGAAAACACGCCGACCACCGCCAGCCCCTTCTTGTGCACCGTCAGCATGATCTCGAACGCCTGCGCATGGGTCAGGCCGAAGAACCTTTCCAGCACATGAACGACAAACTCCATCGGCGTGTAGTCATCGTTCAGAAGCATGACCTTGTAGAGGGGGGGACGCTCGGTCCTGGAACGTGTCTTGGTGATGACAGAGGTTTCCCCGTCATTTCCACTGGTCTTTCCTGACATGAGGAAAGGGCGACGCGTCAAGGCAAGCTCCCGGTCAGACTCGGTTTACCGTCTGAAACTATATAGCGGAACGGCCCGAAACGAAAAGGGGGCCGCAAGGGCGCTTGCAAGACCGGCCTCTGCACGCAAGAACTGTCCGGATCATGAGGATGGCACATGGCACTGACGACCATCGGTTTCGATGCAGACGATACGCTGTGGTATCACGAATCCTACTACCGGATGACCCAAGGTCACTTTGCCCGCCTGCTTGCCGATCATGCAGACCCCGACCACCTGCTTGAGCGCCTGCTGGAGGCAGAGCGGCGCAATCTGGGGCATTACGGCTTTGGCGTGAAGGGCTTCGTGCTGTCCATGATCGAAACAGCCATCGAGGTGACCGACGGTCGCGTTCCGGCCAGGGTCATCAGCGACATCATGGCAGCAGGCCGCGAGATGCTGTCGCACCCAATCGATCTTTTGCCCGATGCCCGCGCTGCGGTGACGGCGCTGGCCCAGACCCACAGGATCCTGCTGATCACCAAGGGCGACCTGATGGATCAGGACAGAAAGCTGGCCCAGTCCGGCCTGGGGGACATGTTCTATGCGGTAGAGGTTGTATCGGACAAGACCGCGTCGGTCTATGCCCGCGCCTTTGCCCGGCACGGAACCGGCGCGGCGCAGGCGATGATGGTCGGAAATTCCCTGAAATCAGATGTCCTGCCCGCAATCGAGGCGGGTGCCTGGGGGATTCATGTGCCCAGCGGTGTTCCCTGGGCCCTTGACGTCGCCGACCCGCCCACAGGCCATCCCCGTTACCGCGCCTTGCCCGGGCTTGGCGCGCTTGTCCCGCTTGTGTCGATGCTGGACGGCTAGCTACCGCATCTTGCGGCCCATGCTGGCACATATGCCATATCTGCGCATCGGCCTTTTGCAGACAGTTTGCAAAACCCTTTGACACAAAGGGGTTTTCGCAAATGGAACCCTGTGCTAACCTGATCGCGAAGCAGTGAAAGCCCCAAGAAAAAACCGGGGCACCAGAGGCAGGTGGGGACAATCGACGTGACATCGCGTCTTTGGCGGGCTTTTGCCTATTTCTTGGTTTTGGCAGTGACGTTCGCGGTCAACGTCGCTTTGTCCGGTTCCGTCCAGGCCGCACCCTATGCCGCCCTGGTGATGGATGCGCGGACGGGCGAAGTGCTGTACGAAACCAATTCCGAGACGCGCCTGCATCCGGCCTCGCTGACCAAGATGCTGACCCTTTACATCGCGTTCGAAGCCATCGAACGCGGCGAGATTTCGCCTGATACAATGGTCAAGATCTCGAAACACGCCGCTGCCGAACCGCCGTCGAAGCTTGGCCTGAAGGCGGGGCAGAGAATTCAGTTGCGCTATCTGATCCGGGCGGCCGCCGTGAAATCCGCCAATGACGCCGCAACCGCGATCGGCGAGGCCATCAGCGGCAGTGAAGAGGCATTTGCAAAACGCATGAACCGCACGGCCAAGGCCATCGGCATGAAGAAGTCCACCTTCAGGAATGCCAATGGCCTGACCCAGGCGGGGCACCTGTCCACCGCCCGCGACATGACCGTTCTGGGGCGTCGGCTGTTCTACGATTTTCCGCAGTATTACAACATCTTCTCGCGCCGGTCGACAGATGCCGGGGTTGCGACGGTGAACAACACGAACCGCCGCTTTCTGGACAGCTACAAGGGGGCTGACGGCATCAAGACCGGCTATACCAACCCGGCAGGCTTCAGCCTGACCGCCTCGGCGGAACGCGATGGCAAACGGATCGTCGCAACCGTGCTGGGCGGAAAATCGACCGCCCATCGCAACGCAAAGATGGCCGAACTGCTGGATATCGGATTCGGAGAAGCTCCGGCGACGGCCGTTGTCCAGAAACCGGCGGCACCGGACTACGATGCGGTGGCGCAAGCCGAGATGAAGGAAGACGGCGCAGGCAAGGCGATCCGCCTTGTGATGGCTGTGGCGAAGTCGCCGCGCCCCAGATCGCGCCCCGACCTGACACCCCCACCGCAAGACCTGATCATCGCCATGCAGGACGGGATCGCAGGGGCACTGGCCGAAGCAACCGCAGCGGCCCCCGATGCCGGGGTGGCGGCGGCAGACAGCACCGATGCCCCGGCGGCGCCTGCCATGGCCGAACCGCCGGAGATGCCGGTAACCGCAGCCCCGGCGGTGGCCCTGGCGGGTGGCGAAGTGGCAGACACCGCCACAAAGCCGGTACCTGCACCCGTCGCCGATCCCGTCGCCCTTGCCGTGGCCAAGGCCGTAGCGGCGGAACCCCCGGTTTCGCCGCCGGCCTCGGCAGCGCCGCGTCCGCGCCCGGAAGACATGTTTGCCGATGCCGAACCGGTCCCCGCAGCATCACAGCAACCGCCCGAAGTCGTCACCCGGATCAGCACGTCCGGCGGCAGGCACTGGGGCATCAACGTGGGTCGCTACCCGTCACGCGCCGGGGCGGAACGCCAGTTGCTGAGAACCGCCCTTGCGGAAACGGCTACACTGAACGATGGCCTGCGCAAGGTGGTGGAACGCGGCGGCGGGTATGACGCGAACTTTGTCGGGCTGACGCAGGATCAGGCAGACCTCGCCTGCCGCCGCCTTCAGGCGCGGGCCGTGCAATGCTTCACGATGGGTCCGTGAGCGGCCTTCACATGCCCGCCCCGTCGCGGCCCGCCCCTGCCTCAAGATAGCCCTTTCCCGGGGGGAAAGACCGTCAGGGTTTCGGACGGTCGTCCCAGTCCTTGGTCAGGATGCGGCTGGCATCACCCTGGGGGTCTTCGTACTGGCGGTTTTTCAGCGCCCAGAAGAAGGCGGCAAGCCCGATGCCGCCCAAAAGCAGCGATACGGGAATGAGGATACCCAGGATCGTCATTTCAGCCTCAGCGCATTCAGTGAAACCGTGATCGACGACAGCGACATCGCCAGCGCCGCAGCCAGCGGCGTTGCCAGCCCCACCAGGGCGACCGGAACAGCCACCACGTTGTAAAGGATCGAGATGGCGAAGTTTTCCTTGATCCGCCGCCTTGCCTGCGCGGCAATCCGGGTGGCGTCACCGATCGGGGCCATGTCCCGGCCCAGCAGCACGATATCCGATGCCACCCGCGCCGCATCCAGCGCCGAGGCGGGCGAAATCGAAACATGTGCCGCCGCCAGTGCTGCCGTATCGTTCAGCCCGTCGCCCACCATCAGAACGCGGTGCCCCTGCGCGGAAAGCCGCGCCACCGCCGCCGCCTTTTCCGCAGGCAAGGCACCGGCGGTCCAGTCGGTGATGCCAAGGCGCTGCGCCAGATCGCGCACGGCTCCTTCGGCGTCGCCAGAGATCAGCATCACCTTCTTGCCCTGTGCGGCCAGTGTGTGAACTGCAGCTTCGGCCCCCGGACGCAGGCGGTCGGCAAAGGTGAACGCATAGCTGGCCGCACCCAGCGACAGATAGGTCGCCGTCACATCCAGGGATTCGGCCCCGGTCCAGCCTGCGCGGCCCAGCCTTACACGATGGCCGCGCCACTGCCCTTCAATGCCGTACCCCGGCACCTCGGCAATCGCACTGACCCTGGCCGCCTTGCCTCCGGCCGCGGCAAGCGCCATGGCAAGCGGATGCGACGATGCGCGGGCCAGGGCAACCGCAACGGCCCGCACCCCGCCGGGATGATCCTGAAGGTTGGTCGGCTCGGGCATGCCCAGGGTAAGGGTGCCGGTCTTGTCAAAGACCACGGTGTCAACCTCGGCCAGACGCTCCAGCGCGGTGCCATCCTTGATCAGCAACCCCTTGCGGAACAGCTTGCCGCTGGCGGCCGTCACCACCGCAGGCACCGCCAGCCCAAGGGCGCAGGGGCAGGTGATGATCAGCACAGCGGCAGAAATGTTGATGGCAAAGCGGACATCCCCGCCGGTGATCCACATCCATGCGGCGAAGGCCCCAAAGGACAGAAGGTGCACGCCCGGCGAATAAAGCCGCGCCGCCCGGTCGGCCAGCGAGGTGTAGCGGGTCCTCGCATTTTCCGCGATCGCCACCAGATCGGCCATGCGGTGCAGGGAAGAGTCCTTGCCCGCCGCCGATACCCGCACCGTCAGCGGGCCGGTCAGATTGACCTCGCCCGCGCTGATCACCGTGCCCGGCCCGGCATAGACCGGCAGGCTTTCCCCGGTCAGCAAGGATCGGTCCACCTCGCTGCTGCCTTCGGTCACGATGCCATCGACAGGCATCCGCCCGCCCGGACGCACCCGCACAAAATCGCCCGCCGACACTGCGGAAACCGGCAGAACCTGCTCGGTTCCCTCGCGCAGCACAATGGCGCGCGGCACCTCGAGGGCGGCCAGTTCCTCGGCGGCAGACCGGGCAACCGCGCGCGTGCGATGGTCCAGATAGCGCCCCGCAAGCAGAAAGAAGGTCAGCATCACGGCGGCATCGAAATAGGCGTGATGCCCGCCCTTGGCCGTTTCATAAAGCGAGATCGAAGAAGCAAGGATGATGGCAAGGGAAATCGGCACATCCATGCCCAGCCGCCCCGCCTTCAGCGCCGCCCAGGCCGAGCGGAAGAACGGCTGCCCGGCAAAGATCACGGTCGGAATGGCGATGGCGGCGGAAATCCAGTGGAACATATCGCGCGTCGCGTCTTCCGCCCCGGACCAGACGGCAACCGACAGCAGCATTACGTTCATCATCGAAAATCCGGCCACGCCCAGCCGCATCAGCAGGTCGCGACCCTGCCGGTCGGTCTCGGTGGCCGACAGCAGCCCGGCGTCAAGTTCGTGCGCCTCGTACCCGAGGCGATTGAGCGCCAGGATCAGCGTCTCGGTCAAGACGGCCGGTTCGGCATCCACGCTGACACGGCGCAGCGTCAGGTTCACCCGCGCGGACCGGACGCCCGGAAGGCTGGCCAGACCGCCTTCGACCGTGGAAATGCAGGCCGCGCAATGCACCCCGGGCAGCGACAGCATGATGCGCCCGCCAGCCGCCGCAGACAGCGCCGCCAGCCGCCCGGCCGCCGGAACGGCAGCGCAGGCCGGGCAGGCAGAGGGCGTGGTGTCCATCCGTGGCAGCGCTGTCATCGGATCACCCCTTCACATACAGATCAAGCCGCCGGAAAAACCGTGTGCCGTCGGGTGCCCGGGCCTCTACCTTCAGCATCCATTTGCCGGGGTTCAGGGCCAGCGGGGCGCGGTAGGTTCCATTATCCCTGACAAACAACGGATATCTGTCTTCGCGGGCTTCGGTCGGCCGGCCGACCAGCACCGAAAGCTCACCCACCGGGGCGGGTGCGCCCCCGGCATCCGTGAACGCCAGCTCCAGAATGCTGGCCCCGTGGTCATACTCCGCCGCCAGCGACCATCCAAGGGCGACCTGGGCCGCGCGGTCCGCATCGAAGGTCTGGCTGGCCACGTAGGAATTCTGAACTTCCAGACCCGGAAAGGTTGAAACGGCCTTGTAAGCCAGCAGAAAGTTCACCGCGATGATCACGCCAAAGGCGGAAACGGTGATGACAAGCACCTTGCGTCCGGTCATCTCTGCCATGTCAGTCATCCTTCTTTTCGGGGTCTTCCCGGTCCAGCCCGTTGAAGATCGTCCTGTGCGAGACACGTTCATTGGAAAGGCGGTCTTCCACCCAGAACGTCACATCGGTGCGCTCGTCGCTGGCGGCGGGGCTGCCCGCTTCGGCGGTCAGATACACCCGCTGCGTCTTGGTCTGGTTGGCCGGCACGGTCACGCGCAGCTCCGTCGTGCCCTCCAGCGACACGCGCATCGCCGCGTCCGATGACGCCGAGATGTGAAAGTCGCGGTCTTCGCCATGCTTGTTCAGCAGGCGGAAATCATAGGCATTGCGGATGGATCCATCCGACAGTGTCACAAAGGTCGGGTTACGGACCGGTGTCACGTTCACGTCGATTTCGGTGCGCAGGAACAGCGCCACGACCAGAGCAATGCCGACGGTGGCCCAAAGCAGCGTGTAGAGCACGGTCCGGACACGGAACACATGCGCCCAGACCGACTTTGGCGGATTGCCCGCGCGTTCCAGGGCTTCGTCTGTCAGTGCAAGATAGCCGATCAGGCCGCGCGGCTTGCCGATCTTGTCCATGACATCGTCGCAGGCATCGATGCACAGCGCACAGGTGATGCAGGCAAGTTGCTGGCCGTTGCGGATGTCGATCCCCATCGGGCAGACGTTGACGCAGGCCATGCAATCAATGCAATCGCCCTGTCCTTCGGCCAGGGGTTCGCCATGTTTCAGCTTGCCGCGCGGCTCGCCCCGCCAGTCGCGGTAGGCGACCGTGATCGATTCCTCGTCCAGCATCGCGGCCTGGATGCGCGGCCAGGGACAGGCATAGATGCAGATCTGTTCGCGCGCAAAGCCGCCGAACCAGAAGGTCGTCATCGTCAGGATGAACATCGTGATATAGGCAACGGGCGGGGCGCTGAAGGTCAGAAGCTGGCCCAGCAGGGTGGGCGCATCGGTGAAATAGAATATCCAGGCCCCGCCGGTCGCCAGCCCGATCAGGAACCAGACGGTCCACTTGACCGCCCGCTTGCGCAGCTTTTCCATGTCCCATGTCTGGCGGTGCAGGCGGATGCGCGCGTTGCGGTCGCCTTCGATCCAGCGTTCCACCAGAATGAACAGGTCGGTCCAGACCGTCTGCGGGCAGGCATATCCGCACCAGACCCGGCCCAGCGCCGAGGTGAACAGGAACAGCCCCAGCCCCGCCATGATCAGAAGACCGGCCACAAAGTAGAACTCATGCGGCCAGATTTCGATCATGAAAAAGAAAAAGCGGCGCCCGGCCATGTCAACCAGAACGGCCTGATCCGGCAGGTTCGGCCCGCGGTCCCAGCGCAGCCAGGGCGTGACGTAGTAGATGCCCAGCGTCACCGCCATGATCCACCACTTCAGCGTGCGGAAATTGCCCTTCACCCGGCGGGGAAACACCGGCTCGCGCGCTGCGTAAAGGCCTTCCGGCGGACTGTCTTGGGACGTCACTGCATTCTCCGATGGCAACCGGCTGGTCTTTTCTGTCGGCCCCTTCGGACGATGCTGCCTTGACCTGCATCAAGAGCAGGTTCCAGGACCGGTCTTTGCCGGGATGCCCGGTGCCAGTGTTCCGGATTTCCCCTGATGGCCATTACTCTCCGCCGCCAAGGCCATGAACATAAAGCGCAACCGCCCGGATGTCGGCCTCGCTCAGCCGCGTGTTCCAGTTCGGCATCACGCCAAAACGGGAATTGGTCACGGTATAGGTCAGGTCCGCCGCCGTGCCGCCGTAAAGCCAGATCGCGTCGGTCAGATTGGGCGCGCCCAGGGCCCGGTCGCCCGTGCCGGCTTCGGTATGGCAGGCCGCACAGTTTTCGGCGAAGACGGTCGCGCCTTCGGCAGCCAGGGCCGCATCATGCTCTTGCCCCGAAATGGCAAGCACATGCTGCACCACGGCATCGATCTGCGGTTCCTCCAGCAGCCCGTCCACACCAAAGGCAGGCATCTGGGAATAGCGCGCCTGGTCATCGGTGGTGTTGCGGATGCCATGGGCGATGGTGGTATGGATATCCTCCATCGTCCCGCCCCAGATCCAGTCGTCGTCCAGAAGGTTGGGATAGCCGCTGGCCTGCACGCCGGCCGCGCCGGACCCGTGGCATTGCGAACAGTTGGTCCGGAACACCGCCGCCCCGGCAGAGGTGGCGAATTGCAGCAGTTCGGGATCATCCTTGATTGCGCCCAGGTCCGCCGCCACCAGCCTGTCGCGCATCGGCGCGTTGGCCGTCTCGACGCGTGCAATCTCGGTCGCGACCCTGGCGCGGGTCGAAAACCCAAGCAGGCCCGGGGTCGCGCCGCTGATCAGGGGCCAGGCCGGAAAAAGGATGGTGTAGATCAGGCCCCAAAAGATCGTTGCGTAAAAGGTCCACAGCCACCACCGCGGCAGGGGGTTGTTCAGCTCTTCGATCCCGTCCCATTCATGGCCCGTGGTTTCCACCTCGCCGGGTTTGCGGGTGAGGTTCCGTTCACTCATTTCGAAAGCTCCTTCGACGGTCTGCGGGCCGTTTGGGTATCGCGCGCAGGTCTGGCGTCATGCCGGAAGATGCTTTGGGCCGCATCGTCATGCATGGCCCGGCTGCCGGGCCGCAAAGCCCAGAAGATGACCAGAACGAAAACAATCGTCATGGCCAAAAGCATCCAACTGTCGGCGAATGCACGAAGCAGGCTGTAGGTTTCCATGTCCTGCCCCCTTACCGGCTTGCCACGGGCGTATAGGTTGAAAAGTCCACCATCGTGCCCAGAACCTGCAGATAGGCGATCAGCGCATCCATCTCGGAAATGCCGGGTGCCGCATCGAAGTTGCGCAGATTGACCTTGCCATAGCGTTCTTCCAGGCCGGCCGTATCCGCATTCGGGTCTGACTGCGCCTTGAAGTCCGCCACCGCGTTTTCAATCATCGCATCGCTGTAAGGCACACCGACCATGCGATGCGTCTTCATGATGTCCTGAATGTATCGCCCGTCGATCAGGGTATCGGCCATGTAGCCATACTTCGGCATCACCGATTCCGGCACGACCGACTGCGGATCGGTCAGGTGATCCACATGCCAGTCATCCGAATAGCGGTTGCCGACCCGGGCAAGATCCGGCCCGGTCCGCTTTGACCCCCACTGGAACGGATGGTCATACTGCGATTCGGCCGCCAGCGAGTAATGGCCATAGCGTTCCACCTCGTCGCGCATCGGGCGGATCATCTGGCTGTGACAGACATAGCAGCCCTCGCGCAGGTAGATGTCGCGCCCGGCCAGTTCCAGCGGCGTGTAGGGGCGCATCCCTTCCACGTTCTCGATGGTGTTTTCCAGATAGAACAGCGGCACGATCTGCACCAGCCCGCCGATCGTCACCACAAGAAAGCTGAGAACCAGCAGCAGCGTGGCATGGGTTTCGATTGCCTTGTGTTTTTCAAGAATTGCCATGGATGGTCCCTCCGGTCATTCAGCGGGAACAGCCGAGGGTGCCGTGGATTTCCTGTCCACAGACGTCACGGTTTTCCACAGATTGTAACACATGATCAGCGCACCGGCCAGGAACAGCGTCCCGCCCAGGGCCCGCACCACATACATCGGGAACTTCGCCGCAACGGTGTCGGCAAAGGCGTTCACAAGGAACCCGTTGGCATCCACCTCGCGCCACATCAGGCCTTCCATGATCCCCGTCACCCACATGGAACTGGCGTAAAGCACGATCCCGATGGTCGCGAGCCAGAAGTGCCAGCTGACAAGCTGCAGGCTGTACAACCCCTTGCGGTTCCAAAGGCGCGGGGTCAGGAAATACAGCACCCCGAAGGTGATCATGCCGTTCCAGCCCAGCGCACCGGAATGCACATGACCGATGGTCCAGTCGGTGTAATGCGACAGCGCGTTGACAGCGCGGATCGACATCATCGGGCCTTCAAAGGTGCTCATCCCGTAAAAGCCGATGGAGACGACCATCATCCGGATGATCGGGTCGGTGCGCAGCTTGTCCCAGGCCCCCGACAGCGTCATCAGGCCGTTGATCATGCCGCCCCAGCTTGGCATCCACAGCATGATCGAAAACACCATGCCCAGCGTGCTCGCCCAGTCGGGAAGCGCCGTGTAATGCAGATGGTGCGGACCGGCCCAGATATACAGAAAGATCAGTGCCCAGAAGTGGATGATCGACAGCTTGTAGCTGTAGACCGGCCGTTCGGCCTGCTTGGGCACGAAATAGTACATCATGCCCAGAAAGCCCGCCGTCAGAAAGAAGCCCACGGCGTTATGGCCATACCACCACTGCACCATCGCATCCTGCACACCCGAATAGACCGGCACGGATTGCGAGGAGAAGAGGGAAACCGGAATGGCTGCGTTGTTCACGACATGCAGCATCGCCACCGTCACGATCATCGACAGCAGGAACCAGTTGGCCACATAGATGTGCGGCTCTTTGCGCGACATCAGCGTGCCCATGAAGACCAGAAGGAAGGCAACCCAGACCACCGTGATCCACAGGTCGATGTACCAGACGGTTTCGGCATATTCCTTGCCCTGCGTCCCACCCAGAACATAAGAGGTGGCCGCAAGAACAATCATAAGCTGCCAGCCCCAGAACACGAACCAGCCCAGATTGCCGCCCCAAAGCCGGACAGCACTGGTGCGCTGCACGATGTAGAACGACGACATGATCAGCGCATTGCCGCCAAAGGCAAAGATCACGGCGCTTGTGTGCAGGGGACGAAGACGCCCGAAGTTCAGGATGCCTTGGGACCAGGCGGGGTTAAGCTGCGGAAAGGCAAGCTGGAAGGCGATCACCACCCCCACCAGAAAGCCCACGATGCCCCAGAAGGTTGTGGCGATCACACCCGCCTTCACGACACCATCGTTGTAGTTGGCGCTGACGTCTGCAAGCGACGGCGGATCGCCGACATGGCGAAGCGTCCAAAGGAAAGTGATGGCCGCCGCCAGCATCACCACAACGGCGTTGACCATGTAGGGCAGATCATGCGCATAGTTCGCCGCAATCGCGGCCCCCACGGCGATGACGGCCAACACGATCAGTTTCAGGTAATCCCACATCTTCGGTCCCTTCGTCCTTGCCAGGTCCGGGTCCGACCCCGACCGGGCACTTTCCGACTGATGTGCTCTTGTGCCGCCAACGCGGCCGGGCGGCCTTGATCCATGTCAAGAAAAACCGGCCCCCGCCTTGATCGAAGTCAAGGCACTGCGGTGGTTCTGCGGGTCTGCTGCGCCGATAGCCCAGTGGAGTTTCGCCATGTCCTACAAGTCCCTCCTGACAATTCTCACCGACCCTGCAACGCTGACGCGGGTTCTGGACTCTTCCGTCTTTCTGGCTGCACGGCAGGATGCCCATCTTGATGTGCTGTCGCTTGGCATCGACCGGACCCAGATCGGGTATTCATATATCGGCGGGGCCGCAGTTCTGGCCCAGGCCTCGATGGACCGTGCCGCAGAGGATGCCGAAAAGCTGGATGCCGCAGCCCGTACCATTCTGAACCGGCAGGATGTGCGCTGGGCCGCAGAAGCTGCGGTGGCCCAGCTGGGCAGCCTGGGCGCAATCGTATCGACCAAGGCAAGATTTGCCGATCTTGTCCTGCTTCCCCATCCCTATGGCACCGAAGGTGCCCCGGAAGCAGAGGCCGTTCTGGAAGCGGTCCTGTTCGAAGGTGCCGCCCCGGTGCTTTTGCTTCCGGACACCCTGCTGTCGGACACCCTTGGCAAACGCGTGGTGATCGCGTGGAATCAGGGGCCCGAGGCGATGGCGGCCATCCGCTGCGCATTGCCGTTGCTGAAGCAGGCCGATCTTGTGAACATCGCCGTCATTGATCCGCCGGGCTATGGTCCCGAACGGTCCGATCCGGGTGGCGCGCTGTGCCAGATGCTTGTCCGCCACGGCGTCAAGGCCGAGGTTTCCGTGCTGGCCAGGACGATGCCGCGGATCTCTGATATCCTGCTGCGTCACGTGCGCGACCAGAACGCGGATTTGCTTGTGATGGGCGCCTACGGTCACTCGCGCTTCCGCGAGGCCCTCCTTGGGGGTGCCACGCGCGACATGCTGGAAATGGCCCAGTGCCCGGTCTTCCTGGCCCGTTGACAGGAAGGCGCGCCTTCACAGGTGCGCCACTGCCGGACAGTCAGGGCCTGCAGCGATCCAAGCTGCGGGCCCTCATACCGGATAGCCGCCGTCGGAATCGTCGCCGGCAACTTCCAGCAACCTGTCAAAGTCGTTCACCGTGACACGCCTTTTGCCTTCCAGCGAGATGACCCCGTCGCGCCGCAGCGCCGATACCTGCCTGCTGACCGTTTCCAGCGTCAGCCCAAGATAGTCGGCCATTTCTTCGCGTGTCAGGGGCAGATCGAACACGATCAGTCCGGACCTGCGCGGGTTCAGGGACACGTCACGGCGGGCAATAATGGCCAGAAGGCTTGCAATCTTTTCGCGTGCGGTCTTGCGGCCAAGAAGAAGCATCCATTCGCGGGCCGCATCCAGCTCGTCCAGTGTCATTTCCAGCAGGCGCTGACTGATATGGGGGGTGCTGAGGATAAGGTCCTCGAAGGGTTTCTTGCGAAAACAGCACATCAGCAGGTCGGTCGTCGCCGTCACGTCATAGGCCGCCGTGCTGCGGCCGGGGCGGCCCACGAAGTCAGACGGCAAAAGCAGGCCCACCATCTGCCGGCGACCATCCTCCATCGTCTGGGTCAGGGTTGCGATGCCCGAAACAACCGAAGCCACGAAATCCATCCGGTCGCCCGACCAGATCACGGTCTGTCCGGCCTGGAAGCTGCGGTAGTATTTCATCTGCTCCAGCCGGGCCAGTTCATCACTGTCACAGCGTGCGCACACCGCCCGATGCCGGATCGTACAGCTGCCACAGTCCTGCAGATGCGGAAGTATGACCGGTTCCCGAAGTCCCATGACGTCCGTTCCCATTTGATCTGCATCAAGGCAGGGCATACATACTGTGTTAACCTATATTAATGCTCAGTTATTCGCAACTCGCACGATACGGTCTGTTCGATGCCCGCGTGCCCCGGTACACCAGCTATCCGACGGTTCCGCATTTTGGCACGATGGTCGGCGAGGCCGCGTTTTCGGAGTGGATCGAATCGATCCCCGCAGGCTCTGCCATTTCGCTTTACCTGCATGTGCCGTTCTGTCGGCGGCTTTGCTGGTTCTGCGCCTGCCGCACGCAGGGAACGCAAAGCATCGATCCCGTCATCGCCTATGTCCAGACCCTGAAGCAGGAACTGGCGCTTCTGGGGCAGCGCCTTGCACCCGCAATCACCCTGGCGCGGCTGCACTGGGGCGGCGGCACGCCCACGATGATCCCGCCCGACCTGATCCGCGATCTGGCCGATGCGATCTTCAGCCTGGCCCCGCTTTCGCCGGGCGGCGAGTTTTCGGTCGAGATCGATCCCAACGAGGTTGATGCCCCCCGGCTTGATGCCCTTGCCGCAGCAGGCATGAACCGCGCCTCGATCGGGGTGCAGGATTTCGACCCCGAAATCCAGCGCACGATCGGCCGTGACCAAAGCCATGAACTGACCAGGTCTGTCGCAGACATGATCCGCGACCGGGGCGTGCACAGCCTGAACGCCGATATCCTGTATGGCCTGCCGCATCAGACGACGCAGCGGATCGCCGAATCGGTACAGAAGCTGCTTGCGCTGTCACCCGACCGTGTTGCCCTTTATGGCTATGCCCATGTGCCCTGGATGTCGCGCCGCCAGCAGATGATCCCGCCCGACGCCATCCCGAAACCGGAAGAACGCCTGCGCCTGTTCGAAACGGCGCGTCGGCTGTTCACCTGGGATGGTTACGCCGAAATCGGCATCGATCATTTCGCGCGGCCCGATGACGGATTGGCCATTGCTGCGGAAACCGGGCATCTGCGCCGGAACTTTCAGGGTTACACCGATGACACGGCCCCGGTCCTGATCGGTCTGGGGGCCTCGTCGATCTCGCGCTTTCCGCAAGGCTATGCGCAGAACGCAAGCGGCACATCCGAACATGCCAAGGCAATCCGCGCGGGCCGCTTCTCGACCCGGCGTGGCCATGCCTTTGCGGGGGAGGACCTGCTGCGCGCCCGGATCATCGAGGCGCTGATGTGCGATTTCCGCGTCAGCCGCGCCGAATTGCTGCGCGACTGCGCCACCACGGCAGAGCATCTTGATGATCTGTTCGGTGCTGCCAAGTCCCGGTTCGGCGATTTCTTCGAGGTGACGGCAGAAGGCGCAGCCATATCGGCAGAGGGGCGCCCCCTGACCCGGATGATTGTGCAGACGTTTGACGAATACGACCACGGCAAGGCCCTGCACAGCGCAGCGGTCTGATCCGCGCCGGGCCCCGCGCGGGACAGTGCCGCGCCGTCAGGCTGTTTCGGTCTGGCCCGGGGCGGGCCGGTCCCCGCCGGGGCCGAAAGCTGCGGCCAGCAGCGCCTGTGTATAGCTGTGCCGGGGGTCTTCGAACACCTGCGCGCCGATACCCGCCTCCACCACATCGCCGTCCTTCATCACGATCACCTTGTGCGCCAGCGCCCGCACCACGCGCAGGTCATGGCTGATGAACAGATAGGCCAGCCCCCATTTCCGCTGCAGCGCGCGCAGCAGATCCACGATCTGCACCTGCACGGTCATATCCAGCGCGCTTGTCGGCTCGTCCAGCACCACCAGCTTGGGGCGCAGGATCATCGCGCGGGCAATCGCCACCCGCTGGCGCTGCCCGCCCGAGAATTCATGCGGATAGCGTCCCATCGCAGCGGGGTCCAGACCGACCTCGGTCATGATCTCGGCGACCATCTGCCGCTTGTCCCGGCCCGGTTCCACCCCGTGCACGCCCAGACCCTCGGCGATGATCTGTTGCACCGTCATCCGGGGCGACAGGCTGCCGAAGGGGTCCTGAAACACGATCTGCAGGTTGCGCCGCAGATCGCGCAGGTCCTTGCCATGCCGCGATTGCAGGTCCCGGCCCAGAAAGATCACCGGTCCGGTTGACGGGATCAGCCGCAGGATCGCCAGCGCCAGCGTGGTCTTGCCCGATCCGCTTTCGCCCACGATCCCCAGCGTCTCGCCCGCACGCACCGACAGGGTGGCGTCGTTGACCGCCTTCACATGGCCGACCGTGCGGCGCAGAAAGCCGCGATGGATCGGGAACCACACGCGCAAACCTTCGGTCCGCACAATCTCGGGCGCGTCCGCCGCAACCGGATCGGGGCGGCCCGCAGGCTGTGCCGCCAGCAGCTTTTGCGTATAGGCGTGCCGGGGCGCGCCGAAGATCTGCGCCGTCGGCCCCTGTTCCACAATCGCGCCGCCCTGCATCACGCAGACCCGGTCGGCGATGCGCCGCACCACACCAAGATCATGGGTGATGAAGAGCAGGCTTAACCCTTCGCTCCGCTTCAGATCGGCCAGAAGCTCCAGGATCTGCGCCTGGATGGTCACATCCAGTGCCGTGGTCGGCTCGTCCGCAATCAGCAGGTCCGGCCCGTTGGCCAGCGCCATGGCAATCATCACCCGCTGCCGCTGCCCGCCCGACAACTGGTGCGGATAGGCATCCAGACGGCTTTCCGCCTCGCGGATGCCGACCTTTTGCAAAAGCCCGATGATCCGCGCCCGCGCGGCATCCCCCGTCAGGCCCTGATGCAGGGCCAGGCTTTCGCCAAGCTGCGTGCGGATCGTGTGCAGGGGGTTCAGGCTTGTCATCGGCTCCTGAAAGATGAAGCTGATGTTATTGCCGCGCACCCGGCGCAGGTCCGGCTCTGCCGCGCCCACCATTTCGGCACCGTTGTAGCGCACCGATCCCGTGACCATCGCGCTGTCGGGCAGCAGCGAAACAGTTGCAAGCGCCGTCACCGATTTGCCGGACCCGCTTTCGCCCACCAGCGCCACCGTTTCGCCCCTGGCCACAAAGAAACTCACCCCCTTGACCGCGTCGATGATCCGGCCATCCTGACGGAAGCGGACGGAAAGGTTGCGCAGGTCCAGCACGGTTCCGGGCGCGGTCATCGGAAGGTCTTTCGCGGGTCGAAGGCATCACGGATACCCTCGAAGATAAAGACCATCAGGCTGAGCATGATGGCAAAGGCGAAAAAGGCGGTGAACCCAAGCCAGGGTGCCTGCAGGTTCTGCTTGGCCTGCAGGGTCAGCTCGCCCAGCGACGGGGAAGACGACGGCAGGCCAAAGCCCAGAAAATCAAGCGCCGCAAGCGATCCGACCGTTCCCGTGATGATGAAGGGCAGCATCGTCAGCGTGGCGACCATGGCATTGGGCAGAACATGGCGGAACATGATAACCCGGTCCGCCACGCCCAGGGCGCGGGCGGCGCGGACATATTCGAAATTCCGCGCCCGCAGGAATTCGGCGCGCACCACGCCCACCAGGCCTGTCCAGCCGAACAGCACCATCAGCCCGACCAGCAGCCAGAAATTCATCTGCCAGACCGCCGCCACGATGATGATGACATAAAGGCTGGGCGTGGACCCCCAAAGTTCGATGATCCGCTGAAAGGCAAGGTCGGTCAGCCCGCCGAAATACCCCTGCACCGCCCCCGCCGTGATGCCGATGACCGATGTCAGGAAGGTGACGATCAGCGCAAAGGCCACCGACAGGCGAAAGCCGTAGATCACCCGCGCCAGCACATCGCGCGCCGTGTCATCGGTGCCCAGCCAGTGGCGCGCATCCGGGGGCGACGGGGCGGTGCCCTGAATGTCGTTGACGGTGTTGAAGCTGTAGGGAATGGGCGGCCACAGGATCCAGCCCGCCTGAACCGGCTGGCCCGCCGCCGTGCCGCCGGTCCGCGCCTCGGCCAGAATGCCCGCCGGGTCGTCCCAGCAGGCCTGCGATCCGGCGGCAACGATCAGGCACTGCACCTCGATGTCGCGATAGACGGCTTCGGTCTGGAAATCGCCGCCAAAGGCCGTCTCGGGATAAAAGCGCAGGATCGGCACATAGAAGGCCCCGTTGTGCCGTACCAGAAGCGGTTTGTCATTGGCCAGCACCTCGGCAAACAGCGACAGCCCGAACAGGATCGAAAACAGCACAAGCGACCAGAAGGCACGCCTGTTGGCGCGGAAGTTGCGCCAGCGGCGCCGGTTCAGCGGGGACAGCGCCATGATCTATCCCCTCCGCTCGAAATCGATGCGCGGGTCGATCCAGACATACATCAGGTCCGACAATATCCCCATCAAGAGGCCCATCAGCCCAAAGAAGAACAGCGTGCCGAAAATCACCGGATAGTCGCGCGACACGGCCGCCTCGAACCCCAGCCTGCCCAGCCCGTCCAGCGAAAAGATCGTCTCGATGATCAGGCTGCCGCCGAAGAACACGCTGACGAAGACCGCAGGAAAGCCCGCGATGACGATCAGCATCGCATTGCGGAAGACATGGCCGTAAAGGACGGCGCTTTCGGTCAGCCCCTTGGCGCGGGCGGTCATGACATACTGCTTCTTGATCTCGTCCAGAAAGCTGTTCTTGGTCAGCAGCGTCAGCGTGGCAAAAGATGCAATGGTAGAGGCGAGCACCGGCAGGGTGATATGCCAGAAGTAATCGGCGACCTTGCCCAGCACCGAAAGCTGCTCCCAGTTGTCCGAAGTCAGCCCCCGCAGCGGAAACCACTTGAAATAGGACCCCCCCGCGAACAGCACCAGCAGCAGGATGGCGAACAGAAAGCCCGGGATGGCATAGCCCACGATGATCGCCCCGCTTGTCCAGGTGTCGAAAGGGGTTCCATCCCTGACCGCCTTGCGGATGCCCAGCGGGATCGAAACGAGATAGGCGATCAGCGTGGACCACAGGCCAAGGGTGATCGACACCGGCATTTTTTCCAGCACCAGATCGACAACCGAGATCGACCGGAAATAGCTTTCGCCGAAATCAAAGCGCGCATAGTTCCACATCATGTCCAGAAAGCGCTGCAGCGGCGGCTTGTCAAAACCGAACTGGCGTTCCAGATCGGCAATGAATTCCGGCGGCAACCCGCGCGACCCGATATAGCGTTCGTCGCCGCCCGCGGCCTCGTCCATGCCGCCACCGGCATCGCCGCCGCCCGCGATGGTCTGAAACGCGTCTCCGCCGCCTTCAAGCCGGGCCAGCACCTGTTCGATCGGGCCGCCGGGCACGAACTGGGTCAGCGTGAAGTTGATCACCATGATCCCGAACAGCGTCGGAATGATCAGCAAAAGCCGCCGAAGGATATAGGCACCCATTCCGCCTGCCTGCCCCGTTCCCGCCCGTGATCCGGGTTTATCGCAACACGCCCGAGGCTTTCAGCGCCTCGGCTTTATCGGCGTTGTACCACCAGAACGAAAGCTCGCCCAGCGCATAGGGCGGCAAGGTTTCGGGGTGCTCGAACATGTCGTAATAGGCCACGGTATGCGTGTTCTTGTACCATTGCGGCACCCAGAACCGTTCCAGCCGCAGCGCCCGGTCCAGCGCCCTGGTGGCTGTGGTCAACTCGTCCTTGGTCGTGGCGGCCATGACCACCTCGATCAGGGCATCCACAGCCGGGCTTTTCAGGCCCATCATGTTGAAGGATGACACATCCGCGGTGGCCGAGCCGTAGTATTGCTTCAGCTCGGACCCCGAAAAGTAAGTCGACCGTGCATTCCCGATCGCAAGATCAAAGTCATACTCCGGCGGGCGCGTGCGGCTTTCCATCTGGGCATTGTCGATCCGCGTCATCTTCGCGTCCACGCCCAGCGCCCGCAGGTTTTCGACATAGGGGTTGATCACCCGGTCAAAGGTCTGGCTGTCGTTGATGATCTCCAGCCGCAGGGTTTCGCCGGCGGCATTGCGGCGCAGACCGTCCTCACCCACCGTCCAGCCCGCCTCATCCAGCAGGGCGGATGCCTTGCGCAGATTGCCCCGGTCCATCTGCCGGTCGCCCGATACCGATGCCATTACGGGCGGGTCGGTCAGGATCGACGCGGGCAGCAGGCCCTGATCGACCAGCGGTTGCAGGATGGCCACCTCTTCCGGTGACGGCACCCCTTCGGCTTCCAGCCAGCTGTTTTCCCAGACCGATTCGATCCGGGCGTAAAGCCCGTAGAACAGCGTCGCATTCGCCCATTCGAAGTTGAACATCAGCCCGATTGCCTCGCGCACGCGGGGGTCCTGGAACTGCGGGCGGCGCAGGTTGAACAGAAAGGCCTGCCCGCTGGCCTTGGCACCCGACGGCAGCGCGACCTTGATCACCTGGCCATTTTGCACTGCGGGAAAGTCATATCCCGTGGCCCAGGAAATCGAAGACGCCTCATTGCGGAAGGTATAGGTGCCTGCCTTGAACCCCTCAAAGGCCGCGTTGTAATCGGCGTAGTATTCGATCCGGATGGTGTCGAAATTGTTCTGGCCGCGATTGATCGGCAGGTCTTGGCCCCAGTAATCGGGGTTGCGCCGGTAGACCAGCGTCTTGCCGGTTTCCATGCGGTCCAGAACATAGGGGCCGGACCCAAGGAAGGGCTCCAGACTGGATGCTTCCATGTCCCGGTTGTTCCTGATGTAATCGGCCTTGGACAGGATCGGCAGGCCACCGACGGTCGCAGGCAGATCACGGGTCGGCACGCCCGGCTTGAAGGTGAATTTCACCCGATGCGGCCCCAACACCTCTACCCCCTGCACCTGTTCGGCAAAGACGGTGCGAAAATCGGTCAGGCCCTTGGTCAGGAAGGTTTCGTAAGAAAAGGCCACATCCTCTGCCGTCAGGGGCGAGCCGTCTGAGAACCTTGCCTCGGGCCGCAGGTTGAAAATCACCCAGGACCGGTCCTCGGGGTATTCCAGCGTCTCGCACAGCAGGCAATAGGTTGCCCCGATTTCATCCGCCGTTCCGGTCAGGATGGATTCGTACATCGCCGAAGAAAGCTGCCCCGCACGCCCCTTGACCGAATAGGGGTTCATCGAATCAAACCCGCCAAAGGCCCATTGCGAAATCTCTCCGCCCTTGGGCGCATCGGGATTGACATAGTCCAGATGGGCGAAATCCGCCGGATACTTCAGATCGCCAAAGGTCGAAATGCCATGGGCGGTAATCACCGCCCCGGCACGGGCCGCCACGGTGAAGGCCGCAAGGATCACCAACGCCGCCCCGGCCACCCGTGCGGCGCGCAGCGGAAGGTCATCAATCCTGCGCGCTTCGACAAATGCACCCCTGCGGCCTTCGGTCATCCGGCAACTCCCATTTCCTGGCGGCCCCCGCCGCTTTTGCAACTAATTGACGGGAAATCGCCGTTTGTCGATGGTCCTGAGCGCAATGGCGACGCCGGTCGCGCGCTTGTGTCCCCGGCGTGAGCCGCAATGGCAAAGGCCGCCCAAAGGGGCGGCCATGACACGCGCGACCAAAGCGGGCCGGTCAGGGAACTGACGCAAGATAGGCGATGACATTCGCGCGGTCTTCCACCTTGGGCAGGCCGGCAAAGCTCATCTTGGTTCCGGGCATGTAGCCCTTGGGGTTTTCCAGAAAGGCGTTCAGGTTTTCGGGTGTCCACGCCTGGTCGGCCACCGCAAGGATCGCTTCGGAATAGCCATAGCCCGCAACCGCCGCCTTGGGACGGTCCACAACGCCATTCAGGTGCGGCCCGGTGCCATCCGTGCCATCCATCTTGTGGCAGGCCTTGCACTTTGCAAACACCTTTTCGCCTGCGGCGGCGTCTGCGGCGGCATAAACCTCGGCAAAGGCAGGGCCGGCGTCGGCAACTTCCGCTGTCGCCTCGCCCTCGCCGGTATCGATCACATAGGCCTGTTCTTCCGCCGCGCCGCCATGCCCGCCGCCCGTGTAATACAGGGCAGAACCGGCCCAGCTGATCAGGAGGAAGACCAGCAGCGATCCGCAGAACGCGCCCAGCGTCTTGGTGAAGGTCATCGTATCGAACATCTC
Source organism: Rhodobacter sp. (assembly GCA_020251025.1). GTDB lineage: Bacteria > Pseudomonadota > Alphaproteobacteria > Rhodobacterales > Rhodobacteraceae > Aliitabrizicola. The sequence continues at coordinate 1,405 of JADCDI010000002.1, read as the reverse complement.
GGCCGGTTCCCTGGTTGTCGTTCCGCGCGGGTATCTACCCGCTTCCCCTGCCCGGTTTCAAGGTGTAGTAGCGCGACGAAACGCCCCTGGGGTGCCGGGCCTGTCCGAAATGACCGAACCTGCCGGAAAACGGAGCTGAGATGACCGCGCAATCAACCGGACGCATCGCGTTTCAGGGAGAGCCGGGCGCCTATTCGCACGAGGCCTGCCGCCTGGCGCGCCCCGGCATGGAAGCCCTGCCCTGCCGCACCTTCGAGGATGCAATCGAAGCCGTGCGCAAGGGTGAGGCGGACCTTGCCATGCTGCCGGTCGAAAACTCCACCTACGGCCGGGTTGCCGATATCCATTCGCTGCTGCCCGGCTCGGGGCTGCACATCATCGACGAGGCCTTTGTGCGGGTGCATATCAACCTGCTGGCCCTGCCCGGCACGCCGCTGGCGGCTGTCAGATCGGCAATGAGCCACACCATGCTGCTGGGCCAGTGCCGCGAATTCCTGCGCGCGCACGGTCTCATGGCGGTGACCGGTGCGGATACGGCCGGGTCGGCCAGGTTTGTTGCCGAACGGGGCGATCCGTCACTTGCTGCGCTGGCCTCGGAACTGGCGGGCGAAATCTACGGTCTTGACGTTCTGGCACGGCAGATCGAGGACCAGGCGAACAACACCACGCGCTTTCTGGTCATGTCGCCCCGGCCCGACCTGAACCGGCGCGGCGACGGTGCCATGATGACCACCTTCACCTTCCGGGTGCGCAACATCCCGGCGGCCCTTTACAAGGCGCTGGGCGGCTTTGCCACCAACGGCGTGAACATGACCAAGCTGGAAAGCTACATGGTCGGCGGGTCCTTTACCGCGACCGAATTCTATGCCGACATCGAAGGCCACCCGGATGATGCCAATGTCGCCCGCGCGCTGGAGGAGCTGGGCTATTTCACCAGCGCGGTGAACATCCTTGGCGTCTACCCCGCCGACCGCCGCCGGGCATAAGGGGGTGCCGGAAAAGTGCCGCCCGCAGAGGTGCCTGGGCGCATAGCGGGAACCCCTTCCGCCCCGCGCGCCTTGTGCATCCTGGCAGGGGCTATCGGCCTTGCCACAGCGCTGCGCTGATCCTGGCCCAGCCGGGGGCGACAGCCCCCGGCCAGCGCCCGCCCCGCCCCCGGCGGGCGCTGGCCTCTGTGTCTCCCGGACCGACCGGTCTGCAGGGCACGGTCCCGCGCGGGTGGGGGAAACGCGGGTCGCGTTTCCTGTTCCCGCCCGGACGGGCAGCGGCACTTTCATCGCCTCTCTGGCAGGGGCCATCGCCCCTGCCACAGCGTCCCGCCGGGATCAGGACCGGCCGGGGGCCAAAGCCCCCGGCCAGCGCCCGCCCCGCCCCCTGGCGGGCGCTTTGCACCCGCCGGGTCGGG
>JADCDI010000019.1 GCA_020251025.1 Rhodobacter sp. | reverse complement strand
TCCTGCGCGGCGTCGGAGCCAGAACGTTCGACCACCTGATCAAGGCCCTCGGCGACATCTGCGACCTCTTCACACCCGAGGAATGCTCAAACTACCTCAGGCATGCAGGGTATGTCTCAACATAAATGCAAACGGATCTAAAGTCTGCGCCCATGTTGACACTGGAGCTTTCAAGCCCGACAGTGCGCGTTTCGGCCATCAACGACGTCAGCATGGTAACAAGCGAATTCATTCTGGACGCTGTTGATGCCTGCTGGTAGAATACAAGCCCGCCCACGATCAGCGCCAGTGCGATCGCGATATAGAGCACAGCCTCGATCAGGGTTACGCCGCGCCGCCGCCGGGCCGGTCGATGTGGTTTCGGCTTGTCTGTCAATTCTCACCTTCGCTCGTGGTACGGAATGCCACCGGCATGGGGGAGGATTGGAACCGAGATGTCCCCCCCGCAACCCAGATGTCTCCCCGCACAGTCAAGCCATCGGGGGAAAAGCATAGTCCTTTTTTGACCCATGATCAAGCCACGGTTAGAAGGCGGATGTCCGGTGCCCCTCTGGCGGCCCCGGTCCTGCGTTCACATGGGCCGGAATCGCCGTGATCGTCGCCTCCGGCCTTTACATCATCCACCGCGAGCGGATCGTGGCCCGCAGCCGCCGCGCACCGGCGGCCACGGCGGCACCGCTGCGCTGACCGGCGCGGCCTGCGCGGCTGCCGCCGGATCGCACCGACCCAGGCCCTTTATCAGGCCTGCGCCTTGCCGCCACAGGGCCGTCCGAACGGACCTGCGCGCGCCGAAACCCCCTCCGCATGGAACGGTCGCAACAGACCCGGTCATCCCGGTCCGGGCCCACATCCTGCGGGTGACCGGCGCAACACATCCCGGCGTATGTCAGGCCCCTGACTGTCATCGCAAGACCGGGGCGTTGGCGGCTGGATCAGCGGGCAGAACCGGCAACGGGGGCACAATCAAACGGGCGGCCCTGCGCCCCCGCCGCAGCCGGTATGCGCGGCGTCGGGACGGCTGCGTTGAAACTGCTGTCAGTTGCCAGAAAAACGATAGAGCAAATATGCATTTACCCTGCCGTCATTGTTGGCCCCAATCCCTGTCGTATCTGCCGTTGTGCATGCCGTCATGGCCTGATCATAGGATATATTCCCGGACGTCCCAAGTCCGGGAGGGGAAGACAGGAAAGGCAGCGTTTCATAAGCGCCTCCTTGCTCGTAGCCGTGCATAACAACGTTCCGTCCGACGGTATTGGATGCCAACAGGCGCGTGCATATCGCATATGGAAGGTCGGTCAAGAACACCTGAACCTGAAACACCCCGCCAGACGGCCCCGTGATAAATCCAGGCCACAACTGCACGAAACCACCCCATGGGTTCCGGATTTGTTCATTGGCGGGCTTTGACGTGTCAATCGAGGCTCCAGGAACGGCCCCTCTGGACACGAGGTATGCATTGAAGGCAGCGCCCATATTGATGTTCTTGCTCTCTGTTGCGACAGCTTGTGTTTCCGATATGAGAGATGACAGCAACGTAACGGTGGTATTCATCCTCGACGCGGTTGATGCCTGCTGGTAAAACACCAGCCCGCCCACGATCAGCGCCAGTGCGATCGCGATATAGAGCACAGCCTCGATCAGCGTCACGCCGCGCCGCCGGAGGGCAGGTCGATATGGTTTCGGCTTTCCTGTCACTTCTCACCTTCACGCGTGGCATGGGCCGCCACCGGCACGGGGGCGGCCAGGAATCCGTATATCCCCCCCCGCACAATCAAGCCATCAAGGCGTAGAGATAGTCCTCTTTCGCCCCATGATCAAGACATGCATCCGAAGGCGGATGTCCGGTGCCCCGCCAGCGGCCCCGGCCCCGCGTTCACATGGGCCGGAATTGCCGGGATCGTTGGCGGATGGTCCCGCAGCCAGCCTGCCTCGGTCCCTGTGCCCGCTGAAATGGCGGCAACGCGCGGTGCCGTCGCGGCAAGGGTTTCGTCACAGGGCGACAGGCCGGGAAGGTGGGTCGCTTCGGGTATGGTGGTTCCGCTTCGGCACCGGGCGGTGGCTACGTTTCATCATAGCGCGCCGAAGGGTCCGCGAAGCAGCCCCCGGAGTCGGGACGGTTCCGGTCACAGTGTCGTCAATCGGAGATACGGAAAGTGGTCATAGTAGTTACAAGACCGTTCCCGTTGGCGTCAGCGTTACGGCAATAGGTTCCGGCCTGCGTCGGGGTAACCGAGGGCGAAATGGTGTATGTATGGAGAATCGGTAGATTACCTACATTTTCGTCCCAAAATACTGCACTGGTAGCCCCGCTGGCGTAACTGAGAGTCCTATTCGAAGCGACAAAAAGACGGGAGCAAAGACTAATGGGCAAATTTGCTTCCACCAAAGAAATGTTACTGTTTCCGGGTAGTAAGGTAGCGCCAAGGGAAGCATACATGTTCGGGAACGGAAGCTGAATGCGCTGCCCTAGGGGCTTCGTTGCGTCCCAAAGCCCTGCCGGAATGGAACCTCTGACCCAAAGGAGCTCCTCGAGGTTCGAAGTAGTGGGGACGGAGCTGCCTTCGGCCAGCATGGCGCGCGCTTCCGTGATGAATGCCGAATATGCGCGGACAACACTACTGGTCCGGGACTGAAGCGATGCCTGCTGGTAAAACACCAGGCCGCCCACGATCAGCGCCAGTGCGATCGCGATATAGAGCACAGCCTCGATCAGCGTAACACCGCGCCGCCGCGGGGCCGTTCGATATGGTTTCGGCTTTCCTGTCACTTCTCACCTTCACGCGTGGCATGGGCTGCCACCGGCACGGGGGCGACCGGGAATCCAGATGTCCCCCCGCACAATCCAGACACCAAACCAGACATCAAAACGTAAACATAGTCCTCTTTCGTCCCATGATCAAGACATGCATCCGAAGGCGGATGTCCGGTGCCCCGCCAGCGGCCCCGGCCCCGCGTTCACATGGGCCGGAATTGCCGTGATCGTCTCATTTGTCCCTGCTATCTTCCGCCCCGGGCAGATGCGGCGGCACCAGGGCGTCAAGGACGGCATCCAGCCGCCGGCGCGGCAGGATGACAAGCAGCCGCGCGGCGTCAACCCGCAGCCGGACGGTCGGGGCGCTGACCACGTTCGAGGTGCCGATCAGACCGTCGGGTGCCAGTGCGATGCCGTCGATGGGCCAGCGCAGCCCCTCGCTGCTTCCCCGGACCGCCCCCATCGGAAACAGCGACAGACGGTCGCCGACCGGCAGCCGCAGCGTGATGTCGGTCGGGCACAGGAACACGGCATCCTCTGCGCCCAGAACGATGCAGACGCGGCCGGGATGGCGCAGCAGCGTGTTGAACACCGCAAGCCCGTGGTCAATGCGCGCCCCGGCAAACCCCAGCGCCAGAACGAAAGGGGCCGCGATGGACCGCAGGGCCTTGTCGAAATCGGTCGTCTCCTGTTCGGCGATCACGTGCTGGCGGTCGGCGGGAATAAGATTGCGGCCCCCGGCAGACAGCGAATCGAAATCCCCGATCACCGCGGCCGGCAGGTGGCCCGCCGCCAGTGCCCTGTCCGCGCCGCCGTCTGCGGCAACCAGAACCGGTGCCCGGCGCAGCGCCATCCCCAGCAGCCTGCCCGGCACCGGACCGCCGCCGATCAGGGTTACACCATCAGGTGAATCGACAATACGCACATTCATCCGGATACTGTCCCCGGTTCAGAAAGTCTCTTGCAGTGACGACCAGGATATGTCCTTCGGTTTACCCCATCTGTCCAATCAATTGGACAGGCAAGGGCCAACAGGTGCATAAAGCGGCTGAAGATAGAGGGCGAGCGTCCGATGACCGGTGCGAACAGGATCCTGAAGGTAAGCTATGGCACGTTCTCGTGCACTTTGGAGGGCTTTGATGATCCGTTAAGCACGTTGCAGGCGGTTGCCGAATATTTCCGGGGTATTGCGGCAGATGACCGGTATTTCGGCGCGGCGCCGTTGACGCCCGATGCGTCGGTGCTGCACCGCATTGCAGAGCAGGCCGTCAACCGGCGCGTCGAGGCACGGATCGAAGACAACTCGATGATCCTGCGCACGGACGAAGCCATGCAGGCGGCGATGTCTCCTGCGCCGACCGCGCCCTGGCCCGCGTCTCAACCTGAACCCCAGCCCGCTGCAACGGGTCTTCTGGCCGAAGAAAGCGTGGCGGCCAAGCTGCAGCGTATCCGGGCCGCCGTGGCGCGTGATGAAGAACCCGCTGACGGGGCATCTTCCTTTATCGGGGAAGACGCGGCGGCGGTTGCCGCGGTGCCCCCTGCCTTTTCTGCCGGGACAGAAGACGATGTGACCGCAGGGACAGGGGTTGCGCCGGACGAGGCCTGGGGGCCTGCGCAGGAAGCGGCGGGCACCGATAGCGCTGCGGGTCCGCCGGAGTGGCCTGTCGCCCTGGGCGGTGCCGACGGGGATCATGGCGAACCTGTGGACCTTCGCACCGAATGGACCGCCGATGATGCGCCGGAACCGGGCGAACCTGCGCCAGACGCCGCCCTGCCTGAAGGGCTGACGGGCGGCCAGGCCGATAGCGCGGCACCGTTGTTCACGTCCCTGGCGGATTTTCCGGACAGGCTGCCGGAAGCCCGGCCCGGGCCGACGGCAGAAGACCTTCCCGAAGCCGCCGGGGCCGAAGACGGGGACCTGCCGACATCGCTTCACCGGGCCTGGGCCGAAGCGCGCGCTTCCTTTGCCCGGGACGCCGCAGCGCCGTCTGGCCCCGCGCGGACAGCCGCTGTGGCAGACAGCGCGCCAGACACCGGGAACGGGCCGCCGGCACCATCGGCCCCGTGGGACGCCACCGGTTTTGCCAGCAGTTGGCAGGATGTCCTTTCGGCCTTTCAGGGCCTGTCCCAACGAACCCTGCCCGCGTCCAACTGGCCTTCGGACCCCGACCTGCCCGCACCGGCCGAGGCTGACACAGAGCCTTCTGCGATGCAGGACAGCCGGGGCGGGGAAACACAGCAGGCCGTTCTGCTGCACGCGGCGGAACCTTTTGCCGATCCTGCAAGCGCCGGACCGGAGGCACCTTTGGCCGCGCAGTCCGGTTCCGGCAACGGGGCCGGTGCAACCGGGTCGACCGAAGGCCGGATCGGTCTTGACGACGGCACAGAGAGTGTTGAGGACGACGCATGGGGCGCGGAAGATGCCACGCCCCTGCTGCGGCTGCCCACAACCGAAACAGAAGACTCCGAGAACCGCCGCCGTATGCTGGCGATGGCCCATCTCAAGGCCGCCGTCGCAGCGGCTATGGACACCGACCTGCAGCCTGCCGGGGAAGAAGACCAGTCTGTCGCGGCTCTGCCTCAGGACGGCGATGATGTGTATCCCGACTTTGTCGGGCAGTCAGATCGCCCTGACGTGCCCACCCCCCCGGACCGTCCTGAACCCCTTGTGCTTGTGTCAGAGCAGCGAATTGACCGCACCCTGCCGGACGGTGCGGTTATCCTGAGCCTGCAACAGCGCATCACCAGAGCAGACCCGGCCGTCGCGGACGCACCCGATGACAGCGGGGCCCCCGCAGGGGCCGAAGATGCCTTCGCCCCGGCCCTGAGTTTTTCCCGGTTCGCACAGCAGGTCGGCGCGGGCGAAATGCCAGACCTTCTTGAGGCGGCTGCAGCCTATACCGTCTGCATCGAAAAGCAGCCGCATTTCACCCGCCCGCATCTGATGCGCCATGTCGCCGACGCCACCGGAACCGGCGAGGCGAACCGCGAAGACGCCATGCGCAACTTCGGGCTGCTGCTGCGACAGGGCAAGATCGCAAAGGCCGACGACGGCCTGTTTGCGGTCACGGAAAGCTGCACCTACCTTGCCCAGGCCCGCCGCATGGCGCGCTGAACAGCCGACGGCGGCGAGACCCCTGGCTTGGCAGGGTGCCGAAACGGCAATCCGACCGACAGTCTGGCGCGAGACCCTTCGCGATCCGGGAAAAGGGATTGCCCCTTCGGGCGGGACCCGCAAACGCGACCCGCGTTTGCCACGCCCGCGCGCGACGCTGCCACCGGGACAGGACCCGTGCGGCCCGCACCACGGCAGGCCAGCGCCCCGCCCCTGACCGGGGGCTTTTCGGCCCCCCGGCTGGCATGGGTTCAGCCCAAGGCCCTGGCAGGGGCCGCAAGGCGCGCGCAGGCGGAAATGATTCCCGGTTTCCGGTCAGGCAACCCATGCAATCGGCACTTTGCCGCCACCCTGTTAGGGTGCTTTGTCCGGGTCGGTCTGGCCGACGCCCCGGAAGACCGCGCGGAAGGGTACGATCCACAGGAACCCGAGCACCACGTAAACCACGATCTCCAGCCAGAACGGCGGGCGGTCGAAGAAATTCAGTATCGTGACCGCCGCCACGACATAAAGCGGCATGCCAACCAGCAGGATCAGCAGGGACAGCCGGCGGCGGGTGCGGTAGCTCAGGGCCATATGGGGACCTCAATCTGCAAAGGGGTCGGTCACAAGAATCGTGTCACCCCTTTCGGGCGAGGTGGAAAGCAGCGCCACCGGGCATCGGATCAACTCTTCGATCCGCCGCACATATTTGATCGCCGCCGCCGGCAGGTCCGCCCAGGACCGGGCACCGGCGGTGCTTTCGTGCCAGCCGTCCATCTGCTCATAGATGGGCGTGACACGGGCCTGCAGGTTGGCGGCTGTGGGCAGGTAATCCAGCCGCTCGCCATCCAGCTCATAGCCGGTGCAGATGCGCAGCGTCGAAAATCCGTCCAGCACGTCCAGCTTGGTCAGGGCTATTCCCGACACGCCGCTGGTGGCGCAGGTCTGGCGCACAAGCACGGCATCGAACCACCCGCAGCGCCGCTTGCGCCCGGTGACCGTACCAAATTCGTGCCCGCGCAGGCCCAGCCGTTCGCCGTCGGCGTCGAACAATTCGGTCGGGAACGGCCCCTCGCCCACGCGGGTGGTATAGGCCTTGACGATGCCCAGCACGAAGTCGATCGCATTGGGGCCAAGACCTGTTCCGGTCGCCGCCATGCCCGCCAGCGTGTTGGACGAGGTCACGAAGGGATAGGTCCCGAAATCCACATCCAGAAGCGACCCTTGCGCACCTTCGAAAAGGATGCGCTTTCCCGCCCTTCGCGCATCGTTCAGCACCTTCCAGACCGGCTTGGCATAGGGCAGGATCTTCGGTGCCACTTCGGACAGTGCCGCCTTGAGCGCGGCACGGTCCACAGGTGCCAGCCCCAGGCCGCGCCGCAGGGCATCGTGGTGCCCAAGCAGGCGGTCCAGCCGCAGATCAAGGGTTGCCTCATCCGCAAGGTCCGCCACGCGCACGGTGCGCCGCCCGACCTTGTCTTCATAGGCCGGGCCAATGCCGCGCCCTGTTGTGCCGATCTTTGCCACCCCCACCTGCGCCTCGCGCGCACGGTCCAGTTCGCCATGAACGGGCAGGATCAGCGGCGTGTTTTCGGCGATCATCAGGGTCTCGGGCGATACGGCAACGCCCTGCCCGGACAGCTTTTCGATCTCGGCCAGCAGCGCCCAGGGATCAAGCACCACGCCATTGCCGATGACACTCAGCTTGCCGCCGCGCACAATGCCGCTTGGCAAAAGCGACAGCTTGTAGATCACCCCGTCGATCACCAGCGTATGGCCCGCGTTGTGCCCCCCCTGGAACCGGGCGATCACATCGGCACGTTCGGACAGCCAATCGACGATCTTGCCCTTCCCCTCGTCGCCCCACTGGGCACCCACGACGACGACATTGGCCATCCGCAGTCTCTCCGCTTGTCAAGAACCATGGCAGCTTAGCGGTCTGCCCGATCCGGCGAAACAGCTAAATGCCCGTCCCGGCTGACGCGGGGAAGGGGGGCGGGGGGAAGGGGGGCGGGGAAGGGGTTGCGGGCAGGGCGGCTTGGCCCTAGATAGGCGCGGCAGCACCCGGAAAGCACGTCTCCATGGAAAACGTCGTTCTTGTCATCCACCTGATCCTGGCGCTTTGCCTTGTCGCAGTCGTGCTATTGCAGCGGTCTGAAGGCGGCGGGCTTGGCATGGGTGGCGGCGGGGGCGGCGGCGTGATGTCGGGCCGGTCGGCGGCAACGGCACTGGCGAAACTGACCTGGATTTTTGCGGTCGGGTTCATCTGCACCTCGATCAGCCTGACGGTCATCGCGGCGCGCGACTCGGCCGGGACCTCGGTCATTGACCAGATCGGCGGGACGGCCCCGGCCCCCGCCCCGGTGGTGCCTCTGGCCCCGGCGGGAGAGCTTCTGCCCCCGGCAACCGCGGATTCGCCGGCAACGCCGCCCCGCGCCGATGCTCCGGCATCCTCTGACTGATCCCCACCATCCTTAGATGGTCCGATTAAACTGAAAACAGCATCTAGAGGTGCGGTTGCGGTCTTTTCGGATTTAGGCTATGCGTCAACCCCCGTGATCCTGCGATTCCCGCTGCGCGAATCGCCCCCTTTGAATCAGGCACGGGAGCGTCCATGGCACGTTATGTTTTCATTACCGGCGGCGTCGTGTCCTCGCTTGGAAAGGGGCTGGCCTCGGCGGCGCTGGGCGCGCTTTTGCAGGCGCGCGGCTTTTCTGTCCGCCTGCGCAAGCTGGACCCCTACCTGAACGTTGACCCCGGAACGATGTCGCCCTTCGAGCATGGCGAGGTCTTTGTCACCGATGACGGGGCCGAGACCGATCTTGACCTTGGCCATTACGAACGCTTCACCGGCGTCTCCGCGCGCAGGACCGACAGCGTGTCATCGGGGCGGATCTATTCCAACGTTCTGGAAAAGGAACGCCGCGGCGATTACCTGGGCAAGACCATTCAGGTCATTCCGCATGTCACCAACGAGATCAAGGATTTCCTGCGCATCGGGGATGACGAGGTCGATTTCATGCTGTGTGAAATCGGCGGCACCGTGGGCGACATCGAAGGCCTTCCCTTTTTCGAGGCGATCCGGCAGTTCGCCCAGGACCGCCCGCGCGGTCAGTGCATCTTCATGCACCTGACGCTGCTGCCCTATGTCGCGGCTTCGGGCGAGCTGAAGACAAAGCCCACGCAGCATTCGGTCAAGGAGTTGCGATCGATCGGCATTGCCCCCGATGTGCTGCTGTTGCGGTCCGAACACCCGATTCCGGACCGCGAGCGCGAAAAGATCGCCCTCTTCTGCAACGTGCGCAAAGAGGCCGTCATTGCCGCCCCCGACCTGAAGACGATCTACGATGCCCCCCTTGTCTATCACCGCGAAGGACTGGACCAGGCGGTGCTGGACGCCTTCGGCATCTCGCCCGCGCCGCGCCCCAACCTGGCGCGCTGGGAAGATGTGATGGACCGGCTGACCAATGCCGAAGGCGAGGTGCGCGTGGCCATCGTCGGCAAATACACGCAACTGGAAGACGCCTACAAATCAATTGCCGAGGCGCTGACCCATGGCGGCATGGCCAACCGCACCCGCGTAAAGGCCGAATGGATCGACGCCGAGATTTTCGAACGCGAAGACCCCGGCCCTTGGCTTGAAGGGTTTCAGGCCATTCTGGTCCCCGGCGGCTTTGGCGAACGCGGAACCGAAGGCAAGATCAAGGCGGCCCGCTATGCGCGCGAAAAGAAGATCCCCTACCTTGGGATCTGCCTTGGCATGCAGATGGCCGTCATTGAGACGGCCCGCACGCTTGCGCATATGGACAATGCCGGGTCCGAAGAGTTCGATCACGAAACCGGATCAAAGCGGTTCACCCCGGTTGTCTACCACCTGAAGGAATGGGTGCAGGGCAACCATGTGGTCGAACGAAAAGTAGGCGATGCCAAGGGCGGCACCATGCGCCTTGGGGCCTATACCGCAAACCTGCTGCCCGGATCGCGCGTGGCGCAGATTTACGGGACGACCGTGATCGAGGAACGCCACCGCCACCGCTATGAGGTGGACATCAAGTATCGCGACAGGCTGGAAGCCTGCGGCCTGACCTTTTCGGGCATGAGCCCCGATGGCCGCCTGCCCGAGATTGTCGAGATCAAGGACCATCCCTGGTTCATCGGGGTTCAGTACCACCCGGAACTGAAATCCAAGCCCTTTGCACCGCATCCGCTGTTTGCCGATTTCGTGCGCGCGGCGGTCGGGGTCAGCAGGCTGGTCTGACGGGCTGCCGAAAGATCATTCCCGCCGCTTGCCGGACGGGAAGATCATCCTGAACGTCAAAAAGGAGGCTTGCCATTCCGGGCAGGTCCGGGACGGGCAGAAGGCCCGCCCCTGACGGGCCTGTCACACGCGCTCCGCACAACCGGGGCGATGGCCCCGGCCAGACCGCGCAGGGCGCGCGAGCAGTTCATTCGGCGCGCAGACCCTGAACGGCCCGGCAGACCGGCCTGCCATGTGCCGTGTTCTGGCTGCAAACCGGCAGTACACAGGGATTGGGGGCGCAGCCGGCAGGCGGGCTGGTGTCCGCGCCCTTACCAACCCGGCTGTTCTGCGGCAATCGATGCGGCGGCCCGCAGGTGGCCAAGGTTGCCATCCATGATTTCGGCGCATTCCTCGACCAGGAAGGCGAAATAATCGGTCTCGATCTGCTGGCCGTCCAGCATGAGCGAGACGACGAACTTGAGTTTGGCCGACACATCTTCCAGGCTTTGGGGCAGGCTGTGCAGGATCTGGCTTTCCATCCTGCGCATCTCGGACTTCAGCCGGGTGATCTCGGATTCGAGCATTTCGATTTCGGACCCCTCCGGCCGGTCCAGATTCTCGATAAAGCGCCGCGTCGTCAGGGGCAGGGCATTGCGGATGCATTTCTGCGCAAGCTCGACCGCGCCGCGGAATTCCCCGAAGGAACGTCCCGTCATCCTGCCGCTGTCCGTGTCATATGGCTGCCCGTTCACCTGCGCGTCCGCCATGCGTCGCGGCGCCGGCCCGGCAAAGACGGCCCGGCTGAGCCTTTCTTGCCGCGTCATGGCGTCATCGCATTGTCTTTCCAGCGTTTCAAGGGCGCGGATCTGGTCCGGGATGGACTGCTTCGCACCGGTGCCACGCACTATTCCAGCAATCTGACGGCTGTACTGGGGTTCGTGACGGAACAGGGGGGCAGCGTTCATGTCTTGTGACCTTGTTGCTCGTATCGCATGTCTGGCGTCATCCGGCGCCGGATGAAGACAAATGTCCTATGGAATCGATATGGGGCAACAATTGGGTCCAATCTTGGCAATCGCGCCCAATTGGTAAAGGAACCGTGATCCGGACCCCGCGCGGCGTGAACGCCCCCCGGCCCGGCCTATTGAAATCCTGCCGATGCGGCGCTAGGCGAAGGGCATGCTTGGGTATCAGCACATTTACCACGCGGGCAACGCCGCCGATGTGCACAAGCATGTGCTGCTGTGCGCGATGCTTGACTACCTGGTGCGCAAGGACAAACCGCTGAGCTATATCGAAACCCATGCCGGGCGCGGTCTTTATGACCTTCGCGCCGAAGAGGCGCTGAAAACCGGCGAGGCCGATCAGGGCATCCTGCGGCTGGCCGGTCGCCTGGCCGGGGATCATCCCTACATGCGGCGCCTGTCCGAAGTGCGGGCGCGTTTCGGGCCGAACGCCTATCCGGGCTCGCCCTTGCTGGCGGCCCTGACCCTGCGGGACAAGGACAGCATGCATCTGGCAGAGCTGCACCCGCGCGAGAATGCCGCCCTTCATGTGGCCCTTGGCCCCTGGGGTGCCCATATCGATGCCGGGGACGGCTTTGCGATGGCCCGGGCAATCTGCCCGCCCACGCCCAGGCGCGGGATCATGCTGGTCGATCCGTCCTACGAGATGAAGGAGGATTACGACCTGATTCCGGATGTCTTTGCGGCGATCAACAGAAAGTGGAATGTCGGCATCCTTGCCCTGTGGTATCCGCTTCTGGCGTCTGCGGCGCATCGCCCGATGCTTCGGCGGCTGGAGCAGGCGTTTCCGGATGCCTTGCGCCACGAGGTGTCTTTCGGTGTGGCCGGCCCGACGCATCGTTTGCGTGGCTCGGGCATGTTCGTCGTGAACCCGCCCTATGGGCTGGACGGGCAGGCGGCCCACCTTTCATCGCTGTTCGCATCCCTGCCGCCCTGAGGTCCCGCTGGTTTTCCGCCCCCTGCTGACAAGAGCCATCATGATCGATCAACTTCTTCGCCGTCTTCGCAGCCCTGTCGCCGCGCCCGCCCCCGGGGCCGCGCTGGCCATGGCGGCCCTGCTTGTCCGCCTGGCGCGCGCCGACGGCAGCTATGACGTGACAGAAGTGGCCAGCATCAACCGCGCCCTTGCCGGGTCGTTCGGCCTGTCCCCCGAGGCAGCCGGTGCCCTGCGGCTGCAGGCCGAAGCGCTGGAGGCCAAAGCACCCGACACCGTGCGCTTCACCCGGTCGCTGAAAGACGCGGTGCCGCACGGGCACCGCATCGCCCTGGTCGAGGCGATGTGGCGCGTCGTTCTGTCGGACGGCATCCGGGATGAGGAAGAGGAAAGCATGATGCGCCTTGTGACAAACCTGCTGGGGATCAGTGACGTGGACAGCGCCCTTGCCCGCCAGCGGGTCGGTGCGCGGTGATCGCGTCACTTCCCATGTATGACCGCCCCGAAACGGCGGCGGCCAATGACCGGCTTTGGGCCGGCATCCGCGACCGTCTGCGTGCCGAAGGCCTGCCCGCCCCCGAGGCGCTGATCCATGACGCGCCCGATCTTTGGCTGCACTGGACCTCGCCCGGTCTGGTGCTGTCCCAGACCTGCGGCTTGCCGTACCGGTCCCGGCTGCATGGCCAGGTCACGCTGGTCGGAACGCCCGACTATGCGGTCGATGGCTGCGGGGCGGGGCAGTACCGCAGCGTCTTCGTGGCCCGTGCCGATGATCCGCGCGACCGGATCGATTTGTTCGACGGCGCGGGGCTGGCCTATAATGACGCGCTGTCGCAATCGGGCTGGGCCGCACCGCAGACCCATGCGGCGCAGATCGGCATCCGCCTGTTTCCCGCCCTTGAGACCGGTGCCCACGCGCAGTCCGCCCGTGCCGTGGCCGATGGACGCGCAGAGATTGCGGCGCTGGACGCCGTGACCTGGCGGCTTTTGCAGCGCTTTGACCCTGTCAGCAGCGATCTTCGGGTGGTGGGGGTAACCGCACCGACGCCCGGCCTGCCGCTGATCACCGCACCGGGGCATGACCCGGACATCCTTTTCGATGTCGTGGCCGAAGCCATTGCAGATATGCCCGATACCGACCGGGATGTGACCGGTCTGCGACGGATCGTGCGCATTCCCGCAGCGGCCTATCTTGCGGTGCCCACGCCCCCGTCACCGGAGCGGATTGTTCAGAAAACCTGCGGATTTATCCCGTGAGTCAGCGGAATCTGCACAATGGGCGTTGCAATAGGTCGAAAATTGCGCGCTTTTTCCATTACCCCATGCGAACGAGCAGCCGTGCCCCCTGAGTCTCATGTGACAAATGACGCGCCCGTCATCGAAATCCGCAACCTGCACAAGTGTTATGGTGCGGTCGAGGTCCTCAGGGGCGTCGATCTGGTGGCGCCGCGCGGGCATGTCGTGTCGTTGATCGGCTCGTCCGGGTCCGGAAAGTCGACGCTGCTGCGCTGCTGCAACCTGCTGGAGGACAGCCAGCAGGGCGATGTGATCTTTGAAGGCGAGGCCGTGACCTGGACCGGAAGCGGCCTTGACCGCCGCCCGGCAGACCGCGCCCAGGTGATCCGCATCCGCACCAATCTGTCGATGGTGCTCCAGCAGTTCAATCTTTGGGCCCATATGACCATCCTGCAGAATGTCATGGAGGCACCCGTGACCGTGCTGCGCCAGGACCCGGCCGCGGTCGAGGCCCGCGCCCGCGCCCTGCTGGACAAGGTGGGGATCGCCGACAAGGCCGATGCCTGGCCCGCCATGCTGTCCGGTGGCCAGCAGCAGCGCGCCGCCATCGCCCGCGCCCTGTGCATGGAACCGCGCGCCCTTCTGTTTGACGAGCCGACGTCGGCCCTTGATCCCGAACTGGAACAAGAGGTGGTCAAGGTCATCAAGGCCCTGGCCCAGGAGGGGCGCACGATGATCCTGGTGACCCACGACATGCGGCTGGCCGCCGACGTGTCAGACCATGTCATCTTTCTGCATCAGGGCAAGGTCGAAGAACAGGGACCGCCCGAACGGGTTTTCGCCAGCCCGCAGACCGAACGCCTGCGCGGCTTTCTGCGGTCAGTCACCTGACCGCCGCAAGACGCGCCCCACCCGCCCGACCAACCACCATCAAGGGAGACCAGAATGACCAGACTTGTGATCGCCGCCGCCGTGCTGGCGCTGTCCGCCGGCCTTGCCGCCGCACAGACGGTGCGGATGGGGACCGAAGGGGCCTACCCCCCGTACAACTTCATCAACGATGCCGGCGAGGTCGACGGCTTTGAGCGCGAGCTGGGCGACGAGCTGTGCACGCGGGCCGGGCTGACCTGCGAATGGGTCACGACCGACTGGGATTCGATCATCCCGAACCTGCAGTCCGGCAACTATGACACGATCATCGCCGGCATGAGCATCACCGAAGAGCGCGGGAAGGTGATCGATTTCACGCAGAACTACATCCCTCCGGCCGCGTCGGCCTATGCAGCCCTGTCGCCGGATGCCGATCTGAAGGGCGGCGTGATCGCCGCCCAGGTCGGCACCATCCAGGCGGGCTTTGTCGCGGAAAGCGGTGCCACCCTGCTGGAGTTTGCAACCCCCGATGAAACGGTGGCTGCCGTGCGCAACGGCGAGGCGGACGCGGTCTTTGCCGACAAGGATTACCTTGCCCCCATCGTCGCGGAATCGGGGGGCGAGCTGTCCTTCGCCGGGACCGATATCCAGTTGGGCGGCGGCGTCGGCATGGGGCTGCGCAAAAGCGATACCGAGCTGAAGGCAAAGTTCGATGCCGCCATTCAGTCGATGAAGGATGACGGCACGCTGAATGCGATGATCCTCAAGTGGTTCGGCGCGGAAGCGACGACATTCTGATCTGATCGCACGCAACTGCAACGGTACCCGGCCCCTGTGGTCGGGCACCTCTTCGGGATGACAGATGTTTTCAGCCTGTTCAGACCCCTCCAGCCTGGACGGCCTTGCCTGGTTGGGGTGCTACCTGACCACGGGAAAGCACATTGATTTCTATTGGTCCTTTCTGACCGTGCTGATCCTTCTTGCCGTCACCGCACCCGCCGCGCTGGCCTTCGGCTTTGGCGGGGCGATGGCGGCGCGCTCGCCCGTGCTGCCGCTGCGGCTGGTGGGCAAGGGATATGCCGCGATGGTGCGCGGCATCCCCGATATCGTCTTCTTTCTGTTCTTTGTCATTGCCCTGGATCAGGGTCTGGAATGGATGCTGCATCAGGTCCGCTGCCCCGACTGGACCGACCCGGTCCGCCAGGGGCTGGAATTCCGTGTCTGCCCCGAGGCCAAGATCCCTTCGGGCAACGCCGCCCAGATCTGGCACCGGCTGTACGGGTTCGGCCTGGCGGTTGTTACCTTCGCGATCGTCTTCGGGGCCTTTGCCGCCAATGTGCTGTATGGCGCGATGCAGGCCGTGCCCAAGGCACAGCTTGAAACCGGCGAAAGCTTCGGCATGACGCAGCGCCAGGTGTTTCACCGCATCCTGGTGCCGCAGATGTGGGTCTATGCCCTGCCCGGCCTGTCCAACCTGTGGATGATCCTGATAAAGGCCACACCACTGCTGTTCCTGCTGGGCGTTCAGGACATCGTCTATTGGGCGCGGGAACTGGGCGGCAGCAAGACCAGCGCCTTTGACTATCCCCATCCCGACTGGCGGCTGTACTACTTTCTTGGGTTGCTTGTGTTCTACCTGTGCATGACGCGGGTGTCAGAGGTTCTTCTGGGCCGCCTGACGCAGCGGCTGACACGCGGGCAGGCAACGCTGGCGGGCGATGCCCAAAGGAAGCCGGCGTGATGAGCTGCCTGCAGATCATCGGTGACTACGCCTTCCGGTCGCTTGGCTATGGCGAGCGCCTGCTGCCGCGCAGCGATTTCACGCTGTGCCACCAGGTGACGCTGATCGGGTCGGGGCTGATCTGGAACATCTATTTCGGCGCACTGGCGCTGATTGCGGGCTTCTTTCTGGCCAATGCGGTGGCGCTGGCCAGGGCAAGCCGGTCGCTCTGGCTGCGCAAGCCGGCCGAATGGTTCATCTTCGTGTTCCGCGGCTCGCCCCTGTTCATCCAGTTTTTCCTGTTTTATGAGGCCTTCGTGCTGCTGCCCCGGGCGGGTTTCGACATTCCGCTGGGGCTGGTCACGCTGACGGTCGAGACCGACTGGCTGACCAGGGCCTGGGCCGGGGCGCTGATCGTGCTGTTTCTCAACACCGCCGCCTATTCCGCCGAGATCTTCTTTGGCGCGCTGCAATCAGTCCCGCGCGGCGATATCGATGCCGCCGATGCCTTTGGCCTGTCAGGCTGGGCGCGCTTCCGCCGCGTGCTGTGGCCGACCATGCTGCGCCTTGCCTGGCCCGCCTATACGAACGAGGCGATCTTTCTGTTTCACGCCACCACGCTTGTGTTCTTTTCCGGCTTTCCGGCCTTCCAGCAGCGGGGCGATGCGCTCTATTACGCCAATTACTTTGCCGACAAGACCTTCAATCCCTTCATCCCCTATCCGATTGTCGCGGTCTATTTCATCCTGCTGACGCTGCTTCTGACCTGGGCCTTCGGACGGGTGAATGCCCGCCTCAACCGTCATCTGCCCTCTAACCTCCGGCCCGGAATTCGCTTGCGCCCGCAGCTGATCCGGTAGTATCCATTATTTGATCAAATTATTCGGGCATCCGCCCGGACCCGCTGGCCATATGCCCTGCAACAGGCGACCGGCGGGAGGGGATCGGAAATGGGGACGGGACCAAGGGCATGGTCCATGCGCTGTCAGTGCCGCGCAGGCCGTGCCCCGACCTGATGTGACATTATGAAGAACTGGCTCAGAAAGCACCCCGAGGTGCGGACCATTCGTGTGGCTGCGGCAGACCTGAACGGGCAGGCCCGCGGCAAACGCATTCCGGCAAGATTTGCCGACAAGGTCGTGGACGAAGGAACACGGTTTCCGTTTTCGGTCCTGAACCTGGATATCTGGGGCGAAGACATCGACGACAGTCCGCTGGTTTTTGAACAGGGCGATGCGGATGGCGTGCTCAAACCCACCGAACGCGGCTTTATGCCGATGCCCTGGCTTGAGGCGCCGACAGCCCTGCTGCCGATCTGGATGTTCCGCGAAGACGGCCGCCCTTACGAGGGCGACCCGCGCCATGCGCTGCGTGCCGTGGTCGAGAAATTCAAGGCCAGGGGCCTGACCCCGGTTGTCGCTGTTGAGCTGGAATTCTTTCTGATCGACGACAGCGGAAAGACGCTGCAGGTGCCGCCCTCGCCCCGGTCGGGCAAGCGCCGCAAGGCGTCTGAAACCCTGTCGATCCGGGCGCTGGATGCCTTCGACACCTTCTTTACGGATCTCTATGACGCCTGCGAGGCGATGGACATTCCGGCCGATACCTCTACCTCGGAAACGGGTCTGGGGCAGTTCGAAGTGAACATGATGCATTGCGACGACGCCCTGCGCGCCGCCGACGATGCCTGGCTGTTCAAGATGCTGGTCAAGGGTCTGGCCCGGCGCCACGGCTTTGCCGCCAGCTTCATGGCGAAACCCTATCTTGAATATTCGGGGTCGGGACTGCACACGCATTTCTCGCTGATCGACAATGAAGGCGCCAACGTCTTTGACAATGGCGGGCCGGAAGGTTCCCGGCTGATGCGCCATGCCGTGGCGGGCTGCCTGAAGGCGATGCACGATTCCACCCTGATCTTCGCGCCCCATGCCAACAGCTTTGACCGGCTGGTGCCGGACGCCCATGCGCCGACCTCGGTCGCCTGGGGGTACGAAAACCGCACCACGGCCATTCGCATTCCCGCAGGCAAACCGTCGTCCCGCCGGATCGAGCACCGCGTGGCAGGGGGCGATGTGAACCCTTACCTGATGCTTGCGGGCATTCTGGGCGCAGCCCTGATAGGGATCGAAGAAGGGCAGGAACCGGCCAAACCCGTGACAGGCAACGCCTATGCCCTTGATCTGCCGCAGATCCCCACCACCTGGGGCGGGGCGATTGACGCCTTTGAAAACAGCATGGTGCTGGAACGCTTCCTGCCGCGCGAGTTGATCCGCAACTATGTGCTGACCAAGCGGCAGGAGCTGCATTACATGGCCAATCTCAACCGCGAAGAACAGGTGGAAATTTATCTGGATACGGTCTGAGGCGGTGCCGGGCGACAGGACCCAGTCTTCCGCCCGTGCCCCTTGCGGCAGTACCGATGCGCCCCTAATCTTTCCCTGACAAGCAAGATGGAACACCCATGCAGATCGGCATCCTGCAAACCGGCCATGCCCCGGACGCCCTGATTGACCGGTCCGGTGACTATCCGGCCATGTTCGCCCGCCTGCTGGACGGGCGTGGTCTGACGTTCCGCACCTGGGCGGTGGTGGACGGCGAATTTCCTGCAAGCATCCATGACGCGCAAGGCTGGCTGATCACAGGCTCGCGCCATGGGGCCTATGAGGATCATCCCTGGATTCCCCCGCTGGAGGCGTTCATCCGCGATGCCTATGCCGCCGCCGTGCCGCTGGTGGGGATCTGTTTCGGCCATCAGATCATAGCCAAGGCGATGGGCGGGCGGGTGGAAAAGTACCGGGGCGGCTGGTCGGTGGGGCCAACGCCCTATGACTTTGACGGCGAGACGCTGACACTCAACGCCTGGCATCAGGATCAGGTCGTGGAAAGGCCGGCGCAGGCCAGGGTGATCGCCAGCAACGGCTTTTGCGAAAATGCCGCGCTGCTCTACGGGGACCGCGCCTTTACGGTGCAGGCGCACCCTGAATTCACGGGCGATTTCATCGATGGTCTGATCCGCACCCGCGGCCGCGGCCTTGTGCCCGACCCCCTGCTTGATGACGCGGTGGCGCGGCTGGATACCCCGCTGCAGGACCGCATGATCGCCGACCGGATTGCCGGATTTTTCAAGCACCCGCGCGGGTGAAACCAAGAGTGTGAGCCATGGCCAAATGGACCGAACAACTGCCCGAGGCAGCCCGGGACTATATCGCGGGGCGCCGTGTTGACGAGGTGGAGTGCATCATCGGCGACATTGCCGGTGTGGCCCGCGGCAAGGCGATGCCGGCTTCGAAATTCGCCCGGCAGGCAAGTTTCTTTCTGCCGAATTCGATCTTCCTGCAGACGATCACCGGTGAATGGGCCGACAATCCGTCGGGCCAGTTCACCGAGCCCGACATGATCCTGATCCCTGACTTTTCCACGGCCACCGCCGCCCCCTGGACGGCGGACGTCACCTTGCAGATCATCCACGATGCGCAGGACCCGTCCGGCAAACCCGTGCCCACGGCCCCGCGCAACGTGCTGCGCCGGGTTGTGGAGTTGTACAACGCCGAAGGGTGGCAGCCGGTTGTCGCCCCGGAAATGGAATTCTTCCTGACGGCGCGCAACCTTGATCCCAACATGCCCGTGATGCCGCCCATGGGCCGCTCGGGGCGCCGCGCCGCCGGCAAGCAGGCCTATTCGATGAGTGCGGTCGACGAATACGGCAAGGTCATCGATGACATCTATGATTTCGCCGAAGCCCAGGGGTTCGAGATTGACGGCATCCTTCAGGAAGGCGGCGCAGGCCAGGTCGAGATCAACCTGGCCCATGGCGACCCGGTGCGGCTGGCGGACGAGATATTCTTCTTCAAGCGGCTGATCCGCGAAGCCGCCCTGCGCCACGATTGTTTTGCCACCTTCATGGCCAAGCCGATCGAAGGGGAACCGGGATCGGCCATGCACATCCATCATTCGGTGGTGGACCTCAAGACCGGCAAGAACATCTTCTCGGACCGCAAGGGGGCCGAAACGCAGCACTTCCTGCATTTCATCGCCGGGATGCAGAACCACCTGCCGGGGGCCGTTGCCCTTCTGGCGCCTTACGTCAACAGTTACCGCCGCTACGTCCCCGATTTCGCCGCACCCATCAATCTGGAATGGGGCCGCGACAACCGCACGACCGGCCTGCGCGTCCCCATCTCGGGTCCCGAGGCGCGCCGTCTGGAAAACCGGCTGGCGGGCATGGATTGCAACCCCTATCTTGGCTTGGCAGCGTCGCTTGCCTGCGGATACCTGGGCCTTAAGGAAGGCAGGATGCCGCGCGACGAATGCACGGGCGATGCCTATAACATCGAAACCGAACTGCCCTACAACCTGGGCGATGCGCTTGATCTGCTGGACGAGGACAAATCCCTGCAAGAGGTGCTGGGGGCCGGGTTCTGTTCGGTCTACGATTCCGTCAAGCGCAACGAATACAAGGAATTCCTGCAGGTCATCAGCCCCTGGGAACGTGAACACCTGCTTTTGAACGTATGAACCTGCTTTTTGCAAACGACCGGGCCGGGCAATACCCGGCGTCGTACTATGCGGCCACGGCCACCCCGCTGGCACCGTTTCCCGCGCTTATGGGCGAGGCGCGGGCAGATGTCTGCGTGGTGGGCGGGGGCTATACCGGTTTGTCTGCGGCGCTGCATCTGGCGCAGCGCGGCTTTTCGGTGATCCTGCTGGAAGCACACCGGGTGGGCTTCGGCGCATCGGGGCGCAACGGCGGGCAGGTCGGGTCCGGGCAAAGGCTGGATCAGGATGATCTGGAAAAGAGGGTGGGCCTGCCGCAGGCCCGCCGCCTGTGGGACATGGCGGAAGAGGCCAAGGCGCTGGTGCGCGGCCTGATCACAACGCACGCCATGCCGGTCACCTTTTACCCCGGCGTTGCCCATGCCTGCACCAGTGACCGCGAGGTTGGCGTCCTGCACGCCTATGCCGAACGTTTGCGCCGCGATTACGGATACGGGCAACTGGAACCGCTGGATCGCGCCGGCATCCGCGCCCTGATCGGATCGGATGCCTTCCGGGGCGGCGAGATCGACCGGGGCGCGGGCCATCTGCACCCGCTCAACTACGCGCTGGGTCTGGCACAGGCCGCAGCCGGGGCGGGTGTCCGGATCTGCGAAACGACGCTGGTCCATGCGGTTGAAGACGGCGCAAGGCCGCTGGTGCGCACCGCGCAGGGCCATGTCCTGGCGGATCATGTCATCCTTGCCGCCAACGGCTATCTGGGCGGGCTGAACCCGAAGGTGGCGGCGCGGGTGATGCCGGTCAACAACTTCATCGTGGCGACTGAACCCCTGGGCGCAAGGGCGCGGGAGGTTCTGGCACAGCCTGTTGCCGTGGCGGATTCGCGCTTTGTCGTGAATTACTGGCGACTGAGCGAGGATGACCGCCTGCTGTTCGGCGGTGGCGAAAGCTATGGCTACCGCTTTCCCGACATTCTTCGCACAGTCCGCAAGCCGATGCTTCGGATTTATCCGCAACTGGCCGATGTCCGCATCGATTATGCCTGGGGCGGCACGCTTGCCATCACGATGAACCGCATGCCCTGCTTCACCCGGCCCAGCGCCCATGTGCTGTCCGCCTCCGGCTATTCCGGGCACGGTGTGGCCATGGCCACGCTGGCGGGCAGGATTCTGGCCGAAGCGGTGGCCGGGCAGGCGGAACGCTTTGATGTCATGGCATCGGTGCCGCAGGCCAGTTTCCCGGGCGGTGTGGCCATGCGCTGGCCCCTTCTTGTGCTGGCAATGACCTGGTATTCCCTGCGCGACCGCCTTGGACTCTGACCGGGGGATGACGTAACGTCACACCCCCGACCGGCAAGGCATGACCGGTGCGGGAAACTTGGCCCTCGCCAAATCGCTTCATTCACCTTACAGTTTTCCCGAAGATCAGTTTCAGGAAAGGCGCATCTTATGGCCCCGGACGGACAGACCCTGGCCCCGAACCTTTACGATGCCGAACCCATCCCCGAGGCCGCGCGCGCCGAGATCGACCGCCTGCTGCGCTCGGGCGATCTGTTTCGCTACACTGCGCCGAAAGATGCCCCTGTCGCCCTTCTGGAGGCCGAATTCGCCGAACTGATGGGCAGCCGCTATGCGCTGGCCGTCTCGTCCTGCTCGGCTGCGCTGTTCATCTCGATCAAGGCGCTTGATCTGCCGAAGAGTGCGAAGATTTTGATCCCCGCCTTCACCTTCGCCGCCGTCCCGTCTGCCGTGGTTCATGCGGATTGCGTTCCCGTCCTGGTCGAGGTGGGCAGCGATTACCGGGTCGATATCGCCGACCTGGAAGCGAAGCTGGACGACGCGCAGGCGGTGCTGATCAGCCATATGCGCGGACATACCAGCGACATGGATGCGATCATGGCGCTGTGCGATGCGCGCGGCATTCCGGTCATCGAAGATGCCGCGCATTCGCTGGGCACCACCTGGGCGGGGCGCAGGATCGGGACAATCGGCAGGATCGGCTGCTTCAGCTTTCAGTCCTACAAGCTGGTGAATGCCGGCGAAGGCGGCATCCTGATTACCGATGATCCGGAACTGGCCGCCCGTGCCGTGATCATGTCGGGTGCCTATGAGGAAAACTGGAAGAAGCATCCGGGCCTGCAGAACAGCTTCGGCCACTGGCAGAACAAGCTGCCGCTTTACAACATGCGCATGCAGAACCTGTCGGCCGCCGTCATCCGCCCGCAACTGCCAGAGGTTGCCCGCCGCGTGGCGCAGGGCCGGGCCAACCATGATTACGTGGCCGGCCGGCTGAACACGTCGCCCTGGCTGACCGTGCCGCCCGCCCTGGGGCCCGAAGAGCGCGCCCCGGATTCCATCCAGTTCAACCTGACCGGGTTCGAAACCGATGCCCAGGCGCTTGGCTTTCAGCAGGCTGCAAAGGCGCGCGGCGTGTCGGTTCAGATCTTCGGGCTGAGCGAAGGCAACGCACGCGCCTTCTGGAACTGGCAGTTCCTGGGAACGCCGCCGGACCTGCCGATGACCCGTGCCATGCTGATGCGGGCCTGCGACACCCGGCTGCCCGCCCGCCTGACCCGGCCTGACCTTGATTTCATTGCCGATGCGCTGATCTCTGCCGCAACAGAGGTACGGGGCTGATCCCTTAGAGCACCCTGAGCTGGCCCGACAGCCAGGGAAGCTGTGCAACCGCAGGGCCAACGACCTGGGCCTGCAGCAAGGGGCGCAAAAGCCCCGCCATGCGCTGCGGCATGTCTTTCAGCACATCGACGCGCGCATGAAGCGAAATCGTCCGCGACAGCGGGGCAAAGGGCAGCGGCAGAACATCCGTTGCATCGCGGAACCTTTGCGCATGGGTAACCCCCAGGGGCGTCAGGATGGTCCATCCTGCGCCGCCCGAAACCATCGCCATGATCGCATGATAGCTGTCCAGTTCGAAGCGGTGCGCAAGGCGCAGGTTCTGCTGCATCAGATGTGCGGCAATCTGCCGGCCCATCAGGTGGCGCGAGGTATACTGGATCATCGGCAGCGTCATCAGTTGCGCCCGCACATCGCCCGCCCTGTCGATCACCCCGCGCGGGGCGGCAATGACATAGGGTTCGGTCAGCAGCGGATGCACCTCGGCCCAGTCACCCGGCCCCAGTTCAGCGCCCAGATCGGCCGCAACGACAACATCCAGCGCCCGCCCGTCCAGTTGTTCCATCAGCCGGTGGCTTGCGCCGGTTTCCAGCAGGAACCGGCAGCCGCGCAGCTCTGCCGCCATGGCAGACAGAAGGCGCGGCGTCACCTCGGCGTCAAGATCCTCGATCATGCCAAGGCGCAGGGTCGTCAGTGCCGACATGTCGGACATCGCCAACTCTGCCCGCGCTTCCAGCGCCGCATTCAGAATCGTCTGGGCATGGCGGCGGAACATCCCCCCTGCCGGAGTAAGCCGCATCGGACGGGCCCCCCGGTCAAGCAGAATGGCCCCAAGGGCCGTCTCCAGTCCCGACAATTGCTGGCTGACGGTCGAAGGGCTGGCCGCAAGACGCCGCGCTGCGGCTGAAATGGACCCTTCCTCGGCGGTGGCAAGGAACACTTCGATGCCCCACAAGGTGACGCGACCGGGCGGTTCCGTCATGGGGCGGCACCTGTCGCCGCACAGGCCGCCCGCGCAGAGATGCCCGGCAGAGTCACAGCTTGGAAAGCTTGGTCTGCAACTCGGCCAATTGCTTTTTGATCTGCGCCAGGTCGTCGGCACCGGTGGCGTCCGGCGCATCCGCCTCGGTCCGCGCAGGGCCTGTGCCGGTCCAGCCGGGGATGGTCGACATGCCCGAGAGCAGCGTCTTCATGAAGTTTTCCTGCTGCTTCAACAGGTCGTCAAACCCCGGCACCTTTGCCATGGGGTTCGGCAGCCCGGTAAGATTTTCCATCATCCTGGACTGGCCGTTGCGGAACATCTCGAACGACATGGCCAGGAACTGCGGCACGATGCTTTGAACTTCGCTTGTGTAGCTGCGCACCAGATCAGTCAGAACGTTGATGGGCAGAACATTCTCGCCCTTGCTTTCATGCTCGGCCACGATCTGCAGAAGATACTGGCGCGTCAGGTCATCGCCCGATTTCAGATCGACGATCTGCACGTCGCGTCCGGCGCGGATGAAGCCTGCGATATCCTCCAGCGTGACGTAGTCGCTGGTTTCGGTGTTGTACAGCCGCCGGCTGGCATAGCGCTTGATGAGCAGCGGTTTTCCGGTATCGGCCATGGCCAGCCTCCCCAAGGTTCCTGCACTGCAAGGAAGCTTAAGGCAGCGCAGAGCCAAAAGAAAGGGCGGGCTTTCAAAGCCCGCCCCACGCGCCGGTCTGCCAGGGAGGAAGCAGATTTGACGCGGATCGTCTCAGGTCACCTGGCGCTTACTTCGCGGCGGCGGCGACTTTCTTTGCGGCCGTCGTGACCTCGGCGGTTGCTTTCTTCACGGCGGCGGTTGCGTCTTCGGACAGGTCCTTGCCGGCAGCCAGCATCAGCTCGACCGTTTCCATCTGCACTTTCTTCGCGACTTCGGCGAAGGCGGCCATGTGCTCGGTCGCCAGTTCGGCGGACGCCGAGGCAAAGTCGGTCGCGGCCTTGGTATAGTCGGTCGGCTCGGATTTGGCTTTTGCAACGGTGTTCAGGCGCGCAATGGTTTCCTTCGCCCATTTCGAGCTGATCTCGGTCGATTTCTCGGCGGCTTCGAGGGCAACTTTCGAGATTTTCTCGGCCAGCGCCGCCTGGGTCTTGAACGCATCCTGGAACGCCTTGGCGTCAACCGGGAAGGACGCCATGGCATCCTGCATGTATTTGGTCAGGTCGGGTGTCTTCGTCATGGTCAATGCTCCTGCACGTGGCCGCGTTCTGCGTCCGGATGGGAAACAGATAGATGCTGCAGTGCAGAAATGCAAGCGCTATTTTCTGCACTGCGGCATTTTCTGCGCTGGCCATGCCGCCAGTCAGGATCAGGCAGCCGGTTCGGCCGTTACATAGGTACCGGGGGCCGGTGCCAGCACCGGATGATCGCCATCGCCCGGGGTCCTGGCCGCCACCTTTGCCCCCGAGCGGCGCGACAGCCACGCACCCCAGCGCGGCCACCAGGACCCGGCGTGAAAGGTTGACGCGGTCTTCCAGTCTTCGGGCGAGGTCATCGGCGCGTCGCTGACATAATGCCCGTACTTCCCTTTCGAGGGCGGATTGATGATGCCGGCGATGTGGCCGGACTGTGCCAGGACAAAGGTCCTGTCCTTTGAACCGAACTGGCGCACCCCGTTGAACGATCCCTTCCACGCGGCAATATGATCGGTCTCGCAGGCAACGGCAAAGACGGGAAGGGTGATGTCACGCAGCGAGACCGGCGTGCCAAGGACCGGAAACCTGCCCTTTGCAAACTCGTCACGCTGGCACAGGCCGCGCAGGTATTCCATCGCCATCTTCGCCGGAAGATTGGTCCCGTCACCATTCCAGAACAGCAGGTCAAAGGCGGCGGGTGCCTCGCCAAGCATGTAGCTTTTGATCGCCGGCTGATAGATCAGGTCATTGGACCGCAGAAAGCTGAAGGTCCGGCTCATGAAGAGCCTTGACAGGATGCCGTCTTGCGCCGTCTGCCGTTCGATCCCGTCGACGAAATCATCGTTCAGAAAGACGCCCACCTCTCCCGGATCGGAAAAGTCCGTCAGGGTGGTGAAAAACGTGGCAGAATTGACCGAGGTGTCGCCCGCCTGTTTCAGATGTGCCAGTGTCAGGCCAAGCGTGGTGCCGGCAATGCAGTAGCCTGCCGCATTCACCTTCTTTTGCCCGGTGATGCGGCGCACTTCGGTCAGGGCGCGGATGTATCCGTCGCGGATGTAGTCATCCATTCCCACGTCGCGGTAGCTGGCATCGGGGTTGACCCAGCTGACCACGAACACCGTGTGACCCTGATCGACGATCCACTTGATCAGGCTGTTCTGCGGCTTAAGGTCGAGGATGTAGAACTTGTTGATCCAGGGCGGAAAGATGACCAGCGGGATTCTGAACACCTTTTCGGTTGTGGGCGCGTACTGGATCAGTTCCAGCATCCTGTTGCGGTAAACCACCGACCCGGGCGTGGTGGCGATATTTTCGCCCAGGCGAAAGGCTTGCGGATCGGCAAGGGTCACCAGCAGGTCGCCGTCGTTGGCCTCGATGTCGCGCACCAGGTTTTCCAGCCCCTGCACAAGGCTTTCGCCGTCCGTTTCCACCGCGCGGCTCAGGGCATCGGGGTTTGTTCCCAGAAAATTGGTGGGCGCGAACAAATCGACGATCTGCTTTGAGAAGTATTCGACCCGTTTGCGATCCGCCGGGTCCAGATGGTCCAGACTGGCCACGGCATTCGCCACGGCTTCGGAAGACAGCAGATACTGCTGCTTGAGGTAGTTGAAGAAGGGGTGCGTTTCCCACAGCGGGTTCGAAAAGCGCCGGTCCTTCGGTGTCGAATCGGGGGGGGCCTCCAGCTTGCCCCTGGCCAGCACCTGCTGGGCCTCGACATAATGCTTCAGGCTTTTGCCCCAGTAGCTGATCTGATGTTCCAGAATCTTTGCCGGATTTTGCATCATCTCGGCCACATAGGCCGCCGCCGCCTTGAGATAGACGTCCTGACCCGGCCCGCTCAGGGCCGGATCGGCCTGTTTGCGCCGTGACAGCGCAACCATAAGCCGCTGCGACAACTCTTCGACTTTCGCAAGGTTGGCGTTCAGCCGGTCCAGCCGCGCCCCCGCTTCGTCATCGCCGGTTGTCATAAGGACGTTTCCCCAATATCGTGCTGCAACGCAACATACCGTCGCCCGGCCGGGGGGGGAAGCGACGAATCATTCCCGGACCCCCGGGCAGGAGACGATATGAGATTCATGGCCACGTATGATCTGATGGAAAGTGTGCGCAACACCAGCGAATGGATGGGCGCAACCGCCAGGGCCATGGCCTCTTACCCTGTCTTCGCCCTTTCTGTGAACCCGATGTTGTCGCTGACCGCCGCCTGGGGCGAGGTGACAGAACGCACCTTCTCGCGCATGATCACCAAGCCGGACTGGGGGATACGTTCCATCGTCGGGCCGGAAGGCCAGGATCACCTTGTGGACGTGAAGACCATCGTCGACAAGCCGTTCGGCAATCTGATCCAGTTCTTCGTGCGCCGCCGCGAACCGATGGCCCGCCGGGTACTTCTGGTTGCGCCGATGTCGGGTCATTACGCCACGCTGCTGCGATCCACCGTGATGAGCCTGTTGCCCGACTGCGATGTTTTCGTGACCGACTGGCACAATGCCCGCGACATTCCGGTCAGCGCCGGCAAGTTCGACGTCGAAGATTACACGCTGTATCTTGTCGACTTCATGCGCGCGCTTGGGCCTGATGCACATATCATCGCCATCTGCCAGCCCGCCCCGCTGGCGCTGGCCGCCACGGCCTATCTTGCCGCCGAAGACCCTGCCGCGCAGCCCCGGTCGCTGACCCTGATCGGCGGTCCCATCGACCCTGACGCCGCCGCCACCGAGGTGACGGATTTCGGCCGTCGCGTGACGATGGGCCAGCTTGAGGAAACCGCGATCCAGCGCGTCGGCTTCAAGTACAAGGGTGCAGGGCGGATGGTCTACCCCGGCCTGCTGCAACTGCAAAGCTTCATCTCGATGAACGCGGAACGCCACGGGCAGGCCTTTTTCGACCAGATCCTGCGGGTCGCGCGTGGCGAAGCCTCTGACCATGATGCCCATAACCGCTTCTACGACGAATATCTGGCCGTAATGGACATGACGGCGGAGTTTTATCTGTCCACCGTGGACCGCATTTTCAAGAAACGCGAGATTGCGCGGAACAGCTTTGTCGTCGGGGGAACCAGGGTTGACCTGGGCAAGATCACCGATGTTGCCGTGAAGACGGTCGAAGGCACGAATGACGACATTTCGGCACCGGGCCAGTGCGTTGCGGCGCTGAAGCTTCTGACGGGCCTGCCGGACAGCAAGAAGGCCAGCCACCTGGAAGAAGGTGCGGGCCATTACGGCATTTTTGCGGGCAAGTCGTGGCGGCTGAACATCCGCCCCCTGGTGCTGAACTTCATCGATGCCAACGCGGCGGCCCCCCGCGCCAGGGGCAGGCCCCGGATCGTTGGCGCCAACTGATCTTTGCGCGCCCCGCGCGCTGCATCCGGTTCAACGGTGCCACCCGGACTCTGACCGGCCCCGGTGGGCGGCAGGACAGGGACCGGACGGATCAGTGCCATGCCGACAATCCGCGGGAAAAAGATGCGCGCCGCCATAGGGCAGGCCCGGCGGCAGAAGACCGGGTTCGCTCACGACACCTCGCTGATCGCAGTTTCGATCAGCGCAAGGCAGTCGGGCGAGGAAAAGCGATGGTCCGCATCCTTGACCAGCGTCAGGCGCATGTCCGGGCCGGTGGCATGGCCCAGAAGGCGCAGCGCAACTGCCGAAGGCACGTCCCTGTCCGCCGTGCCGTGCAGCAGCCGCACCGGAAACGGCAGAGCGAGGGGCGCGCGCAGCACAAGATGCGCCCTGCCGTCTTCGATCAGCCGCCGCGTGATGACATAGGGGGCATCGCCATAGGCGCCTGGCCGCTGAATGAACCCGTCGCGCAGCAGCGCGCCCTGCTGTGCCGCAGACGCCTGCGCCCAGATGCTGTCTTCGGTAAAATCGGGGGCCGCCGCGATGCCGACCAGGCCCTTGACCCGGCCGGGTACCGCCCGCCCCAGCAGCAGCGCCAGCCACCCGCCCATCGATGATCCGACCAGCACCTGCGGCCCCCCGGTCAGCAGGTCCAGCACCGCCAGCGCGTCAGCAAACCAGTCGCCGATGGCCCCCTCCTCGAACCGGCCGGAAGACCGGCCATGCCCCGAGCAGTCAAATCGCACAAAGGCACGGCCCGTCCGGCGCGCCCAGTCGGCCAGAGCCACGGCTTTCGTCCCGGTCATGTCGGATCGAAGGCCGTGCAGAAAGACGATCCCGGGTTCGCGGCCAGTGATCCGGTCATAGGCGATGCGGCGGCCCAGGGGCGTTGTCAGGAAACTGGGGTCTGTCATTCCGGCTCCGTGTTCTTTTTCTGCTGTCTATAGCCCGCCCTTCGGGCACGGGCCACCCGCTGGCCAAGCCCGGTTGACTTTGCGGGGTGGCGCGCGCATCACACCGCGCGATACAACCCGCAACCGGGCGTTTCGTAGGCGCCGAACTGTCGAGGACAGCCGACATGACCCAGATATTCCTGACTTTCCCGGACGGCAACAAGCGTGCCTTTGCCGCAGGCGTCACACCGGCCGAGGTGGCCGCCTCGATTTCGCCGGGTCTGGCGAAGAAAGCCGTGTCGGCTTCGGTCGATGGCGCGCACTTTGACCTGCAATGGCCCATCGGGACGGATGCGCGCATCGCCATTCACACCTTTCAGGACGAGGCGGTGGCACTTGAACTGATCCGCCACGATCTGGCCCATATCATGGCCCGCGCCGTGCAGGAGCTGTGGCCGGAGGTGAAGGTGACCATCGGCCCGGTGATCAAGGATGGCTGGTACTACGACTTTGACCGCGCCGAACATTTCAGCGCCGAAGACCTGGGTGCCATCGAAGCCAGGATGAGGCAGATCATCAACGCCCGCGACCCGGTCAAGACCGAGGTCTGGGACCGTGACGCGGCCATCGCGTTCTACAAGGCCAAGGACGAGCCCTTCAAGGTGGAACTGGTCGAGGCGATTCCGCCCGGTCAGAAGATCCGCATGTACTGGCACGGACCCTGGCAGGACCTGTGCCGCGGCCCGCATCTGCAACATACGGGGCAGTTGCCTGCCGACAGCTTCAAGCTGATGTCGGTCGCCGGGGCCTATTGGCGCGGCGACAGCCGCAACAAGCAGTTGCAGCGCATCTATGGCGTGGCCTTCCGCAACCGCGAAGACCTGAAAGCCCACCTGACCATGCTGGAAGAGGCCGCCAGGCGCGACCATCGCCGCCTGGGCAAAGAGATGGAATTGTTCCACCTGCAGGAAGAAGCCCCGGGCATGGTGTTCTGGCACCCCAACGGCTGGCTGATCTACCGCACGCTGGAAGATTACATGCGCCGCCGGCAGCGAGGTGCCGGCTATCAGGAAATCCGCACGCCCCAGGTGGTGGACCGGGTTTTGTGGGAACGCTCGGGGCACTGGGAAGCCTACCGCGAGAACATGTTCATCGTCGAAGTTGACGAGGAAGGTGCGCGGGAAAAGCGCATCAACGCGCTGAAGCCGATGAACTGCCCCTGCCATGTGCAGGTCTATAACCAGGGCCTGAAAAGCTACCGCAACCTGCCGCTGCGGCTGGCCGAATTCGGGTCCTGCCACCGCTATGAGAGTTCCGGCTCCATGCACGGGCTGATGCGGGTGCGCGGATTCACCCAGGATGATGCGCATATCTTCTGCACCGAAGAGCAGATCGAATCCGAATGCGCGAATTTCATCACGCTGCTGGCCTCGGTCTACAGGGACCTTGGCTTTGACGGTTTCGAGATCAAGCTGTCCACCCGCCCCGAGGTGCGCATCGGGTCGGATGAAACATGGGACAAGGTCGAAGCGGCCCTGGAAAATGCCATCCGGAAAACCGGCAACGCCTATCAGATCGATCCGGGCGAAGGCGCGTTCTACGGGCCGAAGCTTGACTTCAAGCTGACCGATGCCATCGGGCGCAAGTGGCAGTGTGGCACCTTTCAGGTGGACCCGAACCTGCCGGTGCGGCTGGATGCCGAATATGTCGGCGAAGACGGCACCAAGCACCGCCCCTACATGCTGCACCGTGCCATTCTGGGGTCGTTCGAACGCTTCATCGGCATCATGATTGAAAACTACGCCGGTCGCCTGCCGTTCTGGCTGGCCCCAAGGCAGGTCGTCGTCGCCTCGATCGTCTCGGACGCGGATCCTTACGTGCACGAGGTTGTCGCCGCCCTGAGGGCGCAGGGCGTGCGTGCCGAGGCGGACGTGCGCAACGAAAAGATCAACTACAAGGTCCGCGAGCATTCGGTGGGCAAGGTACCGGTGATCCTGGCCATCGGCATGAAAGAGGTGCAGGAGCGGACGGTTTCCCTGCGCCGCCTCGGCGATACCAAGACTGAAACACTGTCTTTCGATGCCATGACCAAAGAGCTGTCAAAGGCCGCACTGCCCCCCGATCTGGTCTGACCCATGTCCGTCGGGGGCAGGCGGCAGGGTACGCCCGGCACCGATCACTGCGCGCTTGATTCTTTCTTGTGATCGGGCGCAGTTCTGCGGGCGTGCCCGGCCCCTTGTCTGGGACCGGACGGGGTCGCCCGCGATGCCCGGAAACTGCCCCGATTGTGGGCGGCAAAGGGACAGGCGGCATGCCGAAAGGCACCGTGAAGCGGTTCGGCAGCACCAGGGGTTTCGGCTTTGTTGCGCCTGATGGCGGGGGCTTGGATGGTTTCGTGCGTGTTTCTGCCGTGCCACGGGCAGGTCTCAGAAGCCTGACGGACAAACGGAAGGTTGCTTTCGTACTGCAGCCGGGACGGGCGCTGGCCCGGGGGGTTTGGGCCCCTGGCGGGACAAGGGGCGATGACGCGCTGTGGCAGGGGTGATGGCCCCTGCCAGTCAAGCGGGGTCAGTGCCGTCGCCTGTCCGGGCGGGATCAGGAAACGCGACCCGCGTTTCCCCCGCCCGCGTGGGACCGTGCTCTGGTGACCGGCAGGTCCGGGTACAACGAAAGGCCAGCGCCCGACCCGGCGGGGGCGAAGCGCCCGCCATGGGCGGGGCGGGCGCGCTGGACGGGGGCTTTGGCCCCTGGCCGGTCCTGATCCCGGTGCAGCGCGGTGGCAGGGGCGAAGGCCCCTGCCATGGCAGCGGTAACAGTGCTTCGTTCGTCCGGGCGGGATCAGGAAACGCGACCCGCGTTTCCACCCGCCCGCGCGGGGCGGTGCCCCGGGAATCCAAAGCCCCCGGCGGACCAAGGGGCGATGGCCCCTGCCAGGATATGACGCGCGCAGGCGCAAGCGCGTCCCGCCTTGCACCCGGCCAGCCGCAGAGCTGGCACGCCCCTGGCGCCCTGTCAGTCGGCTGTCAGGACGGCGGCCTGAACGCGCGCGTCCCAGCCAAGATAAAGCGCCTCACCCTTGCGGATCACGGGGCGTTTCATCAGGGTGGGCTGGGCTGCAAGCTGCTCTTCGGCATCCGACGCTTTCAGCCAGTCGCTCAGCCCGCGCCAGGTGGCCGATGCGCGGTTGACCACGGCGTCGCCAAAGGCTGTCACGAACTCGCCGATCTCATCGGCGCTCATCGGGTCTGCGCGCACGTCGCGGAACTCTACCTCATGGCCCGCAGCCCGGATGGCCTTGAGGGCCGCCTTACAGGTGTCGCAGGTGGATATGCCGTAGAGGATCATGGATCAGGTCATCCGTCTGGACCACGGACGGGTGCAGTATGGCGAAAAACAGATGATTTTTCCAGTCTGCTTTGCTGTTGTGGCCCGGCTCATGCCAGGGCGCGGGCAATCATGACCCCGCCCCAGGCGGCAACGGCCGTCAGGACCGTTCCCCAGATCAGGTCCACCAACACCATCGACGGATGCCAGCCCTTCAGGATTGCATAGCTGGTGAACTCATAGGTGCCGTAGGCCATGGCGCCCACAACCGCCCCGGCCACCGCCGCGCGCAAAGGATCGCCGTCGCGCAGGGCGGGCAGGCTGACCAGCCAGACCAGCCCCGCGACATAGGCCAGATAGAACATTGCGACCGGGACCATCCGGAAGTTGTCCAGCAAAAGCCCACCGATGTGCCTTTCAAACAGCGGGCGCAGGACAAAGGTCAGCATCAGCGCATCCAGCGCCAGAAAGATCACGGCAGTCGACACATACAGGATCAGGACAGACACGGGACCTCACAGCCTTGGCACAAGCGGGACCTAGCACGCGCCGCCACGGCGAACAGGGCTGAATCGAAAGGCGGCAGAGTTTCGCCCGATGTCGCATCGCTTGCCTGATGGGTATTCCTGACGGGGTGGCGCGGCCGGATTTGCCGGGGCCAAATCCTAGGGCTGTGGCGGCGCGTCGCCCGCCTTGGCATCCCGCGTGACGGCGGACCTTCCGGCGCCACGGCTTCGGTGCCCGGGTTGCCAGCCCGTGAGTGCGCCGAAGGGGGGCCAAATCCCGCTGTGTTTATGGGCGATGGCCGGGTTCCTGGAGTCTGATCAGGTTGGCGCCCAAGGCCTGACGGACCCCGCCCGGCCCCGCCACGGGGGCGGCGGCGCAGAGAAAGGCAGACAAGATCGGGTCCGTTCCCCTGTGGCCCTGCCGGGATCCCTCGAAGCCCGGGCCATGGCACGATTCTTTTCGCACCCTGCCCCAAGGGGTTCAAGGAAGGGTCCGTTTGTTCAGAACTGCGCCAAAACCCCCTCAGGGCGAAGGACAGCCGACGATTTCCACCGCCCTTTGCTGCCCAAGCACCGTCACCACCATCGCGCCCCGGTTCAACAGCACCGGTCCCCCGTCGGCAGAGACCAGATCGGCGGTTGCAACCAGATGCATGCCCTCGCGGCTCACCACGGCTTGGGATACCCAGATCGACGGCGGGCCGGGTTCAAAGACCACGGTTTCGACCCCGCCTGTGGGCGGCAGGGCCAGCCGGGCGGTCAGGCGCAGCCCGTCTGCGATCAGCTCTGCCGTGCAGCCGATACCCCCAAGCCCGGCTTCCGCGGCCGTTGACGGGCGGTCATCCAGCGCGGCCCTGATGGCGGCATCGGGCGCGCCGGTGCCGCTGATCTGCGTCCGCACTGTCAGGGCGGCGGGCATGCAGATATCGCGGCAGATGCCCAGATCGATTTCCGCCTGCAGCAGGATGGGCAGCGACGGATCGGTTGCGGTCAGTTCCAGCGGCAGCACCACCTGGTTCCTGTAGCCGATCGACCGGTATCCGTTCACCTCGAACACAGTTGGGCGCGGCCAGTGCACGCGCACGCCGGACAGGTTCTGCGAGCCTGACCAGTTGAACAGCGGCGGAATGCCCGCATCGCCGGGGCTGCGCCAGTAGGTTTTCCAGCCGGGCGCAAGTGTCAGGCGCAAGGCGGCCATATGGGTACCCTGTTCCGTCCGCCAGCCGGGCAGAACCTCGGCCGACAGAAGATCGTCCTGCGTCATCGCGCGGGCGGGATGTGACAGGCAGGCAAGCACCAGCACAAGGGCAAGACAGTGTTTCACGATCATGGCCGCGATAGTGGCGCTTTGGCCTGAAATGGAAAATCACATTCGGGCGATGGCCGGCCGCCTGTGGCATCACTGCCTCTTGAGCCTGCGCGCGGGTGGCCCCATTCTACCCCCAGGGGGAACGCAGCGATGGACCTTTCCGGCAAACTTCTGATCGCAATGCCCGGCCTGGGGGACGCGCGATTCGAAAAAAGCGTGATCCTGATCTGCGCCCATTCCCCGGAAGGGGCGATGGGGCTGGTCATCAACAAGCCTGCGCCGGACCTGAGCTTTGCCAGCCTGCTGGATCAGCTGAATATCCCCCGCGCGCCGACGGGCCGCGACATCCGCGTGCATCTGGGCGGGCCGGTGGAACGGGGGCGGGGCTTTGTGCTGCATTCGACCGACTATCATTCCGGCGGCGCGACGATGGATGTGCCGGGCGGGTTCGGCATGACCGCGACGGTGGATGTGCTGTCCGCCCTGGCGCAGGGGCAGGGACCAAAGGCGGCGCTGCTGGCGCTGGGCTATTCCGGCTGGGGGCCGGGCCAGCTGGAGGCAGAGATGGGCCGCAACAGCTGGCTGACGGCAGACGCACCGCCCGAGCTGGTCTTCTCGGCCGAGGACAAAGGCAAATGGGCCGCCGCGCTGAAGCGGCTGGGGATTGATCCCCTGACCCTGTCAGGGTCCGCCGGGCGGGCATAGGTGCTCCCGTCCGCATCAAGGTATGCGGGCGGAGCACGGCCCCACCGGACAAACGACTGTCACCATGAACCGGCTCCGGGCGCAGAAGGCGCAGGCGGCGATGGACACACGTTCAGTGACCACAATGCGGCTTGCATCGGTGCCCTGACGGTTTTCATTTGGCACGGTGACGCGATGGCCCGGCTTCTCGGCCCCGTTGCGGCAGAACCCGTCGGCCGACAGGCAGCGCCCCCCTTCGCTCTTGCCATTTTCGCGAACTTCGTCTCGTTGGCCCGCACAACCGGGTTTTATACCACTGGCCTTCCCGGTTGACTGGTTGATGGGGATTCCCGAGGCTTCCGGACTCGGACGCAATGCTGCCTCAGGGGATGGAGGTCGGCATGTCAGGGATTTCGATCACGCGGCTTGAGTTGACGGCGGCGGGGCTGCGCACGGCAGCGGGCCGGACGAAGGATGCGCGGGCAGCGCGGCGG
>JADCDI010000018.1 GCA_020251025.1 Rhodobacter sp. | reverse complement strand
TTTCCCCCGCCCCTGCGCGGCGGTTCCCTGCAGACCGGCAGGTCCGGGAGAAACAGAGGCCAGCGCCCGACCCGGCGGGCGAGAAGCGCCCGCCGGGGGCGGTGCGGGCGCTGGCCGGGGGCTTTGGGCCCCCGGCCGGGCAAGGGGCAGTGTGGCGCTGTGGCAGGGGCGATGGCCCCTGCCATTGCAGCGGTGATTGTGCTTTCGCCCCTTCGGGCAGCAACAGGAAACGCATCGCGTTTCCCCGCCCGCTCGGGACAGCGCCCCGTAGACCGGCAGGTCCAAGAGGGACAGAGGCCAGCGCTGGACCCGGCGGGGGCGAAGCGCCCGCCGGGGGCGGGGCGGGCGCTGGCCGGGGGCTTTGGGCCCCCGGCTGGTCCTGATCCCGGCGGGACGCTGTGGCAGGGGCGATGGCCCCTGCCAGAGTGACCGGGCATTCGCGAGAACGCCCGTCCGGGCGGGAACAGGAAACGCGACCCGCATTTCCCCCGCCCGCGCGCAACGTTGCCCTGTAGACCCGCAGGTCCGGGAGAAACAGAGGCCAGCGCACGGCCCGGCGCGGGGGCGAAGGGTCCGACATGATCCGGTCCGGGTTGCGCCCGGATATCTGCCTTTCCCCGCCGTTCAGCCCGTGATCGCCCTTATGCCGGCCCATCCCGGCTGGCGGAACCGTCCTTGCCGGTCTTGCCGCAAGCAGGCCGGCCTGCGTCGGCAGGACCATCCGACCCGTGATGCCCCGGATGGTCTGATTGCCCGGCGGCTTGATGCCGTCTCTGCCTTCGGGGCGAAACCTGGCAGCCCGTCGGGCTTTCTGTGCTGCGGGGGTGCCCCGGGTTTTCCGGTTGACCGGTTCGGGCCGCCAGATCCAGGGTATCGGGGGGTATTCGTCCTGATTTCCGCTGGTTCCGTCTGTCTGCACCTTCCCCGCCACGACATGAACCGCGATGCCATCCTTTCCGGAACGACCCGGCCGCACCTTTATCGGCGCGCCTGCCCCCGGGGCAGCGTCTTGCTGGCCCTGCCTTGTGTCATCCCGTTCAAGCCGGGATTTCCGATCACCCGAAAGCCCCGGGTCAAAGCCCCGATCCTGTGCCTCTTCCCTGTCGCGCCGACTGGCCTGAACCGGGTCAGCCAGATTGACACGCCGTTGTTCCGGGCGATCAAGACCCCGCGCGATGGGGCGGTCGGGATGCTGACCGGTGTTGTGCTGACCGTCGGCCTTGCCGTTGCCCGGCCCGGCATTGACGGTATGGCCGGGGTGTCTGGCTGGTGGTCACCGGCCGGTCGGGGTGGCGGCATCCGCAGGGCCTGCGGCCCCGACCCAGGGGGCCGGTCTGGCCGCTGCGGGCCCATCCCCGGCTGGTCAAACCGGCAGGGCCGTTGTTTTGAACACTGTCCGCAGCGCGAAAGAGGAATGCATCTGCGCCACCCCCGGCAGGCGGGCAAGATACTGGCGGTGAATGCGGGCAAAATCATCTGTGTCCTGCGCAACGACCTTCAGCAGGTAATCCGCCGTGCCGGCCATGAGGTGACATTCCAGCACGTCCGGCACCCGCTTGACCTCGCGCTCGAACGCCTCCAGCACCTCGTCGGCCTGACCCGACAGGGTGATTTCGACAAAGACCGTGGTGGGGCGGCCCAGCTTGCGCGCGTCCAGAAGGGCGACATAGGCCCCGATGATCCCTTCCTGCTCCAGCCGCTGCACCCGGCGGTGACAGGCCGAGGGCGACAGGTTTGCCGACTCGGCCAGATCGGCATTTGTCATGCGGCCATCCTTCTGCAAGGCAGCCAGTATCCGGCGATCTGTCGCGTCAAGTTCCGTCATGGCGCACGATCCTTCGAATGGACTGTGGTTTTGCGGAATTTTCTACCAGATCGGTGCCCTTTGGCCACCCAGTTTTCAAAACAATCCCGCCACAAGTCGCGCATACTTGGCGCATCGGATTCAAGAGAGGAACGCCATGAAGATCGGTTGCCCGAAAGAGATCAAGCCGCAGGAATACCGCGTCGGCATCACCCCCAACGCGGCGCGCGAGGCGGTGGCCCATGGCCATACGGTGATGATCGAAACCAGTGCCGGCACCGGTGCCGGCTTTTCCGATGCCGATTACCTGGCGGCCGGGGCCAGGATCATCGCCACGGCGGAAGAGGTGTTTGCCGCATCGGACATGATCGTCAAGGTGAAGGAGCCGCAGGCGGCAGAGCGCAAGCGCCTGCGCCAGGGCCAGGTCCTGTTCACCTATCTGCACCTGGCCCCGGACCCGGAGCAGACACGCGACCTTCTGGCCAGCGGCGTGACCGGCATCGCCTATGAGACCGTCACCGACGGGCGGGGCGGATTGCCCCTGCTGGCCCCGATGTCCGAAGTGGCGGGCCGTCTGGCCCCGCAGGTTGGCGCCTGGAGCCTGCAGAAGGCCAACGGCGGACGCGGCGTGTTGCTGGGTGGCGTGCCGGGTGTGGCACCGGGCAAGGTCGTGGTCATCGGCGGCGGCGTTGTTGGCACCCATGCGGCCAGGGTCGCGGCGGGCATGGGCGCGGATGTGACCGTGCTGGACCGGTCGCTGCCGCGTCTGCGTTATCTTGACGATGTCTTCGGGCGCGACTTCCGGGCGGTCTACTCGGATGCGGGCACCACCGCAGAGCTGATCCGGGACGCCGACATGGTGATCGGCGCGGTGCTGATCCCCGGGGCTGCGGCCCCGAAACTGATCAGCCGGGCACAGCTTGCCACGATGAAGCCGGGCGCGGTTCTGGTGGATGTCGCCATCGATCAGGGCGGCTGCTTTGAAACCTCGCGCGCCACGACGCATCAGGACCCGATCTATCAGGTCGACGGCATCCTGCATTACTGCGTGGCCAACATGCCGGGTGCGGTCGCCCGCACCTCGACGCTGGCCCTTGGCAACGCGACGCTGCCCTTCCTGCTGGCCCTGGCCGACAAGGGGTGGAAGCAGGCCTGCGCCGATGACGAGAATCTTCTGGCGGGCCTGAATGTGCATGCGGGCCACCTGACCTATGGTGCTGTCGGTGACGCCCTTGGGCTTGAGGTGATGGCCCCCGCGCGCGCGCTGGCGGCCTGACCCGATCTGCGCCCCGCCGCCCGGTGTCCGGCGACGGGGCGCTGCCTGACGGATCAGACTGCGCGGGCAGATGGCCCGCCCGGACCGGGCGGGTGACTGCACCGGCGGCGCGCAGGGTTTTGTCGGCGCTGCGGCCGGCATGCCTGCCCGCCGCAGCGGCGAGTGTGCGTCAACTGATGGTGCGGATCAGCTTTCGTTCCAGAACCTTCAGGACCTGACCAAGATCATGGCCGCGCCGGATGATCTGCCCATCCATTGCAATGACGGAATAAAGCCCCTGCCTGGCCCGCAGTTTGGGCCGCTTTTCGATCCGGTACAGCGGATATTCCGCAGTCCGGCGGAAGACCGAGAAGACGGCAACGTCAAGCAGGCAGGAAATGCCATAGTCGCGCCATTCTCCGGCCGCGACCATCCTGCCGTAAAGACCAAGGATCAGCCCAAGCTCGCGCCTGTCGAAACAGACCTCCCCGGACATCCGGGCAGAAAGGGGAAAAGGTGTCGGCGTCTGGACCGTCATCCGCCAAGATTACCGCAGGCGGACATCAAATCAAGCGGTGTTGCAGCGTGACGTCCTGCGCCTTCACACGGGCCGACACCCCGACGCCCAAGCAAGGGGGTTACCGGCGGCCACATGGGAAATCATCGGCCATCCGGTTCCCGGACCTGCGGGACAGGGATCGACAAAACCGGCACCGCGCCGCCTTGCGCCCCCCTTGTCGCCATGCCGGGCCACCTTGCGAGGGGCGAAGGCGGTGGGCAGGACGCAAGGGCCCGTTCCGCCGCTGCCGGTCAGGCAAGGTAGGCGCGGAAGGAGGCCACCACCTTTTCATAGACGGCCCGCTTGAACGGCACGATCCCCGCCACCAGGGCATCGACGTCGATCCAGGCCCAGGCCCGGAATTCCGGATGCTCCGTCTCGATCCTGATCTGGCTGTCTTGACCAATGAAGCGGTACAGGAACCATTTCTGGCGCTGGCCGCGGTATTTCCCGCCCCAGACCTTTCCCAGGAGCTCGGGCGGCAGATCATAGGTGATCCAGTGATGGGTCTTGGCAACCGGCTGCACCAGACCGGCGGTGATTCCGGTTTCTTCCCGCAGTTCCCGCAAGGCGGCGGTCCGGGGCGACTCACCGTCGTCAATGCCGCCCTGGGGCATCTGCCAGGCCTCTTCGACAGAGTCGAAGCGCTGGCCGGCGAAGACCAGACCTTCGGCGTTGATCAGCACGATGCCGACACAGGGGCGATAGGGAAGGTGTTCAGGCTTGACCATGATGATGCAGGGGGGCGGCTGGCCGCCCCCCGGTTCCCTATTCCCGGGCTGCGGGGGCCAGGGTGAACAGACCTTTGAGGATATCCACGGCATAGGCCAGCTGATAATCCTCGTCGCGCAGCTTGGCCGCCTCTTCGGCCTGCTTCTGCTCTTCCTCGTAGACCTTCTTTTCGTCCTCGGTCATCGAATCGTTCGAGATGATGCCGCGCAGATCGGCCTCTGACCGCTCGGGCGCGTCCTCGGCTGCGGGCGGGGCTTCACCTTCGGCCGGTTCCGGCCTTACGGGCTGCTTCACGACGATATCGGGCGACACGCCCAGGGCCTGGATCGACCGGCCCGAGGGCGTATAGTACCGCGCCGTGGTCAGGCGCATCGCGCCGTCGCCGCGCAGCGGAACCAGGGTCTGGACCGATCCCTTGCCGAAGCTTTTCGTGCCCACGACCACGGCCCGGCGATGATCCTGCAGCGCCCCCGCCACGATTTCCGAAGCCGAAGCCGAGCCGCCGTTGATCAGCACGACCATGGGCTTGCCCTGTGCCAGATCGCCGCCCGTGGCATTGAACCGCTCGCCATCCTGCGGGTTGCGCCCGCGGGTTGAAACGATCTCTCCCTTTTCAAGGAAGGCGTCCGATACCTTGATCGCCTGGTTGAGCAGACCGCCCGGGTTGTTGCGCAGGTCCAGCACGATGCCGCTGACATTGTCGATGCCGCCCAGTTCCGTGATCGACTTGTTCAGCCCCTCTTCCAGGTTCGGATAGGTCTGGTCGTTGAAGGTTGTCACTCGCAACACGATGGCGTCGCCCACCACGCGGCTGCGAACGGCAGTCAGCTTGATGGTGTCGCGGATGATCGACACATCGAACGGGTCGGCCACACCTTCGCGCACGATTGTCAGCACGATTTCAGAGCCGACCGGCCCGCGCATCTTTTCCACAGCCTCGTCCAGCAGCAGGCCCATCAGGCTTTCGCCGTTCACATGGGTGATGAAATCGCCAGACTGAATTCCGGCTGCGGCTGCGGGCGTGTCATCCATGGGCGAGACGACTTTGACAAAGCCGTCTTCCTGCGTCACCTCGATGCCCAAGCCCCCGAATTCGCCGCGCGTCTGCACCTGCATGTCGTCGAAATCATCGGGGGGCAGATAGCTGGAATGCGGGTCAAGCGATGTCAGCATCCCGTTGATGGCCGCCTCGATCAGGTCTTTCGGCTCAACCTCTTCGACATATTGTGCGCGGATCCGCTCGAAGATATCGCCGAACAGGTCCAACTGCTCATAGACCGAACCGGAGTTCGCGGTTTCCTGCGCAATCAATGGTCCGGCAAGCTGCGTCGTCAGGATTGCACCGGCGACCGTGCCGCCAAGGGCGGCTATCACGAATTTCCTCATCGAGCGTCCTATTCCATTGTCCCGGCAAACCATCCGGTCGGATCGACCGGATCTGCGCCTTTCCTCAGTTCCACATAAATCGTCTCGGAGCCACCCGCACCACCGCCGTCTTGCGCCGATACGGGAAACTCTGTCGCCCCTGCCTCTGATCC
The DNA here is from genome assembly GCA_020251025.1 of Rhodobacter sp. Classification (GTDB taxonomy): domain Bacteria; phylum Pseudomonadota; class Alphaproteobacteria; order Rhodobacterales; family Rhodobacteraceae; genus Aliitabrizicola. Next base: position 15,892 of record JADCDI010000018.1, on the reverse strand, counting down.
GCCCATCAGGCCCAGCGCGGCACCGGACGCAACGACTTCGCCCACCTCTCCATAAACCGTCCCGAGCCCTGCCAGTATCAGCAGATAGCCGCGCCCGAGTTCAAGGATCATCACATTTCCGTAGTCAAGCAACGGGCCGCGATAGCGGATCGTCGCGGGCCAGGGCGCGGTGACAAGGGCGCGCGCCCGCGTGGCAATCAAAAGTCCGGGGCGGCGCACGCCGGCTGCATCCGCCTCGTCGGGGCGGCGCAGGATTGTTCCCAGCACAGGCATGGGCAAGGTGCCCCTGGCCGCAGTGATGTCCGGCGACAGGTCTTCGGCCGCAATGTCCGGTCCCAGACCGGCCGCAAAGGCATCCAGCGTGTCTGCGCTTTCAAGAAGGCCCTTCAGGGCTGCGGGATCGTCGATGAACCGCATCGGCAGGTCGGTCCGGTTTGAAATGGCCTGGCTCAACGCCGACCGCGCCTTTTGCGCCGCGTCAAGCCCTGCGGCCAGAGTTGCCGATGCCGCTTCCTGCACGGCGCGCAAATCGCGCACTTCTGTCAATTCGCTGCGCAGCCGGTCCGCCTGGGCCTGCAGGGCAGGCGTCACATCGGCCAGCAGCATGCCCGACCGGGCGGTGCCCAGCGGCCCGGCGGGATGCAAAAGCAGCAAGGGCCCGGGATCGGCGGGCAGACCTTCCAGCACGCCGACCAGCCGGGCGATCTGATCCCGCTGGGCCTCGAACTGCAGCGAAAGCGCGCTTTCCCGGATCGTGACCTGACGCAGGCCTTCGCGCACCGCATCCAGCCCCTGTTCATAGGCCCGGATCGTCCGGGTCAGGGCGGCAACACGGTCGCGCGCGGCGGTGGCCGCCTGCATCGCGGTGATGGCCGCCTGCAGGTCGGCGGCTGCCGCCGCGGCGATGGACGCCGCGCCCGAAGGCCGGTCCTGCGCACTGCCGGTGCCGGAAGACAGCAGGCCAAGACACAAGGCCAGCCCAAAGGCCAGACAGGGGGCTGCAGGCAGGGTCATCTGTCGATCAGGCTGTGCCCGGTCATTTCGGGCGGCTGCGGCAATCCCATCAAGTCAAGCAGCGTCGGGGCAAGATCGGCCAGCCGCCCGCCCGGCCGCAGCCTTGCCCCGGCGGGGCCACCGACAAGGATGACGGGAACAGGGTTGGTCGTGTGGGCCGTGTGCGGCGCACCCGTGACGGGATCGGCCATGGTTTCGCAATTCCCGTGGTCCGCCGTCACGATCATCGCCCCCCCCGCAGCCTCCAGCGCGGCCAGGGCGCGCCCCAGCGCCTTGTCCACAGCCTCGCAGGCGGCGATGGCGGCGGCAAGATCGCCGGTATGGCCGACCATGTCCGGGTTGGCGAAATTGACCACGATCAGGTCATAGCCCGCGCGGATGCCGGCGACCAGATGGTCGGCCACCTCGGGCGCGGACATTTCAGGCTGCAGGTCATAGGTCGCCACCTTGGGAGAGGCGGCCATATAGCGGTCTTCGCCCCTGGAAAGTTCCTCCCGCCCGCCGTTCAGAAAGAAGGTGACGTGCGGATATTTCTCGGTCTCGGCCAGACGCAGCTGGGTCCTGCCTTGGGCTGCCACCCATTCGCCCAGCGTGTTGCGGATATCCTGCTTGGGAAAGGCCGTGGTCATGAAGGCGTTGTGCGCGGCGGAATAATCGACCATTCCCAGCATCGCGGCCCACCTCGGGCGCGGGCCGGTGTCAAAACCGTCAAAACCCGGCGCGCCGATGGCGGACAGAATCTCGCGCGCCCGGTCTGCCCGGAAATTCAGGCAGAAAACCCCGTCACCGTCACGCGCGCCGCTGTATCCGGAAACCACGGTCGGCGCGATGAATTCATCGGTTTCACCGCGGGCAAAGGCGGCCTGCACCGCCCCGGCCGCGCTGCCAGCATTTTCCCCGGTGCCGCCCACAATGGCGGCATAGGCGCGCGCCACCCGGTCCCAGCGGTGGTCGCGGTCCATCGCAAAATACCGGCCGCATACGGTGCCGACCCGCGCGCCCGCAGGCAGCCCTGCCAGCAACTGGTCCATGAACCCCAAAGCAGACGAGGGCGGCACGTCACGCCCATCCGTGATCGCATGGACCACAACCGGCAGACCGGCCCCCGTCAGCGCCCGGACGGCGGCCAGAAGATGCAGGATATGGCCGTGAACGCCCCCGTCCGAAACGACGCCCAGCAGATGCGCGGTGCCGCCCGAGTCCTTCAGTTTCCTGATGAACTCCAGCAGCGCGGGATTGCGAAAGAAGGTGCCGGTTTCAATGGCAAGATCGATTGCCCCCAGGTCCATCGCAACCACGCGGCCCGCACCGATGTTCGTGTGCCCGACTTCGGAGTTTCCCATCTGTCCGGTCGGCAGACCGACATCGGGGCCATGGGTGATCAGCGTCTGATGCGGGCAATCGGCCCAGATGCGGTTGAAGTTTGGCACATCTGCCAGCGCCGGGGCGTTCGCCGTCCGGTCTTCGCGCAGGCCCCAGCCATCAAGAATGCAAAGCACGACGGGTTTGGGGACGCTCATCACGGGGCCTTTCACTGCACCGCCCCGTTTTACGCCGCCGGATCCGGGGGGGCAACCATGCGATCATCGCCCGTCAGGCCCGGTGATAGGGGCTGCCGGACAGAATGGCGGCGCTGCGGTAGATCTGTTCGGCCAGCATGACCCGAACCAGCATGTGCGGCCAGACCATTCGCCCGAAGGACAGCGCAAGATCGGCGCGGTCGCGCAAAGCAGGCGCAAGCCCGTCCGCCCCCCCGATGACAAAGGCCAGATCCTGCCGCCCGGAATCGCGCCATTCGGCCATCCGCAGCGCCAGTTCGGGCGAAGACAGCATCTGGCCGCGTTCATCCAGCGCCACGACCACCGCCCCCGCAGGAACGGCCCGCGCCAGCAGGTCGGCCTCGGCGGCGATGCCGCCGCCCTTGCGGTCTTCAACCTCGTGCTCTGTCAGGGGGCCAAGGCCCAGCGGGCGCGCGGTGCGGTTGAACCGCTGCATGTAGTCATCGGCAAGAATGCGTTCGGGACCGGTGCGCAACCGGCCCACCGCGCAAAGGTGGAGCCGCATCAGCGCCCCTGCGGCGACCGGGAGCCTGTCGGCATCCACATCTTTTCAAGCTGATAGAACTCGCGCACTTCGGGACGGAAGACATGGACGATCACATCCCCTGCGTCGATCAGCACCCAGTCGCCGGTTTCCTTGCCTTCGATCTTGCAGGCGCGGCGGTGGTCCTGCTTCAGCCGGTCCACAAGCTTCTCTGAAATGGCGGCAACCTGGCGTGACGACCGGCCCGAGCAGATCACCATGTAATCCGCCATGTCCGACCTGCCGCGCAGATCGATGGTCACGACCTCTTCGGCCTTGTCGTCGTCAAGCGAGGCAAGGATCACGGCAAGAAGCGCGTCGCTGGAAAGCCCGTCGGGGGCGGCTGCTGGCTGGGCGGTCGTGCGGGCCGCCCTGGCCCCGACCGGAAGGCCGGTCGCGGGATCAGAATGAGACAGGACATCGTCCTCCGGAATAACGCGCCGCCTGGCCCCGGCACAAGGTTGCCGCAAAGGTAACACTGCAGGGGGCAAACCTCAACGCTGCCGGCCCGATTTATGCGGTGTTTGCCCCGGACGCATGGGGCGGGCGGGCGGCCCCCCCCTGACAGCGTCAGTCCAGGACAAGCGCCACTTCGTTCCGGCGGTTCCACGGCAGGGTGAAGGGCGAATCGTAGAACAGGAATTCCGGTTCACCCCGCACCTTCAGCCCGGCCCTGGCGGCAATGGCGCGCAAAGAGGCCGCCGCCCCGGCAAGGGCCGCATCGGTCGGGCGCCCCGTAAACTGCAGCACCAGCATGCGCCGGGGGCCGGTTTCGATCAGCCGGATCCGCGGATCATCGGGCACAGGCAGGGCCGCCAGGCTGAGGTCCGCCGGCATGGTGAACCGCACCGTCCAGCTTTGCGCAGCGTCTGCGCCGGATTTCAGCGTGCCCGCCGCGTCAGCGGCATCCGGCACCTGGGCAACGGGCGTGGTCATCGCAATCTTCGAGGCATCCGCATTTGCACCGAAGATATAGCCGGCAAGACTGCGGAAGCCCGCATTGGCGGCGGCGGACCGGCTGCCGTGGACTGTCACCTCTGCAACAAGATGCGGGCCGTAGCTGCGCAGTTCGGCCCCCTCCAGGGTCCGCTCCACCGTATAGGCCGCAGTTTCCGTGCCCTTGTACATCTGTGCCTCTGCCGGGGTCAGCGTCAACAGAGCGAGGCAAAAGACAACCACCCTGCGCATGGACGCCCCCCCTGTGCCCGCCGCCTGCAAGGGATGTGGTGTGGCCTGTCTTGCCTTGAAAGGGCGATGCGCGTAAATCATGCCGCCATGATGGGTTTATTCGACATGGATGATCGCGCGCGCATGCCCTGGCGCTTTTACGGTGCGACCGTTTCGGTTCTTGCGCGCCGCTGACGGCTGCGCCTGCCGCGCCGTGCCATTGTCTTCACCTTCTGTTCGGGAAAGCAGCCATGTCTCCGAAAACGCTTTACGACAAGATCTGGGATGCCCATGTCGTCCACCAGGCCGATGACGGCACCTGCCTTGTCTATATCGACCGCCATCTGGTTCACGAGGTGACCAGCCCCCAGGCCTTTGAAGGGCTGCGGATCGCGGGGCGCACTGTGCGGGCACCGGAAAAAACGATTGCCGTGCCCGACCACAACGTGCCCACCACCGCCGGGCGCGAGACCCGCATCGACAATGAGGAAAGCCGCATCCAGGTTCAGGCGCTGGACAGGAACGCGCGCGACTTTGGCATCAATTACTATCCGGTGTCGGACATCCGTCAGGGCATCGTGCATATCGTGGGTCCGGAACAGGGCTGGACCCTGCCGGGCATGACCGTGGTCTGCGGCGATTCGCATACGGCCACGCATGGTGCCTTCGGCGCGCTGGCCCATGGCATCGGCACGTCCGAGGTGGAACATGTGCTGGCCACGCAGACGCTGATCCAGCAGAAATCGAAGAACATGAAGGTCGAGATCACGGGCTCGCTGCGCCCCGGTGTCACGGCCAAGGACATCACCCTGTCGGTGATCGGGGCCACCGGTACGGCAGGCGGCACCGGCCATGTGATCGAATATTGCGGCCAGGCCATTCGCGAGCTGTCGATGGAAGGGCGGATGACGGTGTGCAACATGGCGATCGAGGGTGGTGCCCGCGCCGGCCTGATTGCGCCGGATGAAAAGACCTTTGCCTATGTCATGGGCCGCCCGCATGCGCCGAAAGGGGCGCAATGGGAAGCCGCGCTTTCCTGGTGGAAGACGCTGTATTCCGACGAGGGCGCGCATTTCGACAAGGTGGTAACGCTGCGCGGCGAGGATATCGCCCCCGTCGTGACCTGGGGCACCAGCCCCGAAGACGTGCTGCCGATCACGGGCGTGGTGCCAGACCCCGAAAGCTTTACCGGCGGCAAGGTGGAAGCGGCGCGGCGCAGCCTGGAATACATGGGGCTGAAGCCGGGGCAGAAGCTGTCGGAAATTGCCATCGACACGGTCTTCATCGGGTCCTGCACAAACGGGCGGATCGAGGATTTGCGCGCGGCGGCGGCAATCCTGAAGGGCAAGAAGATCAAGGACGGCCTGCGCGCGATGGTCGTGCCGGGCTCGGGCCTGGTCCGCGCCCAGGCCGAGGAAGAAGGGCTGGCGCAGATTTTCATCGATGCGGGCTTTGAATGGCGCCTTGCGGGCTGTTCGATGTGCCTGGCGATGAACCCCGATCAGCTTTCGCCCGGCGAACGCTGCGCCGCAACATCAAACCGCAATTTCGAGGGCCGCCAGGGCCGCGGCGGCCGCACGCACCTGCTCTCGCCCGCCATGGCGGCGGCGGCGGCGGTGACAGGGCGGCTGACGGATGTGCGCGAGATGATGTGAGGCAGCAAGCATAGGGAAAAGTAGCGAAGCGTAAAGAAATACTCTACTCTTCCCTATGTTTTGCTATCTTCCGACGCCATGGACCCTGTCAAGAACCCTTTCGCGCCCAGTGCCGGTCGGCGACCACCAGAGATCGCCGGTCGTGACAGCATTATCGACGTCGCGACAACAGCCGTCAAACGTGCACTTCTGAACAAACATGCCCGTCCAATCATGCTGCTTGGCCTTCGCGGAACCGGCAAGACCGTGCTGCTTAACGAGTTTCAGAAGGTTGCCGAGCAATCCGGCGCGTTGGTTTCCAAGATCGAAGCCCCGGAGGGTGCAAGCCTTTCCAGGTTGATCGTGCCCGAGATGCGCAAAGTCCTGCGTTCGCTTTCCGGAGTTGAGGCGGCAAAGCACATGGCGGTCAGAGGGCTTCGTGGATTGCAGAACTTCGCATCCAGGTTGAAGGTTGAAGTCGGCGGGATCGGTATCGGCATTGAAGGGGCGTCAGAGCCGGAACCGGGTCTGGCCGATTCGGGGGACATTCAGTTTGATCTGCCCGACTTGTTCGAAACGCTTGGCATGGCCGCAAGATCGGCCCGTAAAGCCTGGCTTCTGCTGATCGACGAGGTGCAATACCTTAGTGCTGAAGACCTTTCGGCGCTTATCGTTTCTCTTCACCGGGTTTCGCAAAGCGAGCTTCCGATTGCCTTCGCGGGCGCAGGCCTTCCACAGGTTGCCAGGCTGGCAGGCGAGGCACGGTCCTATGCCGAACGGTTGTTCGTTTATCCACCCGTAGACGCTCTTGACAGAGATTCGGCCGCAATCGCCTTGAGTCGGCCAATCGAGAAAGAGGGCGCCCAGATCGCCCCTGACGCCCTTGAGGCAATGGTCGATACGACACGAGGCTATCCATTCTTCTTGCAGGAATGGGGCTCTGCCGTTTGGGAAGCCGCGCCGGGTCCCTTGATCGTCCTGCAGGACGTGAACCGGACCCATGAGCAGGTCGTTACGTCGCTGGATAACGGCTTCTTCAAGGTGCGGCTTGACCGTCTGACACGAACGGAAACCGAGTTCGTGGCTGCAATGGCCACGCTGGGCGACGGACCTTATCCTTTGGCCGAGATTGCGAAGGTGTTGAACAGAAAACCATCGTCACTTGGCCCAGCCCGGGCAAGCATCATCAGCAAAGGCATGATCTACAGCGCCGAGCACGGATACTTGGCGTTCACCGTTCCACTGTTCGCTGACTTCATGCGGCGGCAAAATCGAAACAGGAAGCAACCATGACCCCCTTCACCACCCTGACCGGCATCGCCGCGCCCATGCCACTGGTCAATATCGACACCGACATGATCATTCCCAAGCAGTTCCTGAAGACGATCAAGCGGTCCGGCCTTGGCAAGAACCTGTTCGACGAGATGCGCCATACGCCCGACGGGGCGGAGATACCCGATTTCGTGCTGAACCAGCCAGCTTACCGCAAGGCCGAAATCCTGATTGCGGGCGACAATTTCGGCTGCGGGTCCAGCCGCGAACATGCGCCTTGGGCACTTCTGGATTTCGGCATCCGCGCGGTGATTTCCACCAGCTTTGCCGACATCTTCTACAACAACTGCTTCAAGAACGGCATCCTGCCGATCGTGCTGCCCGCCGGGCAGGTCGAAGCCCTGATGGAAGACGCAAAGAAAGGTGCCAATGCCCGCATGACGGTGGACCTTGGCGCGCAAACCGTCACGGCGTCTGACGGGCGGTCCTTTTCCTTCGAAGTCGACCCGTTCCGCAAGCACTGCCTGATGAACGGCCTTGATGACATCGGCCTGTCGCTTGAAAAGGCGGCCTCGATCGAGGCATATGAAAAAAAGATTTCCGCCCTTCGTCCTTGGGTCTGACCCGTCGGCATGCGCCGCATCTGGGGAAAGCTGTCGGCGAAGCCGCCTTTGCATCGGCCAGTTCACCCAATGGCGGGACACATCTTCCATGAAAGCGTCACAATCGCTGACACCTTTCATCATGTCATTGCCGCGCTGTCCTTGGGACAAGGGCCGGGCACCGCAGGGGGGCCGCGTGGCTCTGTTGCACAGATCGGCTGACGGCCGCGGTGCCCCTGTGCCCGGACAGAGCGGTCCCACGACCTTTGTGACGGGGAGTCCGGGTGCGGTGAAGCCGTTCGGCACGGCAACACGGACGTGGAACGCAGCGACCCGGCGGCCGGGGTCCCGCGCCCTGAGGCCCTGGCGAGGCAGTTTCACGCAAGGCATCCCGGTTTCGGCGCGGCTCCCGCGGTGTCGGCCCCCTCCATCCTCGCCAGGGAGCGCGGCCGGGGGTGTCCGGACGCCCGCAGAGCCCCGTTTCGCGCGACCGCGCCTGCGTGTGCCCCCCGATGCCGGATGTTCACGGCAAGGGTCTTCTGGCGGCGGCTGCGCGTACTGAAATCAGGCACGTCCCCGTCGGGCCCGTCGGGGCCGATCAGGCCGGGCAGGCTTCCGGAAAACCCGGCCATCTGCCCGGGTGGCATGCCGAAGGGGACCTTCACCGTCAGGCAGGCCTGGACGCCCGCATCGCTGCAGACGGCCTGTCTGCCGCGCTTGCCTGTCGGCTTCGCCGCCCACGCCATGTCTGGATCGAACCAGACCGTCAGCGAACCCCGGCACCTGAGCACCTTGTTGCGGGATGGCCAGTTCAGGGTCTTGTAAGCCGGCGTGTCCGGTCTGCTCATGCCTTTCCGCCCTCACGCCGGATTCACAGGATGAATCCCTCACAGCATGTGCGCAAAAGGGCCCTCTCGGACGGTCCTCTTCCGAACTGAATAGAGGAAATCCCCCGGTCACCGACGCCTTGCCGCGCATCCCACGGTTGCCCCCAATAACAGGATACGCATGGTTCGTCAGGTATTGCCGGGCGAAAATTCCCTACAAACCGAGCAAGCGCGGAAGTTCCGACCGAAGTCGGAGGAGTGCTGCCGTAACGACCGGTTTTTGGTCAATGTATCGAGGGCTGGGAACAGGAACCGAGACGGCGTGAAGATCACCGACGGAATCCACGAACGCAAAACCAAGGGCGCTGATACCTGCTGTATGGTCGTCGTGATCCTCGGCTAGCCCATGAGATCGGGCTTTCGTAAGTACCTTTGAAAGCGCGGGCCAGTCGCTAGGCTGCCCAAGACGTTCCCATTCGTTCTCGGCCATCTTCCGCGCTTCGCTTTCGGACATCAGAGCAAGGCAGGCACGACCGTTGGCCGTCGACGTGACGGGAAACACTTCGCCCGCAGATGATACCGCACGAAGCCGGTGCGTGCCCTGCACCTGATCAAGAAAAATCATCCGGCCGCCACGCAGCACCGAAAGGTCGACCGTCTCGCCCGTTTCTTCCATCAGATCCTGAAGGAGTGGGCGAAGTTGGTCGACGATATTGTAATGGGCCGCACCAGCCAAAGCATGCAGTTCGGGTCCGAGCCGGACACCGCCGGCAGAGCCCGAGGTGATGACCATTCGCTCCTCTTGCAGTGCCTGAACGATGCGCTGCACCGTGGAACGCGGCAGTTCGGCGCGGTCCGCGATCTGGCCGAGGCTCATCCCGCTGGGTGCGTCCTTGAGCGTTCGCAGGATTGCCGCAGCGCGGGCAATGACCTGGATACCGCTGCGATTCCCCGATTTGTCCGTGTCGATTTCCTCGACGTCCATGACTGATCCTTTCAGCACACCCGCTTCATCCTGCAGGGGGTCAGTCCACCACAGAACTGGATGAACTGCAATACGGTGCAGTTGAACCACAATGCGAGAAAACGGTTGACCGCATTGCGGGTCATGTGCATCAATATGCGGGACAGGTAAGGGGAGCCTTCCTGAAATCGTCGAACGGAAAAACACCGCGCTGCGGTGAAGCGAGGAGTAATTTCATGGTCAAGGTCCGGGGCATCGAGTTCGAAGGTAACCTCGACAACAGCATGGGGCTGGAGTTCTACAACCTCTCGCACCGCTTTGGGTATCAGCACCCGAACTGGCCCTACTTCCAGGACGTGAAGATCGAGCGGATCCACTACATGGCCAAATCGGGCGTGCTGTCGCAACGCATCACTACCACGATGCACGCCACCACCCATATCGATGCACCCGCGCACGTCGTGCAGGGCACGCCGTTCATTGACGAGGTGCCGTTGCCCCACTTCTTCGGGACGGGCATTGTCGTGTCGATCCCCAGGAAGAAGTGGGAACCAATCACGGGCGAGGATCTGGAAAAGGCTTGTGGCCACGCCATCCGCAAAGGGGACGTGCTGATCATCAACACCGGCTGGCACAAACAATATGAAGACGGTGACTACTTCGCTTATTGCCCGGGCTTCGTGCCGTCGGCAGGCCACTGGCTGGTCGAAAAAGGGGTGAAGGTCGTCGGTCATGATACGCAGGCCAACGACCATCCGCTTGCAACGGCTATAGGGCCGCAGCGCAACGGTCCCCTGCTTCCGCATCTGGCTGAAGAATATAAGGAATGGTCTGGCGGCCGCGACTGGAAGGATGACTTTCCCGAGTGGGAACCGGTCCACAATATCCTGTTCAGGAACGGCATTCTCGGGATCGAGAATGTCGGCGGAGATCTCGATGCCGTGACTGGCAAGCGCTGCACCTTCGCCTTTTTCCCGTGGAACTGGGACCGCGGCGATGGCTGCATCATCCGCCTCGTTGCCATGATCGACAAGGGCGGCAACTACCGCATCGAAAGCGGCGAGGCATTCTGATGCTGGTGAAGCGTTTTCAAGACGCGAAGCCCTATGACGCTCCGAACCATCGGGGCGTCTCTGGCCTGCGCCTGCAGGGGTTCGAAGAGGGCGGTCCCACCAACCAGTGGATAGGCTTCTCGCAGTTTCTGCCCGGTGGCGGCGCGGGGCCCGACGCGACGCCGTTCGAGAAGGTCTATGTGGTTCTTGAAGGCGAGATGACCGTGATCGTGGGCGGGCAGGAGACTGTCTTGGCTGCAATGGACAGTTGCACCGTCGCACCGGGCGAGGTGCGCGAAATCGTCAACCGGTCCAACAAAGTCTGCAAGATGCTGGTGGTGATCCCCTATCCGGCGAAGGTGAATTGATGTCCCTTTCCAATCCGCTCTCGATGTTCGACGTGACGGGCAAGGTCGCATTGATCACAGGTGCTTCCGGTGCGTTCGGTGCCGTGGCGGCGCGGGTGCTGGCGGGCGCTGGTTGCTCATTGGTTCTGGCCGCAGGCAAAAGGACGGCACTGGACGAGATCGTCAACGAGGTTGAGGGGATGGGTGCCGACGCGATAGGCGTCAACATTCGTCCAGACTCCGAAGGTGCCTGTGCTGCCCTCGTGCAGGCGGCGGTGGACACCTTCGGACGTCTGGACATCCTTGTCGTGGCGTCCGGCATGAACAAGGTCGCCAAGATTGACGATATGGCGCCTGAGACCTTCCTGTCGGTGATGGATGCGAACGTCACCCAAAGCTGGCTGCTCGCCCGAGCGGCGACGAAGCAGATGAAGGCTCAAGGGGACGGAGGAAAGATCGTCCTTGTCTCTTCGGCGCGCGGACTGCTGGGTCACCCGGCCGGCTACACGGCCTATTGCGCCAGCAAAGCGGCGGTCGACGGCATAACCAAAGCTCTTGGTTGTGAACTCGGGCCCACGGGAATTACGGTCAATGCGATTGCTCCAACCGTCTTCCGCTCGCCCTTGACGGCCTGGATGTTCGACGACAGCGAAAATGCCAAACAAGTCAGGACCGGTTTCCTTGCGCGCGTTCCGAAGGGGCGTTTGGGCGAGCCGGAAGATCTGGCGGGGCCGCTCTTGTTCCTGTCGTCCAGAGCGTCGGACTTCTACACGGGCCACATCCTCTACGCCGATGGCGGATACACGGCGGGTTAAGGCGATGGTCAAGAACCTACAGACGGCAGTGATCGGTGCGGGCCTGATGGGGCATGGGATCGCCCTCACACTGGCGCGCGCAGGCCAGTATGTTGCGATAACCGACCCCATCCCTGAGGCACGGGCAGCGGTCTCCGGGCGCATAGCCGATAGCCTCCGCCTTATGGGCGAAGACGAAGGGCGGATCGCAAAGATATTGAAGAGGATTGAGATCTTCGACGCCGTGCCTGATGCTGTGAAAGACGCAGCCTTCGTCTTCGAAGCTGCGCCGGAAAAGATGGCCCTGAAACAAGCGATCTTTGCGGAAGTCGAGGCTCATGCACCTGCAGACGCGATCCTTGCGTCCAACACATCCGTCATGCCGATCACGGAAATCATGTCGGGGCTGCGCGACAAATCCCGCGCGCTGGGAACGCATTGGTGGAACCCGCCGCATCTGATCCCGCTTGTCGAGGTGATCCGCACCCCCGACACCTCGGACAACGCGATTGAAGCGACGATGTCTTTGCTGACGGATGCAGGCAAGACGCCCGTGCGCGTCGAAAAGGATGTCCCCGGGTTCATTGGTAACCGTTTGCAACACGCCCTTTGGCGCGAGGCAGTGTCACTCGTCGAACGCGGCATTTGCGATGCAGAGGCGGTCGATACAGTCGTGAAGTCTTGTTTCGGCCGACGTCTGGCTGTGCTGGGACCGCTTGAGAATGCCGACCTCGTCGGAACAGACCTGACGCTCGACATCCACAATACGGTTCTGGCCGATCTGGAGCACCGTCCCGGTCCGTCCCCTTTGCTCGAACAATTGGTGGCAGAGGGAAAACTTGGAATGAAGAGCGGTGAAGGCTTCCGGAAATGGACGCCGGAAGAGGCGAGACGACTGCGTGAGAAGGTGGCCCGCCACCTGATCCGGCTGGAAGGACTGCTGAACGACAACGAAGCATGACGGGTGAATGGCCTGAGAAGGGCCAATCCACCTGAACAAGGAGGAAGACCATGCAACGATTGACCAACCGCCGCCGTTTTCTGACTGGAGCGACTGCCATCTTGGCAGCCCCTGCAATTCTGCGGTCCACTCGCGCCTATGCCGATACGCCGACTTTGCAGATCGGGCATGTCAGCCCTCGCACCGGCCCGCTTGCCGGTTTTGCCGAGGCTGATGATTACATCCTTCAAGCCATAGCCGAAAAGTTCGGGGCGGGTATCGACAACAACGGCAAGACCTGGGCGATCGAAATCATCTCGAAGGACAGCCAGTCCAACCCGAACCGCGCGGCCGAAGTGGCGAGCGAACTGATCCTGTCGGACGAGGTCGACATCATCGTCGCGGCATCAACCCCGGACACGGTCAACCCCGTTTCCGACCAGGCAGAACTGAACGGCACGCCCTGCATCACAACGGATTGCCCGTGGCAGCCTTATTTCTTCGGTCGTGGGGGTGCCCCTGACAAAGGCTTCGAGAATACCTATCACTTCTTCTGGGGCCTTGAGGATGTGATCGGTGCATTCCTTGATCTGTGGGGCAAATCCGGCGTCGGCAAGACGGTGGCTGGCTTGTTCCCGAATGACGCTGACGGCAATGCGTGGGGCGACACCGAGCTTGGCCTGCCAAAACCTCTTGCGGCTGCAGGTTACAATTTGGTCGATCCGGGGCGCTACCAACCCCTCACCGACGATTTCAGCGCCCAGATCGCGGCCTTCAAGGAGGCCGGATGCGAGATCGTGACCGGCAATATGATCCCGCCCGATTTCGGCACATTCTGGGCTCAGGCAGCGCGGCAGGGATTTGCCCCCAAGGTGGTGACGATTGGTAAAGCACTGCTGTTCCCGAGCGTGATCGAGGGGCTTGGTGATCGTGGCATCGGCCTCACCTCCGAAGTCTGGTGGTCTCCGAACCATCCATTCAAGTCATCTTTGACCGGCCTGTCATCAGCTGACCTGGCTGGTGGTTACACCGCAGCCACCGGCCGGCCCTGGACCCAGCCCATCGGATTCAAGCACGCGCTCTTCGAGGTTGTTGCTGATGTTGTGGCACGCGCTGAGGACCTCGAAGATCCTGCTGCGATCATTTCTGCAATCGCGGCGACCGATCTTTCGACCATCGTCGGCCCCGTGAACTGGTCCAAAGGTCCGGTCAAGAACGTGACCAAAACTCCGCTCGTCGCCGGTCAGTGGCAGAAGGACGATAAGGGACTCGACCTGAAGATCGTTGCGAATTCGGGCGCGCCCGAGATTCCGGTCAACGGCGAGTTGCAGCTTTTGGGCTGACCGCGATGCCCGCGCGCCGTTCTCAGGGCGCGCGGGTCTTCACCCAAGCGGGGAACCATGACTGAAATTCTGCGACTTGACGGTCTATCGAAGTCCTTTGGGGCGGTCACCGTAGCCGATGCCCAAAGCTGGCATTTGATTGCAGGCCAGGCGCTTGGTGTGATCGGCCCGAATGGGGCGGGAAAAACGTCGATGTTCAACCTCGTGACCGGCACGGTTTCCCCCGATAAGGGCCGGATTTTCTTTGACGGCCAGGATGTGACGACCTGGCCTGCGCCGCGCCGCTGTCGTTCCGGCATCGCCCGCAGTTTCCAGGTTCCCCAACCGTTTGGTGGGATGACGGTTTTTGAGAACGCCATGGTCGCGGCAACGCAAGGAGCCGGACTTTCGGGACGGGAGGCTGAGGCGCTTTGCCTTGATGTCCTTGACCGAACCGGTCTGCTGCACCGCTCAAATACGCTCGCCAAGGGGCTGACCCTGCTTGAGCGGAAGCGCCTTGAACTGACGCGTGCCCTTTGTGCAAAACCCAAGCTTCTGCTGTTGGACGAAATCGCAGGCGGCCTGACGGAAAGCGAATGCGTTTCCTTGATCCAGACGATCAAGGATGTCCGGGAAACCGGCGTCTCCATCGTCTGGATCGAACATGTCGTCCACGCGCTGCTTGCGGTGGTTGATCGACTGATCGTCATCGACTTCGGCAAGAAGATCGCCGACGGCACACCCCACGAGATCATGAACAGTCGCGAGGTTCAGGAAATTTATCTGGGGATCGAAGCCGATGGCTGAACCGATCCTGAAAATCGAAAACCTCGACGCGCACTACCGCGATTTCCAAGCCCTTTATGGTCTGTCAGCGCGGGTACATCCGGGCGAAGTCGTCGCCATGATCGGTGCGAATGGGGCGGGCAAGACTACGCTGATGCGGTCCATTGCAGGCTTGATGAAAAACCGGCCCGATGCGATCCGCTGGAAGGGTCAGGCTATCGGCCGACTTCGTGCGGATCAGGTCGCTGCACTTGGCATCGCCTTGGTCCCCGAGGGACGGCTCTTGTTCCCTTCGCTTTCGGTCGAAGAGAACCTGATCATCGGTGGACAGATCGGGCGCAAGGGGCCGTGGTCGCTTGAAGCCGTTTACCGTCTCTTCCCGATCCTCAAAGAACGCCGCAATCAACAGTCGACCTCTCTGTCCGGTGGGCAGCAACAGATGGTCGCCATCGGTCGCGCCTTGATGTCCAATCCAGAACTTGTCCTGATGGACGAGATCAGCCTTGGTCTTGCTCCGGTCATCATCCGCCAGATCTACGAAGCCCTCCCCGGGATCGTTGGCGAAGGGATGGCTGCGGTAGTCGTCGAACAGGACATCGCCAAAGCCCTGTCGGTTACGAGCCGCGTCTATTGCCTTCAGGAAGGCCGCGTGGCGCTGCAGGGCCCTTCATCCACACTCTCACGCGAGGAAATCTCCCGCGCTTATTTCGGAATGTAACGCGCATGGATTGGGCAAATGCCATTCTTCAGGGCACTCTGCTGGGTGGCCTTTACGCACTGTTTGCGGCGGGGCTTAGCCTCATCTTCGGCGTGATGCGGCTGGTGAATATCGCGCACGGCGATCTGATCGTTCTCGCGGCCTACCTGGGCCTGACCGCCTCGACTGCCCTTGGACTCCATCCGTTGGTCGCGCTCGTGCTTGTCGTGCCCGCTATGTTCGCCATCGGCTAGGCTCTGTTGCACAAATCCCGTGAGGGATTCATCTGGTGAATCCAGTGTGGTAGCTGGTCTGCATGAGCAGACACACACCCCCGACCTACAGAACCAGGAACTGGCCGGCTTATAACGAAGCGCTCAAGCGCCGGGGCT
>JADCDI010000017.1 GCA_020251025.1 Rhodobacter sp. | reverse complement strand
GGGAAGGTGAAGGTGACTTCGCCCGTCCGGGCGGGATCAGGAAACGCACCGCGTTTCCCCCGCCCCAGTGGGACGGTCCCCTGTAGACCGGCAGGTCCGGGAGACACAAAGGCCAGCGCCCGACCCGGCGGGTGCGAAGCGCCCGCCGGTGGCGGGGCGGGCGCTGGCCGGGGGCTTTGGCCCCCGGCCGGTCCTGATCCCAGCGTAGCACTGTGGCAGGGGCGATGGCCCCTGCCATTGAGGCGGTGAGGGTGCCTTCACCTTCCCGGGCGGGACCCGGAAACGCCACCCGCCTTTCCCCCGCCCGTGCGCAACAGCGTCACCAAGGCCCGCAGGACTTCCACCCTGAAAGGCCAGCGCCCGCCGGGGATCGGCCTGCCGCCGGGGCAGGGGCGATGGCCCCCGCCTGGGGGCGCAGGGCACCCGCAGATGCAGGTGTTTCGCGCCGTGCACGCAGGCGCCCCTGCGGTCGGCACGTCTTCGGGACCCTGCCGGGTGCAGCGCCGCGCCGTGGCGGTTGCCCAATGACGCGCAGCCGTCTATCTAGGGGCGTGACCCCGGACCCTGAAAGGCTGCCCATGGCGCACAACCCCATCCGCCCCTGGCGCAACATCGACCGGCGCAAATCGCGCCGGATCATGGTCGGGCGCGTGGCCGTGGGGGGGGATGCGCCAATCTCGGTCCAGACGATGACCAATACGCCAACCACGGATGTCGCCGCCACCATCGCACAGGTGCAGCGCTGTGCGGTGGCAGGCGCGGACATCGTCCGCATTTCCACACCCGACCGCGAGTCGACACAGGCGCTGAAGGCGATCATCGCCGAAAGCCCGGTGCCGGTCGTGGCCGACATCCATTTCCACTACAAGCGCGCGATCGAGGCCGCCGAAGCCGGTGCGGCCTGCCTGCGGATCAATCCGGGGAACATCGGCGATGCCTCCCGCGTGCGCGAGGTGATCAGGGCCGCAAAGGATCATGGCTGTTCGATCCGCATCGGGGTCAATGCCGGGTCCCTGGAAAAGCACCTGCTGGAAAAGTACGGCGAACCCTGCCCCGAGGCCATGGTCGAAAGCGGCCTCGACCACATCCGCATCCTGCAGGACAATGACTTTCACGAATTCAAGATCAGCGTGAAAGCCTCTGACGTGTTTCTGGCGGCGGCGGCCTATCAGCAGCTTGCCGATGCCACCGATGCCCCGATCCATCTGGGCATCACCGAGGCGGGCGGGCTGCTCTCCGGTACGGTGAAATCGGCCATCGGTCTGGGCAACCTGCTGTGGATGGGCATCGGCGACACGATCCGCGTTTCCCTGTCCGCCGATCCGGTGGAAGAGGTCAGGGTCGGCTTCGAGATCCTGAAGTCGCTGGGCCTGCGGCACCGGGGCGTCACGATCATTTCCTGCCCGTCCTGCGCGCGGCAGGGCTTCGACGTGATCAAGACGGTCGCGGTGCTGGAGGAACGGCTGGCCCATATCACCACCCCGATGAGCCTGAGCATCATCGGCTGCGTGGTGAACGGCCCGGGCGAGGCGCTGATGACCGACATCGGCTTTACCGGCGGCGGGGCCGGGTCCGGCATGGTCTATCTGGCGGGAAAGCAAAGCCACAAGCTGGGCAATGACCGGATGATCGATCATATCGTCGAACTGGTCGAGGCAAAGGCGGCGGAGCTGGGGGCAAAGACCGCGTCCGAAGCGGCAGAATAGCCGTCAGCCTTCGCGCTGCGCCTGCACAATCTCGCGCATGCCGTCCAGCGGAACATAGCCGCGCACGATCAACCCGTCGATCACGAAGGTCGGGGTTCCGGTGATCCCCAGCCGTTCACCCAGGGCATGATTGGCGGCGATCACGGCACCAACCTCGTCGCTGTCCATCCTTGCCAGGATGGCGGCCGGATCCAGCCCCAGATCGCCCGCAAGCCGGCCCAGCGTTTCCGGCGTCGGATCGCCGCGCAGCCTGATCAGCGCGTCATGTGCCCGCTCGTACAGCGCGTCCCCGCCGACCTGTCGCACCGCGATGGCGAAGCGGGCAGAGGCAAGCGACCCTTCACCCAGAATAGGATATTCCTTGACGACAAAGCGGATGTTCCCATCCGATTTCACCAGTTCCGCCACCTCGTCATAGGCCTTGCGGCAGTAGCCGCAGCGATAGTCGGTGAACTCGACCACCGTGATGTCGCCCTGGGGATTGCCGCCCACCCAGCTTGCCGGATCGTTGAAAATCTCTGCGGCATGGGTCTGCAGAAGTTCGGCATCGTTCTGCGCCTCAAGCTGGGCCTGCCGGTCATTCAGCACATCCATTGCTTCGATCAGCACTTCCGGATGGTCCAGCAGATAGGCCCTCACCTCGGCCCGGAAGCTTTCCCTCTCGGCGGGGGTCATGTCTGCCAGGTCAGCCCTGGCCGGGACTGCACAGGAAAGGGACAGCAAGAGGCTGGCAGCGATCAGTCGGGCCATGGCGCGCTCCTTCAGATTTTGGCCCAGCATCGCAGATCGCCGTGCGGCGGCAAGGCACACCGCGCAATCAATGCGGGGCGCGCGCGGACTTGTGATCCCCTCAGGCGGGGCATCTGGCCGGTGGACTTCGGGTCCCTGCGCGGGAATACTGTGCACCGGGCAGGGAATGGCGCATGATGCGGATGATCGTGGCAGCGGTGGTGGCGGTCTGGGCGGTGCTGTGCGGTGCCCTGGCCCAGGACCTGACCGCGCTGGCCCGGCTTGACCCGCAATCTTCGTCCATCGGCGACGCGGGCGACGGGATTGCCGTGTCGCTGGCCCTGTCGCAGCCGGTGCCCTGGCGGCTGCGGGTGCTGGATGCGCCGCCCCGGCTGGTGCTGGACGTGCGCGAGGTGGATTGGCGCGGCATCGCCGAGGTTCCGCGCGCCTCGGCGCGCGTGACCGGATTGCGCGCCGGTGTCTTTCGCCCCGGCTGGTCGCGGCTGGTGATCGAGATGAACGGACCCTTCGTGGTGGATCAGGCCGAAATGCGCACCGCCACTGCGGCGGCCCGGCTGATGATCCGGCTGGAACCGGCATCGCCCGAAGCCTTTGCCGCAAAGGCGGCCCTGCCGGAACCCCGGGAGTGGGCCACCCCGAAAGCGGCCGATCTGCCAAAGCCGGAACGGCGCGGCGATGGGCCGGTGGTGGTGGTGCTGGACCCGGGGCATGGCGGGATTGATCCCGGGGCCGAGCGTGCCGGACTGTCGGAGGCCGACCTGATGCTGACCTTCGCCCGCGAGTTGAAGGAAACCCTGCTGCGCAGCGGCGGTTTTACCGTGGTGCTGACGCGGAACGCGGATGTCTTCGTGCCGCTGGAAACCCGCATTTCCATCGCCCGCACGGCAGGTGCCACGGTGTTCCTGTCGCTGCACGCCGATGCGCTGGCCGAAGGCGAGGCGGTGGGGGCCACCATCTATACCCTGGCCGACGGTGCCAGTGACGCGGCGGCGGCCATCCTGGCCGAACGGCACGACCGGGATGATCTTCTGTCCGGGGTTGACCTGACAGGACAGGATGATCTGGTGGCCGAAGTGCTGATGGACATGGCCCGGACCGAAACCCTGCCGCGCACCCTTCTTCTGGCACAGACCCTGCGCGGGGCGATGGATGCGGCGGGGATCAGAATGCATCGCTTTCCTTTGCAGCAGGCGGCATTTTCCGTGCTGAAATCGCCCGAAATTCCTTCGGTGCTGATCGAGATTGGCTTCATGTCCAGCCCGGGCGATCTGGAACGGCTGCGCGACAGCGCCTGGCGGGCCCGCATGGCGCAGGCGATAGCGGCAGGTCTCAAGGACTGGTCTGTCGCGGATGCGGCCCGGCAGCAATTGCGCCGCAAGTAGCCTTAGGCGGGATCACGCGCTCGGGTTTTGACCCCTGGCAGCTTCCCCTGTATAGGATGCGGACGCGGACAGGAGTGTGCTGTGGTCAGGTTCGTCGGGTCTTTTCTGGGGGCGATTTTCTCTGCCCTGACCTTGGGGCTGTTTTTTGCCGCGCTGTCGGTGGGGGCGGTATTCTGGATGTATGGCCGGGACCTGCCCAGCCATGAAAGCCTTGCACAATATACCCCGCCCACGATCAGCCGCGTCTATTCGGGCGAAGGGCGGATCATCGATGAATTCGCCGAAGAACGGCGGCTGTTCACGCCCATCGAGGATATTCCCGATCTGGTGAAAGAGGCTTTCATCAGCGCCGAGGACAAGAATTTCTACCACCACAAGGGCTATGACGTGACCAGCATCGCCGCTGCGGCGCGCGATGCCATCGTCTCGCGCGGGCAGAACCTGCGCGGGGCGTCCACCATCACGCAGCAGGTGATGAAGAACTTTCTTCTGGGCGGCGAGCGTAC
The DNA here is from genome assembly GCA_020251025.1 of Rhodobacter sp. Classification (GTDB taxonomy): domain Bacteria; phylum Pseudomonadota; class Alphaproteobacteria; order Rhodobacterales; family Rhodobacteraceae; genus Aliitabrizicola. Next base: position 43,990 of record JADCDI010000017.1, on the reverse strand, counting down.
GGGCGAGCGCAAGATCAAGGAAATCATTCTTGCCTCGCGGATCGAAGAGACGCTGAGCAAGGAAAAGATCCTTGAGCTTTACCTGAACGAGATTTTCCTCGGCCAGAATTCCTACGGGGTCGCCGCCGCTGCCCAGACCTATTTCAACAAGCCGCTGGCGGACCTTGCCCCGCACGAGGCAGCGATGCTGGCGGCGATGCCGCAGGCCCCGAGCAAGTTTCATCCCGTTAACGCCAAGGCCCGCCTGACCGAAAGGCGCAGCTACGTGCTGCGCGAGATGTGGCAGAACGGTTATCTTGACGAGGCGACCTACCTTCGGGAAAAGGACATGCCGCTTCTGTCGGTGCAGAACGGCGATTTTCCCGCCTTCCGCCAGTCGCTTCCCCCCCGCAACTATTTCACCGACGAAATCGGGCGGCAGCTTTCGACCACCTTCGGCAAGGAAGAGCTGTTCACGGGCGGCCTGACGATTCGGGCCACCGCCGATCCGGACCTGCAACAGGAAGCCGCCCGGGCGCTGCGGGCCGGGCTGGAGAAGTTTGACCGCTCGCAGGGCATCTGGCGCGGAACCCGCAAGGTCATCGCCCCCGACAGGCTGGGCAGCGAGGCCGACTGGCGCAGCGCCCTGTCCGAGGCCGAAGTGCCGCGCGATGTCGAAGGCTGGTATCCCGCCGTTGTGCTGTCGGTCACGGGGGACGCGGCGCGCATTGGCATCGAAGGGATCGAGGAAGACGACGACGGCCATTTCATTCCGGCCGAGGATGTGACCTGGGCGCGCAAGCGCCAGGCTGACGGGCGGCTTGGACCCAAGGCGAACGAGGTTTCGGATCTTGTCTCGGTCGGCGATGTCGTTCTGGTACAGGCCGTGACCAGTGACGAGGACGGCAGCTTCGCGCGCTGGTCGCTGCGCCAGGTGCCCGAGGTCGGGGGCGCGTTCATGGCGATGGACGTGAACACGGGCCGGGTTCTGGCGATGCAGGGCGGCTTCAGCTTTCAGGAATCCGAATTCAACCGCGCCACCCAGGCGCAGCGCCAGCCCGGGTCCAGCTTCAAGCCCTTTGTCTATGCCGCAGCGCTGGATTCCGGTTTCAGCCCGGCGACCATCGTCATCGACGCACCGATCGAGGTGAACACGCCCGAAGGGTTGTGGAAGCCCAAGAACGCATCGAACAAGTTCTATGGCCCCGCGCCGCTGCGCACCGGCATCGAGCAAAGCCGCAACCTGATGACCGTGCGGATTGCGCAGGAAATCGGGATGGACACCGTTGCGGGCTACGCCGAACGCTTTGGCGTTTACCAGCCGATGAAGCCCTTTCTGGCGAATGCGCTGGGGGCCCAGGAAACCACGCTGTACAAGATGGTGGCGGCCTATGCCATGTTTGCCAATGGCGGCGAAAGGGTGGAACCGACGCTTGTGGATCGTGTGCAGGACCGGTCCGGCAAGACAATTTACCGACATGACCAGCGCAAGTGCCCGGACTGCCAGCTTGCAAGCCTGTCTCCGGGCGAAGCGCCGCGCATCCTGTCGAACCGCGACCGGGTGATGGATCCGATCACCGCCTATCAGTTGACCTCGATGATGGAAGGGGTGATCCAGCGCGGAACGGGGCGCGGCATTGCCCTGCCGGTGCCGGTGGCGGGCAAGACCGGCACAACCAACGACGCCAAGGATGTGTGGTTCATCGGCTATACCTCGAACGTCGTGGCGGGCTGCTATATCGGCTATGACCAGCCGCGCAGTCTGGGATCGGTGTCGGGCGGCGGGCTGTGCGGCCCCGTGTTCCAGGAATTCATGACCAAGGCCGTGGCAAAGTACGGCGGCACCGCATTTGCCGTGCCCCCGGGCGGCTATTTCCAGAAGATCGACCGGTTCACAGGGGCCATGCTTTACGACGATGCCACGGGCGACAATGTCGTCGCCGAATACTTCCGCGACGGCCAGGATTCGCATTACGGGATGGCCGTGGTGGATGGCGGCTTTGCCATGGGGTCCAACCTGCCGCTGTTCGCCTATGGGGAAACGGACGGATCCGAAGGCGAGCAGACCGTCACCACATCGACCGGTGAGACGAGAGTGATCCCCGACAAGGCCGATTTCGGCACCATGAGTTCGGGCGGGCTGTACTGACGCGGGCCGGGGACCGGTGCCGCCCTTGCCGCGACGGCGCCGACCCGTTATCACCCCTGCGCTAAGCCTGAGGAAACGGAAGCAGACCGATGCGCGCCGAGACGCAGAACAATGTGGAGGCGATCGAAAAGTCGCTGAAATTGCTGGGCCAGCGCATGGGCCGGGAAACGGCATCGCACCGGCTGGAAGAGTTCAACGCCCTGCTGGAGCAGGGCGATCTGTGGTCTGACCCTGCCCGCGCGCAAAAGCTGATGCGTGAACGGCAGGCGCTGCTGGATGCTTTGACAACCTATGGCCAGATCGAATCGGGTCTGCGTGACAATGTCGGGCTGATCGAACTGGGCGAGGCCGAGGGCGATGCCGAGATCGTGGCAGAGGCCGAACAGGCGCTGCGGGGGCTGGTGACGCTGGCCTCTGCAAAAGAGGTGGAGGCGCTCCTGAGCGGCGAAGCCGACCGCAACGATACCTTCCTCGAAGTGAACGCAGGCGCGGGCGGCACCGAAAGCTGTGACTGGGCCAGCATGCTGGCGCGCATGTATGTGCGCTGGGCCGAAAAAAAGGGCTACAGCGTGGAGCTGATGTCAGAAAGCCCGGGCGAAGAGGCGGGGATCAAATCGGCCTCTTACAAGATCAGCGGGCCGAATGCCTATGGCTGGCTGAAGTCAGAGTCCGGCGTGCACCGCCTTGTGCGGATTTCGCCCTATGATTCGGCTGCGCGGCGCCATACCTCGTTCAGCTCTGTCTGGGTCTATCCGGTGGTGGACGACAACATCGAAATCGTCATCCCCGACAGCGACATCCGCGTCGATACCTACCGGTCTTCCGGGGCGGGCGGGCAGCATGTGAACACCACGGATTCGGCGGTGCGGATCACGCACCTGCCCACCAACATCGTTGTCACCTCATCGATGAAATCCCAGCACCAGAACCGCGAAATTGCCATGAATGCCCTGCGCTCGCGGCTGTATCAGCTGGAACTGGACAAGCGCACAGCGGCGATCAATGCGGCGCACGAGACCAAGGGCGACGCCGGCTGGGGCAACCAGATCCGGTCCTATGTGCTGCAACCCTACCAGATGGTGAAAGACCTGCGGACGGGTGTGGAAACCTCTGACACGCAGGGGGTTCTTGACGGCGACCTGGACCGTTTCATGGCCGCAACGCTGGCGATGGATGTGGCGGGCAAGAGCCGGGCCGAGGCCAATGCCGACTGACCCGCTGCGCCGTGCACGGGGATTGACCGGCAAGGCCCGGCTGCGCCAGCCTTGGTCCCCGCCCGGAGGAAGGGGCATGGCATGACGCAAGACGCCGTTCCCGCATCGGCGGTCCCCGCGATCAATCCTGTGGCCATATCCGATCTGGCCGCCGCCCTGCGGCTTGGCTGGCGCGATTTCACCCGGGCGCCGCTGTTCGGGCTGTTCTTTGCTTCGGTCTATGTTCTGGGCGGCTGGGTGATGTATCTGGCCGTGACGGTTTCCGGCCAGTTGTGGTGGACCTTGCCCGCAGCGGCGGGCTTTCCCATTCTGGGACCCTTCATCGCCTGCGGTCTTTATGAGGTCAGCCGGCGGATCGAACAGGGCAGGCCGCTGGGCTGGCGGTCGGTCCTGGGGGTGGTCTGGTCCGAGAAGAACCGGCAGATCCCCTCGATGGCGGTTGTGATCGTGGTCTTCTTCCTGTTCTGGAACTTTCTTGCCCATATGATCTTCGCCCTGTTCATGGGCCTGTCCGCCATGACCGAAGTCTCGTCTTCGCTGTCGGTCTTTCTGACACCGAACGGGCTTGCGATGCTGGCGGTGGGAACGGCCGTGGGGGCGGTATTTGCCACGCTTCTGTTTTCGGTCACCGTGGTCAGCCTGCCCCTGCTGCTGGACCGCGAGATTGATTTCGTTACCGCGATGATCGTCAGTTTCAAGACGGTGCAGGCCAGCCCGCCGGTCATGCTTGGATGGGGGGCCTTTATCGCCGTGCTGGTCTTTGCGGCGATGCTGCCCGACTTTCTTGGGCTGCTGATCGTCCTGCCGGTGCTGGGCCATGCGACATGGCATCTGTACCGGCGGGCGCTGGTCTGACAACCCGGAAAAAAGCAAGCCCTGACGGGGTGCGTCAGGGCTTCATGTCAGGATCGCCGCAGCGCGCGCCTCAGATCGTGTCGGGCTTGGTCGCGGGGGAGGCAAGGGCCACTGGCGGTGCCGCAAGCGCCGCGCGGCCTGTCCCCAGCGGATCGTCCTGGCGCTGGACCGAACCTTCGAAATGCGCGCCGCTTTCGATCGCGATGGTCTTGTGGATGATGTCACCTTCGACCCGCGCGCTTGATGTCAGCCGCACCTTCAGCCCGCGCACCCGACCGATGACGCGCCCGTTCACCACGATGTCGTCGGCCACGATCTCGCCCCGGATCGTGGCTGTTTCGCCCACTGTCAGCAGATGGGCGCGGATATCGCCCTCGACAGTGCCTTCGATCTGGATGTCGCCGGTCGTCTTCAGGTTGCCGACAACCGTCAGATCAGATGACAGGACGGACACAGCCGGTTTCGCCTTTGATGAGGTGGGGGAGTAGTCCATGGTGTTTGTCGCTTTGTCCTCTGCCGTTTTCGGGCGTTCGGACTCGCCGCCTGCCTTTGGACCGGGTTCATTTATTCTGCTTTTAGAAAACATTTCGCGCTGCCTTGATGTAGGTCATCGGGTTTACGGCAGTGCCGCTTAACCGGACCTCGTAGTGAAGATGGGTGCCGGTCGACCGGCCGGTATTTCCCATATCACCGATACGGTCACCAAGCGATACCCTGTCTCCGACGTTTACGCGGATTTTGGAAAGGTGGCCGTAACGGGTTTCAATGCCGAAATCATGCCGGATCTTGACCAGCCGGCCATAGCCGCTTTCCCAGCCGGCATAGGTGACAACACCGTCCGCCGTTGCATAGATCGCAGAGCCATGCCTGCCTGCCATATCCTGGCCTTCGTGCATGCGGTGGCCGCGCCCCATCGGGTCATTGCGCCCGCCAAAGCCCGAGGTGTAACGCACGGCGGTCTTTACCGGATGGCCGAAAGGCACCTTGCTGATGGCGATCCGGTAGATGTTCATCTGGTCCAGGCCCTTCAGCACCGCATTCGCCCGGATCTCTTCAGGGCTTGGCGCTGCTGCAGGGCTTCCCTTTGTGGAAAGGCTCAGCGGCACCAGCGGGCCCAGCGGGCCGCCCTGGCCGGAGTATCCGCGGCGCACCTGGTCGAGGACCGCCTCGGGCTGCAGCCCCACGGCCTTGAACATCTTGTCCAGCGGTTCCATCGAAACGGACACCGCGTTTTCAAGCTGTTCGAAGATCAAATCGTTGCGCTCTTCCATAAGACGCATTTCCAGGGCCGTTTCTGCGGCCTCGTCGCGGGCAAGGGCAACGTCGGCGTCAAGCGAATCACGCTCTCTGGCGATGTCGTCCAGCGTCTCGGTCAGAACCTTCAGCGTGGCCAGCACATCTTTGCCGCGTGCCACATCGACCGGGCCGGACCCGGACTGTTCGGCCAGAACCAGCCCAAGACGCTGCACTTCGCCGCGGGCCTCGTCGCGCTCGGCAATGGTGCGGCGCAGGGTTTGCTGGATAACCTCGATGCCGGTCTCAAGTTCCTTGCGCCGGTCTTCAGAGGCGAGAAGCGCAGATTGCATCCGCGACACCTGATCCAGCGCCAGATTGAACCGCTCTTGCGCCTGCATGGCCTCGGCAGAGCGCAGATCGCGGTCCTGCGACAGGTCATTCAGGCGCTGCTCGTAAACCTGTCCGGCAAGCTGGGCCTGCTCGCGGGCCGGTCCGGCAGAAATCAGGGTCATCAGCAGGATCGCAGAGGCGACGATCAGCCATGCCATAAGCAGGGCACCCCCGACGGCGGCGATGGCCTGGGTCACCGGACGAAGCCGGATGAACCGGGTATCCTGATCGGATTTCAGGAACAGCCGCTGTTCCGGAAAGACCCGCTCAAGCGCTGCATTCAGCCGGTAGGAAAGATGCCCCGTCACGTGAACGCCCCCGTGTTGTTTTCCCAAGGGTAAGGGCGGTCAGCCCCGAAGCCGGCGCAACATCCCCGTGCTCACGCCGCAAGGGCAGCTAACAGAGGGGGATGTCCCGTCGCAACGCCTTTGACGGGCCGCATGCCGAATGCCGCCGGGGGTGCTGAAAATCGGCGAAATGTCGCCGATGCGACGCGGGTTCAACCGCGCGGCCGCTGCGCGGTCTGTTCCGCCAGCGGCCAGTAGAAATCGGGGGGAATGCCGGCTTCCGCCCGCTTTTCCTCGTTGAAGGGCGGCTTCAGCGCGCCGTGGAAGTATCTTCGCAGCAGATCATGGAACATCTCCTTGGGGTCGGTGTCCTGACGCCCGCACAGGAAATGAAACCACTTGGAGCCATAGGCGACATGCGCCACCTCTTCGGCGTAGATTGCCGACAGCGCCTCCTGCGCCCGGGTGTCGCCGGCCTTGCGGAAGATCTCGATCATGCCCGGGGTCACGTCCAGCCCGCGCGCTTCCAGCACCATGGGCACCACCGCCAGCCGTCCCGGCAGATCGCCGGCGGTGTCTTCCGCCGCGCGCCACATTCCGGCATGGGCGGGCAGGGCCCCGTAATGGCTGCCCAGGGCTTCCAGACAATCGCAGATCAGGTTGAAATGCCGGGCTTCCTCATCGGCGGCCTTCACCCAGTCGTCATAAAAGCCCATGGGCATCTTCGTATCGGTGAAGCGGGCGATGATATCCCAGTGCAGGTCCACCGCGTTCAGCTCGATATGCGCCACCGCATGCAGCAGGGCGATGCGCCCGGCCAGCGTGCCGGGGCGGCGGCGCGGCATGTCCCGCGGGGCCAGAAGCGCGGGCGCGGCGGGGCGCGCCGGGCGCGCGGGGGGCTGCGCCTGCCCCAGGGGCAGCGGGGTGCCCGCCGCACGTGCCGCGCGCCAGGCCGCCGCATGGCGGTGCCCCAGCGCGGTCTTGGCGCGCCCGTCGGCCGTGGTCAGCACCTCGACCGCCATCTGCGCCAGGGTCGCGGTCACAGCGCCTGCGCCGCCTTGAGCACCGCGTCCACATGCCCCTTGACCGTGACCTTCGGCCAGGCGACCGCCACCGTGCCCGTGCCGTCGATCAGAAAGGTGGACCGTTCGATCCCCATGTAGGTCTTGCCGTACATGCTTTTCTCGACCCAGACCCCCCAGTCTTCGCAGACGGTGCCGCCCTCGTCCGAGGCGAGGATGATCGTCAGGCCGTGCTTGGCGCGGAACTTGTCATGGCTTTTGACACTGTCCTTCGAAATGCCGATCACCGTTGTGTCGGCTGCGGCGAATTCGGCCAGCCTTGCGGTAAAGTCTGTGGCTTCGATGGTGCAGCCCGGGGTGTCGTCCTTTGGGTAGAAATACAGGACGACCTTTCCGGGGCGGAAGGATGACAGCGAAACCTGGCCGCCGCCGTCGCGGGGCAGGGTGAAATCGGGGGCGGGCTGACCGGCGGCAGGCATAGGCGACTCCTTTGCGCAAAACGGGTGACGTGCTTTTGAGTTTTAGTTGCCTTGCGGGAAAGATAAAGGCAACGGCAGGGTCGCAAAGATGATGATCCATCATCGGGGAGAGGCGCGATTTCACAGCCCGGTCAGCCAGAACCGCAGAACCGGGGTCCCGCTGCGGGGCGCAGGGGCAGGCGGCGGCGGTCCGGCCTGTGGCTGCCGCTTGTGCTTGTGGCCCTGGCGGCACTGGCCGCCGTTGCGTTGCCGGGTCTTCTTGGGCGGCCGTTTCACCTGCCGGTCTGGGCCGTGGCCGAGGTGGAATCGCGGATGAACCGCCTGATCGGCAACGCGCTTGAACCCGGCGCGTCCCTGGCCCTGGGCGGGGCCGCCGTGTCGGTCGGAACGGGCGGGGTCCCGCAGCTGGAGCTTCAGGACCTGCACCTGATCAACAGCGCGGGCCGCACCATCGTGATGCTGCCGCAGGTGGATGCCCGTGTGGACGCAGGGCACCTGCTGCGGGGCGAGATCCGCCTGCGCGCGCTGCGGATCGCGGGTGCACAGGCAACGCTGCGGCGGCTGTCGGATGGCCGCTTTGATCTGGAATTCGGGGCGGATGCCGTGGGGCCGTCGCCCGCCAGTCTGGCAGAACTGTTGCATCGGATCGAGCATGTCTTTGGCCTTCCGGCTCTGTCCGCGCTGGACCGGATCGAGGCGGAAGCGCTGACGCTGACACTGGATGACCGCCGCGCGGACCGCGTCTGGCAAGTGGGCGACGGGCGCGTGACCATCGTCAACCGCCCCGATGAGCTTGCCCTGGCACTGGCCTTTGGTCTTCTGGGGGGGGGAAGCGGCCCGGCGCAGGCCGAACTGACCTTCATCAGCACCAAGGCCGATGCGTCGGCCCGCATCCGTGCCACGGTGACCGGGGTGGCTGCGGCGGACATCGCATCCCAGGCGCCGGCCCTGGCCTGGCTGGGTGTGCTGGACGCGCCGATTTCGGGGCGGCTTTCGGCCAGTCTGGACAGGACGGGCCGGCTGACCGGCAGCGAGGGGACGCTGGAAATCGGGGCCGGGGCGCTGCACCCGAACGACGGCACGCTGCCCGTTGCCTTTGACCGGGCCGGGCTGGCTTTTGCCCTGGATACGCAGGGCGAAGTGCTGACCCTGACAAGCCTTGCGGTGGAAAGCACCTCGCTGCGTCTGAAGGCAAGCGGCGCAATAAGGGTGCCGGGGCTTGCCCAAGGTCAACCGCGGGCCTTCATAAGTCAGATGAAGATCCGCGATCTTCGCGTTGATCCGGAAGGTCTTTTCGAAGAACCGGTTATCTTTTCCGAAGGGGTGGCGGACGCGCGGCTCAGTCTTTATCCCTTCCGGATCGACATCGGCCAGATCGCGCTGAACGAAGGCAACCAGCGGCTTCATGTCAGGGGGGTGGCGCTGGCCGCATCCGCAGGGTGGAACCTGTCGCTGGACGTGGCGCTGAACGAGATCCGCCATGACCGGCTGCTGGCCCTGTGGCCGGTGGGTCTGGTTCCGAAAACCCGGGCCTGGCTGGTGAGCAACGTGCAGCAAGGTGTTCTGTCCGACGTGAAGGGCGGCGTTCGCCTGAGGCCGGGGCAGGAGCCGCGCCTTTTGCTGGGCTATGACTTTGCCGGGGCTGAGGTGCGCTTTTTGCGCACGCTGCCGCCGGTCAGGGATGCCTATGGCTATTCCACGATCTTCGATTCGACCCATACCACGGTTCTGGACCGGGGCGGGGTGACACCGCCCCAGGGCGGGCGCATCGACGTGGCGGGAACGGTCATCCGGGTGCCCGACATCACACAAAGGCCAGCGCGGGCGGAGATCACCCTGAAGACGAAAAGCTCGATCACTGCCGCGATGTCGCTGCTGGACGAGCCGCCCTTCGGTTTTCTGACAAAGGCGGACTTTCCCGTCTCGCTGGCAGAGGGGCATGCGGAATTGACCGCCAACCTGCGCTTTCCGTTGCAGCCCCGGGTGCAGGCGCAGGATGTCGTCTTTGACGTGACCGGAACGCTGGGTGACGTGACCTCGGACGGGCTGGTCAGGGGCAAGACGCTGCGCGCTGACAGGCTGGGGCTTCGGGCCGACAATACCGGACTGCGGATCAGCGGGAAGGCGCGGCTGGGCAATGCCGCGTTGGATGGAACCTGGACACAGGAATTCGGTCCCGCCTTCAGGGGCATCAGCCGGATCGAAGGCGAGGCCGAAATCTCGGATGCCGCGCTGCGGGAATTCGGCATCCGCCTGCAGGCCGACAGCGTGACGGGCAAGGGCCCGGCCCGGCTGGAGATGGATATTGTCAACGATGGCGGCACCTTCCGGCTGGAGTCGGCGCTGGCGGGGGTGTCGCTGTCTGTGCCCTCGATCGGTCTGGCCAAGGGACCGAACGACAGCGCGGCGTTCACGGTTGAGGGCCGCCTGGGCCGCCCGGCGGCCATAGACCGGCTGCGCCTGACCAGCGGCGACGTGACCGTCGAGGGCAGCGCCACGCTGCGCCCGGACGGGGGGCTGGCGCTGGCGCGCTTTGGGACGGTGAAAAGCGGCGACTGGCTGGATGCGCAGGTGGAGCTGACCGGCAATGGCCCGGGCCGCGATGTGGGCATTGCCGTAACCGGGGGAACGGCCGACTTGCGCTTCTTGCCGGAAGGCACGTCGGGCAGTTCGGGCGGCCTGCCGCTGACCGTGGCGCTGGACAGCCTGACAGTGACGAAAGGCATTTCCCTGACCGGATTTGAGGGCGTGTTCAGCGGCGGCTACGGCGACGGCCTGAGGGGGGATTTCACCGGATCGGTCAATGGCAAGGCGCGGGTTTCGGGGTCTGTCCTGCCTACACAGGACGGCACGGCGGCCCGTGTCCTGTCAGACGATGCGGGGGCAGTCATTGCTGCGGCCGGCATTTCCGGCCGGGCACGCGGGGGCGCGCTGGACCTGACGCTTTGGCCGCGCGGGGCGAAGGGCGTCTATGACGGCAATGCCGTGGTGACCGACATCCGGATTCGCGGCGCGCCGATCCTTGCGGAAATGCTCAATGCAATCAGCGTCGTTGGCCTGCTGGAGCAACTGAACGACTCCGGGCTGGTGTTCAGCACGGTCGAGGCCCGGTTCCGCACCTCGCCTGCGGGGGTGGCGGTCACGCGCGGGTCGGCAGTGGGGGCATCATTGGGCGTCAGCCTGTCGGGCAGCTTCAATTCGACCACCGGCGGCTTGAACATGCAGGGCGTGATTTCGCCGGTCTATCTGCTGAACGGCATCGCCACAATCCTGACCCGCCCCGGCGAGGGGCTGTTCGGCTTTCGCTATCAGCTGACCGGTACGGCGGCCGATCCGGCGGTGTCGGTCAATCCGCTGTCCATCCTGACGCCGGGGATGTTCCGCGATCTGTTCCGCGCCGCACCACCCGGGGGATGACGACATGAAGCTGTCCGATTACGATTTCGATCTGCCCGAGGCGCTGATCGCCACGCGGCCCGCCCGCCCGCGCACCGCCGCCCGGCTGCTGCTGGCGACGGGGGATACGATCCGCGATCTGCATGTGCGCGACCTGACGGCGGTGTTGCGCCCCGGCGATCTGTTGGTGCTGAACAACACCAAGGTGATTCCGGCCCGCCTGACGGGCACGCGCCGCCGGATGACCGGACAAGGCATGGTTGCGGCGCAAATCGAAGTGACCCTGATGGAGCCGTCCGCCCAGGGCGGCTGGCGCGCGCTGGCCAAGCCGTTGCGCAAGGTGTTGCCCGGCGAAGAGATCGTCTTTTCCCCCGATCTGTCCGCCGTGGTGGCCGAAAAGGGCAAGACGGACCTGCGGCTTGTCTTCAACCTGACGGGCGACGACTTTGATGCGGCCCTGTCCGCAGCGGGCATGATGCCCCTGCCGCCCTACATCGCTGCAAGGCGGGCGCCCGACGCTGCCGACACCGATGACTATCAGACGGTTTTTGCGCGTCATGCCGGGGCCGTGGCGGCCCCGACCGCCTCGCTTCACTTCGATGCGGCCTTGCTGCGCGCGCTGGTGGACCGGGGCGTGCGGCTGGCAGAGGTGACGCTGCATGTCGGCGCAGGCACCTTTCTGCCGGTGACGGTGGAAGATGTCACCACCCACCGGATGCATGCCGAATGGGGCGAGGTCACGCAAGGCGCGGCAGATCTGATCAACCGCACGCGGGCAGAGGGCGGGCGGATCATTCCCGTGGGCACCACGGCACTGCGCCTGATCGAAAGTGCGGCCGACCCTGACGGGCGGATGCACCCCTGGCAGGGCACGACCGACATTTTCATCTATCCCGGTTACACCTTTCGGGTCACCGATGCGCTGATGACCAATTTTCATTTGCCGAAATCGACGCTGCTGATGCTGGTTTCCGCGCTGATGGGCAAAGACAGGATGCGCCGGGTCTACGCCCATGCCATAGATCAGGGGTACCGGTTCTTTTCCTATGGCGATGCGTCCCTGCTGATTCCCGACGGGGGCAGGGCGTGACGCTGCAGGGCCGGGCAGGCCCTGCGGGGCGTGGGACGCGGAGATCGGGATGCTGAAGGTTCTAGTCACCACCTGGCCCCTGCTGCTGGGCGTCATGCTGCTGATGGTCGGCAACGGCATGCAGGGGTCTTTGCTGGGCATCCGGGGGACGGCGGGCGGATTTTCCACCTATGAGATTTCCTTTGTCATGTCGGCCTATTTCCTGGGCTTCCTGCTGGGATCACGCATGGCGCCCGAGATGATCCGGCGGGTCGGCCATGTGCGGGTCTTTGCCGCCCTGGGTTCGCTGATTTCCGCCGTGCTGGTGCTGTACCCCGTGGTGCCCGACTGGCTGTCCTGGTCGATCATGCGGGCCGTGATCGGATTCTGCTTTGCCGGGGTCTATGTCACGGCGGAAAGCTGGCTGAACAACACGGCGACGAACGAGACGCGCGGGCAGGCGATGTCGCTGTACATGATCGTGCAGATGATCGGCATCATCACCAGCCAGGCCCTGCTGAACATTCCCGATCCTTCGGGATTTGTGCTGTTCATCCTGCCCTCGGTGCTGGTGTCGCTGGCCTTCATGCCGATCCTGCTGGCGGCCACCCCGGCCCCGGTGTTCGATACCATCCGCCCGCTGCCGTTCCGGCGGCTGTTGCGGATCTCTCCGCTGGGCTGCGCGGGCATGCTGCTGACGGGCGGCATCTTTGCCGCGATGTTCGGCATGGCGGCGGTCTGGGGCGCGATGGTGGGGCTGAGCGTCAAGCAGATCACCATCTTCGTGGCGGCGTTGTATCTGGGCGGTCTGGTGTTTCAATACCCCATCGGCTGGCTGTCAGACCGGATCGACCGGCGCAAGCTGATCCTGGGGCTGTCTGTCGCGGGGGCGGTGGCCATGCTTCTGACCTTTGCGCTGCCCCTGCCCTTTGCGGTGCAGGTCGGTTCTGCCGTGGTGCTGGGCGGGGTGATCAATCCGCTCTATTCGCTGCTGATCGCCTATACCAACGACTACCTGACCAAGGAAGACATGGCGGCGGCCAGTGCCGGGATGATCTTTCTCAACGGTCTGGGGGCCATTGGCGGCCCGGTTGTCACCGGCTGGATGATGGCCCAGGTCGGCCCGGGCGGGTTCTTTCTGCTGATGGGGCTGCTGTTCGGGGCGCTGGCGGCCTATGCCGGCTGGCGCATGACACGCCGCCCGGCGGCACCGGCGGGGGGCAGTTTCGCCCCCATCGTTCCATCCGCCTCGGTCATGGCGGTGGATGCCGTGCGGGACCGCGCGGCCTGAGTCCGGGCAAAGGGGACGCATCCGTCTTGCGACGGGTCAGGCGAACTGTCAGGGTCGGACGTGTCAAGGCGGGAAGGACGGCATGGCGGACCCGGTCGAGGTGCTGGATTACTGGATCGGTGCGCTTGGCCCCGAAGGCTGGTATGCCGGGGGTGCGGCGATCGATGCCGAATGCCGGCTGCGCTTTCTGGACCTGTGGCAGGCTGCGGCGGGCGGCGGGCTGGACCATTGGGTGGACGGCACGGTCGGCACGCTGGCCTATCTGATTGTGACCGACCAGTTGCCGCGCAACATGCACCGGGGTACGGCGCTGGCCTTTGCCACCGATGCGCGGGCTTTGGCTGCGGCAAGGCGGGCGGTGGACGCAGGCTGGGACCTGGGCGCACCGGAACCGGAACGGCAGTTCTTCTACCTGCCCTTTGAACACAGCGAAGTGCCGGCGGATCAGGACCGGGCGGTGGCGCTGATTGCGGAACGCCTGCCCGAAAGCGGGGCGGAAACGCTGCTGCATGCCCGCGCGCACCGCGAGATCATCCGCCGCTTCGGGCGCTTTCCTTTCCGCAATGCCGCGCTGGGCCGGGCATCCACCGCCGGGGAAGAGGCATTTCTGGCACAGGGCGGCTACGGTGCCCTGGTGCGGCAGTTGCAGGCAGAGGCCATGCAACAGGCTCAAGGCGCTGCGGCGCGCCGGTTTGTTGCCGGGGCAGGAAGAATGGTTTAATGGCGAACTGCTTTTTCAGGGGGGCGAACCGTGGCTGCCAAGTCCTTTGACGTGATCGTGATCGGGTCCGGTCCCGGCGGCTATGTCGCCGCCATCCGGGCGGCCCAACTGGGCAAGCAGGTTGCCATTGTCGAGCGGGAAAACCTGGGCGGCATCTGCCTGAACTGGGGCTGTATTCCGACCAAGGCGATGCTGCGGTCTGCCGAGGTGTTCCACCTGATGCACCGGGCCAAGGAATTCGGGCTGAAGGCGGACGGGATCGGCTATGATCTGCCCGCCGTCGTCGCAAGGTCGCGCGGCGTGGCAAAGCAACTGTCGGGCGGTATCGGCCACCTGATGAAGAAGAACAAGATCACCGTCTTCATGGGCGTGGCGACGATCCCGGCCAAAGGCCGCGTTGCCGTCACCACCGACAAGGGCGTGGAAGAGCTGACGGCCCCCGCCATCATCCTGGCCACGGGCGCGCGCGCGCGCGAACTGCCGGGGCTGGAGGCGGACGGCGATCTGGTCTGGACCTATCGCCATGCGCTGCAGCCGGTCAGGATGCCGAAGCGGCTGCTGGTGATCGGGTCCGGGGCCATCGGCATCGAATTTGCCAGCTTCTTCAACACGCTGGGGGCCGATACGACCGTGGTCGAGGTGATGGACCGCATCCTGCCGGTGGAAGATGCCGAAATCGCCGCCTTTGCGAAGAAGCAATTCCTCAGGCAGGGCATGAAGATTCTGGAAAAAGCCGCCGTCAAATCGCTGAACCGCAAGCCGGGCCTCGGTGTGACGGCGCAGATCGAACAGAACGGCAAGACCACGGCCATGGAGTTTGATACGGTGATTTCCGCCGTGGGCATCGTCGGGAACACCGAAAACCTCGGCCTGGAGGCGCTGGGCGTGAAAATTGATCGCACCCATGTGGTGACAGATGAATTCTGCCGCACCGGGGTCGAGGGGCTTTATGCCATCGGCGACATTGCCGGCGCGCCATGGCTGGCGCACAAGGCCAGTCATGAAGGCGTGATGGTGGCCGAACTGATCGCGGGCGGCCATCCGCACCCGATCAAGCCCGGGTCAATCGCCGGCTGCACCTATTGCAACCCGCAGATCGCCAGCGTCGGCCTGACCGAGGAAAAGGCAAAGGCGGCAGGCCATGACATCCGCATCGGCCGATTCCCCTTCATCGGCAACGGCAAGGCGATTGCGCTGGGCGAGGCGGAAGGGATTGTGAAAACCGTGTTTGATGCGAAGACCGGCGAACTCCTGGGCGCGCATATGGTGGGGGCCGAAGTGACCGAGCTGATCCAGGGCTATGTCATCGGCCGCACGCTGGAGACGACCGAAGCGGAGTTGATGGAAACGGTTTTCCCGCACCCGACGCTGAGCGAGATGATGCATGAAGCGGTGCTGGATGCTTACGGGCGGGTGATTCATTTCTGATGCGAAAGGCGGCGGAAGGCATCCGCCGCGCACTCTTTGGCCGCGTTGAAATGCTGCGCCGGGTTTGACCCCCTGACAGGCCCGGCGTGCGAAGTCCTTTTCTGTTCAGAAGGGATTTGAATGCCTTCCTGGCTGGAGCCGCAGGCGGGCGACATGCGCGATACAGACTTCAGGAATTCCATCGGGTCCGGCGGGACCAAGGCTTTCCCGCTGAAGCTTGCCGGCTTTTGCAGGGTCCTGAAAAAGTGCCGGTCGCAGGGGCTGGCTGACCGGAAAGCGGGACGCTCTTGCACCTGCGCGCCCCTTGAGCATCCCGGCAGGGGCCATCGCCCTTGGCCCAGCGCCACGCCGGGATCAGGGCCAGCCGGCGGCCAAAGCCCCCGGCCAGCGCCCACCCCGCCTGCGGCGGGCGCTGGCCTGCGTTATGCGGGTGGAGACGGCCCTTGTGGGACCGTCGCTCAGGGGCGGGGGAAACGCAGGTCGCGGTTCCGCGTCCCGCCCCCAGGGGCAATCCCTTTCCCCGGACCGGAAAGAGCTTCCCGCCGGGCATGCGGGGGGCACTTTTCAGCACCCTGTTCCGGGCGTGCCTTTCACCGTCGCCAGGGAAGCTGATGCCGGTTCTGTCCGCCGGCAGGTTCAAGGGGCCGCCGACGCACAGACAGGGCATCCGGACCGTCGGGGTCTTCGGGCGGCGGCACAGGGCAGTGCCGTCCGGCAGGGGCCCGTCCAGCCCCGTCGGCTTCAGCAATGCCCGCACCATGCCGATCGCCTGGCGCAGGGTCAGCCTGAACAGACCCTTGACCGACAGCCACAGCCGGGTCGCCTTGCCCAGGAAAACCGCAGGCCTGTCGATCCTGCCGACAGGCTCCGCCAGCCCCTGCATCGCAGCGCCGGTCAGGATCCCCATCGACCCCCGGCACCCAAACGCGCGGTTGTACCGGGGCCGGTTCGCGGTACGCTCGCGGGGCCGTTGCAGCTTGCCGATCCGCGCCGTCTGAACCACCGGGGTCGCCAAGGGACCCCTCAAACCACCGCCTTGCACAGGAACGCCGAACCTTCCCGGTCCGCAAGCCTTCCCCGACCCAAGGCGGCCCCCTGAGGGTGCCGGTCCATGTCCCGGCTCTCACGCAGAAGCTTGCCGGTGATGACGACCCTTTCCGCTTCCCAGATCATCAGATCAGGATAACCGTCCAGAGGATGACTGCCATAAGCCGGGACGGCACCCGACTGAACCAACGCGGTCGGAAGCTGCAGACTGTCCTGGCCAAGACACAGAGTTGTCATGTTGCCCCCCCGGGGCTGAAACCGATTGCGGACCTTGCGCCTGGTGCCTCATTTGCTCTTGAGGCCATGGAGACGCATATCCACAGTGTCAGCAGTTGCCCAAGGAGGGGCGATACGTGTTGCGCGACAACTGCAGAGATGCGCGGCATCAGCAGCGGCAGGTCCGCACACGCCAGGGGACCACCGGGTGTTTGATCCCATGGATTGATGGTGCGATCCTTTCGAAGCATTGGCAGAAAGCCCTGTGGGACAAGTGCGGAAGGATGCGCGGGATGCGGTGCCGAAAACGCAGCAAGGGATCAGACAGACGGGCATGAAGGGGTCCGCGACCGATGCTGTCCATCTGCGTTTGCCCGGCCTGAAGGATTGCCCCGAGGAGGACCATTTGGTAAACTACCCCCGCCAACCCATTGATCCATAACACTCCATCCACCGTCTCACCGGGGACATCCCCCGGCCCTGACTGCCCTGCCAAAAGGAACCCCCCAATGACCCCCGCCGACCAAAGCCGCCGCGCCGCCGAAATCTGCCGCCTTGCCCCGGTCATCCCCGTGCTGGTGATCGAGGATGCCGCCCATGCCCGCCCCCTGGCCGAGGCGCTGGTCAGGGGCGGCCTGCCCGCGCTGGAGGTCACCTTGCGCACCCCCGCCGCGCTGGATGTGATCCGCGCCATGGCCGGGGTGCCGGGCGGTGTCGTCGGTGCCGGCACGCTGCTGACGCCTGCGGATGTCAGGGCGGCCAGGGCGGCGGGGGCGAAATTCGGCGTCTCGCCCGGTGCCACCGACCGGCTGGTCGCCGCCTGCGAAGACGAGGGCCTGCCCCTGCTGCCGGGGGCCGCCACCGCGACCGAGGTGATGGTGCTGCTGGAAAAGGGCTATTCGGTCCAGAAGTTCTTTCCCGCCGAAGCCTCCGGCGGGGCGGCGGCCCTGAAGGCCATCGGCGCGCCGCTTGCGCAGGTCAGCTTCTGCCCGACCGGCGGCATCAGCCTGAAGAATGCCCGCGATTACCTGGCGCTGCCCAATGTGGTCTGCGTCGGCGGCAGCTGGGTTGCGCCGAAGGATGCGATGGTCCGGGGCGACTGGGCCGCGATCACGGCCCTTGCCGCCGAAGCGGCCGCCCTGCGCTGAGGCGGCCAGCCGCGCACGCGGGCAGGCCGGACCGCAACCGGGAAGGGTCAGCCTTCAGGCGGCCGGCACTGCCGGTCAGACCCGCGCCGCGCGGGCGGCACGGCCACCGCGCCGCCGGGCCTGGGGTGCCGCCGCCAGACCATCGCGCAGGACCTGACCCATGGGATGATCCGGATCGGCAGCGCCATAGCCTGCAAGCAGCGTCCGGATCGCAGCGGGCACATCCGCCGTGACGGGCAGGCTCAGCGCCCAGTCGATGAAGATCGACCGGCACTCTTGCAGCGTGATGCCGTCGATGCGGTAGCTTTCCCGGACCAGCCCCTTCGGATCAGCTTCTGTCAGGCGCATCGCGCGTCCCCCCGTGCCCTTGCACCCGGGCCAGTTTCGCGGCGATCACCGCCGCCGCCGCCTCTGCCGCCGTGCGCAGCCGGAGGGTCAGGTCCGCCACCGTTTCCGCCCCGGTTTCCCGCAGCAGAAAGGCGCATCCCCCCTGTCCCAGACCCTCGGGGCCCAGGTCGCGGTCCGTCAGCAGCCTGCCAGCCGCCCGCACGGTCCAGAACAGCCGCCAGGCGGCCAGCAGGATCTCCGTCTCGGCTGCGGACAGAAAGCCCGATTCCCGCCCGGCGCGCAATTGCTGATCGGTGCCGCACTGCGGATCACCGGCCATAAGCGCGGCTGTCTGTGCCAGAAAGTCGATGTCCATCAGCCGACCGGGGCCGGTCTTTGCTTCCCAGTCAGAGGGCGCGGGCCAGGCGGCAAGCAGCCGCGCCCGCATGGCGGCGGCATCGGAAATGACCTGCGCGCCCCGGCCCTTTTCACGGATCAGCGCCCGGCGGAACCCTTCGACCCTGTCGGCCAGCCCCCCCGCCCCGGCCACCACCCGCGCCCGGGTCAGGGCGAGGTGTTCCCAGGTCCAGGCCTCATCCCGGTGATAGTGGCAAAAACCCTCGAACGAGGTCGCAACCGGCCCCTGCCGTCCCGACGGGCGCAGGCGCATGTCGACCTCATAAAGCTTGCCCCCGGCCATCGGGGCCGTCAGCGCGGTGACCAGCGTCTGGGTGAGGCGCGCATACCAGGCCCTTGCGCCCAGGGGACGCGGGCCGGTGCTGACAGCATCGGCAGGTGCGTCATAAACCATGATCAGGTCAAGGTCGGAGGCGGCGTTCAGCCGCCCGGCCCCCAGGCTGCCCATGCCGAGAATCACCGCGCCCCGTCCCGGTATCCCGCCATAGCGGCGTGTCACCTGCTGGCACAGCGTCGGCCAAAGGCCCTGCAGCGTGGCTGCGGCAAGATCGGCATAGCTTGCCCCGGCTTCGGCGGCGGTGATCAGCCCGCGCAGATGGTGCACCCCGACGCGAAAGTGCCATTCCTTCATCCAGCGGCGGGCGCTGTCGAGTTTCCTTTCGTAATCCGGCTCGGCGTCCAGCAGGCGCGCCAGATCCGCCGCAAGGGCCGCCTCGCCGGGCCAGGGCGCAAAGAAACTGCCGCCGATCACCGCATCCAGCACCGGGGCGTTGCGGGAAAGATAGCGCGCCAGCTCCGGCGCGGTCGAGGCGATGTCAACGATCAGATCGACCAGCGGGGGGTTCGCCTCGAACAGGGAAAAGAGCTGAACCCCGGCGGGCAGGCCAGCCAGAAAGCCGTCCAGCGCCAGGAGCGCCTCGTCGGGGTTGGCCGCCCGCGCCAGACGGTTCAGCAGGACCGGGCGCAGCCGCTGAAAGATCGCAACCGCGCGTTCGGACCGCAGCGCCGGATAGGTGAACCAGCCGTCCACGATGGCGCGGGTCTGGGGCGACAGATCGGGGCCGACGGGCGCCCCGGCGGGCGAAAAGAATCCGCCCGTCAGGGTTTCCACCCGGTCAAGACGGCGCTTCAGACGATCACGGAAGGCATCGACATCGGCCTCGCCGCAGAACTGCGCGATGCGGGCCACGCCTTCGGCGGTGGAAGGCATCACATGGGTCTGGGCATCGCGGACCATCTGCAGGCGATGCTCCAGCTCGCGGTGTTCGCGGTAATGCCGCGTCAGTTCTGCGGCCACCTCCGCAGGGATCCAGCCCCTGGCGGCAAGGGCCGCCAGCGCCCCGGTGGTGGTGCGGTCGCGCAGGCCGGCGTCGCGCCCGCCCGCGATCAGCTGGCGCGTCTGGGTGAAGAATTCGATTTCGCGGATACCGCCCTGCCCCAGTTTCAGGTCATGCCCCTCGATCTGCACGGGTCCGTGCAGATTGCGGTGATCGCGGATCCGCAGGCGCATGTCATGGGCATCCTGGATGGCGGCAAAATCAAGATGCCTGCGCCAGACAAAGGGGGTCAGCCTGTGCAGGAACCGTGCGCCCGCTTCCAGATCACCGGCACAGGGGCGGGCCTTGATATAGGCGGCGCGTTCCCAGGTGCGGCCCTGCGCCTCGTAATAGTTTTCGGCAAAGGCCATCGACAGGCAAACCGGGGTAACGGCCGCATCGGGTCGCAGCCGCAGATCGGTGCGGAAGACATAGCCGTCCTGCGTGCTGTCCGACAGAACGGCCGCAAGCCGCCGGGTCACCCGGATGAAGGCGCTGCGCGCCTCGGGGGCGGTACCGGGATAGCGGGTTTCGTCAAACAGGCAGATCAGGTCGATATCCGACGAATAATTCAGCTCCCCCGCGCCCATCTTGCCCATGGCCAGCACCACCATGCCCGCCGCCGTGGCCGCATCCCCGGGCTGTGCCCCGGGCCGCTTGCCGCGCCGGATTTCCTCGGCGACCAGCGCGGAAAGGCTTGTCTGCACCGCCCTGTCGGCAAAGTCGGTCAGTGCCCCCGTGGCCTGTTCCAGCGTCCAGACCCCGCCAAGGTCGGCCAGCGCCACCAGCAGGGCCACGCGCCGCTTGGCCTGCCGCAGGACGGGGACCAAAAGATCGGGGGCCAGACCATCGCAACCCGCAAGAAGCGCCGCCAGACACGACTCGGGCGGCACCTGCAGGGCGGGTCGCAGCCAGTCAGCCTCGCGGATCATCAGGGCGCGCAGGAACGGGCTGCATCCGGCCGTGGCCGCCAGAAGGCCCGCAAGCCCGGGCCCCAGATCGGCGAAATCCAGGGCTGTTGCAGATGCCGCCTCCGGGTCATGGGCAAGGGGGCGGCGCGTGATACGGCTTTCGAAGGTCATGGGCGCAGTGTCGCGCCGGGCAGGCGCAGGGTCAACCTGTCCCATCGCGCGGCTTGCGGCGGGGGCCGGTTTGCGGGCAGGTTCGCCGCCAGAGCTTGGGGAGGATGGCATGAGCAAAAGTCTGGAACGGGTCCGCGCCGCCCTGAACGCGGCAGGCGTTGCCTTTGATCTGCGCGAGATGAAGGCCGAGACGCGGACCGCAGAGCAGGCTGCGGCAGCGGCCGGCTGCGCGCTGGACCAGATCGTGAAGTCGGTCCTGTTCCGGGGCAGCGGCAGCGGTCAGCTCCGGCTGTTTCTGACCGCAGGCGGAAACCGCATTGACCCTGACCGCGCAAGCATCCTGGCCAAGGAGCCGCTGGAACGGGCGGATGCCGCGCTGATCCGGGCCGAAACCGGATTTGCCATCGGCGGCGTGGCAGCGCTGGGGCATCTCAATCCCTGCGCCCTGTGGATGGACCCGCGCCTGATGGACTTTGCCGTGGTCTGGGCTGCGGCCGGCACACCCCGCCATATCTTCGCCATCGCGCCCGCAGCGTTGCGGCGCATCACCGGCGCTGCCCTGGCCGGGTTCACGGTGCGGCCCGCGCCAGGGGACACTGCGGGATATGTAAAATAGTTTAACATGCCCCTTGAAGACCGGCCCGGCCCTTGCCAGATTCCAGCCATGTGAACGGACTTCACATGAAGACACGCAACGGGGAGACCGCCCATGACGACGATGACTGCGACCGGCATCACCAGCTGGCCAGGCCGGGCAGAAGCCTGGCTTGACGACCGAGGCAAACCCGCCTGGATCGCCGCAATGATCCTGGGGTTTGTTTTTTTCTGGCCCGCAGGACTTGCCCTGCTGGCCTACATGATCTGGAGCAAACGCATGTTCAACCGATCCTCTTCTTCCTGCGGCGGCCGCCGGATGCAGCGCATGGCCCGGATGCACGAAGGGGCGTGGATGTCGTCGGGCAACAGCGCCTTTGACGCCTACAAGACCGAAACGCTGCGCCGTCTGGAAGACGAGCAGCAGGCCTTCGACGCCTTCCTGCAGCGCCTGCGCGAGGCGAAGGACAAGCAGGAATTCGACGCCTTCATGCAGGAGCGCGCCAAAGGGGTGCAGGCCCCGGTGGCTGCGCAGCCCGAAAACGGCCAGTACTGATGCCTTTTGCGCGGCCCCGGCAGGGGCCGCGCCCACAGCGGACGAAAGTTCAGGGATACCGCCGATGTACACCCCCTTGCCCGACCCCGGCCATCAGGCCGGATTTTATGCCGGTGTGCCGGTCAAGCGCGCCCTTGCCTGGGTTGTGGATGCGAGCCTGATCGCGATAATGGCCATGATCGTTGTGCTCTTTACCCTGTTTCTGTCGCTGTTCTTTCTGCCGGCGCTGTATCTGACCATCAGCTTTCTGTACCGCACGATCACCCTCGCGCGCCATTCGGCGACGCCGGGCATGCAGCTTATGGCAATCGAATTCCGCGACCGGAGCGGCGCGAAGTTCGACCTTGGCACGGCGTTTCTGCACACGCTGGGCTATACGCTGACGATCAGCACGGTGCTGCTGCAGCTTCTGTCCATGGGCCTGATGCTGACCACGGCGCGCGGCCAGGGGCTGACCGATCTGGTGCTGGGAACGGTGGCGATCAATAAACCTGCGCGCAACTGAATGAAGTCGGTGCTTGGCGGCACGATCAGGCCTTGCTAACGTCGCAAAGTTGCACATCCTGTCGTCCATGCGTCATACCCTTCCCATTGCGCCCCAGTTCTATGTGACGGCTCCGCAGGCCTGCCCTTACCTTGAGGGGCGGATGGAGCGGAAACTGTTCACCGCCCTGCAGGGCGAACATGCGCAACGGCTGAACGACACCCTGTCAAAGCAGGGCTTCCGCCGGTCGCAGAACGTGCTGTACCGGCCGTCCTGCGCGGAATGTTCGGCCTGCATTTCGGCCAGGATCCGCGTTGAGGATTTCGTGCCCTCGCGCACCCAAAGCCGTGTGATGCGGCGCAATGCGGACCTGGCGCGCCACGCGACAAGCCCCTGGGCGACCGAAGACCAGTATGCACTGTTTCGCAGCTATCTGGACCGGCGCCATGCCGATGGCGGCATGGCCGACATGGATATCTTCGAATTTGCCGCGATGATCGAAGAAACGCCGATCCGCAGCCGCATCATCGAATACACCCGCCCGAACGGGCCGCAGGAAAACGGGCGGCGTCTGGCCGCTGTCTGCCTGACGGACCTGCTGGATGACGGGCTGAGCATGGTCTATTCCTTTTATGATCCCGACCTGATGGATGCCAGTCTGGGAACCTATGTCGTTCTGGACCATATCGCCATCGCGCGTGAGGCCGGGCTGCCCTACGTCTACCTGGGCTATTGGGTGCCGGGCAGCCGCAAGATGGGCTACAAGGCCAAGTTCAACGCGCTGGAGATCTACAAGGGCGGCCAGTGGCAAGGCATCGGCGACCCGGCCGATCACAAGGCCGAACTGCATCCGCTGTCGGTGGACCCGATTGCCGAACAGGTGGCCCGCATCACCCTGCCCGACAGCCGCGCCGGGCGGGAATGACCGGCGCAGACCTTGGGCGCGCTGGCGCTGCCGGTGCCCGATTACGACGCGGCGATCTTCTTTTTCGTGACGGTCATGGGGTTTCGCCTGACGGCGGATACCGATCCGGGCGACAAGCGCCGGGTCACGGTGGAGCCGCCCGGCGGGGGCGCGGCCCTGGTGCTGGCCAGGGCCGACGGGCCGCAGCAGGTGGCCGCCACCCGCAAACAGGCCGGCGACCGTGTCTTCCTGTTTCCGGAGACGGATGATTTCGCGCGCGACCCTGCGCGGATGACGGCGGCAGGCGTTGTGTTGAAGGAGAAGCCGCGCCACGAATTCTGTGGCACCGTCGCCGTCTGGCGCGATCCCTTCGGCAACCGATCTGACCGGACCGGGCGCCGCTGATTGCCCGCCGGGGCGCGCCGATGCGGGGACGGGACAGTTTTTTGCCCCGTATCCCCTTGTATCCGCGCGCGGTCACGCCGATGTGACGGGGCAACCACAAGGGGGATGATCTTGACCTATCTGTTGTTCGTCATCGGGCTTCTTGGACTGTTCTTCGGCGGGGAATATCTGGTGCGCGGGGCCAGCAGCATCGCCAGGACCTATCGCATCTCGCCCATGGTGATCGGCCTGACGATTGTGGGCTTCGGCACCTCTGCCCCGGAACTGCTGGTGTCGGTGCAGGCGGCGCTGGCGGGGCAGCCGGCCATCGCCATCGGCAACGTGCTGGGGTCGAATATTGCCAATATCCTGCTGATCCTGGGGGTTTCGGCGGTGATCGCCCCCCTGATCCTTCCCATGCGCAAGCTGTGGCGCGACCTTGGCTTCATGCTGCTGGCCACGGCGGCGATCTGGGCCATGCTGCTGGACGGCGACATCACCCGGCTGGACGGGGTGATCCTGATCGCGGGCCTGCTTGTGTTCCTTCTTGTCGCCTTTGTGACGGGCAAGAGCGAACCGGAAGACGATATGCCGATCCCGCCGGTCTGGAAGGCCGCGCTGATGACGGTTGGCGGGCTGGTCGTGCTGGTGATCGGGGCGCGCCTTCTGGTGGACAGCGCGACCGGGATCGCACGCACCTTTGGTATTTCCGAAGCGGTGATCGGGCTGACCATCGTGGCGGTCGGCACCTCGCTGCCGGAACTGGCGACATCGGTGGTGGCCGCGATGCGCAAGCAGACCGAGATTGCGGTGGGCAACATCGTGGGGTCGAACATCTTCAACATCTTCGGCATCCTTGGCCTGACCGCGCTGATTGCGCCGATCCCGGCGGAAGCGCGCTTTGTCACAATCGACATGCCGTGGGTCGCGGCTTCGGCGGTTGGCCTGACGGTGCTGGCCGCGCTGATGGGCGGGCTGCCCCGCCTTGCAGGGGTGGCGCTGCTGGCGGGCTATGGCGGCTATCTGGCCCTGATGACCTGAGACAGGGGGGCGCGGCCCCCCCGATCCGCAGCCCGCTTTTGCGAATCTTCCGCCGCGCCTCCCGGTTCACGCAACAAAATTGCCGAAAAAAAGCGCCCTGCGACAGTTTATGCCTGCATTTCCCCGTTGACGCCTCTGCGCGGCCTATCTAAGTTCCGCCAAAGCTGAAGGGGGCGGACGTGTCCGGTATTCTTGTCATCGCAGGAAAATGGCGCATGGGCCGGTAACGGTTGACCATCCCGGTTCCCATGCGCCCCCGACTGACCCCCGGGGGCTTTTTGTTGCCCTGCCCGCACGGGCAGGGAAAAGAACGCGCTGCCGGAATGCGGCCCGAGGACAGGAAAAGACGATGAACAAGGCACATGCGACATCGGCGAAAGCGGTGACGATGACCGGCGCGCGGATGGTGGTTCAGGCGCTGAAGGATCAGGGTGTCGAGGTTGTCTTCGGCTACCCGGGCGGGGCGGTGCTGCCGATCTATGACGAGATTTTCCAGCAGAACGACATCCGCCATGTCCTGGTGCGCCACGAACAGGGTGCGGTCCACATGGCCGAAGGCTATGCCCGGTCCACCGGCAAGCCGGGTGTGGTCCTTGTCACCTCCGGTCCCGGGGCGACCAATGCCGTCACCGGCATGGTCGATGCGCTGATGGATTCGATCCCCCTGGTGGTTCTGACGGGGCAGGTGCCCACCTTCATGATCGGCACGGACGGCTTTCAGGAGGCGGACACGGTCGGCATCACCCGGCCCTGCACCAAGCACAACTGGCTGGTGAAAGATACCGCGAAGCTGAGCGAGACGATTCACCAGGCCTTTCACGTGGCCACACATGGCCGGCCCGGCCCGGTTCTGGTGGATATTCCAAAGGATGTGCAGTTTGCAACCGCGGGCTACATCCCGATGGAACAGGCCCGCACCGCCCATTACCAGCCGCGCCTTCAGGGTGACCCCGAACAGATCGCCCGCCTTGTCGAGATGATCGAAACCGCAGAGCGGCCGGTCTTCTACACCGGTGGTGGCGTGGTCAATTCCGGGCCTGCTGCCAGCCGGCTGCTGCGCGAGCTGGTGGATGCCACCGGATTTCCCGTTACCTCGACCCTGATGGGGCTGGGCTGCTACCCGGCCTCGGGCAAGGCCTGGCTGGGGATGCTGGGGATGCACGGGCTTTATGAGGCCAATCTGGCGATGCATGGCTGTGATGCGATGTTCAACATCGGCGCGCGCTTTGACGACCGGATCACGGGCCGGGTCAAGGATTTCAGCCCGCATTCGAAGAAGGCGCATATCGACATCGATCCGTCATCGATCAACAAGGTGATCCGGGTGGATGTGCCGATTGTCGGCGACATCGCCCATGTGCTGGACAGGGTGCTGACCCTGTGGAAGGCGCGCGGATCACGGGTGAACCGGGCGGCATTGGCGAAATGGTGGGCGCAGATTGACCAGTGGCGCGCGGTGCGCTGCCTCGATTTCACCAATTCCGACCGCACGATCAAGCCGCAGCACGCCTTGCAGCGTCTGGAGGCGCTGACCAGGGGCATGGACCGCTATATCACGACCGAGGTGGGCCAGCACCAGATGTGGGCTGCGCAATACCTTGGGTTTGAAGAACCGAACCGCTGGATGACCTCGGGTGGGCTCGGCACCATGGGCTACGGCCTGCCCGCCAGCATCGGCGTGCAGATCGCCCACCCGGACGCCCTGGTGATCAATGTGGCGGGCGAGGCAAGCTGGCTGATGAACATGCAGGAAATGGGCACGGCAATGCAGTTCCGCGCGCCCGTGAAGCAGTTCATCCTGAACAACGAACGCCTTGGCATGGTGCGCCAGTGGCAGGAATTGCTGCATGGCGAGCGCTATTCGCAAAGCTGGTCGGAATCACTGCCGGATTTCGTGAAGCTGGCCGAGGCCTTTGGCTGCAAAGGCATCCGCTGTTCCGACCCCGCCGATCTGGATGAGGCGATCCTGGAGATGGTGCGCTATGACGGGCCGGTGATCTTCGATTGCCTGGTGGAAAAGCACGAAAACTGCTTCCCCATGATCCCGTCGGGCAAGGCACATAACGAGATGATGCTGGGCGATGCGGATACGCGCGGGGCGATCGGGGCGAAGGGGGCGGTGTTGGTGTGAGGCCGGATGAACAACTTCAGTTGGACTCTTTCGAGGTTTTCTTCCCTTTCGCAGTTGAAGCGACGCATAGTGCGGAGAAACGCAACATTGATTTCGTTCACTACACGAGCGCATCGAATGCCCTTCGCATTCTTGAAACAAAGACGGTGACGCTCCGCAATGCAGCACTAATGAATGATTTCTCTGAGATAGACTACGGTGAGAAATGTCTTCTGAAGGCGTGGCATAGTCAATTTGGGCGAGGCCCCACAAAAGAGGAGCCCGGCAAGCTTGCAAAGCTTCTGGCGAAGATATATCCCCATTTGATTGACAGAATAGCGGATCACTATGATAGAGATCTAGTCAAGAGAAAGACAGACACGTACCTGCTGAGTTTAGCTGAGCATGATGACCACACTGAGGGGAAGTTTGGCAGGCTTTCGATGTGGCGTGCTTATGGCGGGCGAACAAACGTGGCGGTAGTATTGGACCGATCTCCCATGCTGCGTCCAACGAATGGGGATGCTGGGTTTACGTCGTCCGTCTTATATGTGCGTACCGATGACTTTCCGGATTACTTTGGCACCTTCGTCGATGGAATGGAAAAGAACATCGAGATTCTGCTTCGTCTGGGAGAAGATTCCGTTTACCAGAACATTGTCCAAGCTTTCAATGTATCAGCCATCTCCACCAAACATCCAGGTTTTCAGGAGGAGCGCGAGTGGAGAATAATCTACGCCCCTTGGCTGCAAACTTCTGATGCAGTGAACAGCAGCGTGATTGACATTGCGGGCGTTCCGCAAAGAGTTCAACAAATCAAGTTAAAAGATCGACATGACGTCGGACTGTACGGGATTGAAATTCCGCAGCTGGTGAAAAAGATAATCATCGGCCCCACGGACACTCCGTTGGTCCTTCTAGACGCATTTATTGAAAAACTAGCTATGGCAGGCGTCCAAGATGCCGAGCGTCGAGTGACAATATCAGACATACCCATTCGGAGGTAAAGGTGTCCGCACTCAACATCAAGAAAGGCTCGTCCAGCCATTCGGCCTATGACCTGCGCGATCCCAATGCGCCGGTGAGCGAGACGCATACCCTGGCGGTGCTGGTGGACAATGAAAGCGGCGTGCTGGCCCGCGTGATCGGGCTGTTTTCGGGGCGCGGCTATAACATCGAAAGCCTGACCGTGGCCGAGGTGGACCATCAGGGGCACCGCAGCCGGATCACCGTGGTCACCACCGGCACGCCGCAGGTGATCGACCAGATCAAGGCGCAGCTTGCGCGCATGGTGCCGGTGCACGAGGTGCATGACCTGACGGTCGAAGGCCCTTCGGTGCAGCGCGAACTGGCGCTGTTCAAGGTGGCAGGGCGCGGCGAGCAGCGGATCGAGGCGCTGCGCCTGGCCGAGATTTTCCGGGCCAATGTGGTGGATTCGACCCTGGAAAGCTTTGTCTTCGAAATGACCGGCACGCCGGAAAAGATCGATGCCTTTGCCGAACTGATGCGCCCCCTGGGCCTGCGCGAGCTTGCGCGGACCGGTGTGGCGGCCCTGGCGCGCGGGGCCTGACAGGGCCTGCGGGGCACCCCCCGGCCCGGACGGGCGTTACTGTTTCAGCAGTTCGGCAAGCCGCCGGGTATCGGTTTCGGACAGGGTTTCGGCGGCGGGCCGCCCGCGCTGCTGCGGCGGCGCGCAATAGGCCCCGCAATTGCCCCAACCTTTGGCAGAACCTGAAGAATACAACTTATACCAACGGCCCATTCAACTGACCTCGGCCCAGGAGCGTGAGGTGATGGAAGCGATGGCCTTTGGGTCTTTGGCGAAGAAGTTCCACGCGGTGCAGCAGGCCTTGACGATGTCGTCGCAGGTGTCGAAGACGGTGATGGCGGGCTTGTTGGCGCGGAGACAGGCCCAGACGTTCTCGACCGGGTTCGGCTTCGGATGCTGCGGGCGCACAGACAGCCGCCGCAAACCGGGCGTGGCCAGTTGCTTGCCGACCGTCCGCTCGTGCAGAATGACGCCGGACTCCGCCGCGATACGGGCCTGCAGATCGCGTCGCCGCCAGCGCACCACCCCGTCCCGCGCCGGGTCAGGGCCGGCTGCGACCCAGGCCGAAAGTTCCGCCAGTTGCGCGGGTGCCAGCCGCCGGGGGCGGTGCGGCACCTTCCGGTTCACCAGCCCGGGAAGACCCCCGGCGTTGTCGCGATGCACCCGGTCGCGCAGAGTCTGGCGGTCCATCCCGCAGGTCTCTGCCGCCGTCGCGCGATCCACCCCCTCCAGCACAAGCGCAATCGCCAGCATCCGCCGCGCTGCCCGCGCATCCTTCGTCCGGCCCGCTGCCGTGCGCAGCCCCGCCGCCGTCAACTCAAGCCGCGTGATCGAAATCCCTGCCATGCCGACCTCCATCCCCTGAGGCAGCATTGCGTCACAGTTCGGAAGCCTCGGGAATCCCCATCAACCAGTCAACCGGGAAGGCCAGTGGTATTAAGAATTTGTTTTTTATTGTTATTTTGACTGCTTCCAATTGTGCCTGCGTTACCGCCCTTTCCATACCGGGTCCCGCTTTTCGGCAAAGGCCCGGGCCCCTTCCAGTTGATCCTCGCTGGAATAAAGCCGGTCCACCGTGGCAAGCTGGCGTTTCGTCACCCGGTTCAGCGCGTCCTGAAACCGCATCGCCTCGGCCTCGCGCACCACTTCCTTGATCGCGGCATAGACCAGCGGCGGCCCGCTTGCCAAAAGCCGCGCCAGGTCCCATGCTTTCGGCAGCAGACCGGCGGGCGTGGTGATTTCCTTCAGCAGGCCCCAGCGCAGGGCCTCTTCGGCATCAAACCAGCGCCCCGTCAGCAGCAGGTCCATCGCCACATGATAGGGAATGCGCTTGGGCAGCTTGATGCTGGCGGCATCCGCCACGGTGCCCGACCGGATTTCGGGCAAGGCAAAGGTGGCGTTGTCCGATGCCAGGATCAGGTCGCAGGACAGGGCAAGTTCCAGGCCCCCGCCGCAGCAAATCCCGTTGACGGCGGCGATGACCGGCTTGTTCAGGTTCGGCAATTCCTGCAGGCCGCCAAAACCGCCCACGCCATAATCGCCATCGACGGCATCCCCCGCCGCAGCCGCCTTCAGATCCCAGCCGGGGCAAAAGAACTTCCCGCCCTCGGCCCGCAGGATCGCCACCCGCAGACTGTCCTCATCGCGGAAGGCGCGGAACACCCGCCCCATGATCCGGCTGGTCGCAAGGTCGATGGCATTGGCCTTGGGCCGGTCCAGCGTTACCTCCAGGATGGCACCGTCCCGCCGCGTGCGGATCGGACCCTCGGTCGGGAATCCGGTCATTCTGTATCCTCCCAGATAACGGCATCCGCCGCCACCGCGCCGCTTTCGCGCAGCATCAGCGGGTTGATCTCGATGTCCTGCAGGCGCGGGGCAGCCTCCATCAGCGCCTGCAGCGCCAGCGCCGCATCGACAAAGGCCGCGACATCGGCACGCGCCCGGCCGCGATAGCCGTCCAGCAGCGGCCAAAGGCGCAGCGTTTTCAGCGCCGCCATGATTTCGGCACCCGTCACCGGTGCCACCAGTGTCACGGTATCGGCCATAAGTTCGGCGGTGACCCCGCCCATGCCCAGCGTCAGCGTCACGCCATAGACCGGATCGCGGCGCAGGCCCAGCAGCACCTCGGCCACAACGCCCAAGACCATCTCTTCCGCCAGGTAGCCCGCGGCACCCGGCATTGCGGCCTGCCCGTCCAGCGAGGCAAGGCCAAGCCGCACCGCGCCCGCTTCGGTCTTGTGGGCAAAGCCCAGCCCCTTCAGCGCCAGCGGCGCGGCCAGCGACGATGCCCTGGCCTGAACGCCGCCCAGTGTGGCCCCGGACACGCCGCGCGGCACGGCAACACCGGCCCCGGCCAGCAGGGCCTTTGCCGCGTCTTCGGCAAGCATCCGTGCCTGTCCCCGCGGCCGGGCCGCAAGGGGCCGCCACCCCGCACGTGCGGGCGCAACCTGGGCCGCACGCAGCGCCCCCAGGGCGGTTTCCAGCCCCATCATCGCAACAACGCCATTGGCCAGCATCGCCCCGGCGAGGTCCTCGCCAAAGTTCTCGGGGATCGAAGAGACCGGGAAGGCGGGCTTGCCGGTCGCGGCCTGGGCGGCAACGATGGCATCCATCGCCGGCGCGAAAGAGGCCCCGTCGCACCGGTCGGGGCGCGGCGGATCGATGATGAAGATGCCCGCATCATAGCCGGACAGCATGGTGGAAAACACATCCGTGGTGCGCGGCCCGTCGCCCCAGATGAAGGTGTGATAATCCAGCGGATTGGCGATGGTCACGATCGGCCCCAGACTCTCGCCCAGCCGTACCCGCTGTGCGTCACTGGGCGGCGGAAACACAATGCCGGCCGGGGCCGCCAGATCGGCCACCAGCCCCGCCTCACCCCCGGAACAGGACAGTGAACACAGACGCGGCCCCAGCCCCGGACCGTGGACATGGAAGATCTTGAGCACTTCCAGCAGTTCCGGCAAGGTCGCCACCTCGGCCACGCCGGCCTGCCGCAGAAACGCGCTCGATGCCGCCCCGCCCCCGGCAAGCGAGGCGGTGTGCGAGGCCGCCGCAGACCGCGCGGCTTCGGTCTTGCCGGATTTGATGCAGGCAATGCCCTTTCCCGCTGCCCGTGCCGCCCCGGCCAATGCGGCAAAGGCCGGTGCATCGCCGATCCCCTCGACATAAAGCCCCAGCGCCGTCACCCGGTCATCGGCAAGCAGGGCCGCCGCCAGGTCCGCCAGACCGACCTGGGCGGCATTGCCCAGGCAGGCAACATAGGCCAGCGGCAGGCCCCGGCGCTGCATTGTCAGGTTGATCACGATGTTGGAGGATTGCGACAGCAGCGCCACGCCCCGCTCCACCCGGCGGCCGCCGTGCTGGTCGGGCCACAACAGTGCCCCGTCAAGGTAGTTGATCACCCCATAGCAATTCGGCCCCAGGATCGGCATGTCGCCCGCCGCCGCGACCAGCCGCGCCTGCAGGTCCGCCTCGCCCGCCTCGGTCCAGCCCGAGGCAAAGCAGACAGCCCCCCCGGCCCCCATCGCCGAAAGTCCGGCCACGACCTCCAGCGTCGCGTGGCGGTTCACCCCGATGAACGTGGCATCCGGAATGCCCGGCAGATCGGACAGCGAACGAAAGGCAGCAACACCGCCAATTTGATCCCGTGTCGGATGCACCGGCCAGACCGGCCCGGCAAAACCCATCCGCGCGCATTGCTCCACCACATTCTGCGCCCAGCCGGACCCGAACACGGCGACGGAGCGCGGGCGCAGCAGGCGGGACAGATCGCGCGTCATGACCGCATCCCCGCGCGGATTGCGAGGCTGGGGGGGCTGTCTGCCCCCCCAGACCCCCCCGAGGATACTTGTGAACGGAAAATGAGGGGGGACATGCGCAGAGAAACACCCTGCCCCGAACGGAGCAGGGTGCCATTTCCCGTTACGGTCATCGGCGTCCCCGCCTGTACCGCCCAACCATCATGGCAGCGCATGGTTAAAAAAAGGTTAGCCGTCACACCCTGATCCATTTTCTGTTCACAAATATCCCACGGGGGTCCGGGGGTGTGAAACCCCCGGCCCGGCGGCGGTCACGCGCCGAGGGGCCGCAGCAACTCGCGGCTGATGATGTGGCGCTGAATCTCGCTGGTGCCTTCCCAGATGCGTTCCACCCTGGCATCGCGCCAGATGCGTTCCAGGGGCAGATCCTCCATCAAGCCCATGCCGCCGTGAATCTGGATCGCCTCGTCGGCGATAAAGGCCAGCACTTCGGTCGCCTTCAGCTTGGCCATCGACATGTCGGCTTCGCTCACCGTGCCCCTGTCGAATTTCCAGGCGGCCTCACGCGTCAGCAACTCTGCCGCCTTCAGCTCCATCGCCATGTCGGCAAGCTTGAAGGACACGCCCTGAAACCTGCCGATCTGCTGGCCGAACTGGCGGCGCCCGGCGGCATAGGACAAGGCATGGCCCAGCGCCCGTTCGGCCCGGCCAAGGCAGGTGGCGGCCACCTGAAGCCGGGTTGCGCCCAGCCAGGTGTTTGCCACCTCGAACCCCTTGTGCGGTTCGCCCAGCACCTGATCCTGCGGCACCCGGCAATTGTCAAAATCCAGCACCGCATTGGTATAGCCACGGTGACTGACGTTGCGATAGCCGTCGCGCAGGGTAAAGCCGGGGGTGCCCTTGTCCACAAAGAAGGCGGTGATCAGCTTTTTCTTTCCCCGGGGCGTATCCTCTTCGCCGCTGGCCATGAAAACGATGGTGAATCCGGCAACATCCGCGTGGCTGATGAAATGCTTGGTGCCGTTCAGAACCCAGTCGCCCCCCTCCTGCCGGGCCGTCGCCTTCATTCCCCGCAGGTCAGACCCCGCGCCAGGTTCGGTCATCGCCAGGCAATCCCAGGTCTCGCCCCGGATGCAGGGCATCAGATAGCGCTCGCGCTGGTCGGGCGTGCCGGCAAGCAGGATGTTGGACGGGCGCGCCACGGCGGTCCAGTGCAGCGCATAGCTGGCCTTGCCAAGTTCCTTTTCGTAAAGAAGCCAGCTTTGCGTATCCAGCCCGGCGCCCCCCACCTCTTCGGGCATGTTCGCGGCATAAAGTCCTGCCGCAATGGCTTTTTTCTGGATGTCGCGCACCAGATCCATGTCAAGGCGGCCGTTGCGTTCGACCGCAGCCTCATGGGGGTAAAGCTCGGTCTCGACAAAGGCGCGGGTGGCATTGACGATCATCGCCTGTTCGTCGGTCAGTCCGAAATCCATCTCACACCTGCGGGTCGGGGTTGATCGTGAAACCATCGACGGCAATCGCCTGCCCCGACACCATGCGGGCCGCGGGCGAGGCCAGGAACACGGCCATTGCCGCCACGTCCTGCGCATCCGACAAACGGCCAAGGGCAGTGCCTGCGGCATAGCCCTGGCGCACCGCGTCAGGTGACATGCCCTTGGCCCTGGCCTCGGCTTCGATCACGCGGTCGATGCGCGGGCCGTTGACCGATCCGGGACAGATCGCGTTGGCGCGGATACCCTGGGGGCCAAGTTCCATCGCCACGGTTTTCATCAGCCCGATCACCGCCCATTTCGCCGCCGAATAGGGCGCGCGGAACGGCGTTCCGTAAAGGCCGGAGGTTGAAGAGGTGAACAGCATCACCCCGGACCGCTGCGGCAGCATCAGCCGTGCCGCCCCGCGCGCGGCCAGCATCGCGCCATCCAGATTGACCGACAGGCAGGCGTGCCATTCCGCCATCGGCATCTCGGCCACCGGGGCCGTCGGCCCCTTGATGCCGGCATTCGCGCAAAGCACATCCAGCCCGCCCCAGGTGGTCTTTATGGCCGCAAAGAGCCCGTCCATCGCGGCCTCGTCGGATGCGTCAACGCGGTCCCCCTTGATCCCGTCGGGAAGTGCGGCCAGCGCGGCCTGATCCACGTCGGTGACCCAGACGGATGCCCCGCCCTGGGAAAAGGCCCGGGCCATCTGCAGCCCGATGCCGCAAGCCCCCGCCGTGATCAGAACGCGCTGTGCCAAGCTTATGCCTTCCGCCCGATCGCCCGGCCCGCATCGGCCGGGGGCGGCAGGGCCCTGTGCGCCGCGGCAACCGGCATCAGCCGCGCCAGCACCGCAGGGGATGCCGGGCAGGTCTTGCCCGCCGCCATGTCCACATGCAGCAGCATCTGTTCCACGCTTGCCACCACATCGCTGCCGCGCGCGATGGTCACGAACAGCCGCAGGCGCTTTTCATCGGCGGAAAGCACCTGCACCGTTCCGGTCAGACGGTCGCCCAGCCTGGCCTCGGCCCTGTGCAGGATATGCGATTCGGCGGTGTAGTAGCTGTGCCCGCCCGCGACATAGTCCATGTCGGCCCCGATCAACCGAAGGAAGTTGTCCACCGTTTCAGAAGCCGCAAACAGATAGCGGTTTTCGGTCATGTGACCGTTGTAGTCGATCCAGCCCGGCAGCACCTGCAGCTGCGCCATCACCATCGGGGCTGCCGTGTCGGCTGACGGGGCGGGCAGGGCCTGCGCCAGCCGTTTGTCATGCTCTCGGAGCACACGGCCCGCCCCCCAGTTGCGGTCTTTCAGCACGCGCAGAAAGCCGATCAGGTTGCTGTCGCGGATGCGCTCCAGCTCGCGGATGCTGTGGTGGCCCGATTGCGCGTCCGACTGCCCCGCAATCAGGTCGACAAGCCCTTCGTCGAACGCGGGCACATCGGTCAGCCGGGTCCAGGGCGCGGTCAGATAGGGGCCGAACTGCGCCATGAAATGTGTCATGCCCGCCTCGCCCCCGGCGATCCGGTAGGTCTCGAACAGGCCCATCTGCCCCCAGCGCAGGCCAAAGCCCATGCGGATCGCGTCGTCGATCTCTTCCGTGGTGGCGATACCATCCTTCACCAGCCACAGCGCCTCGCGCCAGACCGCTTCCAGAAAACGGTCGGCGATATGCGCGTCGATTTCCTTGCGGATGTGCAGCGGGTACATCCCGATCTGGCGCAGCGTCGCTTTCGCCGCCTCGATCACCGCCGGGTCGGAAGCGGGCGAAGGGACAATCTCGACCAGCGGCAGCAGGTAGACCGGGTTGAACGGGTGGGCGACAAAAAGGGTGGCCGGGTTCGCCGCCCCCTGCTGCAGTTCCGACGGCTTGAAGCCGGAGGTGGACGAGCCGACCGGCAGACCCGGGGCCACCTGCTGGATCTGCGCGAAAATCCGGTGCTTGAGGGCCAGGGTCTCGGAAACCGATTCCTGGGCATAGTCGGCCCCCTCCACCGCCTCGGTGATGCTGGCGGCGAAGGTCAGCCGACCCTCGGGCGGCATCGGCACGTCGCTGAGTGCGGGCAGGGCCGCGCGGGCATTGGCCATGACCTCGCCGATCTTGCGCCTGGCCTGCGGGTCCGGGTCAAAGACGGCGACGTCCCAGCCGTTGAGCACAAAGCGCCCCGCCCAGCCCGCACCGATGACGCCACCGCCGATGATTGCCGCCTTGCGCGCCATGGATTACCTCTGTCTGGTGCGCTGCAGGGCGGCGCTGTCATAGCCGTTGCGCGCAAACACCGCGCGGGCATCGGCCAATTGCTCGGGGGTTACGCGGGGATCACGCCGCAGCACCCAGCCGCCCTGCCGCGTCGGGGTGCCGACGATCAGCGTGCGCCCGTCGCGGGACTTGTCCAGAACCCAGTACTGCGCGGGAAAGGGCACGCCGTTCAGGCGGACCTGCAACTGGCCCGGCCCCACGACCCTGGCCGTCCCCTCGATCTGGCGCAGGACGCCGGGCTGTCCGTCCACGCGGCAGGTGTTGCGCACGCCGATCAGCCCGTCATCGCGGATCGTGTATTCGGCAACCGTCGCATAGCACCCGGCCTGAAACCGGGCGGGAAAGCTGGCGACTTCGTACCAGCGCCCTTCCAGCCGGGCCGCATCAAGGTTCGACACGACGAACATCGGTGCCCCCGCCCAGCGGGACGACGGGATGAAGGGCGCACAGGCCGTGACGGCCAGCAGGGCGGCAAGGGCGAGTTTTTTCATAAGGGCAACACTCCTCGTTTGGTCAGGCCAAGACGTGCCCTGACCCCGGCAGGACCGATGACCCGGGCCCCGAGGTTTTCGATGATGGTCACGGCACGTTCGACCAGCCCAGCATTGGTCGCCAGCACGCCCTTGTCGAGCCACAAGTTGTCTTCCAGCCCCACCCGCACGTTGCCGCCCGCCAGAACAGCGGCTGCGACATAGGGCATCTGGTTGCGCCCGATGCTGAAGGCCGACCAGTGCCAGTCGGCAGGCACGTTGTTCACCATCGCCATGAAGGTGTTCAGATCGTCCGGCGCGCCCCAGGGCACGCCCATGCAAAGCTGCACCAGAACCGGGGCCGGAATCACGCC
This sequence comes from Rhodobacter sp., assembly GCA_020251025.1. GTDB lineage: Bacteria > Pseudomonadota > Alphaproteobacteria > Rhodobacterales > Rhodobacteraceae > Aliitabrizicola. Next base: position 6,956 of record JADCDI010000017.1, on the reverse strand, counting down.
TTCTTTCACCAGTTCCTTTGCGAACCACAGATGACCCGTATCGAAGGCCTCGATCTCGATCCGCACCCCGGCGTCGCGCATCCGCGCGCCCATGTCGCGCAGCATGCCGGGGGTGTTGACCATGACGTAATCGGCTTCGTTGAAGTTCATCGTGCCGCAGTCGAGCGTGCAGATTTCGGGGCGGCACTGCACCACATGCGCCACCCTTTCGGCCGCGCCCGCCATGTCAGAGCGGGGCGACATCCGCGTCATCGCCTCGGTCCCGTCGAAGACAAGGTCACCACCCATGCCGGCCGTCAGGTTCAGCACCACATCCGTGGCGCTGTCGCGCACCCGTTCGGTCACTTCGCGGTACAGCGCCAGATCGCGCGACGGCTTTCCCGTTTCCGGGTCGCGGACATGGGCATGCACCACCGCCGCGCCGGCCTGCGCCGCCGCGATGGCACTTTCGGCAATCTGTTGCGGGGACCGCGGCACATGCGGGCTGCGGTCCTGGGTACCGCCCGATCCGGTCACGGCACAGGTGATGAAAACCTCGCGGTTCATGACAAGCGGCATCGGGCACCCTTCCCTCTTTGCGGTCACCCTATGCGGGCTTGCGGGGGGATGCTGTGCAATTTACGAAAGGATCATGACACCAGGCGCAACAATCTTCACCCCGTCCCGCAGCCCGCTGACCATCGCGGCGCTGGTGCTGCCGCAGGCGTCGATCCTGGAAGTGGCGTCTGTGCTGGACCCGCTGCGGGCTGCCAACCGGCACCTGGGCCAGGACAGCTACCGCTGGCGCGTGGTTTCGCCCGACGGGCGTGCGGTACCGCTGACCTGCGGCATCGAACTGCCCTCGTCGGGCCCGCTTTCCGCCGCCGCCGGGGCCGATGCGCTGATCGTCATCGCAGGCTTCCGCCAGGCCGAGGTGGCGACCCGGCAACTGATCCGCGACCTGCGCCGCATGGCCCCGCGCTTTCACGCCATCGGCGGGATCGATGCCGGTGCCTGGGTTCTGGCGCGCGCCGGCCTGCTGGACGGGCATCGCGCCACCGTGCACTGGGAAGACCTGGAGGATCTGGCCGCCGCCCACCCCGAGGTCGAGGTGCTGCCGCAGCGCTTCGTGCTGTCGGGGGCGCGCTTCACCGCCGGGGGGGCCGCGCCGGCGGCAGACCTGATGCTGCACCTGATCCGGTCCCGGCACGGCGCGGCGGTGGCGCTGCAGGTGGCGGCGTCCTTTATCACCACGGCCCGTGACGGCGCTGACCCCCAGATCAGCGCGCCATCCGCCGATATGCGTCTGGACCCGCGCGTCGCCGCCGCCCTTGCCCGGATGGAGGCGCGGCTGGACAGCCCCGAGCCCGCCGCCGCGATCGCCCGCCATGTCGGGGTGTCGCCGCGCCGCCTTGAAGGGCTGTTCCGCGCGGACCTGGGCACAACGCCTGCGGCCCATGCGCTGGACCTGCGGCTGCAGGCGGCGCGGCGGATGCTGACGGACACGCGCCATGCCGTGCAGGAAGTGGCACTGCGCACCGGCTTCACCTCGCCCTCGGCCTTTGCGCGCGCCTTCCGCCGACGCTTTGGCACCAGTCCGCTGCGGGCGCGCGAAGTGGCAGGCCCCGGCGCTCAGCCGCCCCGGCCGGACCGGACAAACGGATCACCCGAAACGGACGGGGCGTAATGGGTCAGACGGGCCGCCACCATCGGGGGCAGCGGCGGAGCCGTTTCGTTGGCCGGTGCGACAATCCGCTTGCGGGGCACCGCGACGCGGTCGGGCAGCCCTGCCGCCGGGTTGTGTGTCTTGGCGGGATCAACGGCCGGGTTGGACAGACCGACTGCGCGCGGCAGTGCCGCTTTCCCGGCCATCTTCCAGACGCCCCGGCGCACGGCCCCCATCAGCAGACCGGCATTGCGGACGGTTACGCGGCGCGGCGATGCGGCACCGCTGGCGTTTACCGGCCAAAGATGCGTGCCGTCCCGCGGCTTTGACGCCGCCGTGCTTGCCCCGGCCGGATCAGCCGGTGTCGGGGCCATGCCCGCCACATGGATCAGCCCGGCATCGCGGCCCGGAGTAAGGCCTGCCCTTGCCGCCGCGCAACGGCACGCTTGAAGCCGGCGACGGGCCGTCCACCCCGGCGTCACCCGCAACGGGGAAATTGCCGCCCCGCCAGCATCGCTGTGAAAAAGGCAGCGGATCGTCCCGCATTCCCCGGGCCTCAAGCGCCGCCACCACGCGGGCCACGCCCGGCCTGCGACAAGGACCATCGTGGCATGGGCGCGCGCATGGGGGTCGGCGATGTCCGCGAACCGGTCGAGACAGGCCTGCGGTGCCTGGCAGGCCATGTGCGGTGCCGGGAAGGCAAGGTACAGATAGAGGCGGCATGGCCGGGGCCATGCGCCTTGATCACCCGCGCGGCCTTGCCGGAGAACAGCGTGTTGGCAAATCCCTGGTCCTCGGGGGGCGTGATGCCCCCCTGCCAGTCGGAGACAGAGCGCGATTCATGCGTGAAGCGGTCAGTTTTGCCGAAGGTGGCGCCAGGAAACCGGCCGAACCGGCGGTTTGCCGGCCCACAGGCGGAACTGGCATGGCCCCGGTGCCACTTGCCGGCGATTGCCATGCGATCACCTGCGTCGCGCCGGACCAGCGCCGTCGGCGTTCGGGCCATCCTTCGGTCCGGCGGAAAGGCGGCCCTCGCTTGCCGAACGACAAGGCCATCGTCCGTCTGATCGTGCACCCGCTGCCGGAACGGAACGGCGAACGGGTGGCCCGGCAGGCACGATGGATGACACTGGAAACCATCGCACCGATGGGCGGGTCAGCTTTCTTGCGTGGTCTTTGGCGGCGCAGGCGAAGAGGGTGCGCTTGCCGCCGGTGCGCGGACCCGATGCTTCCAGACCTCGCGGCGAATGCGGGCGGTCTTGTAGGCGTCCAGCGTCGCCACTGCCCAGACAAAAAGCCCCCCGGATATCTTGCCGACAAAGGAAACGTCCGGTTCGGCAGTCTTCAGGGTGAAGGCACCCAGCAGCACGGCGAAACAGACAAAGATCAGCCCGCGCACCGGTTGGCGGTTCAGCACCTGGCCCATACCGGGCAGAAGGAACGCCACGACAAGAACAGTGTAAGGATTCAGCGGTGGCCTCATGTTTGCCCCCTTATGATTTCATCGCGCAAATCGGCCAGCCTGCCAAGGATGGGCTCTAGCCGGGCGGGGGAAAGCGGTGTCCTTCCCATTTCGGCATCGCGGAAGATCAGAAAGCGTCCACGGTCCGCTTCCTCGGCCAGGATCACGATGCGGATGCCCTTTGGCGAAAGCACCAGTTCCTTGACCTGCGGGTCATTGAACAGATCCGCATGGGCAGAGATCAGATCAGACGTCAGGATCATCGGGGCATTGTCGGTGCGGATGACGACATCGGCGGGCAGGCCGGGGGGGTTGGGCAGGGAATGCGGCAGGGTCGGAAAGCGGCTGAACGGCTCATTGCCCGAAGGGCGGGCCATCAGGCTTAAGGTTGCGGGCAGCGGCATGGGCCCGGGCAGTGTCACCAGCACCCAAAGCGCGGGCAGCTTGCGGAACGTCAGCGTGTCGGGAATGGCTTGCAAGTCATAGGCAAGGCCGCACCTTTTGCCGGTCATCCGGGGGAAGCCGGTCGGTTGCAGGCGCATCTCGCCCCCATCGAACAGCGGCTTCACTGCCGCGAAATACCCGGCACGGGCTGCGGTGCGGGCACGGTTTTCCTGCACCAGACGGACGCTCAGCCAAAGGCCGAGGGCGGCGATGGCAAGGCCAAGGGGGATAAGCGGGGACATGCGAATTGGCCCGGCCCTTTCGGGCCGGGCCATAGACCTCAGTAGCCCTGGGGTTTCGGCCACGGCATGGTGAACTGCGCGCCCCGGTTCACAAAGCGGTAGCGCCAGAAGTGGAACCACAGCGATACCACGATGTAGAAGCCGATCATGGCAACAAGCTGGGTCCCGTAGCCCAGGAAGACCGCGAAGAAGGTCACGCCGCAAAGGCTCAGAAGCATGATCGCGGGCAGCGGGTGGAACGGGTGCTCATACCCGCGCTTGATCGAGTTCAGCGGCCATTTCCTGCGGAACAGGATGATGTTCAGCGGCATGAAGGTATAGCCAAGCAGGCCCGAGAGGATCGAGAAGGTGATGACCTGGTCAAGCGGCGCCCCCAGGGCAAAGATCAGCGCAATGGGAACCAGGAAAACAATCGCCCGGTAGGGGGTGCGATACTTTGGATGCACCGCTCCGAACCAGCCCGGCAGATATTTGTCGCGGCCCATGGCGAACCATGCGCGGCTGGCATCGTTGATACAGCCGTTGGCGCTGGCAAGGGTGGCGAAGAGTGTGCCGAAGCCCAGAAGCCAGACAAGGCCAGCCGATCCGGAAAGGCGCGCCGTATCGAAAAGGGGTGCGACAGACCCGTTGACACCGTCGCCCAGGAATTCCCAGGGCAGGACGCCGGAGCAAACGTACCAGGTCAGCGTGGCGGCGATGAGAAGCGTCATGATGCCGGCCAGCGTGCCGAATGGCAGCGCGCGGGCCGGCGAGCGGACTTCCTCGGCGGCTTGGGTCGTCCCTTCAATGCCAAGGTAGAACCAGAGGCCGAAGTGCAGGGATGCAAGGATGCCGATCCACCCGTAGGGCAGTGCGTGGCCTTCGAAGAGCGCGGCATGATCCATGATCCCGGCACCGATGATGCCGGAGGTGGAAAGGAAAAGGATCAGGATCGCCGCAAAAGCGAAGGCGGTGATGACCAGATTGAAGGTCAGTGTCGCAAGGACGCCCCGGTAGTTGAGCCAGGCCAGGAACATGATCACAAGGATGATGAAGGGCCGCTGGTTAAGCTCGCCCTCGTGCCCGGTCATCGTGGCCACGACAGAGACAAGATAGCCCGCCGTGATGGCGTTTGCCGCCTCCAGCATCGTGTAGGCGAACACAAGGTAAAGGCCGACGTTGAAGGCCATCAGCGGGCCGACGATATGCTTGGCCTGCGTGTACTGCCCCCCGGCCGAGGCAACGGTCGATGTGACTTCGGAATCGATCATGGCCACGCAGGTGTAAAGGATACCCGCGAACCAGCAGGCGATCAGGGCTGCATAGGCACCGCCCTTGCCGACGGCGAAGTTCCAGCCCATGTATTCCCCGACCAGCACGATGCCGACGCCCAGCGCCCAGACATGCGCAGGTCCGAGCACGCGCAGAAGGCCGACCTTGACGCCATGCGGGCCGATGCCGTCCATGGTTTTCGATGTGATGTCCACTTCGGTCATGACTTCACCTTGTGCTCTTCGGCCATCGCCTCAAGCTCGCCTTCGCGCGATGATGTGAGAACGTCTTCCGGATAGGTGCTGTCGGTCCGAAGCCAATCCAGCACCATGTGCAGACCGAAGGCGGCAGAAAGCGCCCAGGCCCCGTATTCAAGCCAATTCCACAGATCCACAGGCTTACTCCCCGAATTTTTCGGAAATGACCTCGCGGTATTCCACTTCGGAAAACCGCAGGATCAGGAAATAGTAAAGGAGGATGACCGCAATCATCGTCACCAGCGCGCCGATCGAGAAGGAATAGTCGAAGCGCGACAGGATAAGGTCATGGGCACTTTCCGGCGTGAAGCCAAGCGCCTCGTACTTGGCCGCCTGAGCGGCATTCTGGTTGAGGCTCTCCCAGGTGGGGTTTGCGACGGGTGCGGTTACGGACTTCGACGCGCCGGCCATCCTGAGCCAGATCGGCACGAAAAGCGCGCCGACGGTCAGGACCACCAGCACGATGACATCGATCAGCTGGCTGGCCTTGCCTTGGGCCGGAGGTTGGTAATGTGCCATCTCAGCCCCTGTGCCCCCGTGCTTCGTCGCTGAACCTGATGTCGAGGCCGTACATGAAGTCGCGGTCCTCGCGGTAGTGTCTGAGCATCGCAAGGATGGCGGCGGTGTTCAGAAGAAGCACGATCGCCCCGCCGGTAAAAAGCAGGATGCGCGCCCCGCCAGAAGGCGCCAGGTCCCAGGTTGCAATCGCGACAAAGATCACCGCGCACCAAAGGCCGACCACGAACGCCCATGCCACCAGCACGTCGCGTTTGTGCATCGCCTCAATCCGCTGATTAAGGTCTCCCACAGTGTCCTCCCCCGGGCTGTTGTGCCTGCCGGCCCCCGATGCAGCCCCGACATCGCTTCTCAGGGAATTTCCCTGTCCGGCAAAATTGTTTTCCCCAAGGAAAGCCAACTGCGACATTCTGTCAAGAAAAACCGGTTGTGCCCGGAATTCGGGCCACATTTTCCCGCTTTGATGGAAATCCGATCCCTTCTGTTCCGGGGGATGAGCGGGTCTGGCCCCCGACGCCTGCGATATGACAAGGGGGCTGCCGATGCGGGCGTGCCGCCCTGGGCCGCAGCAGGCCGGATGCGGCCCGCGTCATCGGCGGGGCGATCACCCGTAGTTGCCCATGGCCATGGCCTGCGGGCCTGTCGGCACGGCGCGATGCCGCAGCGCCGTCAAGACCGCAGAAGGTGAAACCGGATGACCGCAACGCGCTCCGCCAGAGCGCTGAAGGGGTGCCGGGGTATGGGCTGGCGGACCGCAAAGCGGGAAAGACTGCGGCGCGCGCGCCTTGCGCCTTCTGGCGGGGGCCTTTGCCCCTGTCCCAGCGCCGGGCTGATCCTTGTCCCGCCGGGGCCCCAAAGCCCCCTGCCAGCGCCCGCCCCGCCCCCGGCGGGCGCTGGCCTCTGTGTCGCCCGGACCTGCCGTTTTACAGGGGACCGTCCCGCGCGGGCGGGGAAACGCGGGTCGCGTTTCCCGTTCCCGCCCGAACAGGCGAAGGCACTGCCCCGCTTGAATGGCAGGGGCCATCGCCCCTGCCACAGCGCCGCGCCGGGATCAGGACCGGCCGGGGGCCAAAGCCCCCGGCCAGCGCCCGCCCCGCCCATGGCGGGCGCTTCGCACCCGCCGGGTCGGGCGCTGGCCT
>JADCDI010000016.1 GCA_020251025.1 Rhodobacter sp. | reverse complement strand
ATGGCCCCTGCCAGAGAAGCGGTGACGGCGCTGTCGTCAGTGCGGGCGGGAAGGTGAAGTTGCCTTCGCCCGTTCGGGCGGGAACAGGAAACGCAGCGCGTTTCCCCCGCCCGCGTGGGACGGTGCCCCGTAGACCGGAAGGTCCGGGAAACACAGAGGCCAGCGCCCGACCCGGCGGGCGAGAAGCGCCCGCCAGGGGCGGGGCGGGCGCTGGCCGGGGGCTTTGGCCCCCGGCCGGTCCTGATCCCGGCGAGACGCTGTGGCAGGGGCGATGGCCCCTGCCAGAGACCGGGCATCGCATAATGCACAGGACCGGACCCTGCCTGACCCTGCGGTCTGCACAAAGCTGCAGACATCGATGGAAAGCCACTGCGGGAGGATCACCGATGCATCGGGCATGTGGGCCTTGCCCGGCGCGGATCGGCCTGACCCGCCGAATGTCGTGCCTGACCTGATCGTTCACATCCGGCAGGGTCGCGATCCGCCGGGGCAGGGCGACCTGCGCCCCTGTCCGGGTCAGGCGCAGACACCGCGCAAGGTGATCCACGACAGCGCCGCGCAGGACCGTGTCAGTCTGGCGGGGAATTGCCTTGCACAAGCGCACCGCCCCGTCATCGGGAAAACACCTGCCACCTTCAGACCTGCGCAGGACCGGCCCGTCACGTTGAAGTCTGCCAGATTTCAGGAATTCCTGAACAGGCAAGACTTTTCGTGGTCCCGTGCCGCGCCGACGGTGGCAGGCCGGCAAGGCATCGCAGAGGCCGTGCCGGGATGCGAACGGGATCACATCAGAACTGGCATGCCGTTTCGTGCTGCGAGGCAAACGGGTATTGTGCTTCCTGCGCCCGCGCTTTGCGGCAGCAAGGGGTTCGCAGCCGCCACCGGGTAACTTATGTCAGGTGGCGAACACAAGATCGCCGATAGCGGGTTGCAAGCCGGGCGGATTGGCTGCGTAACTGCGCTGTTCATGGCTGTTCATGCCGGGCCGGACGGGGCGGGAGAAGACGATGTCGCTATGGAAGCAGCTTGTGCTGAGCGTGGGGCTGGTGGCGGCGGCTGTGGCGCTGTCGGCCCGGTTCCTGCCCGCCTCACACCCGTTTCTGGACCGCGCCGGCCTGCTGGCCCCGCTGGACCGACTCGGGCTGGTCGCGGCCACCCCGAAGGATGACGCGCCCCCTGCCGCCGGGGGACGCCCGGCTGCGGGCGGGCCGGGCGGGGGCGGCCCGGCTGCGGTGATTGCACGGCAAGCCACACCGCAGGTGATGCGCGACATCGTCACCTCGATCGGAACCGCGCGGGCCGTCCGATCCGTCACCCTGAGGCCAGAGGTTGCGGGCAGGATCAGGACACTGGCCGTCGCCTCGGGCGATTATGTCACGCAAGGCAGCCTGATCGCCGAGCTTGACAGCGAGGCCGCCCGCATTGCGCTGGATCGCGCCGGGTTCCTCGTGGCCGATGCCCGGGCCACGCTGGACCGCCTGACGCGCCTGCAACGGTCGGGCTCCACCACCGAAACCCTTGTGCAAGAAGCGGAACTGGCGTTGCAGACCGCCCGGCTGGAACAGCGCGAGGCCGAATTCGCCTTGTCGCAGCACCGTATCCTGGCCCCGATTGACGGCTGGGTCGGCATCCTTGCGACCGGGGTGGGCAAGCAGGTTGACCCCGGCACGGAACTGACCCGCATCGAAGACCGCTCCAGCCTGCTGGTGGAGTTCCGGGTGCCGGAACGTATCGTCAGCCGCCTTGCCGCCGGTGATCCCGTCAGCGCCGCCCCCCTGGCCGATCCGTCGCTGACCCTTGCCGGCACGATCCGCGCGCTGGACAACCGGGTGGATGAAACCAGCCGCACGCTCCTCGTGCAGGCTGCCATCGCCAATGGCGAGGATCGCCTGCGCCCCGGCATGGCGCTGCGCATGACGCTGGCCTTCACCGGCGAAAGTCACCCGGCGGTCGATCCGCTGTCGATCCAGTGGGGGGCAGAGGGTGCCTTTGTCTGGGCCGTGCGGGGGGGCAAGGCGCTGCGCCTGCCGGTCCGCATCCTGCAGCGCAACAGCGACGCGGTGCTGGTTGACGGCGATTTCCGGCCCGGTGACATGGTGGTAAGCGAAGGCGTGCAGGCCCTGCGCCCCGGTGCCGAGGTGCAGCTTGCACCGCAGGACGGGGCCACCCCCGCCCCGAAAAGCTGATGTCCGCACCCCGCCCCGCCCCGGATGATGCCGCCCTTGCCGGGTCCGGCACCGCCCTTTTCGTGCGGCGGCCGATTCTGGCCTTTGTGCTGAATGCGCTGATCGTCCTGGCGGGGCTGGCCGCGATGTCGGGCGCGGAGATCCGCGAACTGCCGGAAGTGGACAGCCCGGTGGTGTCGGTCAGCACGACCTTTGACGGGGCGGCACCCGAAACCATCGACCGCGAGATCACGGCAGTGATCGAAGGGGCTGCGGGCCGGGTGGCGGGGGTCAGGTCGATCTCATCCTCGTCCCGGCAGGGATCAAGCCGGGTCACGGTGGAATTCCGCGATGACGTCGACCTTGACGTGGCCGCGACCGATCTGCGCGATGCCATCGCCCGCATCCGCAACAGCCTGCCCGATGACGCGGATGAGCCGCGCGTGGTCAAGGCCGATGCCAATTCCGACGCCGTTCTGCGCATCGCCGTCACCTCGGCCAGCCGCAGCGCACCCGAGCTGACGCGGCTGGTCAGGGACCTGGTTCAGGACCGCCTGCTGGCTGCGCCGGGCGTGGCCGATCTGCAAATCTTCGGCGACCGCGCGCAGGTATTCCGTGTCGACATCGACGCGATGCAAATGGCCAGCCGGGGCCTGACGCTGGCGGACCTGCGCGATACGCTGGCCAATGTGGCCTTCGATGCGCCCGCAGGCGCGCTCAGCTCCACCCGCCAGAGCATTCTGGTGCGCACCACGGCCCCGGTCACCTCGGCCCCGGAATTCGAGGCGCTGGAAGTGGCCCCCGATGTCCGGCTGGGCGATGTGGCGCAGGTCACGCTGGGGCCGGAACCGGGCGCCTCGATCCTGCGGGCCAACGGCGAGACGGGCATCGGCCTTGGCATCATCCGGCAGGCGCAAAGCAACACGCTGGAAATCTCGGCGGCGGTGCGGCAGATCGTGGCAGAGGTGCAGCCGATCCTGCCGCCCGATGTGCGCATCTTCATCACCTCGGACACGGCCACCTTCATCAACGGCGCCATCCGCGAGGTGGAAATCGCGCTTGCGCTGTCGGTGCTGATCGTGACCGCGATCATCTATGTCTTCCTGCGCGATATCCGCGCCACGCTGATCCCGGCCATTGCCATTCCGGTGGCGCTGACCGGCACGCTGGCGGCAATCTGGCTGGTGGGCTTTTCAATCAACATCCTGACCCTGCTGGCGCTGGTTCTGGCCACGGGCATGGTGGTGGATGATGCCATCGTGGTTCTGGAAAACATCGTGCGCCGCCGGTCCGGGGGCATGGGCCCGCGCGCCGCCGCCGTGCTGGGCACGCGGCAGGTGGTCTTTGCCGTCATCGCCACCACCACCACGCTGGCGGCGGTGTTCATTCCGCTGTCCTTCCTGCCGGGGCAGACGGGGGGGCTCTTCCGCGAGTTCGGCTTCACGCTTGCCGTTTCGGTGCTGCTGTCATCGGTCACGGCGCTGACGCTGTGCCCGGTTCTGGCCAGCCGCTGGCTGCGCCCGGCGGACGGGGGCCGCAGCGCGCGGGGGCCGATGGTCTGGCTGGGCACGCGCCTGGCCGGGTTTTACGCGGCCACGCTGCGCCGGGCGCTGGCGGCCCCCCTGGTGGCGGTGACGGCGGCGCTGATCTTTGCCGCTGTTGCGGCCCTGCTCTTCACCGGCCTGCGCCAGGAACTGACCCCGCCCGAGGACCGCGCGGTGATCCTTCTCAGCATCCAGGCACCGCAGGGCGTGGCGCTGGACTATACCGACGGCAAGATGCGCGACATCGAGGCCCTGCTGGAGCCTTTGCGCGCCAGCGGCGAGGTGACCAATATCTTCGCCATCGCCGGACAGGGGTCCGACAGCCGGGGATTCATGGTGATCTCGCTGGCCGACTGGGCCAGGCGCAGCCGCAGCCAGCAAGAGATCGCCGCCGAAGTCACCGGCAAGCTGCGCGGCCTCATCGGCATCCGCGCCTTTGCGATCCAGCCCAATTCCCTGGGCATCCGGGGCGCGGGCAACGGGCTGTCCTTTGCCGTGGTGGGCGACGATTATGGCACGCTGGCCGAAAGTGCGCGCAAACTGGCAGAGACGATGGAGCAGAACCCGGCCTTCGGTCAGGTGCGCCTTGGCTACGACACGACGCAGCCGCAACTGTTCATCGAGGTGGACCGCGCCCGTGCCGCCGACCTCGGGATCAACATCGCCGGCATGGGCGAGGCGCTGCAGGCGGTGCTGGACGGGCGCAGGGTGGGCACGGTGTTCCTGAACGACGAAAGCTTTGACATCAAACTGGTCTCGACCGCCGATCCGGTGAACGATCCGGGCGATCTGGAACGGGTCTTCGTGCGGGCAGGCGACGGCCAGATGGTGCCGGTTTCCACCTTCGTCAGCCTGACCGAACGCGCCATTGCCCCCGAGCTGAGCCGCGAGGCGCAGATGCGGTCGGTCCCCGTCAGCGCCAGCCTGACCCCTGCCCTGCCGCTGGACGCGGCCCTGGCCGAGGTGACGCGGCTTGCCGGCGATGTGCTGCCCCCCGACAGCCGCATCGTGCCGCTGGCCGAGGCGGCGACCCTGAATGAAACCTCATCCGGGTTGCTGCTGACCTTCGGCTTTGCGATTCTGATCGTGTTTCTGGTGCTGGCCGCACAATTCGAAAGCTTTGTCTCTGCCGTGATCGTCATGGCCACCGTTCCCCTGGGGCTGGCCTGCGCCGTCTTTGCCCTGGTGCTGACCGGGGGCAGCCTGAATGTCTACAGCCAGATCGGGTTGGTTCTGCTGGTGGGAATCATGGCCAAGAACGGGATACTGATCGTTGAATTCGCCAACCAGCTGCGTGACGAAGGCGCATCCGTGCGGCAGGCGATCGAACGTGCCTCGGTCATCCGGCTGCGTCCGGTGATGATGACGATGGTCGCGACTGTGCTGGGGGGGCTGCCGCTGATCTTTGCCTTCGGTGCCGGGGCCGAGGCGCGCGCGGTGCTGGGATGGATCATCGTGGGCGGGCTGGGGCTGGCCACCATCGCCACGCTTTACATCACGCCGGTCGCCTATCTGCTGCTGGCGGGCCTGTCAAAGCCGAAGGCGGCAGAGACCGCGCTGCTGCGCCGGGAACTGCAAGAGGCCGCAAGAAAGCATGACGGCGCATCCATATGACGGGACCATCGGCTTTGGCTGCGGCGTTGTCCGCTGCTGTCGCCCCATGAGACCCGCCGCAGGCCCGGGTCATCCGGCCCCGACCGGGGCAAGATCAGGGCGGGGGCGCGCCGCACGGGGCGCGCGCGACGCAGCCGCAGGCTGGCATCAGCGTGGCTTTCCGGCCTCTGCCGCCGCTTTCAGCCGCGCCACCAGTCCGGTTTTCGGCGCGGGTTTTCCGAAGGGGTTCTTTTTCGACCCTTTGGCATTGTGCTCAAGGTGGCGCGGCGTGCCCTTGCCCGTCCTGGGCGATCCGGACTTTCCATAATCCATCTGTGCAGGCCTTGTCCCTTCGACGGGTCATTCCCGGATAAGGCCCCATCGCAAGGGCCTGCGGGGCCGCAACAGTGCAGCCATGGTACCGACGCCCCGGCTCGAACGGGGGACCCCCAGATCCACAATCTGGTGCTCTAACCAACTGAGCTACGTCGGCCCATGCGCGCGATGTACCGTCCCGACCCGGTGATTGCAAGCGGAAGTCTGTGCCCCGGCCAAGGGCCCTGCCCGCCTGTCCGCAGGTGCTGCACCCTATGGGCCGGGCCACAGCCGGCGGGTTTTCCTTGCGAAAGCCGGGCCAAGGCGCTACCCGGAACTACCTTGGGGAAACGGGGCCGACATGGGCATCGACAAGCAAAGCGACATCGCCGCCAACCTCCAGATCGGCCCGACCAGCCTTGGCATGGTCCGGATCTATGTCGAGGCAGAGGGCGTGGACCTGCCGCTGGATTTCGAACCCGAAGAGGCCGAGGAAATTGCCGAAGAACTGCGTGCCGCCGCCGAACGCGCCCGCGCCATGGCCAGGTCCGATGCCGCGAAAGCGCCGAAACCGGCATTGCGCGGGTAGCTCTGCGGGCCGGCTGTTCCGTCTTCGGCATGATCTTCATCGGTCCTGCCGTTGACGGGGCTTGACAGGCTGCTGAAGAGGCAATCCCGTCGCCTGCCTGGCGGGAAATCCTCGGGGTCCGGGCACAGGGATTGCCCCTTGGGACGGGACCCTGAAACGCGCCCCGCGTTTCCCCCGCCCGCCAGCGACAGTGCCCCGTAGACCGGCAGGTCCGGGCGACACAGAGGCCAGCGCCCGACCCGGCGGGTGCGAAGCGCCCGCCGGTGGCGGGGCGGGCGCTGGCCGGGGGCTTTGGCCCCCGGCCGGTCCTGATCCGGGCGCAGCAATGTGGCAGGGGCGATGGCCCCTGTCATTGAGGCGGTGAGGACGCTGTCGCCCGTTCGGGCGGGAACAGGAAACGCATCGCGTGTCTCCCGCCCGCGCGGGACAGTGCCCTGTAGACCGGCAGGTCCGGGAAAGACAGAGGCCAGCGCCCGACCCGGTGGGCGCAAAGCGCCCGCCGGTGGCGGGGCGGGCGCTGGCCGGGGGCTTTGGGCCCCCGGCCGGTCCTGATCCCGGCGCAGCCCTGTGGCAGGGGCGATGGCCCCTGCCATTGATGCGGTGAGGGCGCTGTCGCCCGTT
>JADCDI010000015.1 GCA_020251025.1 Rhodobacter sp. | reverse complement strand
GGGAACAGGAAACACGACCCGCGTTACCCCCGCCCCAGCGCGGCGGTTCCCTGCAGACCGGCAGGTCCGAGAGAAGCAGAGGCCAGCGCCCGACCCGGCGGGCGAGAAGCGCCCGCCGGGGGCGGGGCGGGCGCTGGCCGGGGGCTTTGGGCCCCCGGCCGGTCCTGCTCCAGGCGCGGCGCTGTGGCAGGGGCGATGGCCCCTGCCATTGCAGCGGTGATTGTGCTTTCGTCCCTTCGGGCAGCAACGGGAAACGCGAGCCGCGTTTCCCCCCGCCTGCGCGCGACAGTGCCCTGCAGACTGACAGGTCCCGGACGGACACAGGCCAGCGCCCGGCCCGTCGGGCGGGCGCTGGCCGGGGGCTTTGGCCCGCTGCATTGGCGGCTGGCGTCGCTCAGGCCCGGGATGTCGGCCTTTGCCGGAACCCGTGTTGCCGAGGGTTGTGCTGCCGTCCCGACCGGCAGATTACGGGGCGGGCGCTTCTTCGGAACCTTGCTGACCCGCCGTCATCACGCCCTCAGGCTGGCCCACAACCACAAAATGCAGCTTGTCCGGCTGGAACAGCCGCGCCGCCACCCGTTTCACATCGTCCAGCGTCACCGCTTCGACCCTGGCGTTCCGCGTGGCCGGATAATCGATGGGAAGACCGTCCATCTGCAAGCCGACAAGGATATCGGCAATCTCGCCATTGCCGTCAAACCGCAACGGATAGGACCCCGTCATGTAGGTCTTCGTGGCGGCCAGCTCTTCCGCTGTGATGCCTTCGGTCGCCATGCGCTGCCATTCCTCACGGATCAATGCGATCGATTCGGCAACTGTGGCATTCGCGGTAGCCATCTGGCCCATAAAGGCCTGCGCGAAATCCATGGGTGCCAGAAAGCTTGACACCCCATAGGTCAGCCCGCGCTTTTCGCGCAGTTCCGTCATCAGCCGGGCAGAGAACCGCTCGCCGCCCAGAACCTCGTTCAGGATGAAGGCGGCGAAGAAATCGGGGTCGTCCAGCCGCAGGCCTTCCTGCCCGAAGAGGATGACCGACTGCGGCGAGGGGTAATCCACCACGGTGACCCCGCCGCCCAGGTGCCAGCCGGCGACAGCGGGCATCTGCCGGCCCACCGCGGGCAGGCCGCCCAGAAGACGGTCCAGAACCGGGCCAAGCTCGGCCGCCGAAATGTCACCCGCAGCCGCCACATAGACCCGGTCGCGCGTCATCGTTGCCTTGTGCGCGTCCAGCACATCGGCCCGGGTCAGGGCCGCCACACTGTCCGGCGTGCCCTCGCCGGCGCTGCCATAGGGATGCCCGGCAAAGGCCATCCCGTCAAAGCGCAGCGTGGCAAGGACCCCCGGATCCTGCGCATCCGATGCAAGGCCCGCCAGAATCTGGCCCTTGACCCGTTCGACCGCATCCTCATCAAAGCGCGGCTCGATCAGCGCGCTGCGCAGCAGCTCAATCGCCGCATCGCGGTTTTCGGTCAGGAACTGTGCCGAAACGCTGATCGAATCCTGCCCGGCGGAAAAGCCGAACCCGGCCGCCAGCGCATCGCGCGCCTCGGCGAAACCCTGCGCATCCAATGCGCCGGCCCCCTCTTCCAGCGTTGCGGCCATCAGATTGACCGCCCCGCGCGACCCCGGCAGGTCCAGACTGGTGCCCCCCTTGAAGCGGATTTCCAGCGCGGTAAACGGGATATTGTGATCTTCCACCAGCCAGGCGGTGATGCCGCCGGGCGAGGTCACATTCTGAATGGCGATTTCGGCGCGCGCGGGAAGCACGGCCAGGACCAGCGCGGCCACAGCCCATTTCATCACGGTCACGGTCACTGTCCCTGCTCCCCGGCGGCTTCAAGATATCCGGTGACAGCCGTGCGGCGATCCAGAACCTCTTGGGCGGCAACCATCACATCCCCGGCCGTGACGGCCTGCAGGATATCCGGCCAGGCCTGAACATCCGCCACGGTCAGACCATTTGCCAGCGCCTGGCCATATATATTGGCAAGAGCGCCGGTGTTGTCCCTGGCATAGATCTGTTCGGCCCGGATCTGCGTCTTCATCCGGTCCAGGGCCGCAGGGTCAACCCCGTCTTTCAGGAACTGGGCAATTGCCTCGTCCATCGCGGCCTCTGCCTGCGGCAGCGAGACGCCGGGTGCCGGGGCCACGATCAGCCCGAAGGTGCCGGTATCCAGCGTATCGCCATTGTAGAAAGCCGACGCATAAACGGCTGTCTGCGTGTCGAAGGTCAGCTTGCGCGCCAGAACCGATGTCGTGCCGCTTCCGCCCAGAAGGTAGGCCAGAATGGTCAGGGCCGCCGCCTTGTCCTGCGCGCCGCTGTTGCGTTCCGGCGCAAGATAGCTGCGCACGACATAGGGCTGGGCAACGCGCGGATCGGCCATGGACAGCCGCCGCTCCGCCAGTTGCGGCGGTTCGGACGGGCGGAGGCGCGGCGGCAGGCCTTCGGTCGGGGCAAGGGGACCGTAATGGCGTTCTGCCAGCCGCTTCACCTCGTCCGGTGTCACGTCCCCGGCGACGACCAGCACGGCGTTGTTGGGGGCATAAAATCTGCGGTAGAAGGCCAGCGCATCGTCGCGGTCAAGCTGTTCGATCTCATGGCGCCAGCCGATGATCGGAATGCCATAGGGATGGTTCAGATACTGCGCGGCCTGCGCCTGTTCTTCAAAGAGAGCACCCGGATCGCTGTCTGTGCGGGTGGTGCGTTCTTCCAGGATCACCGCACGCTCGGTGACGACATCCTCTTGCGTCAGCCGCAGATCGCGCATCCGGTCCGCTTCAAGCTTCATCACAAGGTCAAGGCGGTCTGCCGCGACGCGCTGAAAATAGGCGGTAAAATCCCATGAGGTAAAGGCGTTGTCGCTGCCCCCTTGCGCCTGCACGATTTCCGAGAATTTCCCGGACGGCACCTCATCGGTGCCCTTGAACATCAGATGCTCCAGAAAATGCGCAATGCCCGAATGCCCGGGCGGCTCGTCCGCCGCACCCACGCGGTACCAGACCATTTGAACGACGACCGGTGCCCGGTGGTCTTCGATCACCACCACCTGCAGCCCGTTCGGCAGGGTGAAATCGGTTACCGTTTCGGCAAGGGCCGGGCTGGCCAGCGAAAGCAGTATAACCGCAGAACGAAGCATCCGGATCATGGCATCGCCTTTTCTTCTGATGCAGGGATACACAAAACAAAGGCGCGATCAAACCCCCGGCAGGGGCCCCCTGACGGGGAAGTGAGGTGCCGTTATTCGCCGGGTCTTGGCGGCGGGGCGGATTGGGTACGCACGCCGCGGGCGCGCCAGCGGTCCAGTTCGCGGACCTGATCCAGCGACTGGGTCTCATAGGCGCGGTAATAGACATTGACGTTGAACAGACGCTCCAGCACCCGCCCCTGGTTGTCGCGCCGCCATTGCAGATCTTCGTCCGCAAGGGTCTGCCGGATACCGGGCGTGACCCCGTATCGGCCCGCATAACCGACCAGGCCCGTGTCAGACGCGGGAACGCCCGCACCCGGCGCGCCGGGGCGCCCGCCAAGCGCCACGATGGCATCGGCATTCGGGGTGGGGTCCGTCAGGTTGCCACCACCCGGCGTCGGGGCGGGAAGTTCGGCAAGATTTTCCGGAATGACCAGCGGCTTGCTAGGAAGGATTGCAAATTCATCAGGCCCTGCCCCAGGCTGGCGCACGTTCATCAGCGCGGGATTGCCCTCGCTGTTGCTGCAGGCGGACAGCACCAGGGTCGCAACGGCCGCGATCACCAAGGCACCCCGTCCAGCCTGCATGTCACCCTCCACCCTGCCTGTTCGGCGGTCTTTAGCGCAAAGCGCCCGGCGCGTCACGGGCTGTTTGCGCCGGGCTGTCCCGGCGGCTTGTCCTTGCCGGCGAAGATCACCAGTCCCAGGGCCCCCACGAAAATGCAGATATCGGCCACATTGAACGCAAAAGGGTTCTCAATGCCGCAGCAGGACATGTTCAGAAAATCGGCCACGGCCCCGTACAGCACACGGTCCACGACATTGCCCAGCGCCCCGCCGATCAGCAGGCCCGCCAGCACCTGGGTACGCGCCGAGGGCGCGTCGCGGCGCACCCAGATCCAGACCCATGCCGAAATGGCCAGCGCCACGGCAATCAGGCCCCAGCGCAGCACATCGGCATCGCCCGCAAGCAGGCCGAAGTTCACCCCCCGGTTCCACGCCATCCGGAAATTCAGCAGCGGGGGAATCACGTCGATCTCACCCCGTTCGGCCAGGTTCAGCCACCAGACCACGAAGATCTTCAGCGCCTGGTCGATGACAAAGACAATCAGTGCCGTCAGGTTGGCGATGCGCATGGTCAGTGCCTGAAATGGCGCTGGCCGGTGAAGACCATCGCCAGCCCCGCCGCGTCCGCCGCTGCGATCACCTCGTCATCGCGCAGGGATCCGCCGGGTTGGATCACCGCCGCAGCCCCGGCTTCGGCGGCGGCAATCAGCCCGTCGGCGAAGGGAAAGAACGCATCCGATGCCACCACCGACCCTGCCGTCAAAGGGGCGGACAGACCCAGTGCCATGGCCATGTCCCGCGCCTTGCGCGCAGCGATGCGGGTTGAATCGATCCGGCTCATCTGCCCGGCCCCGATCCCCACCGTGGCCCCGCCCTTCACATAGACAATGGCGTTCGACTTGACATGCTTTGCCACGGTCCAGGCAAAAAGCAGATCATCCAGTTCGGCCTGCGTCGGATGCCGCCGTGTCACCACCCTGAGGTCACCCGGCCTCAGCCGCCCCGCATCGCGGTCCTGCACCAGAAACCCGCCGGCCACCTGCCGGAACGCGGTGCCCGGTGCCGCCGGATCGGGAAGGGCCCCGGTCGTCAGAAGGCGCAGGTTCTTGCGGCCCGCGAACACCGCGCGCGCCGCCTCGTCCGCACCGGGGGCGATCACCACTTCGGTGAAGATTTCCGCGATCTCTGCCGCAGCGGGGCCGTCCAGCGGGCGGTTCAGCGCCACGATCCCGCCATAGGCCGAGGTGCGGTCGCAGTCATAGGCGCGCGCGCAGGCCTCGGCCAGGGTCGCGCCCCGGGCCACGCCGCAGGGATTGGCATGCTTGATGATCGCACAGGCCGGGCCGTCCTGAAATTCGGCCACAAGCTCGAAGGCGGCATCGGTGTCGTTGATGTTGTTATAGGACAGCTCCTTGCCCTGCCACTGGCGGGCCGTGGCCACACCCGGCCTGCCCGATCCGTCGCTGTAAAAGGCCGCAGCCTGATGCGGGTTTTCGCCATAGCGCAGCCCCTGCACAAGGGTCCCGGCAAAGCAGCGCCGGCGCGGAGCGGTTTCCGTCAGCGCAGCGGCAAGCCAGCCGGACACGGCGGCATCATAGGCGGCGGTTCGGGAATAGGCGGTCAGGGCCAGTTTCCGGCGAAAGGTGTGGCTTGTTGCCCCGCCATGTCTGGTCAGTTCGGCCAGCAGCGCCGGATAATCCTGCGGATCGACGACGACGTTGACAAACCGGTGATTCTTGGCCGCTGCCCGGATCATCGCGGGACCGCCGATATCGATGTTCTCCACACAGTCATCATAGCTGCCGACACGCGCCACGGTGGCCTCGAACGGATAGAGATTGACCACCAGCAGGTCGATGGGTTCGATCCCATGCGCGGCCATGGCCAGAAGATGTTCATCATCGTCGCGCAGCGCCAGCAGACCGCCATGAATGTTGGGGTGCAGCGTCTTGACGCGGCCGTCCATCATTTCGGGAAATCCCGTCACGTCGGCCACATCGCGCACCTCCAGCCCCGCCGCCCGCAACCCTGCCGCAGTTCCCCCTGTGGAAATCAGTTCAATCCCCAGCGCGGACAGGGACCGGCACAGGTCGGTCAGACCGGTCTTGTCGGAAACGGAAATCAGTGCACGGCCGACGTGAACGAGGTTGGGCATCGGGTTTCCCTTGCAGTTGACCGGCCTCAGGCCAGCGCGGCGGGATCGTCGCGGTCAAGGTCGCGGATCGCAAGCGGAGTATCCTGCGCCTTCGCCAAGGTCCAGTCGATCCGGGCCCTGGTATGCTGAAGCGTGGCGGACAGGACGATCTGTTTGCTCGGGCGCGGCTTCAGCCGCCCCCGTTCCAGATAGACCGATGGCTGAAGCGACAGGTCCGCCCCGCCTGAATGCCTGAAAATCCACAATTCGCCACTTTTCAGGGCAAGGGAAACCGCAGCCCCGCCCATGTCGATCGCAGCATCGACATCCGGATGCAGGTGAAAGCGGATCGTGAACTGCACGCCCTGAAAGCGGGTCCGGTTCATGACCTGTTCGAACAGGTCGCGATCCTCGGGCGTGATTGCTTCCAGGGTATCCTCACCGCTCAGGTGCCGCCCGTCATGGGCCAGGACCAGACGGCGCGTATGGGTCAGGCCGTGGGTCTCGATCCAGCCGTCATGGCTCATGACAAGGCGCGCCGCCGACGGGTCGGTCACCATCTCGGCCACAGTGACCCAGGCACGGTCGGTCAACTGCTCGTTCCCGCCGCCCCCCAGCCGCGAGGACGAGAAGCCTTCGATCCCCAGCGTGGAATGCGATGCGGTGGCGCGCCCCGCCCGCCGCCAGTCCGGCCCGAACGGCACACCGGACCCGCAGCTGACAATCACGGCGCGCCGACCGGACGTAAGCTCGAACGCCAGCGTCGAGGCATGGGCCGACAGGGACGCCTGCCCATCGGGCGGTGAGGCGGCATCCGCGATCACGCTGGTCCGGCCGCCCGACAGCCGGGCAAAGCCCATGGCCAGTCCCGCCGGTGCGGCAGGCTTGACCCCGGAATCGGCAAGCGCCTGGTCCAGCCGCCCCTCAAGGCCCCGACCGCCGCCGTGAAACCGTGCCAGCCCGCCATCGGCATGGCGCAGCGCGCGCAGGGTCGGCGCAATCCGCATGATCGCCGCCAGATGTGCCGCCCCCGGCCTGCGCCCGGCTTCTGCAAGCGCCTGCGCCGCCCAGATCAGCAGCGTGAACACCTCCAGCAGTTCTTCGGGGTTGCGTGTCGGAATGCCGCCTTCGTCATCGATTTCCGTCGCGCATTCCCGGTCAAGCGCGGCCCGGGCGCGCGAGACGTACCGTTCCATCCCGGTCAGGCCCAGCCCGGCGCAGATCAGCCCGGTAAGCGCCTCGAACCGGGGCAGCCCCGGGGCCGCCGTATGCCAGCGGCGCGACAGGAAGACGGTCTGTCGCGACAGGGCGCGGTAATAGGCCTGCGTCGCCGCCCGGTCGATCCCGTTGAGCAGGAACAGCGCATGGTTGATCCATCTTATGATCCGCCGCCCCGTCAGGTCCGGGGTCCAGCCCGGGCCGGTGCCACGACCGAATCGTGCAATCCAGCCCCAGGTCCAGTCCTGCGCCTTCTTGCGGGCGGAAGCATCGCCCACGGCCGCCAGATCGTCCAGCCAGGCAAAGCCCTGCACCTCGTCTTCGAAGGCGTGATCGGGAATCGCGATATCCCAGATCAGCAGACCGGGGGCTTCGATCAGATGGCCGGAAAACAGGAAGTTGCCCGCAACAAGTTGCCGGCCCCGTGCATAGTGCCCGATGCTGCGCGGCTCGGGCTGCGATACGAATCCGGTCGCGGGCCGCGCCAGCCCGGCCCAGCGGGCATGGAGCCGGTGCAACGCCCGCGTCCGTCGCGCAGAAAAACCCGCTTGTCCTGTCACGCCTGTGTCACCTTTGCCTGCATCGGCTTTGCCCGCGACCGGGTTCTGGCGGCCAGTTTAGCTGTCGCATCCGGCCCTGTCACCGATCTTCGGGCTTGCGCAGCCGCACGATGAAGAAACCGTCGATCCCGCCCCGGCCCGACCAGAAATCGGGCCGGAGCCGCAGGGCACCTGCGGGGGTCAGCCAGCCCGGTTCCAGCCCCGGCAAGCCTCGGGGCGGTTCCACCGTCAGGCCGGGGTGGCGCGCAAGCGCGGCGTCAAGCTGTGCCTCGCCTTCGTCGGGAAGCAGCGAGCAGGTGCAGAATACCAGCCGTCCGCCCGGGCGCAGCAGCCGCAGGGCCGCATCGATCATTTCGGCCTGCACCGCAACCAGGCCGCCGATATCCGCGCCATCCCTGACGAAGGGCAGGTCGGGGTGCCTGCGGATCGTGCCGGAAGCCGAACAGGGGGCGTCCAGAAGCACCGCATCAAAGGGGGCAGGGCCGCGCCAGCGGGTCGCATCCCCCTGAACGACCTCTGCCCGAAGCTTTGTGCGCGCCAGGTTTTCGCGCAGCCGGACAAGGCGCGGGCCGGACATATCCAGTGCCGTCACCTCTGCCCCGGCGGCGGCAAGCTGCAGCGTCTTGCCCCCGGGTGCCGCACACATGTCCAAAACCCGTTCGCCCGGTTGCGGGGCCAGCACGCGCACCGGCAGGGCCGCCGCCGCATCCTGCACCCACCAACCCCCCGCCGCATAGCCGCGCAGCGCGGACACCTGCCCGGTACCCGACAGCCGCAGACTGCCCGTCGGCAGCGCCACGGCCCCTTCCGGTGCTTCGGCCCCGTCGCGCAGCGTGATGTCCAGCGGCGGGCTCAGCGCCTGCGCGGCTTCCATTGCGGCGACAGCCTCGCGGCCCCAGGCGTGGACCAGCGGCCGACGCAGCCACACCGGCATTTTCTGCGGGGACAGGCCAGCGAAAAGATCGGGCACCCCGGCCAGCTTGCGCAAGACCGCGTTCACCAGCCCGGCGGAATGCCCCGTCCTGCGCCCATGGCGCACCAGATCGACGGCGGCATTGACCACGCCATGCGCTGCGGCCCCTTCGACGGCCAGTTCCACAACGGCCAGCCTCAGCACGTTCTGCACAGTGCGCGGGGGCGCGCGCCGCACATGCGGTGCCAGCACCCGGTCTGCCTGTTCCAGGTGGCGCAATACCGTCAGCGCCAGGCGATGCGCCCGGCCCCGGTCACCGGGCACAAGCCCCGCCAGGGGACCGGCCGGATCGGCCAGCACATCGGGCAGCATCCGGCGTTCGCCCAGAACCGCGTCCAGCAGCGCCACCGCAGCCCCCCGTGCCGCCAGACCGTCCGCCGCCATGCCGCACACCCCCGCGCCTTGTCCCACAAGCCAACCGGCGTATATCAAGAGGCAGGATGATACAAGAAACGCGGCCCCCGATGTCAGATGCCACAGACCTGCCCCCTGCCGCCCTTCGTGCCCTTGCCGAAGCACAGGAGCGCAGGCGCAAAACGGCCGATCAGGTTTTGCCCCGCGAAATCGGGGGGCGCACCGGCGGGCCCGATCCGGTGCGCTATGGCGATTGGGAAAAGAAGGGTCTCGCGGTCGACTTCTGATCAGCGCAGCCGGAACGACGCGGAATCACCATCGCCCTTGTCGACAGTAAACCGGACCCTTTGATCGGGGGACACTTCGACCAACTGGCAGTTGAACGGAATTTCCATACCGCTCCAGTCCATTTCGCGGCAGAAGTAACCGTCCTGCCAATCCCAGGTTCCCGACAGGTCCCAGCCCAGCGCGCTGCCCTCGATACGGCCGTCAGGAAGGACTTCGATCGAGATCCGGAACAGGTTCAGGCGCAACTCGCGGCCTTCGACAAGCGAAAGGAATGCCTGCTGATCGCGCACAGGCGCAAAGTCATTGGCAGCAGCCGGCGAAAGAGTGGCCGCAGAAAAGGCGATGGCTGTCAGCACAGAACGCATTGCACGTCATGCTCCCTGATGTGATACCCCAGTTCTACGAAGCTGCGCCGCCCCCGGATCACACGGCGCGGCGGCTACAGCCCCAACACGTTCATCATATCATATTCGCCAGGCTTTTGCGACTGTCCCCACAGCGCCGCCCGCAGCGCGCCCCGCGCAAAAATCGCGCGGTCGCTCGCCACATGGCGCAACACGATCCGCTCGCCCTCGCCCGCGAAGATCACGTCATGCTCGCCCACGATGTCGCCGCCGCGCACCGAGGAAAAGCCGATGGCACCGCGCCGGCGTGCCCCGGTGATGCCATCACGCCCCGCATCGCGCACCGCATCGAGCGCCACGCCGCGCCCTTGCGCCGCCGCCCCGCCCAGCATCAGCGCGGTGCCCGAGGGCGCATCCACCTTCATGCGGTGATGCGCCTCGACCACTTCGATGTCCCAGTCGGCATCCAGCGCTTCGGCGACCAGCCGCGTCAGGCACACCAGCAGGTTCACGCCCAGGCTCATGTTGCCGGCACGCACGACCACCGCATGATGCGCGGCCAGCGAGATGGCGCGCAGATGCCCGGGCTCCAGCCCCGTGGTTCCGATCACATGCACGGCGCGGGCCTGTGCCGCCAGCGCTGCAAACTGCACGGTTGCGGCCGGTGTGGTGAAATCGATCACCGCCTGCGCCCTGGCAAAGGCTTCGAGCGGGTCATCGGTAACGACAACGCCCAGCGGCGCGCCCCCCATCGCCTGGCCCACGTCACGGCCGATCCAGGGGGCATCGGCCCGTTCCAGGCAGCCCACAAGCCGCGCCCTGTCAGAGGCCAGGATGGTGCGGATCAGCATCTGGCCCATGCGCCCGGATGCACCGGCCACAACGATTCCCGGCAGGTCTGACATGCGTGATCCCCCAAAAGTGACCGGCCTTGCTTAGCGGCTTTGGCCGCCCGTGCAAGCGCGCCGTTGCAGGGGGGGGCGAAACGCCTTACATGCGCGGGCATGGCACAGCGGCGACCTTCCCCGGGCAAAGGCCCTTCGCAACGTCAGCTTCGCGTCGGCGAACTGATCCGGCGCACGCTGTCGGAAACGCTGTCGCGGCAGGAAATCCATGATCCCGACCTGAACCGCATGTCGATCACCGTGGGCGAGGTGCGCGTTTCACCCGACCTGCGCATCGCCACCGTCTATGCCCTGCCCCTGGGCGGACAGGGCAAGGACGAGGCCATCGCGGCGCTGAAGCGAAACAGTCACGAGTTGCGCCGCGCCGTGGCCAGGAACGTGCTGCTCAGGTCCGTGCCGGAACTGCGCTATCAGGCCGATGACACCTTCGACCGCCTGGATGAGGCGCGGCGTCTGTTTTCGGATCAGACCGTGCAGCGCGACATCGCGGCAAACGGGGACGGTGCCGGCCGGCCCGGGGATTGACCGGTGCGGCGCCTGGTCTTTGTTGCCTGTCTTGGCCTGCTGGCGCTGCCGGTTGCGGCAGATCCGGCCTGCAGCGACCGGAGTTTCGAAGGCCGCGACTACACGGTCTGCGAGGTCACGGCCGCCGAAGACCTTCGCCTGTTCCAGATCGCGCCGGACGGAAAACCTTTTGGCACCTTT
Source organism: Rhodobacter sp. (assembly GCA_020251025.1). Taxonomy (GTDB): domain Bacteria; phylum Pseudomonadota; class Alphaproteobacteria; order Rhodobacterales; family Rhodobacteraceae; genus Aliitabrizicola. Next base: position 3,188 of record JADCDI010000015.1, on the reverse strand, counting down.
GAGCGGATCAACGATGCGCTGGCCGGCGAAGGGGCCAGGCTTGGCTTTGCGATGAATGCCGGCATGTACCACCCCGACCGCGCGCCTGTGGGGCTGATGATCGAAAACGGCGAGGAACGCGCGCGGATCGTAACCTCGGACGGGCCGGGCAACTTCGGCCTGCTGCCGAACGGCGTCTTCTGCATCGGCGACCGCTTTGCAGTCATCGAATCGCGCGCCTTCAAGGCAGCGCCCCCCGCCTGCCGCTTTGCCACCCAGTCCGGCCCCATGCTGGTGATCGACGGCGGCCTGCACCCCCGGTTCATCCCCGACAGCCCGTCGCGCTATATCCGCAACGGCGTCGGCGTCAGCGCCGACGGCGGCAGGGCGTATTTCGTCATCTCGCAGGGCCGGGTGAACTTCGCCGAATTCGCCCGGCTGTTCCGCGATGCGCTGCGCACGCCGCAGGCGCTGTATTTCGACGGCAATGTCTCGCGCCTGTTCGCCCCGGACATCGGTCGGCGCGACATGGGCTTTCCGATGGGGCCGATCGTGGGCACAGTGGTTCCGGCGGGGTAGGGCGCGTTCTTGCCGCAACCTGCGTCTTCCCCCGTCCCCGTTCCTGCGATAGCAAGCGGGCTTTGCGGGAAGGGGTTATGATGGCACGCATGCGCAAGGGCAGGGACATTTCCGGCTGGCTGATCGTGGACAAGCCTGCGGGGATCACCTCCACCGCCGTTGTCAACAAGGTCAAATGGGCCTTTCAGGCGCAGAAGGCGGGCCATGCCGGCACGCTGGACCCGGCGGCGACGGGTGTGCTGGCCGTGGCCCTGGGCGAGGCGACAAAGACGGTGCCCTACATCACCGATGCGCTGAAATGCTACCGCTTCATGGTGCGCTTCGGGGCGTCCACCACCACGGATGACGCCGAAGGCACCGTCATCGCCACCTCGGACAGCCGCCCCACCGATGCGCAGATCGAAGCGGCACTGGGCGCGTTCCGGGGTGAAATCCTGCAGACCCCGCCGCAGTTTTCCGCCGTGAAGGTGGACGGCGAACGCGCCTATGATCTGGCGCGCGAAGGTGAGGCCGTTGCAATAGCCCCCCGCCCGCTGTGGGTGGAAAGCCTGACGCTGCTGTCACGCCCCGATGCGGATCATGCCGAACTGGAGATGGTCTGCGGCAAGGGCGGCTATGTGCGTGCCATCGCCCGCGACCTTGGCGCGGCCCTGGGATGCCTTGGGCATGTGGCCTGGCTGCGCCGCGCCTGGTCCGGCCCCTTTGACGCCGCCGATGCCGTGACGATGGACCGGATCGGGGCACTGGCGCGCACACCCGGCATCGATGCCCTTCTGCGCCCGCTGGAAGAGGGTCTGGCCGACCTTCCCGAACTGCCCGCCACCCCGGAAGGGGCTGCGCGCCTGCGCAACGGCAACCCAGGCACGGTGATTGCATCGTCGGTCGGTTACGGTGATGAAGCCTGGGCCAGTTATCAGGGCCGGGCCGTTGCCGTGGGCATTTACAGGGCCGGCGAGTTGCACCCCGGCCGGGTCTTTGCCGCAGGGGCGCGCTGATGGCCCTGCATGTCAGGCCGGCCAAAGGGGGGCAGCCTTGCCAGGGGGGCAGCTTTGCCCTTGCCCCGGGGGCCGGGCGGAAAGACAGTGAGGTGCGTCGATCCGGCAGGCCGCGATGATCACCCGCCACCATCTGAAAGGCGATGCGGACAGCACGGCTGTCTATTCGCCCTGCGAAAGATATCGCTACCTGCTGACGCGCACCTGGGACAGCGAAGGGCCGAAGGCGCTGTTCGTCATGCTGAACCCGTCTACCGCTACCGAATTCCAGAACGACCCCACGGTGGAACGCTGCGAACGCCGGGCAAGGGCACTGGGCTTTGGTGCCTTCCGCGTGACAAACATCTTTGCCTTCCGCGCCACCGACCCCCGCGTGATGCGGGCAGACCCCGATCCGGTCGGCCCCGGCAATGATGCGGCCATTGCCGACAGTGCGCTTTGGGCCGACCGGATCATTTGTGCCTGGGGCAACCACGGCGCCTATCTGGATCGTGGCCGCCGGGTTGCCGGGATCCTGCGCGCCACGGGCCGTCCGCTGTGGCATCTGGGCCTTACGCGGGACGGCCAGCCGAAGCATCCGCTTTATATCGGATATGCCCGCGAGCCCGAACCCTGGGACGTGAGGTGATCACCGGCAGGACGGCGGGTGACACCCGGCGGGGCATTGCGGTGAAGGGCCGCGGCCAAAGCGATGCCCCCCGGACGATGCCGCCCATCCCCCATGTGCAGGCACAGCATTCTGCGGGGTGTGGTGCAGCGGATGTCGGGTCCGGCCCCTTCGCAGGCGGCGGACCCGGGCCATGACCGGGGACGCGCGGCCTGCCGGCCGGTGCCGGATAACCCCCCCGGCAGCCGGACCGGAACGGGCATCGCCGAAATCGCGCCGACATCGGATTACCGGGCGGAAGCGGGCCTTTGCTGCCTGTCACCGGGCCTTTCCGGCGCAGCCTGCGCCGCTGCCCAGGCGGTAAAATCATCGCGGATCGCATGGACTGTGTTTGCCCGACGCTGTTCTGCCGGAACGGTGCCGAAGATATGCCGGCTGCGGGGGCTGCCTGACGGGTTAGCAGGCAGCTTTTCCGCCCGCACGCCTTGCGCGGTCTGGGCGGGTCCATCGCCCCGGCCCTGCGCCGGGCGTGCCGCACGCCCATCCCGCCCCCCCGGGCAGGTGCCGGCCTTTTTTGGCTCAGGCGGCAGGGATCATGGCAAAGCCGTCCCGCGCGAACAGGGGGAAACGCGCTGCGTTTCCTGTTCCCGCCCGATGAGGCGAAGGGACCTTCACCGCTTCAATGGCAGGGGCCATCGCCCCTGCCACAGCGCCACGCCGGGATCAGGACCGACCGGGTGCCCAAAGCCCCCGGCCAGCGCCCGCCCCGCCATCGGCGGGCGCTTCGCACCCGCCGGGTCGGGCGCTTCGCACCCGCCGGGTCGGGCGCTGGCCTCTGTTGGTCCAGGACCTGCGGGTCTACAGGGCACGGGCCCGAGCGGGCGGGGGAAACGCGGGTCGCGTTTCCTGTTCCCGCCCGAACAGGCCACAGCACCGCCCCCGCTTCAATGGCAGGGGCCATCGCCCCTGCCACAGCGCTGCGCCGGGATCAGGACCGGCCGGGGGCCAAAGCCCCCGGCCAGCGCCCG
>JADCDI010000014.1 GCA_020251025.1 Rhodobacter sp. | reverse complement strand
GGCCGTCAGCGTGGTCTTGCCGTGGTCAACATGGCCGATCGTGCCGATGTTCACATGCGGTTTGGTGCGTTCAAACTTTGCCTTTGCCATGATGGCCTCCTCAATGTCGGGTCCTGACGGTGCGAACGGCTGCACCCTGCGCCGGTAGGATGCGTGCTTTTGCACGCACCGCTTGTCTTATGCGTATTTCTTCTGGATCTCGTCCGAGATGTTCTGCGGCACCGCGTCGTAATGGTCGAACTGCATCGTGAACACGGCCCGGCCCGAAGACATCGAACGCAGGTTGTTGATGTAGCCGAACATGTTGGCCAGCGGTACGAAAGCATTGATGACATTCGCGTTGCCGCGGCTGTCCTGGCCCTGCACCATGCCGCGGCGGCTGGTCAGATCGCCGATGATGGAGCCGGTATATTCCTCGGGCGTCACCACCTCGACCTTCATGATCGGTTCCAGCAGTTTCGCCCCGGCTTTCTTCAGCCCCTCGCGCATTGCGGCGCGCGCCGCGATTTCAAAGGCCAGGACCGAGGAGTCCACATCATGGAACGCACCATCAACCAGCGCCACCTTGAAGTCGATCACCGGGAAGCCGGCCAGGGGCCCCGAATCCATCACGGATTTGATGCCCTTTTCGACACCGGGGATGTATTCCTTGGGCACCGCGCCGCCGACGATCTTTGATTCAAAGGAATAGCCTTCGCCCGGTTCGGTCGGCTGGATCACCAGTTTGATGCGGGCGAACTGGCCCGTGCCGCCGGTCTGCTTCTTGTGGGTATAGTCGATCTCGGCCTCGCGGCTGATCGTCTCGCGGTAGGCCACCTGCGGCGCGCCGATGTTCGCTTCGACCTTGAACTCGCGGCGCATGCGGTCGACAAGGATGTCAAGGTGAAGTTCGCCCATGCCTTTCATGATGGTCTGACCCGATTCGAAATCGGTCTCGACCCGGAAGGACGGGTCTTCGGCGGCAAGGCGGGCCAGGGCGATGCCCATCTTTTCCTGGTCCGCCTTCGACTTCGGCTCGACCGCGATCTCGATCACGGGCTGCGGGAAGGTCATGGTTTCCAGCACCACCGGCTTGGCCGGATCACACAGCGTGTCACCCGTGGTGGTTTCCTTGAGGCCGGCCAGCGCGATGATGTCGCCCGCGAAGGCCTCTTCGATTTCCTCGCGGTTGATGGCGTGCATCATCATCATGCGGCCGACACGCTCTTTGCGCTGCTTGGTCGCGTTCAGCATCTGGTCGCCCTTGCGCAACTGCCCGGAATAGATGCGCGTGAAGGTGAGCGAACCGACGAAGGGGTCGTTCATGATCTTGAAGGCCAAGCCCGAGAAGGGCTGCGAATCATCGGCAGAGCGTTCGATGTTCCGCGTTTCGGTCTCGTCGCCCGGGGCAAAGCCCAGATAGGGCGGCACGTCAAGCGGGTTCGGCAGATAGTCGATCACCGCGTTCAGCATGGGCTGCACACCCTTGTTCTTGAAGGCAGAGCCTGCCAGCACCGGAACAAAGGACAGCGACAGCGTGCCCTTGCGGATCAGGCCGCGCAGCACCTCGACCGAAGGTTCGTTGCCTTCAAGATAGTCTTCCATCACGGCATCGTCCTGCTCCACGGCAAGCTCCAGCATCGTGTGGCGCCATTCTCTGGCCTGATCCAGCAGGCTGGCCCGGATCGGCTGGCGGACCCAGGACGCGCCCAGGTCTTCGCCCTGATAAACCCACTCTTCCATGGTCAGCAGATCGATGATGCCCTCAAAGCGGTCTTCCGACCCGATCGGCAACTGGACCGGCATCGGCCGGGCACCGGTGCGCTCGGCGATCATCTTTACGCAGTTGAAGAAATCAGCCCCGGTCTTGTCCATCTTGTTGACAAAGGCGATCCGGGGAACCTTGTAGCGGTCCGCCTGACGCCAGACCGTTTCGGTCTGCGGCTCGACCCCCGCATTGCCGTCCAGCAGCACAACCGCACCGTCAAGCACCGCCAGCGAACGTTCCACCTCGATGGTGAAATCGACGTGGCCAGGGGTGTCGATGATGTTGAACCGATACAGCTCATCCTTCGTCTGCACGCCGGAATCCACCGTGCGTTTCCAGAAGGTGGTGGTGGCGGCAGAGGTGATCGTGATCCCGCGTTCCTGCTCCTGCTCCATCCAGTCCATCGTCGCGGCACCATCGTGCACCTCGCCGATCTTGTGGGACTTGCCTGTGTAGAACAGAATCCGCTCCGTCGTCGTGGTCTTGCCCGCATCGATATGGGCAATGATCCCGAAGTTACGGTAGCGGTTCAGGGGGTATTCGCGTGCCATAGCTACGATCCTTGATTACCTTGAGCCGAAGCTCAGGAATTCCCGTCTTGAAGTTCGAGGCGGCGCTCAATCCGGTCAACGCGCATGACCAGCGAAGCGAATTCCGATCCACGGTTCAGATCGCTTTGCACCAGCGCGGAGACATGACCGCGAAGCACACGCAATTCACCTTCGACCCGCTCCAAGCGCTCCCCCACGCGGGCAATGTCGCCCCGGATGGCCTTGAGCAGTTCGTAGAGAAGCTCGCTTGTCACGGATTCGCCGACCATCTTTTCTTACCAGCGGTAGTGGCTGAACGCCTTGTTGGCGTCGGCCATCTTGTGGGTGTCTTCGCGCTTCTTCACGGCGGTGCCACGGTTGTTGACGGCATCCGACAACTCGGCCGCCAGACGCTCTTCCATGGTGCTCTCGTTGCGCTTGCGCGCGGCGATGATCAGCCAGCGGATCGCAAGCGCTTCGCGCCGCTCGGGGCGAACCTCCACCGGGACCTGGTAGGTGGCACCGCCGACGCGGCGCGACCGCACCTCCACCGAGGGCTTCACGTTGTCGAGCGCCTCATGGAAGGCTTCGATGGGCTGGCGCTTCAGTCGGGCCTGAACCCGTTCCAGCGCGGAATAGACGATGCCTTCGGCGACCGACTTTTTGCCATCGATCATGAGGTTGTTCATGAACTTGGTCAGGATGCGATCGCCATACTTGGCATCAGGCAGGATTTCGCGCTTTTCAGCGGCGTGACGACGGGACATATCCTAAATCCTCACTTCGGACGCTTGGCGCCGTATTTCGAACGGCGCTGACGACGGTCTTTGACGCCCTGGGTATCAAGCACACCGCGCAGGATGTGGTAACGCACACCCGGAAGGTCCTTGATCCGGCCGCCACGGATCAGGACGACCGAGTGTTCCTGAAGGTTGTGCTTTTCGCCGGGGATGTAGCAGATCACTTCGAAGCTGTTCGTCAGGCGCACCTTTGCGACTTTCCGCATGGCCGAATTCGGCTTTTTCGGTGTCGTGGTGTAGACGCGCGTGCAGACGCCGCGCTTCTGCGGGCATCCTTCCAAGTGCTGCGACTTGGACTTTCTTACGTTCGGCTCCCGCGGTTTGCGGATGAGCTGTTGGATCGTCGGCATTCACGTACCCCGTGTTGCGCTGTCAATACTCGCACCCGACCCGGGCGCGCTGCTTCTCGACGGCATCCTGCGCAAATCGCAAAACACCAAAACCGCATGCGTCCCCTTCGCGGGGACGACGCGGTGGAATTCCAGAGGATCGGGGCCTGCGCCCGGATCATGACCACATCTGACGTCAGGCCCTGTGCCGCAGATCACCAAAGACCGGGACCACAGCGCAAGTCGGGGCCGTATAGGGGGAGTCGCGGGGGTTGTCAACAGCCCCCCTGCCCCGCAAAACCTCAGCGCCAGGGGGTCCGCAAGATCAGCGGTTTAAGAAGCACGGCGCAGAGCAGAACGAAGATCGTGGCCAGCAGCGCGTCAGACAGGAAATGCCGTCCGGCCGCGATGCGCTGAACCGCGACGAAAAGCGGCAACAGAAGGATGATCGCCTGCACCAAAGCCCGCATCGGCCCAGTGATACGGCCACCGAAATGATCGAGCAGTGCAAACAGCGCCACGGCAAGCGCCACCGCGCCGGCCACTTCGCCGGACACGAAAGAACAGTTCCTCGTGCATTCCTGGGACAGCACATGTGGCGGCGTGAAGGCCAGCGTGCCCCCGAATTCCGTCACCTGCGCCGGACGCGCCCGGCCCCAGAGCGGCTTGAGAATGCTGTCCACCAAAAGACCCGGTGCCAGAAGATAGAGGGCCACTATGTAAAGCCAAAGACGCCGCGAGGCGCGCAGGGCGGTCCGGGGGGCGATCAGACCGGCCAGCACGGCCAGGACCGAAACCACCAGCACCACTTCGGACAGGCGCCAGACGGCCAGCCGCAGCACCTTCCATCCGCCTTCCGCATAGGGGGCAAAGCCTGCCGCAGGATCAAAGAACCACCCGCTGACCCACAGGTCCAGACCCGGCCAAAGGCCGAAGGTGCCAAAGACAAGTGCGGCCAGCGCCGCCAGCAGGCCGATCTGCCTTGCAAGGTCAGCGCGCATTCAGGCACCCCGCATCCATCCGGTAGGCGGCCAGCGGCAGCCCTGCATAGGTGCCGCCCGCAAGATCAAAGGTGACGATCATCCGGGCCGGTGCACCGTGACAGACCGGCGGTCTTTCGGTGACCAGCAGGATCGGCCCCGTCAGATCTGCCGGCACCGGATAGGCCTGTTCATAATGGTTTGCCGGGCGGCCGGCGGGGCGCGGCGCATAAACCGCGATCCCCGCCCCCTGCCCCGTATAGAACAGGTCGGCCAGAACATCGCGCCGGTCCGCGACAATGGGCAGGCCGCCTTCGGCCCGCGCAAGGTCGATGATCTGGCGGCTGAGCGCGGCCTGACCCAGGTAGCGCGCCAGAAGCGGTTCGCCCCGGCCAAGCTCCAGCGCGGGAAACAGCGTCAGCACCGGCACGATGACGGCCATGGTGCCGTTGACGGCAAGCGACAGCTTCAAAAGACGCGGGCGGTCCCGCAGGACCATCACGGCAAGGATCGTCCCCGCCAGATAGGCGGATGCGGCCCAGTTGGCATAGGCCCGGTCCAGAAGCGCCTGCACGCAGACGATCAGCACCGCAGGCACGGCAAAGACCAGAAGCCGCCCCGTCCCCGCCACCCTCGGGTGCAGCGCCGCCCAGATCAGCGCAGCAAACAGCACCGGACCAAAGACGGCGAACTGGCTGAGGAAGAATGCCGCCATCCCTGCCGGGTTCAGGGGCTTGGCGTCCCGCACCCAGCGGACATTGTCCAGCGTATGCGAGGCGGTGGCCATGCCGTTGTCCAGATTCCAAAGCACGTTCGGCAGGATGACAAGGCCAAAGGCCGCAAGCAGCGCGATCCAGTTCAGCGCCCCAAGGCGCAGTGCGGGGATCAGCAGGGCACCAAGGGCGGCCCCAAGCAGGAAATAAAGACCCGCATATTTCGCAAGAACCGCAAGACCGGCCATCGCCCCTGCCAGCAGGGCAAAGCGCAGGGCGCGGGTTTCGGCAAGCCGGGTGTGGAAATAGAGCGCCGCCGCAAAGAAAGGCGCCATGATGGTATCGGTCGAGGCAAGCAGACTGCCCATCGTCGCCATGGGCAGGGTGACATAACATGCCGCAGTCCAGATTGCCGCCCGCGCCCCGCCCAGCCGGGCCGCCATCGCCGCCAGGATCATCCCGGCGGCCCCGTGAAACACGGCCCCCGGCGCACGGACCCAGAAGGGCGAATCGCTGCCCGACAGGGCCGTGACCGCACCGATCACCCAGGCGATCAGCGGCGGCTTCGAATAATAGCCAAAGGCAAAACCCTGCCCCCACAGCCAGTACTGGCTTTCGTCAACGAAAAGGTCGGTACGGTTGAACACCAGCAAAGCCAGCCGCAGGGCCGTGACAGCGGCCACGATCCCAAAGGCCGGAGCCAGCCAGCCGCCCGGGTCAGACCTGGTCATGCGGGTGGCGGATCAGCCAGAGGTTGCGCGCGTAGATCACCACGCCCATCGTCTGGCCCAGAATGAAGACAGGATCGGCGCGGTAGATGGCATAGGCCAACAGCACAAGCCCCCCCACGATGGAAAAGTACCAGAACGCAATCGGCACCACAGACCGGCGGGCCCGTTCCGAGGCGATCCATTGGACCAGAAAACGCCCGGTGAACATAAGCTGGCCGAAAAGCCCGAACAGCACCCACAACAGTTCAAACCGGCTGTCGACGTGAAAAAGGCTTTGCAGCGTCTGCATCAGGGCCCCTGACCTTCGATGCGCGGCATCGCATGCGGTGTCGCCTGCTTCTTGCGCCGGATCAGCCATGCGACGCCCAGCAGATCGACGATGCCCACCAGGGCGCGCTGAAGATTGCTGTAATTCGACCGCCCCCCCCCGCGCGACCGGTGGCTGACATCGACATGCACCACCACCCAGCCGTCGCGGGCGAACAGGGCCGGCAGATAGCGGTGCATGTGATTGAAATAGGGCAGGCGCAGGAAGGCATCGCGCCGGAACGCCTTCAGACCACAGCCCGTGTCGCGGGTGCCGTCCTTCAGCAGCCAGCCGCGCAGGCCGTTCGCCGCGCGCGATGCCAGGCGCTTGGACAGGGTATCGCTGCGCGCCACCCGCTGGCCGGCCACCAGGCCGATGCCGGGATCGCCCGCCAGAAGCGGCGCAACAAGGCGCGGCAGTTCTTCGGGCGGATTCTGGCCGTCGCCGTCAAGGGTGCAGACCAGCGGGGCCGTTGCGGCCAGCACGCCGGAATGCACGGCCGCGCTTTGTCCGGCAGACCGGTCGTGGCGCAGAACGCGCAGATTGGGCTGGGTGGCCATGCGGGCGCGCAAGATCCCGGGCATGGCATCGACAGAGCCGTCATCGACCACGATCACCTCGTGATCCCCGATCGGACGCAGGGCGGTTTCAATGCCATCCAGCAGCACGAGGATATTCTCCTGCTCGTTGCGGGCGGGGATGACGACCGAAAGAAAGTACATGTCTGCCAGACTGCATGCCGCCTATTGCCGGACTGGCGCGGGTCCGGTCATCCGGAGGCGACATGCGCCGGGGCCAGCTTCCGTTCCCGATACAGCGTGTAGATACCCGTTGCAATGACGATCCCCGCGCCGGTCAGGGTCATCGCATCGGGAAGCGACTGAAAGACCAGCCAGCCCAGCGCAATGGCCCAGATCAGCGAGGTGTAGCGGAATGGCGCGACAAAGCCGATGTCACCCACGCGCATCGCCATGACCCCGAACATGTAGCCCGCGATCAAGGCGCAGGATGCCGCAGCCACGACAAACGCTTCGGTCAGGCCAACCGGCTGCCAGCCGGTGAAGAGGGTGCCGAACAGGCCCATCACCATGACCCCAAGGCCGGAACACAGCGCGACAAGCACGCTCGGCACCCGACTGGACAGGCGTCGCGTGGAAAGGTCGCGCAAAACCACGCAGGCGACCGATCCCAGCCCGGCCACCGACCAGACATCAAAGCCCGCTGCCCCGGGGCGGATGATGATCAGCACGCCGCAGAAGCCCACAAGAATTGCCAGCATCCGCCGCCAGCCGATCCGGTCGCCAAAGACCAGGGCCGCCCCCAGGGTCATGGCAAGGGGAAGCGCCTGCATGATGGCCGAAAGATTGGCCAGCGGCATGTGCATCAGCGCAGTCAGAAACAGCAGCGTGGCCCCCACCTCGGCCACCGTCCGAAGCCCGGTGATGCCTGCATCGCGCCGGGACAGCCGGTGACGCAGGCCCCCGGTGAAAAGGCCAAGGCAGATCAGCAGAACCGATGTGATGGCCCCGCGCAGGGTGATCGCCTCGAACAGCGGAAGGGACCGGGTGGCGGCCTTCATGCCCGCATCATTCAGCGTGAAGGCCGCCATTGCGACGTTCATGTAAAGCGCGCCGCGCAGATTGTCGGACAAAGGCATCAGGGACTTTCCGGCTGCCGGGCCTGGCAGGCCGGCCCCGACCAGATCAAGCCGGATCGGGACGGGGCATGTGCCCGCCCGCGCAAACCCCCGCCCGCCCCCGCTGCCGGGGGCGGGACAGGGCTGTCGTTACGCGCCGCGGCCTTCGGCGGTGTCGGCCAGGCCCGCATCTTCGGCCATGTCCGCAGGTTCTTCCAGCGGGGCGGCCAGGGCGGCTGCGATTGCGGCTTCGGACCGGCGCGCATCGATCACGGTCATGTCGCGTTCGGCCGCGATCTTCTTGACGCGCGCCGTGGCACCGCCCGTGCCTGCCGGAATCAGGCGGCCGACGATCACGTTCTCTTTCAGCCCGACCAGCTTGTCGCGCTTGCCCTGAACGGCGGCTTCGGTCAGCACCCGGGTCGTTTCCTGAAAGGACGCCGCCGAGATGAAGCTGCGGGTCTGCAGCGACGCCTTGGTGATGCCCAGCAGGATCGGCTCGCCCGTGGCCGGACGCAGGTTGTGTTTCAGCGCCTTTTCGTTCACCTCGTCAAGCTCGGCCTTGTCCACATGTTCGCCCTTCAGAAGCGTGGTTTCCCCGCTGTCAAGGATTTCCCACTTCTGCAGCATCTGGCGCACGATGACCTCGATGTGCTTGTCGTTGATCTTCACGCCCTGCAGGCGGTACACGTCCTGCACTTCGTCGATCATGTAGTTGGCCAGCGCCTCGACCCCCAGGATGCGCAGGATGTCATGCGGGGCCGGGTTGCCGTCCATGATGTAGTCGCCCTTCTGCACGAAGTCGCCTTCCTGCACGGGGATGTGCTTGCCCTTGGGCACCATGTATTCCATCGGCGCAAGGGTATCGTCCACCGGCTCGATCGTGATGCGGCGCTTGTTCTTGTAATCCTTGCCGAAGCGCACATAGCCATCGCTTTCGGCGATGATCGCGTGGTCCTTGGGACGGCGGGCCTCGAACAGTTCCGCCACGCGGGGAAGACCCCCGGTGATGTCCTTGGTCTTGGCACCCTCGCGCGGGATCCGGGCCACAACGTCGCCGGGCCGGATCTCCTGGCCGTCTTCGACGGACAGGATCGCGTCCACCGACATGGGATAGGTGATCGGGTTGCCCGCCTCGCTGCGCACGGGGTCGCCGCTTTCAGGGTTCACGATGATGATTTCCGGCTTCAGGCCGCTGCCCTTGGGCACCGAGCGCCAGTCAGACACGATCTTTTGCGTCATTCCGGTTGCATCATCGGTGTCTTCGCGCACCGAGATGCCCGAAATCAGGTCCACAAACCGCGCCACACCGCCCTTTTCGGCGATGATCGGCAGGGTGTAGGGATCCCATTCGAACAGTTTTGCCCCGCGCTTGACGGACTGGCCATCCCGGACGTGAACCTTCGCCCCGTAGGTCACCTTGTGCGCGGCGCGTTCCTGCCCGTTCTCGTCGATGATGGCGATGGACATGTTGCGGCCTGTCACGATCTGCTCGCCGTTCACATTGGCAAGAAGGGCGGCGTTGCGGAACTCGATCCGGCCTTCCTGCGATGCTTCCAGAAAGGATTGCTGCCCGCCCTGTGCGATGCCGCCGATGTGGAAGGTGCGCATCGTCAGCTGCGTGCCGGGTTCGCCGATGGACTGCGCCGCGATGATCCCGACGGCCTCGCCGATGTTCACCATCGTGCCGCGCGCAAGGTCGCGGCCATAGCACATGGCGCAGACGCCCTCTTCCGCCTCGCAGGTCAGCGGGCTGCGGATGCGCGCGCTGGCGACGCCGGCACCGATCATGGCGTCTGCCCGGCGTTCGTCGATGACCTCGTTGCGCCTGACGATGACCTCGTCCGTTCCCGGAACCAGGATGTCTTCGGCCGCAACCCGGCCCAGCACACGCTCGGCCAGCGACGACACCACTTCGCCGTCATTCACCGCCGAGACGGCGGTAATGGCGTTTTCGGTGCCGCAGTCGTGTGACCGCACGATGCAATCCTGCGCCACGTCGACAAGTCGGCGGGTCAGATAGCCCGAATTCGCCGTCTTGAGCGCGGTATCCGCCAGCCCCTTGCGCGCGCCGTGGGTGGAGTTGAAATACTCCAGCACCGTCAGCCCTTCCTTGAAGTTCGAGATGATCGGCGTCTCGATGATCTCGCCGGACGGCTTGGCCATAAGGCCGCGCATCCCGCCAAGCTGCTTCATCTGCGCGGGCGACCCCCGCGCACCGGAGTGAGACATCATGTAGACCGAATTCGGCTCTTTCTCGGCACCGTTGCGGTCCAGACGCACGGCGGAAATCTCGGCCATCATCTCGCCCGCGACCTTGTCGGAACACTTGGACCAGGCATCGACGACCTTGTTGTACTTTTCGCCCTGGGTAATCAGGCCGTCCATATACTGCTGTTCGAATTCCTTCACCTGATCGCGCACGTCGTTCACGATCTTCCACTTGGTGTCGGGGATCAGCATGTCGTCCTTGCCAAAGGAAATCCCGGCCCTGAACGCCTCGCGGAAGCCAAGGGCCATGATCTGGTCGCAGAAGATCACCGATTCCTTCTGGCCGCAGTAGCGGTAGACGGTGTCGATGACGTTCTGCACATCCTTCTTGCGCAGCAGACGGTTCACCAGATCGAACGGGGCCTTGGCGTTCAGCGGCAGCAGGTTGCCCAGCCGCAGACGGCCCGGCGTGGTGTCATAACGCTTCCACACCTCGTTGCCTTCTTCGTCGATCTGCCGGATGCGCGCCTTGATCGCGGCATGCAGGTGCACCGCGCCAGAGGCCAGCGCATGTTCAACCTCGTCCACATCGGCAAAGGCCATGCCTTCGCCCGGCATCCCCTTGCGCTGCATCGTGGTGTAGTAAAGCCCCAGAACCATGTCCTGCGACGGCACGATGATGGGCGCGCCGTTGGCGGGCGACAGCACGTTGTTGGTGGACATCATCAGAACGCGCGCTTCCAGTTGCGCCTCCAGCGACAGCGGCACATGCACGGCCATCTGGTCGCCGTCGAAGTCGGCGTTGAAGGCGGAACAGACCAGCGGGTGCAGCTGGATTGCCTTGCCCTCGATCAGCATCGGCTCGAAAGCCTGGATGCCCAGGCGGTGCAGCGTGGGCGCGCGGTTCAGCAGGACGGGGTGTTCGCGGATGACTTCGTCAAGGATATCCCAAACCTCGGGGCGTTCCTTTTCGACCAGCTTCTTGGCCTGCTTGACCGTGCTGGACAGCCCCTTCGCCTCCAGCCGCGAATAGATGAACGGCTTGAACAGCTCCAGCGCCATCTTCTTGGGCAGGCCGCACTGGTGCAGCTTCAACTCCGGCCCGGTCACGATGACCGACCGGCCCGAGAAATCCACCCGCTTGCCCAAAAGGTTCTGGCGGAACCGGCCCTGCTTGCCCTTGAGCATGTCCGACAGCGATTTCAGCGGGCGCTTGTTGGTGCCCGTGATCACGCGGCCGCGACGGCCGTTGTCGAACAGCGCATCGACCGCTTCCTGCAGCATGCGCTTTTCGTTGCGCACGATGATGTCGGGGGCGCGCAGCTCGATCAGCCGCTTCAGGCGGTTGTTGCGGTTGATGACGCGGCGGTACAGGTCGTTCAGGTCAGACGTGGCAAAGCGGCCGCCGTCCAGCGGGACCAGCGGGCGCAGTTCCGGCGGGATCACGGGCAGAACGGTCAGAATCATCCATTCCGGGCGGTTGCCGGAGTCAAGGAAGGATTCGACGATCTTCAGGCGCTTGATGATCTTCTTGGGCTTCAGTTCGCCCGTGGCTTCCTTCAACTCCTCGCGCAACTGCTCTGCCGTGGCTTCCAGATCAATGGCGGCCAGCATTTCGCGGATCGCTTCCGCCCCGATGTTGGCGGTAAAGGCATCTGCGCCATACTGATCCTGTGCGTCCAGGAATTCCTCTTCGGACAGCAACTGGCCATAGGTCAGATCGGTCAGGCCCGGCTCGATCACCACATAGTTTTCGAAGTACAGGATGCGTTCCAGATCGCGCAGCGTCATGTCCAGCATCAGGCCGATGCGGCTGGGCAGCGATTTCAGAAACCAGATATGGGCGACGGGGGCGGCCAGTTCGATATGGCCCATCCGCTCACGACGCACCTTCTGGAGCGTGACTTCAACGCCGCATTTCTCGCAGACAACGCCGCGATACTTCATGCGCTTGTATTTGCCGCACAGGCATTCGTAATCCTTGATCGGGCCAAAGATGCGCGCGCAGAACAGCCCGTCACGTTCCGGCTTGAACGTGCGGTAGTTGATGGTTTCCGGCTTCTTGATCTCGCCATAGGACCACGACAGGATCCTCTCCGGGCTGGCCAGGCTGATCTTGATCTCGTCAAAGGTCTTGACGGGCGCAACCGGGTTGAACGGGTTGGTCGAAAGTTCCTGGTTCATCTTCAAACCTTACGTATGAGTATGCGAAGGAGCGTGTCCAACAGTCACTAAAGGCTCCGGCCTTGGCTTGGGCAGTTGCCAGACGGCGTTGACAAGCTCACTCCCTTTTCGGGCAGGAGAACGAATACATCCTATAGTCGTATAGCCCCCCACCCGTGCTCAGGTTGATTGCATTTACTGACGTTCCGCGGGGCAAGCCGCAAAACTCAACTGCTTTTCGACCGACGCGGCCGCGTGCCGCGTTCGCGTCTCCCATTCGATACAAAGCAACCGTAGTGAAGGCGATATGCTCGTCCGGCTCCCTGCCTTCGCCAAAGGTTACATCCGAACCGCACGATGCGAGGCAGACAACCGAAATGCTTGCAGCTAGCCTCACTCCTCCTCCTCCGCATCCAGGAGTTCCATGTTGAGGCCGAGGCCCCGCACTTCCTTGACAAGGACGTTGAACGATTCCGGCACGCCGGCCTCAAAGTTGTCTTCGCCCTTGACGATGGATTCGTAGACCTTGGTGCGGCCCGCCACGTCGTCCGACTTCACCGTCAGCATTTCCTGCAAGGTATAGGCGGCGCCGTAGGCTTCCAGCGCCCAAACCTCCATCTCGCCCAGGCGCTGGCCGCCGAACTGCGCCTTGCCGCCCAGGGGCTGCTGCGTGACAAGCGAATAGGGGCCGGTCGAGCGGGCGTGCAGCTTGTCATCCACCAGATGGTGAAGCTTCAGCATGTATTTGACGCCCACCGTGACCTTGCGGGCGAATTGTTCGCCCGTACGTCCGTCGAAGACGACAGACTGGCCGCTTTCGTCAAAGCCCGCGCGCCGCAGCGCGTCGTTCACGTCTGCCTCCTTCGCCCCGTCGAACACCGGGGTCGCAATCGGCACGCCCTTGGTCACATTGTCGGCAAGCTCCACCACATCATCTTCGTCCCGATCCGCAAAGGCCGCCTCATAGGTCTCATCCCCGTAAGCCAGGCGCAGCGCCTCGCGCACCGGGGTCAGGTCGCCCGACCGGCGGTATTCCTTCAATGCCTCGTCGATCTGCAGGCCCAGGCCGCGCGCGGCCCAGCCCATGTGGGTTTCCAGAATCTGGCCCACATTCATCCGGCTTGGCACGCCAAGGGGGTTCAGCACCAGGTCAACGGCGGTACCATCGGCCAGAAAGGGCATATCCTCGACCGGAACGACCTTTGAGATGACGCCCTTGTTGCCATGACGGCCGGCCATCTTGTCGCCCGGCTGCAGCTTGCGCTTCACCGCGACAAAGACCTTGACCATCTTCATCACACCCGGGGGCAGATCGTCGCCGCGGCGAACCTTTTCGACCTTGTCCTCAAACCGGTTGTCGAGCGCGCGTTTCTGCGACTCGTACTGGTCGTGCAGGGCTTCCACATCCTTGGCATCGGCCTCTTCGCCCAGCGCAAGCTGCCACCACTGGCCGCGCGACAGCGTGCCCAGCAGATCTTCGTCGATGGTCGATCCTGACCGGATGCCCTTGGGTCCCTTGACGGCAACCTTGCCGGTGATCAGCGTCTTGAGGCGCGAATAGATGTTGCGCTCCAGGATTGCCAGTTCGTCGTCGCGGTCACGGGCCAGACGTTCAACCTCTTCGCGCTCGATCTGCAGCGCGCGCTCGTCCTTGTCCACGCCATGGCGGTTGAAGACGCGAACCTCCACGATGGTGCCGTAAGCCCCCGGCGGCAGACGCAGCGAGGTGTCGCGCACATCCGATGCCTTTTCGCCAAAGATGGCACGCAGCAGCTTTTCTTCCGGCGTCATCGGGCTTTCGCCCTTGGGGGTGATCTTGCCCACAAGGATGTCGCCCGGCTGCACTTCGGCCCCGATATAGACGATCCCGGCTTCGTCAAGGTTGCGCAGGGCTTCCTCGCCGACGTTCGGGATATCGCGCGTGATCTCTTCCGGCCCCAGCTTGGTGTCGCGGGCGGCAACCTCATATTCCTCGATATGGATTGAGGTGAAGACGTCGTCGCGCAGGATGCGTTCGGAAATCAGGATGGAATCTTCATAGTTGTAGCCGTTCCACGGCATGAAGGCGACCACGACATTCCGTCCCAGCGCCAGTTCGCCCATATCCGTGCAGGGGCCGTCGGCCACCACCTCGCCCCGCGTCACCACATCGCCCACTTTCACCAGCGGGCGCTGGTTGATGCAGGATGACTGGTTGGACCGCTTGAACTTGCGCAGCCGGTAGATGTCGACGCCCGGCTCGCCCGGTTCCAGCATTTCCGTGGCGCGCACGACGATACGCGTCGCATCCACCTGGTCGATCACGCCCGACCGTCGCGCCATGATGGCCGCACCCGAGTCGCGCGCAACCACGGCCTCGATCCCGGTGCCCACAAAGGGCGCGTCCGACTGAAGCAGCGGCACCGCCTGACGCTGCATGTTCGACCCCATCAGGGCGCGGTTCGCATCGTCATTTTCCAGGAACGGGATCAAAGAGGCCGCAACCGACACAAGCTGCTTGGGCGACACATCGATCAGGTCGACCGCGTCGGTCGGGTTCAGCATGAATTCCCCGGCCTTCCGGCTGGAGATCAGGTCGTCGGTAAAGCGCCCTTCGGCATCCTGCGCGGCGTTGGCCTGCGCCACGGTGTGGCGCATTTCCTCGGTCGCCGACATGTAGACCACGTCATCGGTGACCTTGCCGTCGATGACCTTGCGGTACGGGGTTTCGATGAACCCGTACTTGTTCACCCGGGCATAGGTGGCAAGGCTGTTGATCAGGCCGATGTTCTGGCCTTCGGGCGTCTCGATCGGACACATCCGGCCGTAATGGGTCGGGTGGACGTCGCGCACCTCAAAGCCTGCGCGTTCCCGCGTCAGGCCGCCCGGCCCAAGGGCCGACAGGCGGCGCTTGTGCGTCACTTCGGACAGCGGGTTGGTCTGGTCCATGAACTGCGACAGCTGGGAAGAGCCGAAGAATTCGCGCACCGCAGCCGCAGCCGGTTTCGCGTTGATCAGGTCCTGCGGCATGATCGTGTCGATTTCCACCGACGACATGCGTTCCTTGATCGCCCGTTCCATGCGCAGCAGGCCGACGCGGTACTGGTTTTCCATCAGCTCGCCCACCGAACGCACCCGGCGGTTGCCCAGATGGTCGATGTCGTCGATCTCGCCCTTGCCGTCGCGCAACTCGGTCAGCGCCTTGATGCAGGCGATGATATCGTCGCGGTCCAGGGTGCGCTGGGTGTCGGGCTTTCCCAGATCCAGACGCATGTTCATCTTCACCCGGCCGACGGCCGACAGATCATAGCGTTCGCTGTCAAAGAACAGCGTATCGAAAAGCTGGCTTGCCGCTTCGACGGTCGGCGGCTCGCCCGGGCGCATCACGCGGTAGATGTCCATAAGCGCGGTGTCGCGGCCCATGTTCTTGTCCGCCGCCATGGTGTTGCGGATATAGGGGCCGACATTGACATTGTCGATGTCCAGCACCGGGATGTCGGTGATGCCCTGATCCAGCAGCAGCTTGAGTGATCCGCCCTTCACGCCGCCGTCGCGGTCGTATTCCATCGTCAGCTCGTCGCCGGCTTCGACCCAGATCTCTCCGGTTTGCTCGTTGATGATGTCTTTGGCCACATAGCGGCCGATGATCTGGTCGAAGGGAACCAGAAGCTCGGTCACCTTGCCCGACTTGATCAGTTCGTTCGCCATGCGGGGCGTCATCTTTTCGCCCGCCTTGCAGATCACCTCTCCGGTGGCGGCATCCACGATGTCATAGCCGGGGCGCGTGCCGCGCAGGCGTTCCGGGAAGAAGCGGGTGACCCAGCCCTTGTTCTTCACATGCCGGAACATCACCGTTTCGTAATAGGCATTCATGATGCCTTCCTGGTCCATGCCCAGGGCGTAAAGCAGCGTCGTCACCGGCAGCTTGCGGCGGCGGTCGATGCGCGAAAAGACGATGTCCTTGGCGTCGAATTCGAAATCAAGCCAGGACCCGCGATAGGGAATGATCCGGCAGGCGAACAGCAGCTTCCCGCTTGAATGGGTCTTTCCCTTGTCATGGTCAAAGAAGACGCCGGGGCTGCGGTGCATCTGACTGACGATGACCCGCTCGGTGCCGTTCACGATGAAGGTTCCGTTCGATGTCATCAGGGGCATGTCGCCCATGTAGACGTCCTGTTCCTTGATGTCCTTGACCGACCGCGCGCCGGTTTCCATATCGGTATCGAACACGATCAGGCGCAGCGTTACCTTAAGCGGTGCGGCATAGGTCATGTCGCGGCTCTGGCATTCGTCGACGTCGTACTTCGGCTTTTCCAGTTCGTATTTCACAAACTCAAGCACCGCATTCTCGTTGAAGTCCTTGATCGGAAAGACCGACTGGAACACGCCCTGAATGCCTTCGCCGTCGGCGGGCTTCGGGCCATCGCCCGATTTCAGGAACAGGTCATAGGAAGATTTCTGAACC
Source organism: Rhodobacter sp. (assembly GCA_020251025.1). GTDB lineage: Bacteria > Pseudomonadota > Alphaproteobacteria > Rhodobacterales > Rhodobacteraceae > Aliitabrizicola. Next base: position 7,448 of record JADCDI010000014.1, on the reverse strand, counting down.
TCGATCAGGTTCGGCATCTCCAGGACTTCACGGATCTTGCCGAAATAGCGGCGGATGCGCTTTTGGCCGACATAGGATTGCGCCATGCTTGTCGTCACCTTTCGTTTTCTTTCGCGGGCGGGCACACCGTCGGGCCACGGGCACCTGCCGCTTGCGAAACAGGGGTAAGGTTCCATTCCTGCAGGCCGTCCCACCGGTCTGCTCCCGAACCTTGAACCTCGACCTGGAAGGGGCTTCACGGGAAAGCCGCTGCCAAGACGCGGTTTTGACACGAAAGGCCGGGCCCGAAATGCTTCGGACCCAGCCGGTCTTGTTCCGTCAGGATGCCGCGCGCATCCGCCGGATCACTTCAGCTCTACCTTGGCACCGGCCTCTTCAAGCTTTTTCTTGATGGTCTCGGCGTCGCCCTTGGTGGCGGCTTCCTTCACCTTGCCGCCGGCTTCGACCAGGTCCTTGGCTTCTTTCAGGCCCAGACCGGTGATCGCGCGGACTTCCTTGATCACGTTGATCTTGTTCGGACCGGCGTCGGTCAGGACGACGTCGAACTCGGTCTTTTCCTCTTCAACCGGGGCAGCGGCCGCGGCAGGACCGGCCACCATGACGGCGCCACCGGCGGCCGGCTCGATCCCGTATTTGTCCTTGAGGATCGTTTTCAGTTCCTGCGCCTGAAGAAGGGTAAGACCCACGATGTCTTCGGCGAGTTTGTTCAGATCAGCCATTTTTCGTTCCATTCCTATCAAGATGGGGTCCAACGTCGGGGTACTTTCCCCACGATGGCATCAGGTCTCAGGCGGCAAGCCGCTCCTCAATGGTGGTGAGGATGCCCGCGATGTTCGACGCAGGCGCACCGATCGCACCGGCGATGCTGGATGCCGGGGCACCGATGGCCGACACGATCTGAGCGATCAGCTCTTCACGAGACGGCATCTGTGCCACGGCCTTCACACCGGCCGGGTCAAGGGCCGTGTTGCCCATTGCGCCACCAAGGATCACGAACTTTTCGTTCTTCTTGGCATAGGCATCCGTGATCTTCGCCGCAGCGACGGGATCCCCGGAAAAGGCGAACACGGTCATCCCCCTGAGAAGATCACCCATGCTTGCGCCGGGCCTTCCTTCAAGGGCGATCTTGGCGAGCTTGTTCTTGGCAACGCGTACGGACCCGCCAACGGCACGCATTTCCGCGCGCAGGTCCTGCATCTGAGCAACTGTCATGCCTTCGTAGCGGGCAACCACCACGACGCCAGAGCTTTCGAAGATCTGGCCGAGTTCCCCGACCACTTTCTCTTTCTGGGCTCTATCCACAGGTTCACTCCAAGGTTGGGGGTTTCCCCCCGGCTCATGTTTGTTGCGGACAAGGCCCGCAACGTCGGGTCCGATCAGAGGTCCCGAGGCCAAGATCACCCGGGGAACCCCCCGGAAATCCGTCCCGTTCACCCATCTCAGGCAGGAGATTAAGGGGATCACCGCCTTGCGATGATGCCCCGCCCGCCGTCTCGGACAGAACCGGGCGCTTGCGCCCGGTATCCCCGCGCCTTGCGGCGCGGAAAATGCGTTACCCCGCGAAGGGGGTGCGTGCGGTCAGGCAACCGGCCTCAGTTCCCGGTTGCCGACGACAGATCAACAGACACACCCGGCCCCATGGTGGACGACAGCGATACCTTGCGCAGGTAAGCCCCCTTGGCACCGGCCGGCTTGGCGCGGCTGACCGCCCCGACAAAGGCGCGGATGTTTTCCGCCAGCTTTTCCTCGGCAAAGCTCAGCTTGCCGACACCGGCATGAATCACCCCGGCCTTTTCGACCTTGAACTGCACTTCGCCGCCCTTGGCATTGCCCACGGCAGCGGCGACATCCATCGTCACCGTTCCGACCTTGGGGTTCGGCATCAGGTTGCGCGGCCCCAGAATCTTGCCCAGACGGCCGACCAGCGGCATCATGTCGGGCGTTGCTATGCAGCGGTCAAAGTCGATCTTGCCCGCTTGGATCGATTCCATCAGGTCTTCGGCACCGACGATGTCAGCCCCGGCCGCCTTTGCCTCATCCGCCTTTGCGCCGCGCGCGAACACGGCCACGCGCACCGTCTTGCCGGTGCCGTTGGGCAGCGTGACCACGCCGCGCACCATCTGATCGGCGTGCTTGGGGTCCACCCCGAGGTTCATTGCGATCTCAAGCGTTTCGTCAAACTTCGCCGAGGCGGCGGTCTTGATCAGCTTGACGGCCTCTTCAACCGAAAGGTTGGCCGCCGCCCCCAGGGCTTCGCGCGCAGCGCGCATCCTTTTTCCAGGCTTTGCCATGACTTACCCCTTAACCTCGATGCCGCAGGACCGGGCCGAGCCCAGGATGATCTGCATCGCCGCCTCTATCGAATTGGCGTTCAGGTCTTTCATCTTGGCTTCGGCAATCTGGCGGATTTGCGCCACGGTCACGCTGCCGGCCACCTCGCGGCCGGGCTTGGATGACCCCTTGGCGCGGTTGCGCTTGCCAACCGGCTTCAGCCCGGCGGCCTTCTTGAGGTAAAAGGAGGCGGGCGAAGTCTTCAGCTCCAGGCTGAAGGACTTGTCCTGATAATAGGTGATGATGACCGGGGTCGGGGCACCAGGCTCCAGATCGGCGGTCCTGGCGTTGAATTCCTTGACGAAAGCCATGATGTTCAGGCCGCGCTGACCCAAGGCCGGGCCGACGGGCGGGGACGGGTTGGCTTGCCCCGCCTTCACTTGCAGCTTGAGCTGCCCGATGATCTTCTTGGCCATGCGGCCTCTCCTTTTCTCACCGTTGCTCTGCCGGGGGGCAGAGGCCCCGGCCTTCGCCGGGGCGGGGTTTAGTGGTACGGTCCGTCACGCCGCCACCCGTGCGGCGCGCTCGCCTTCCACGCGATCTCTCAGGTGTTTTTCGAGACCTGAGTGAATTCCAGTTCCACCGGGGTGGCGCGGCCAAAGATCGATACCGTGACCTTCAGGCGGTTGTGCGGCTCGTCCACCTCTTCGACCATGCCGGCAAAGCCCTCGAAGGGGCCGTCGGTGACCTGCACCTGCTCGCCGATCTCGAAGCGGATCAGGTTGCGCGGCGCAACCTCGCCCTCTTCGACGCGGTTCAGGATGGCGTTGACTTCGGCATCGCGCATCGGCATCGGCCTGCCCTGCGGGCCAAGAAAGCCGGTCACGCGGTTGATCGACGAGATCAGGTGATAGCCCCGGTTCGACATTTCCATGCGCACCAGAACATAGCCCGGCATGAAACGCCGCTCGGACGTCACCTTCTTGCCGCGGCGCACTTCGATCACCTCTTCGGTCGGCACCAGAACTTCGTCGATCTCATCCTGCAGGCCGGCCTCGGCAACGGCTGTCTTGATCTGCTCGGCGATCTTCTTTTCGAAATTCGACAGAACGCTCACCGAATACCACCGCTTCGCCATGCCTCAGTCACCTTTGCCGCCCGGCCATGCGTCCGGAAGTTCTTTTGTTTTCCTGCGGTTTGCCCGCATTGCCCTTAACACAAAACAGCGCGCAACCCGAATCGATGCGCGCCGGTTTCCTGTGGATCGGCCTCACCTACAGGCGGGGGGCCGCAAGTTCAAGAAGAAACGGCCAAGACCCTAGCCGAACATCGTCAGGATCTGCGTCAGCCCGCTGCGGATGATCAGATCGACGACAAAGAAGAAGGCCGCCGTCAGCGCCGCCATGATGAAGACCATGATCGTGGTCACCACAACCTCGCGCCGGGCCGGCCAGACGACCTTGCCCACCTCGGCCCGGACCTGCTGAAGGAACTGTAACGGATTTGCCCTTGTGGCCATGATCGGTCCTGTCATCACGCTGCAGGCTGTCAGATACGCGCTGTCGCGGGGGACTTCAAGCGGGCAAGGAAGGCGCCGCCCGACACGCCATCTGTTCCCACCGCAACAAGAACCCAAGAACCAGGCTTTTCCTGAAGTTTGCGGGATGATCACACGCTCACCCAGGCATACTGGCAGGAGTTGGGGGACTCGAACCCACGACCCTCGGTTTTGGAGACCGATGCTCTACCAACTGAGCTAAACTCCTGCGGCCATGGTGGGGGTACGGCAGGCGGGCGGGGAAATCAAGGGGAAACGACCGGCTTCCGGGCAGGACCTGCAGCGGTGGCGCAGGGGCCGCCCCGCAACGGGCGGCCCCTGCCACAGCGGCGTGCCCGACCTGCGGATCAAAGCGTGTTGGCCGACATTTCCCGCGCGATGTGATCGGCCTGCCGGATCGCCAGCGCAACGATGGTCAGGGTCGGGTTTTCGGCCGCCCCGGTGGTGAACTGCGACCCGTCCGAGATGAACAGATTGGGAATGTCATGGGTCTGGCCCCATCTGTTCACCACGCCCTCCCGAGGGTTTTCCGACATCCGGTTGGTCCCGAGGTTATGTGTCGATGGATAGGGCGGCGTCGGCAAGGTTCGCGTCGCCCCGACGGCATTATAGATCGCCATGCCTTGCTTGTAGGCATGGTTGCGCATCGCGATATCGTTGGGGTGATCCGAAAAGTTCACATTCGGTGCGGGAAGACCGAACTGATCCTTGACCTCGCTGTTCAGCGAGACGCGGTTCGTTTCCTGCGGCATATCCTCGCCGACAATCCACATGCCGGCCATATTCTGATAGCTGTCCAGCGCCGTGGTGAACTCCCGTCCCCAGCCGCCGGGATCAAGGAAGGCGGCCATGAACGGCAGGCCAAGGCTGAGCGTCTCAAGCTCGTAGCCGCCGACAAAGCCGCGCGCCGGGTCGTTGCGGGCCTCGTCCTGGATGATGCCGGCCATGGTCGTGCCGCGCCACATCCGCACCGGCTTGTCGAACACGGCATAGACCGACCCCGTCACGTGGCGCATGTAGTTGCGCCCGACCTGTCCGGACGAATTGGCAAGACCATCGGGGAACATCGGCGAGGCAGAGTTGAGCAACAGACGGGGCGATTCGATGCTGTTGCCCGCCACACAGACGATCCTTGCCGCCTGCCGCTGTTCCTTGCCTTCGGCATCAAAGTAGACAACTGCGGTTACCTTTCCGCTGTCGTCGTGTTCGATTCGGGCGGCATGGCAGCGTTCGCGCACCTCCAGATTGCCCGTGGCCTCGCCCGCCGGAATCTCGGTGTAGGCGGCGGACCACTTTGCGCCCCACTTGCAGCCCTGAAAGCAGAACCCGGTCTGCTGGCAGGCCATCCGGTTGTCGTACTCCAGAGCGTTGATGGCCATGCGCCCGGTGTGCACCTCTTTGTAGCCAAGCGCCAATGCCCCCTTTTCAAGGACCTTGTAGTTGTTGTTCCCGGGCAGGCCCGGGCGGTCACCGGTGCGGGTCACGCCCAGTTTGCTTTCCGCCCGGTCGTACCATGGGGCCATTTCGGCCCCGTCGATGGGCCAGTCCAGCAGACTGGCACCGTCAACGCGCCCATAGGTCGTCAGCGCCTTCCATTCATGATCCTGAAAGCGAAGGGATGCCCCGGCCCAATGCGTGGTGGTACCGCCCACTGCCTTGACAATCCAGGCAGGAAGCCCCGAAAAATCCCTTGCCACCCGCCAGTCGCCGCTGGTCGTGCGCGGATCAAGCCAGGCCAGCTGGCCAAAGCTTTCCCATTCGTCGTTCACATAGTCTTCGGGCAGGTAACGCCCGCCTGCTTCCAGTGCCACGACCTTGACGCCCTTTTGTGCCAGTTCATTGGCCAGCACGCCGCCGCCCGCGCCCGTGCCGATGATGACAACAACGCTGCTGTCGGTCTGATCGAATTTCGCAACCATGGTTCGGTCCTTTCCTTACAGCCAGTTGATGTCGTCAAAGCCGCGCTCGATGTAGCCGCCCTGGCTGAAGCTCTCGCCTTCATAGCCGAACAGCGGCCACACGGCCTTCTGGTTGTATAGCCCGGTCACAAGACCGCCCCGGATTTTCTGGAAGAAGGCGCTGTCTTCCATCGCCCGCAGCAGATCGACCCGGTCACGTTCCCAGCCCGCGCCGACATAGCTGGAAAACCCTTTGCCCTGCGCGGCAGCGTCCAGCGCGGCAATGCCTGCCTCTATTCCAGGGGCAGCTTCGGGCGTGTCGTATCCCTTGACCGCGACGACGTAGAATTCGGTCGGCACATGGTCGTGCGGGTAGATATCGCGCGCCATCTGCACGAGGGTTGCCATCGTTTCCGGCTTCAGCGCCGTGGTTTCAAGCGCCCAGGCAGCATCGTTCCCGGCGATGAAACCCGGGCCCACGACCAGTGCGGCCCCTGCCGCAACGGACCGCGCCAGCAATTGGCGGCGGGTAAGCCCGCTTCGTGCGTTCTGCAGTGTCATTTCGCTTCCTCCCTTGATGGTATTGCCCGGCCCGGGCCGGCGTCACAGGTACCTTCCCCCGCGTTCCAGCACTTCGATCTGGTATCCGTCGGGATCGGCGATGAAGAAGAACCGCGCGATCACCGTTCCGGCCGGTGCGAAATCGACGATCTTTCGCGGCGAAAGCCCGGCTTCGGTCAGGCGGGCATGTTCGGCGGCGACATCGGCAACCGACACCGCAAGGTGCCCATAGCCGTCACCCAGATCATAGGGCTGCGTCCGGCCTTTGTTGACCGTCAGTTCCAGTTCGAAGGTGGTTTCGGGATTGCTGAGATAGACCAGCGTGAAGCTGTCAAAATCCAGCCTGTCAGCCACTGTCAGGCCGAAGGCCTGCCGGTAGAAGGCGATCGATCGCGCTTCATCAAGAACGCGAATCATCGTGTGTATTGCCTTGGCCATTCAACCCCCTCCTGAAATCGGCCGGTTCAGGCAAAGGTAAACGGCCATTCCGGGCCGGTGGTAGTAGCAGAATACTACAGACGCATTTTCCCTGTCATTCCGCCGCGATCCGCGCAGGCGCGTGGCCCACCATGTCCATCTCTCCCAGGCGCAGGGTGCAGGCGCACCTCAGCAGCGAAGAGAAGTTCAGCACTTCCCCGTGAAGCTGCAGAACCTCCGAATGCAGCTTTGACAGGAAAGCGGGGGTCGAGATGCCCTCTTCCCTGGCGATCTGATCCAGAATGCCCCAAAAGGCGCGCTCCAGGCGAATGCTGGTGGATTGACCGTTCAGCCGCAAACGGCGGGTCACGTTTTCGTATCTTCTTGGGCTTTGCCCGGCGAAAATCTGGCACATGTCAACAACTCCCCCGTTCAGACTGCGCGATTGGGGCGAATCGTCAAGACGTTATGCAATCAAAATCCGCAAGCCCGGTCATTTTGCCGCCGCCGGACCGTGCCGCGCTGGCCGCCTTGCCTGCCGCAACAGAAAAAGGGCGCTCCGGTTGCCCGAAGCGCCCCCGATACCGCCTTGCGGGCCGGCCTACTCGATGATTTTCGACACGACCCCGGCGCCGACGGTGCGGCCGCCCTCGCGGATGGCGAAGCGCAGTTTTTCTTCCATGGCGATGGGGGCGATCAGTTCCACGTTGAACTTCAGGTTATCGCCCGGCATCACCATTTCC
>JADCDI010000131.1 GCA_020251025.1 Rhodobacter sp. | reverse complement strand
TTGGCCTCAGACACCGTCATCCCGGAATACTTCGCCTTCCAGGCATAGAACGTGCCCTCCGACATCCCATACTTGCGGCAGAGATCGGCACACTTCGCGCCCGCCTCATGCTCCTGCAGGATGCCAATGAGCTGCTCTTCCGTCAGCCGTGCCTTCTTCATCGTCCGTCCTCTCGATGGGCCGGACTCTAATCGCAGATGGAGGAAAAATCCCGTAGCAGGTCAAATCAAAAATTTTGTTGCCCCCCTCACCGCTCCTCCAGCAGAATCTCCCGCTTGCCCACATGGTTTGCCGGGGTGATGACGCCCTGTTCTTCCATCTGTTCCACCAGACGCGCCGCCTTGTTATAGCCGATCCCCAGCTTGCGCTGGATGTAGGACGTCGAACATTTGCGGTCCTTGGCCACAATCGCCACGGCCTGATCATAAAGCGAGTCATCCCCTTCGCCTGCGCCCAGACCAAGCACCAGGTCGATGTCGTCCGCCCTGTCGTCCTCGCCCCCTTCAATGACGCCAGACATGTAGACCGGCGGCCCGTAGCTTTTCAGGTGGTTGACGATCTCCTCGACCTCTTCGTCGGACACGAAGGGGCCATGAATGCGGGTGATCCTGGCACCGCCGGCCATGTACAGCATGTCGCCCATGCCCAGCAGATGTTCTGCCCCCTGTTCGCCCAGGATGGTGCGGCTGTCGATCTTTGACGTGACCTGGAAGGAGATGCGGGTGGGGAAGTTCGCCTTGATCGTGCCGGTGATGACATCCACCGACGGGCGCTGCGTGGCCATGATCAGGTGAATGCCGCTGGCCCGCGCCATCTGCGCCAGCCGCTGGATGCAGGCCTCAATCTCTTTGCCGGCCACCATCATCAGGTCGGCCATCTCATCGACGATGACCACGATGTAGGGAATGGCAACAGGCTGGAATTCATCCGTCTCGAACACGGGATCGCCGGTTTCCTCGTCAAATCCGGTCTGGATGGTGCGCTTGAACATCTCGCCCCTGGCCAGCGCCTCGCGGACCCGGCCATTGTAGCCTTCGATGTTGCGCACACCCATGCGCGACATCCTGCGATAGCGTTCCTCCATCTCGCCCACGACCCATTTCAGGGCGACAACCGCCTTTTTCGGATCGGTCACGACCGGAGACAGCAGATGGGGAATACCGTCATAAACGCTGAGTTCCAGCATCTTCGGATCGATCATGATCAGCCGGCAGTCTTCCGGCGTCAGCTTGTAAAGCAGCGACAGGATCATGGTGTTGATTGCCACCGATTTGCCCGATCCGGTTGTTCCGGCAATCAGCAGGTGCGGCATCTTGGCCAGATTGGCCACCACCGGATCGCCGCCGATGTCCTTGCCCAGGGCCAGCGGAAGGCGCATCGCACTGTCGCCGAAATCGCGGGACGACAAGATCTCGCGCAGGACGACCTTTTCGCGGTGCTGGTTCGGCAGTTCGATCCCGATGACCGTCCGCCCCGGCACGGTGGACACGCGGGCAGACAGCGCCGACATCGACCGGGCGATGTCATCGGCCAGACCGATCACGCGGCTGGCCTTCAGGCCGGGTGCCGGTTCAAGTTCGTACATCGTCACGACCGGGCCGGGGCGGACGCTGGTGATGGCCCCCTTTACGCCATAATCGTCCAGCACCGATTCCAGCATGCGGGCGTTTTCCTCCAGCGCCTCGTGGCTGAGGTGCCGGGTGCGCGTGGCGGGGGGGGCCGAAAGCAGCGACAGGGGCGGCACCTCATAGGCCGGGGACGGGTCGTCGAACCGCAGGCGCGGTTGCGCTTCGGACACCGCCTGACGCGACGGGACAGACGGTTTCTTCACCGGCTGCTGCACCAGGCGCTTCGGCTCTGCCTGCATCAGCGCCGGTCCAAGACGCGGCACGGCGGGTTCGGTGACCGAAAGCTCGTGCAGGTCGTCATCAAGCCCCGCATCGTCTTGCATGACATCCGGCGAAGTCCAGGGTCCGTCATCATGGTCCCGGGGATCAGCGCCGGTCACCGGATCGACGAAGGCAGACGGACCTGCCCCGCGCTCTTCAATGCCCGGGACAGTGGACGGATGATTGAACGTCGCGTTCAAGGGGCGCGGTCCCGTCGGGCGCGCAACGACAGGCGGCTCCTGCCGCCCCGCGTCCGCGCGGGCCGCCACTGTGCCGGGGGCAAGGCGGTTCTTGACGGCATCCGCTATGCGGGCCCGAAGACGGTCGGCCGCCGGCACTTCGGCGACCGGGGTCTGTTCCGGCGGCGCGGGGTCGGGCGCGCGCCGGATCAGCCTGAGCAAACCTCCGCGCGGGCGTGCGGCGGCCACAGCCGCAGCGACGGGCGCAGAACTGGCCGCACCCGGATGAGAGGGGACGCGCGGCGACAGCGCCGGGGCAAGGCCCGGCCCGGCACGCAGATCTGTACCGCCCCCGGCGCGCAGTGCCGACGCCGGGGCAAAGATTGCGGCCCCGGCACCTTGCGCAGGGGACGGTTCACTCTGGCGCGGCCGCGCCGACAGCCCCGAGCCGGTTGCCCCCGCCAAGACAGGTGGCCCGGCCAGCCGCGCCGCTTCGCGCTGCCGCTGGCCGCTTTCATGCATGCTGCGCGCTGCAAGGGGGGTCCCTGTGGCCCCCTGGGTCACCAGATCCACCATCGCCGCATAGCTGCGCACCACGCTTATCCAGGAAAAACGGGCAAGCCCGCGCAGTTCGGCCCGGTCAAAGCCGGTCACGAACAGACCCATCGCAATCAGTGTCAGCCCGGAAAGCACGGACAGAAGCTTCAGGCCCGTCCCGGCGCTGAACGGCAGAACCCCCAGCAAGGCCCCGACAATCGTATCGCCGAACAATCCGCCCAATCCGAAGGAATGGGTCCACCCTGCGCCGGGCACATGTGTTGACGCAAAAACCGATGCCACCGCAATGCCGATCACCGCAAAGATCATCCGCCCCATAGCCCGGTCTTCGCCGCGATGCGTGACAAACCGCAGGCCCCAGACCAGCAGGATCACCGGAATTCCCCAGGCACCCTTGCCGCAGATGATGACAAGGGTGGATGCGGTGGCCGCGCCAAAGCGGCCCAGCGCGTTGCGTGCCGGTTCATCGGTTGCGACCATCCAGCCCGGATCTTCCGGGGTATAGGTCCAAAGCATCAGCGTGGCCGCCAGCGCCAGCGCGATCAGGCCAAGACCGATCACCTCTTTCCCGCGCCGCTGCAGCATCGCCTGAACGCTCTGGTCCAGAAGCGGATCGCGCTGTCTTGCCTGATAGGATGCCATGCTGTGTTCCGTCCCCTACGCGTACAGGCAGTCGCGAAGCCGTGTCAGGCCGCACTGCGTCTCGTCTCTTGGGGCCACCAAGGCGACCCGGATATAACCTTTGCCGGGGTTTTCGCCCCCGACCTCGCGCGACAGATAGGCCCCGGGCAGCACCCGGACCCCCGTCTCGCGCCACAGGCGCAGGGCGGCGGCTTCCCCGTCCTGCACCGGCAGCCACAGGAAAAACCCCCCGTCCGGAAGGGTAAATCCCGGCACTCCGGCGAAAATCCTTGCGGCATCCGCGAATTTCCCGGCGTAAAGCGCGCGGCTTGCCGTAACATGGGCCTCATCGGCCCAGGCGCGTTCCGCCACCCGCTGCAACGGCAGCGGCACCGGTGCCCCGGCAAAGGACCGCAGCTTGCGCATCCGGGAAATGCCCTTGGCACCGCCTGCCACGAAACCCGACCGCAGCCCGGGCAGATTGGACCGTTTCGAAAGCGAATGAAAGGCAAAGACCCGTTCCGGATCGGTCCCGGCGGCGGCGGCCACCTCCAGCACGCCGGGGGGCGGTGCGCTGTGCCAGATCTCGCTGTAGCATTCATCCGCCAGCACGACAAAATCGTGCCGCTCGGCCAGGGCCAGAAGTCCTGCCAGATAACCGCGCGAGGCAACGGCCCCCTGCGGATTTGCGGGCGAGCACAGATAGGCCAGCGCCACCCTGTCCAGCAGCGCGGGGTCAAGCGCCCCATAATCCGGCAGGAACCCCGTTGCCGCCGTCGCAGGCACATAGACCGGTTCGGCCCCGGCTGCCAGCGCGCCAACGGCATAGACCTGATAGAAGGGGTTCGGCATCAGAACTGCCGGAACCCCACCGTTCTTGCGTTCCGGGCACAGGGCAAGGGCCGCGTTGAACAGGCCTTCCCGCGTGCCGTTCAGGCCCATGATCCGGTCTGGCGGCACCTTCACGCCATAGCGGCGGTCCAGCCAGGCAGAATTCGCGGCCAGCAACCCGGGCGTGCCGTCATTGGGGGGATAAACGCCGAACCCGTCCAGATTGGCGGCAATCACCTCGGCCACGAAAGCGGGCATGGGGTGCTTCGGCTCTCCGATGGTCATGGCTATGGGATCGCCGCCGGGGGCCTGCGCGTCAAGAAGCGCCCGCAACCGGGGAAATGCGTAATCTGGCAGGTTCGAAAACCGCTCTGGAAACGCCATGACTGCCTCGTTGCCGGGGTCGTTTCGCCCCGTTGCCGCGCAGGATAACCAGAGTTTCGCCTGCGGTCCAGAAAAACGCCGCTGCAGGCCGGGCCAGAGGTGAAAACTTGTGACCTTTTCGCCCTTTGCCCGGTCAACCCAGCGCGGTTTCGGCGGCGGCGGCAAGCCGCAGCAGGCGGGCCTCGCCATGTGCCGGCCCCATCAGACTGATCCCGCAGGATGGCTCTCCGGCAGGAAGGGTGACGGCGCAAAGACCCAGCAGGTTCGCAATGCGGGTGTTGCGCAGCGCCAGCAGGTTTTCGGACACATAATAGGCGTCATCCGTCATCAGCCGGTTTGCATGGGGCGGCAGGATCGGGGCCGTGGGCAGGATTACCGCCTCCGCGCTGCCAACCCGGTCTGCCCAGATCTGGCGCAGCGCGCGCAGCCGCCGCCAGCCCGCCACATAATCTGCCGCAGAAAACCCCGCCCCGCTGCGGAACCGCTCCAGAATGCGGGGGAACATCTTTTGCGGTGCCGCCTCGATCACATCGCGCCAGATCGCATAGGCTTCGGCGGTGAACAGCACGGGCGCCAGGGCCATCGCCTCGGCCACTTCGGGGGCTGCCAGCCGCTGCACACGCGCACCCGCCGCCCCAAGCCGCGCCACCGACCGGTCAAAAGCGGCGGCAGGTTCGGGGCGCAGCCCGTCCAGTGCCACGGTTTCCAGCACCAAAAGTCGCGCCCCGCGCAGCTCTGCCCCGCGCAGATCGGGCGCGGGCCGCCCGTCCAGTATGCCCAGCAGCAGCGCACAATCCTCGACACTGCGCGTCAGCGGGCCGACAGTGTCAAAGCTTTCGCACAGCGGCACCGTGCCGGTCAGCGGCAGAAGGCCTGCCGTGGTCTTGAGGCCCACCAGATCGTTCCAGGCCGCCGGAATCCGCACCGACCCGCCCGTGTCCGACCCGATGGCAGCAGGGGCAAGACCGAAGGCCACCGATGCCGCCGCCCCCGATGATGATCCGCCCGCCACCGCATCAGGGTCATTGACCGACGGCGGGGTGGCCGTGACGGGGTTCAGCCCCAGCCCCGAAAAGGCCAGTTCCGACATATGGGTCTTGCCCAGACAGACCAGCCCCGCAAGGGTTGCCCGCGCCAGTACCGCGGCATCTGCCGCAGGGGTGCGGTGCCTGAGCAGCGCCGATCCCGCCTCGGTCGGTGTCCCGGCCGTGTCGAACAGGTCTTTCCACGACAGCGGCACGCCATCCAGCAGCCCTTTGCGCAGGCCCGCCCTGGCACGGCCTGCCGCCGCCATCGCCTCGGCCCGGGCGCGGTCCGGGGTAAGGCGGGCAAAAATACGCGGCGCAAGCGGATGCGCATTGATCGCGGCAAGCTGCGCCTCGACCAGTTCGACGGGGTGCACCTTGCCCGCCCCGATCGCCCGCCCCAGTTCGCCCGCTGTCCGTTTGTCCATGCCGCTCTCCCGATCCCTCGGGCGAACGGTAGCGGCAGAGCGGCGCATGGACAATCCCGCGCCCGGTGCCATAGTTCAGGGCATGACAGAGACAACCGATATCCTGATCGTGGGCGGCGGGCTCAACGGCCCCGCCCTTGCCCTGGCCCTGGCGCAGGGCGGCTTGCGCGTGACGGTGATCGACGCGCGCCCTGCACCGGACAGGGCCGTGCGCGGATTTGACGGGCGCGCCTATGCGCTTGCCATCGCCTCCAAACGGCTTCTGACCGTTCTGGGTGTCTGGCCCCGCGTCGCAGACCGGACCCAACCCATCCTGCAGATCAAGGCCAGCGACGGCCTTGCCGGGGCAGGTGCCGCCCCGTTCTTTCTTACCTTTGACGCCGCCGAGATCGAGGAAGGCCCGATGGGCTTCCTGCTGGAAGACCGGTTCCTGTACGGTGCCTTCCACTCTGCCATGTCGGACACGCCCGGCATCACCCTGCTGTCGGGCGAAAGCGTTGTCGCGCAAGAGGTTACGGCAAGCGGCGCCACCGTGACGCTGGCGTCCGGCCGCACCGTCACAGGGCGCCTGCTGGCAGGTTGCGACGGGCGCGGCAGCGGCACCGCCGCCCGCGCCGGCATCCGCCGCATCGGCTGGGGCTATGGCCAGACGGCGCTGGTGACCGCCGTGGCGCATGAGCTGCCGCACAACGGCATCGCGCACCAGTTCTTCATGCCGGAAGGGCCGCTTGCCATCCTGCCCCTGCCCGGCAATTTCAGTTCCATCGTCTGGACCGAGACGGAAGCCCGCGCGACCGCCATCCAGGCACTGTCCGATTCCGGCTATCTTGCCGCCCTGCGCCCGCGCTTCGGCAGGTTTCTGGGCGACATCGCCCTTGCCGGGGAAAGGTTCACCTATCCTTTGTCTCTCAGCCTTGCGGCCAGCTACGTCGCCCCGCGCCTGGCCCTTGTGGGGGACGCGGCCCATGGGGTGCATCCCATCGCCGGTCAGGGCCTCAACCTTGGCCTGCGCGATGTGGCCGCGTTGGCCGAGGTGCTGCTGCTGGCGCAGCGGCGGGGCGAGGATATCGGGGCCATCGACGTGCTGGAACGCTATCAGCACTGGCGGCGGTTCGACGCCACCACGCTGGCGCTGGGCATGGACACGGTCAACCGCCTGTTCTCGAACGACAACCCGATCCTGCGCCTTGGCCGCGACCTTGGCCTTGGGCTGGTCAACGCGGTCCCTTCGCTGCGCCGCAGCTTCATCCGCCAGGCTGCCGGCCTGACCGGGGATCTGCCAAAGCTGTTGACGGGTCGTCAGATCTGACCGTCGGCGGCATTTTCTGTTCACAAATATCCCGGGGGTCCGGGGGCAGCGCCCCCGGGGGCGGCGGCCTGCGCCCCGTCAGTCGATCTGCCGGGCCTCGCTGACCAGCATGATCGGAATGCCGTCCCGGATCGGAAAGGCCAGGGCTGCGGCGCGCGAGATCAGCTCTTGCCGCGCAGCGTCATAGGTCAGCACCGCCTGGGTCACCGGGCAAACCAGCGCCTCAAGCATGCGCCGGTCGTACACAGGACCGGGATCGGGATCGGGATCATCGCTCATTGCATCACCTCGTCGCCATTGCCGCGGCGCAGGGCGAACTCGATCAGCGTCACCAGGGTTTCACGCCGCGTTGTCAGGGACGGCGCTTCCAGCAGCGCCTGCTTGTCCTCGGGCGCAAAGGGGCACAGCATCGACAGCGAGTTGATCAGCAGCTCTTCGTCCGCGCCCTTCAGGCTGCCCCAATCGGTCGACAGTTCCATCGCCTCGAAATAGCGTTTCAGTCCCGCCATGAACTCGGTGCGCCTGAAGCCTGCGTCGCTTTCCGCCCCGCCCAGATCACGGGCGAAGGGGGCCCAATCCACCTGGCAGCGCCGGTACGGGGCAAAGCCCTGCACTTCCTGCAGCACGCGAAAGCGCGACAGTCCCGAAAGGGTGATCATATAGCGCCCGTCTTCGGTTTCGGAAAACCCGGTCAGGCGGCCCGCGCAGCCAATGGCATGAAGGCGTTTCTCTGCCGCCGCCGGGACCTCGCGCGGCTGGATCATTCCGATCAGCCGGTGCCTGGTTTTCAGCGCATCGTCCACCATCTGCAGATAGCGCGGCTCGAAGATATGCAGCGGCAACCTTGCCCGCGGCAGCAGCAGCGCCCCGGAAAGCGGAAAGACGGGGATGGTATCGGGAAGGTCGGTCAATCTTGTCATGGGCCGCTACCTAGACCGCCGTGGCGATCAGGCAAATATCATCGACGACAATCGGCGACGCCCCTTCAGGACGATCGGGTCGGTCGGCTTCAGCGCCTCGAAGATGATGAAAAGCTGCGCCTTGGCCGCGCCGTCATTCCACTCGCGGTCCCGGCGGAACAGATCCAGCAGCTCGTCCACAGCCTCGTCCACCTTTCCGGCGGCATGCAGGGCAAGCGCCAGATCAAACCGCGCCTGATGGTCGTTCTCATTTGCCGCGACGGCCGCCCGCAGTTCGGCCTCGGGCCCGGCATTGGCCGCCTGCCGCGCCAGTTCGATCTGCGCCCGCGCCGCCTCGATCTCTTTTGCCTTCGCAATCTCTGCCGGGGCCGCGTCTGCCAGGGCCTGCGCCCGGTCGGTCTCGCCCAGCATCAGATGCGCGCGGATCAGCCCGCCATAGGCTGCGGCATTGGCAGGGTCTTCGCCCAGAATCGCCGCAAAGGTTTCCACCGCATCCACCACGGCACCTTCGGCCAGCATGGCCTCGGCTGCTGCAAGGGCATCGCCAAGCCCGCCGTCACCGGCCAGTGCGGCAACCCGGTCAATGAACTTTCTGATCTCGGACGCCGGCAGCGCGCCCTGAAACCCGTCCACAGGCTGGCCCTGCCAGAAGGCATAGATGGTGGGAATCGACTGAATGCGCAGCTGCGCCGCGATGCGCTGGTTCTGATCGACATCGATCTTGACCAGCTTGACCTTGCCGCCCGCCGCCGTCACGGCGGCCTCCAGTGCGGGCGTCAGCGTCTTGCAAGGGCCGCACCAGGGTGCCCAGAAATCGACAATCACGGGGACAGTCTGGCTGGCCTCGATCACATCGGCCATGAAGCTGGCCTCGGTTGCGTCCTTGATCACAGCCTGCGCGGGCTGCGGTTTGTCTGCAAATCCGAACATGGCAACTCTCCCTCTGCCTTGGGTCTGCCCCTATATGATCGCAGGCGCGACAAAGGCCAAGGGGCAACCGGGTGCCAATCGGCGGGGCAAAGGCTGCGTCTTGAAACCGTCATGGCTGACCGGTATTTTTATACGATGTGGTGCCGGGCCACGTGAATCCGGGTGGGAGGAACAGATGAGGACTCTGGCAAAGATAGCCTGCGTGATGGCCCTTGTGGCGGCAACGCCCGTGGCTGCGCAGTTCACCGGCCCCAGCGTTGCGGGGGCGGAAATGACGGTGGCGCAGGCCGCTGCGGCCCGGGCGGGCACCTATGTGACCCTGTCTGGAAACATCGTTGCGCACCAGCGTGAGGATTACTTCACCTTCCGCGATGCCTCGGGCGAAATCCGGGTCGAAATTGATGACGATGTCTTCCGGAGCCGTGCCGTCGCGCCCGAAACCAACGTCCGCCTGCTGGGCGAGGTCGATACCGGCCGGAGCGGGCCTTATGTCTGGGTGAAATCGCTCGAGATTCTGCCCTGACCGGGCGCGCAGGGGGTCCGGCCCGCGATCACAGATCAAAGCGGGCGAAAACCGGCGCATGGTCCGACGGTTGATCCCATCCGCGGACAGGGCGCAGGATGCGGCTGCCATGCGCGGCACCGGCAATGTCGGGCGTGGCCAAGATATGGTCCAGACGCCGCCCCCTGTCGGCTGTGTCCCAGTCGGGGGCACGGCAGGGCCGCCAGCTGTAAAGCAGCCCTGACGGAATGTCCTGGCGCGTGATGTCCACCCGGTTGCCCGCCTCCTGCACCTGCGCCAGATGATCGACCTCGATGGGGGTGTGGCTGACGATCTTCAGCAACTGCCTGTGGTTCCCGACATCATCCTGGCGCGGGGCAGGAAAAGGCCAAGGGGTTTCCGGCAGCGATCATGTGCCCAACCGGTCATCAAAGCGGAACGGTTCCTGAAACGCCACCGTCACCCGTGAGATACCGGGGTGATGCGGATTGATAAGAATTTTTGTATCGTGCCGGATGACCTGACTGGGAACGCGCAGGGCAAGGCTGCCCTGCCCGGCCAGCCAGGCATCGCCAATTGCTCTGAACGCGGCACCCCCGGACGGGGGCAATTCTTCCGGCGCGGCAATATCGCTGACCGGCAGGTCAAATGCGATGGCCACCAGTTCCGGCAGGCCGGACGGGCGGCGCATGGCCGGGGGCAGGTGCACGAACACCTCCAGCGCCGCCAGTGCCAGCGACGACGCGGTATAGACCACAGGCAGACCGGGGCTGTTCCACCTTCCGCCGTACAGTCGCGCGCCTTCACCATCCAGACCTGGCGCATGTTCCGGCTTTGTCAGACGCCAGACACGCACCTATCCGAAAACACCATGCGCGATCCGGCCCAGGACCGATTCCACCTCGCGCCCGCCAAGATCGGTGCGCGCCATGCGGATCGGCACGCCACCGCCCAGCGCCGGGTTCGCGCTGCGCAGCCATTCATCGGCCAGCGCAGCATCGCCGAAAACCGAGCGTGCCTGCGATACCACGCGCAGCAGCCGCGCAAGGGCATCGCCTTCTTCCACTTTAAGCGGTTCACCCGCCGCCAGACGCCGCTCCAGCGTGCGGTCGGGGATAATCATGCGGATATCGTCGCGCGTCAGCCCGTGCTGTTCCATCTGACGGACAAATACCGACGGAATACCACGCTCGACGTCCAAATAGGACAAACCCGTCACAACGAAAGGGATCATTGCCGCGCCGCCATTTGCTGCACCTTGTCACGGCATATGGCGGGTCACGCAACCAGAATCAACCCTGCAGATCAAAACTCGCAAAAACCGGTGCATGGTCTGATGGCTGGTCCCAGCCCCGCGCGGCGCGCAATATGCGGCTGCCATGCGCGGCACCGGCAATATCGGGCGTGGCCCAGATATGATCCAGCCTGCGTCCCTTGTCCGCCGCATCCCAGTCTGATGCACGATAGGACCACCAGGAATACAGAAGCCCCGACGGAATATCCTTGCGCGTGATGTCCACCCAGCGGCCTGCCTCTTGCGCCTGCGCCAGGTGCTCCACCTCGACCGGGGTATGGCTGACGATCTTGAGCAACTGCCTGTGGTTCCACACGTCATCCTCGCGCGGGGCGATGTTCAGGTCGCCCACCAGGATGGCCCTGTCCGGCCTGTCCCGGCGGAAATGGTCGCGCATGCCGGTCAGAAAATCCAGCTTCTGGCCGAACTTCTCATTCTCCGCCCGGTCAGGGATATCGCCGCCTGCCGGAACATAGCAGTTGTGGATCGTAACCCCGTTCTCCAGCCGCGCGGCGACATGGCGCGCATGGCCAAGCTGCGCAAAATCCTGCCCGCCTGCATCAGTGACCGGCAGCCTCGACAGGATGGCAACACCGTTGTAGCCCTTTTGCCCGCGGGCAACGACATGGCGGTAGCCCAGTGCGGCAAAGGCGGCAAGCGGCATCTTTTCGACCGGGCTTTTGCATTCCTGCAGACACAGGACGTCCGGCTGCTGTTCGGCCAGAAGCCGCACCACCAGACCTTCGCGCAGGCGGACGGAATTGATGTTCCAGGTCGCAAGGGTAAAGGGCATCGGCACCTCCTTTTGTGCCTGACCCTAGGCAACCGGCGGCAAAGGCTCAACCCCGGTCAGACCGGGCAGAGTCCGGCGCGGCAAGGACAAGGCCCGGAGAAAGTACGGTGTGCCGCCACTGGTTCCGATCAAGGCGTCACGGATCAAAAAAAGGCCGGGCAAAAGCCCGGCCAGGTCCAACAGGGAGGTTGCTGCACCATTGCCCCGGTACAGCGAGGGGAACTGCCGGGCAGACCATTCCGCCCTTGACCGCTACTTCAGGTTTCAAGTCTGACCACAATAACGCGATCATGCAACCAATCTGTAACCGCCACTTTCCGTAACCAGAATCCGCGCATTTGAAGGATCAGGCTCGATCTTCTGACGCAACCGGTAGATGTGGGTTTCCAGGGTGTGGGTTGTAACCCCGGCATTATATCCCCACACCTCGTGCAGCAGGACGTCGCGGGCAACAACGCCCTGGCTGGCACGATACAGGTATTTGAGAATATTGGTTTCTTTTTCCGTCAGACGGATCTTGCGATCTTTGTCGTCGACCAGGATCTTCTGCGAAGGCCTGAAGGTGTAATGCCCAAGCTGGAACACGGCATCTTCCGACTGTT
Organism: Rhodobacter sp.; assembly: GCA_020251025.1. Lineage (GTDB taxonomy): Bacteria > Pseudomonadota > Alphaproteobacteria > Rhodobacterales > Rhodobacteraceae > Aliitabrizicola. Next base: position 2,738 of record JADCDI010000131.1, on the reverse strand, counting down.
CATGCTGGCGCAGCTGGGCACGGATGCGCGCAAGCAACACCGGAAACTTGAATGGTTTGGTGACATAATCATTGGCCCCTGCATCCAGACCAAGAATTGTGTCGCTGTCCGAATCATGGCCGGTCAACATAAGCACCGGGCATTTGACCCCCTGCTTGCGCATCCGGCGGCACAGCTCGCGCCCGTCGGTATCCGGCAGGCCCACATCCAGGATCACCAGGTCGTAATGTCCGGCCTTTGCCTTTTCCATGCCCTCGGCACCCGTGCGGGCTTCGAAGACGTCGAAATCCTCGGTCATGACCAATTGTTCGCTCAAGGCTTCGCGAAGGTCGTCGTCATCATCCACCAGCAGAATTTTCTTGAGGTTCGCCATTGCATTGCTCCTCTGTTGCCTGCCGTCAGATGCGCCCGCCCCCCGGAAGGCGCAAGATTTGCGACAGGGTTTTCACGCGCTCGTGTCGCGGGCAGGGCAAATGTTTCAATTTCCCTCCATCCTGCCTAGATTGGGGGGAATCCGTGACGCAGGTTTTCATGCCCCTTGGCCCGACCATCATCGAACGTCTCGCCCGGGCACGGGCCGACCTGCGCATGGGCGTGCCGGTGGTGTTGACAGCGGGCGGGCGCGGGGCGCTGGCGGTTGCTGTCGAGACGCTGTCTGCGACACGTCTTGCCGGCCTTCGGGACATGGGCGCGCCGGAACTGGTCCTTACGGCCCGCCGCGCGGACACGCTGAAGGCCCGCGCCTATGACAGCGATCTGGCCCGCATCGCCATTCCCGACGATGCCGCCCTGCCCTGGCTGCGGGCCATTGCCGATCCGGCCGATGACCTGAACGCCCCGATGAAGGGCCCCTTGCGGTCCTTGCGCGACGGGCCTGCGGACCTGCATCGGGCGGCGATCCAGCTTGTGAAATCCGCCCATCTGCTGCCGGCGGCCGTCGTTGTGCCGGTACCGCACGCGCTGGCCCTTGTCGGCGGGGCCAATCTTACCCTGATTGCCCTGGCAGAGGCCGGCCCGGAATTGTTGCGCGCCTCGCCCCTTCACGCGGTGGCCTCTGCGCGGCTTCCCATGGCCGCGTCCCAGGCGGGCCGCGTCCATGTGTTCCGGCCCGAAGACGGCGGTGAAGAGCACTTTGCCATCGAGATCGGCCGCCCGGAGCGATCAGCACCGGTGCTGGCCCGTCTGCATTCCGCCTGCTTCACCGGCGATGTGCTGGGCAGTCTGAAATGCGACTGCGGCCCGCAGTTGCGGGCGGCATTGGCGCAAATGGGCCGCGAAGGGGCGGGCGTGTTGCTTTATCTCAATCAGGAAGGGCGCGGGATCGGGCTTGCCAACAAGCTGCGCGCCTATTCCCTGCAGGATCAGGGATTTGATACGGTTGATGCCAACCACCGGCTTGGCTTTGAAGATGACGAGCGCGACTTCCGGCTTGGGTCGGGAATTCTGCGGAAACTCGGTTTTCGTGCCGTGCGGCTGATGACGAACAATCCGCGCAAGATCTTGATGATGCAGGCCAACGGGATTGACGTGGCCGAACGCGTTCCGCTGACGGTCGGCCAGACCGATCAGAACGCCGCCTATCTGGCCACCAAGGTCGCCAGGTCCGGTCACCTGACATGAGCCGGACCGACCTTGTCGTTACCCGCTGGGGGGCCCGGTTCATGGGCCGCCGCTTTGCCTGCGCCATCGGACGTGGGGGGATCACCCGCACCAAGCGCGAGGGTGACGGGGCAACACCGGCGGGAACACATCACTTCGTCGGCATGCTGTACCGGCCCGACCGTCTGGCAGCGGCGCAACTGCCCGACTGGGCACTGCCCACCGCCCCTTCCGACCTGTGGTCAGACGACAGCCGCGACCCGGACTACAATCTGATGGTGCGCAGGCCGCACCCCTGGCGGCATGAACGGCTGCAGCGGGCAGACCCGCTGTATGACCTGATCCTGATCACCGACTGGAACTGGCCCCGCGCGGTTCCCGGCGAGGGATCGGCGATTTTCGTGCACATCTGGCGCAGGCCGCGCTTCCCGACAGCCGGCTGTATTGCCTTTTCGCGGCCCGACCTTTTGTGGATCGCGCGGCGGATCCGGCACCAGACCAGGCTGATCATCCGCGCCTGACCCTGTTCCAGACCGCTTTGGAACGCCTGACAGGGTGGCGGGAAAGATCGGCCCCCGCAACAGGGTGCTGAAAAGTGCCTGCCGCATGGGCCGCCTGACCGGAAAGGGGGAAACTCCTGCGCCGTGCAGGTGCCTTGCGCGTCCCGGCAGGGGCCGTCGCCCTTGGCCCAGCGAAGCGCCGGGATCAGGACCGGCGGGGGGCCATAGCCCCCCGGCCAGCGCCCGCCCCGCCACCGGCGGCCGCTGGCCTTTGTGTCTCCCGGACCTGCCGGTCTACAGGGCACCGTTCCGCTCGGACGGGGGAAACCCGATGCATTTCCTGTTCCCGCCCGGAGGGGCGAAGGGACCTTCAACGCTGCAATCGCAGGGGCCATCGCCCCTGCCACAGTGCCGCGCCGGGATCAGGACCGGCCGGGGGCCAAAGCCCCCGGCCAGCGCCCGCCCCGCCACCGGCGGGCGCTTCGCCCCCGCCGGGTCGGGCGCTGGCCTCTGTTGGTCCAGGACCTGCGGGTCTACAGGGGACCGTCCCACTGGGGCGGGGGAAACGCAGTGCGTTTCCTGTTCCCGCCCGATGAGGCGTTCCTGTGCATCACGCGATGCGCGGTCTCTCTGGCAGGG
>JADCDI010000130.1 GCA_020251025.1 Rhodobacter sp. | reverse complement strand
GTTTCCCCCGCCCGCGCGGAACGGTCCCCTGTAGACCGGCAGTTCCGGGAGAAGCAGAGACCAGCGCCCGACCCGGCGGGCGGGAAGCGCCCGCCGAGGGCGGGGCGGGCGCTGGCCGGGGGCTTCGGGCCCCCGGCCGGTCCTGATCCCGGCGTGGCGCTGTGGCAGGGGCGATGGCCCCTGCCATTGAAGCGGTGTCAGTGCCTTCCCCCGCCCGCGCGGAACGGTCCCCTGTAGACCAGCAGGTCCGGGAAGGACATTGGCCAGCGCCCGACCCGGCGGGGGCGAAGCGCCCGCCTGGGGCGGGGCGGGCGCTGGCCGGGGCTTTGGCCCCCGGCCGGGCAAGGATCAGCGCGGCGCCGGGCCAAGGGCGATGCCCCGCCATGGTGGCCGGGTCCGCCCCTTCACCCCTGCGGTGGCCGCGTCTTCAGCGGCCTGCCGACGGTTGAAAGCCCGGCATGACCCGTCACGGCCGGATCGTGACCTATGCCCGGGATCAAGCCGGACGACCCGCCGGATACCGCGCCGCGACCTTTCGGCACGGCGCGTCCGCGCCCCTGTCGGCGCGGCAACCGCGCTGCCGGTCGCCCCCCCGGGACGCCGACCCGGGAAAGACCCGCAGGCCGGATCACCGCCGGGGCGCGGCCGGCCCCCTGGCAGGCAGGGGTCAAACCGCCACCCCGACCGATGACCCCGCAACAGGAGCCAGGGCCCCCGGACGCGAAGGGTGGCCCGTCAGGCCGCCCCCGCCCGCGCCGGGGGAACCGGTCAGCCTGATTGCCCCGGCTGTTGCATTCTTCCTGTCGTGGTGGCTTAGTCGGTCCTGCGTCCACGACCGCAACAGGGACAGAGCGAGGCCCGGGTGAAGCAACAATCCCTTTTCGAAGTGCTGGGCCACATGGGCAACAGGATTGACCCCCGCACGTCCTGGGTGGGTTATCTGTGCGCTTCCGGCGCGGCTTTGGCCCTGGGGATCACCCTGCTTAATCCATCTGTGTCCCAAGACCTTGCATTTCTCGAGCGTCTTGTTTTCTGGTTCGTTCACGCGGCCCTGGCAATCGTGATCCTTGAAGGCGTTCAGATCATCATCGGCCGGTTCCGTGTGGCGGCGAAACTGCCCCCTCTTCTGCTTGTTCTGGCGGGCGGCGTCATCGGTGCCCTTGTCTTTGCCGCCCTGTCCCTTTTCGCGCTGGAGCAATTGATCCGGCTTCCCGCATCGAATCTTGGGGGCGATGACGCCACCATTATGGAATTCTTCAACGAATTCCGGTCCAGCGGTGGGCAGGTGGTTCTGTTCTGGGTCTTGCTGAACGCACCGCGATTGCTGATGCTGTCCCAGCAACAGAATGACGGGCAAGAGACGGTTCAGCCCAGAACCGACGGCCCGGCAGAGGCGGACAAGGAAAAGGTCGATCCCGATCTTGTGGAACTTTTTGCCCGGATCCCGGTCAACCTTGGCCGTGACATCGTGGCGCTTTCGGCGGAACTGCATTACCTGCGTGTCTACACGACGAAAGGCAACACGCTGATCCTGATGTCGTTCAGCCGTGCGGTTTCTGCGGTGCGGATCATTCCCGGAATGGTCGTGCACCGTTCGCATTGGGTTGCGCTCAAGCATATTGACTCGCTTCAAGGCCAGGGGGCAGGCTTGATGTGCAAACTTGTCACCGGGCTGGTTGTGCCGGTCAGTCGCGCGAACCGGGCCGCCCTGCGCGCCGCCATGACAGAGCGCGGCATCAAGGATGCCGAACGTGGCGCGCGCGATCTGGCTGCGGGCGTGACAGCACCGCCGGATGAGCGCAGGGCAGGTTGATCGCCTTGTTGCGGCACGAAAGAAATCCGTGAAAGGGTGATCGCCCGGTCCCTGGCGCTGGCCGCATCTGACGGGCAAACCCCGCTTTGCCTGCCGCCAGATGCTGACAGCGCCGTCCGGCGGCAGGCCCGGTCTTGCAGAATGCAGGGTACCGGGCACCGCAAGACGAATGCCTGTCCCGCCGGAGATGATCCTGGAGCGAACCGGCAGAACGGCGTGACCGTTTGACAGGCTGCTGAAAGGGCAATCCGACCGCCTGCCTGCCGGAAAATCTTCCCGGCCCGGGAAAAGGGTCTGCCCCTTCGGAAGGCCCCCCCGAAACGCACCCCGCAATTCCCCCGCCCTTACGGGACGGTGCCACAAGGGGCGTCTCCACCCGCACCACGAAAGGCAAGCGCCTGCCGGGGGCGGGGCGGGTACCGGCCGGGGGCTTTGGGCCACCGGCGGGACAAGGACCGGCGTGGCGCCGGGCCAGGGGCGATGGCCCCAGCCAGGACAAGCAAGGCGCGCGGTGCGCAAGGGTTTCCCGCCTTGCGCTCTGGCAGGCCCTGCGCCCGGCAGTTCTTCAGCGCCCTGTGAATGCCCAGCCCCGTCCGCGCAGGGCAAGGATCGCTCCGGTCCGCACAAGCAGCCGCGATTTTGTCCGCAAGCCCGAGGCAGATCACCATCCGCGCCCGGGCTTGCGGCGTTCTGCGGCCTAGAAATTGTAGGTCACACCAACAACAAAGTCCGTGCTTCTGTAGCTTGCCTTCAGCGTATCACCGGCCTTGTTCTTCAATGTCGGGGTGTCGGCCGTGGTGAAATAGCGCGCCTCGCCGAAAAGCGTCCATGTTTCATTCAGCGACCAGTCCGCGCCCAGCATGATCTGGCCGGCCAGACCGCCCCGGTCGTTATACTGTCCCGCGTTTGGCTGTGAGGTCACATCAAAGTCGATCTCTGTGATGAAGCCAATGCCGGCACCGACATAGGGCGTGACGGGCCCGGTTGTGGGAAAGCTGTAGCGTCCGTTCACCATGATGGAGGTGCTGGCATAGTCGCCGGTGACCTTGCCGCTGGCTTCGCTGGACCTGTAGGCAAACTCGATTTCCGACCGCCAGGGGCTGTCGGGATAATCGTAGCCAACGGCACCGCCTGCGATCGTGCTTGATGAAAACGAGCCCGCCGAGGTCAATCCGCGCAAGGAAATGTCGGTTCCCTGAAGATCGGACAGCCCGCCAAAGGCCCGAAGGGTAAAGCCCCCGCTGTCCTGTGCGGTCGCTGCCGAAGCCAGGCAGGCGAAGATGGCGCCGAATACTGTGGTTCTTGCTGTCACTGGACAATCCTTCCGTGGTTGCTTGCTGAACTCGTTGCGACGGAATGCGGCTCGTTCACCCTGAACCGCCGCATCACCCGCAGTGTTCTGGCATTCGATAGCGGGGTTTCCAATGATCCTGCATGAAACGACCGCAGGCTTGCACCAATGGTTGCGGGCGCGGTCTTTGTCGAAGGGCATGCCGGGCACCCGCTGCGGGCACTTGCCGGTCAACCCATGGGCGGGCATGGCTTTCGCGAAGGCTTCGGGTGTCACCCGGGCCGCAGAGACGTGAAGGCGCGTGGCCATGGCCGCACTTTCGCCAATCCGGCGGCTGGACCGGACGCAGGCGATTATGTCCGGGCGGGGCAGGTCTGGCCCGTCCCTGCAGCGGCAGTCGGGACGAGCTGATCGACCTTATGGCTGACGCGTTGAACCCTGGTCTCTGTCCGGTCGTGACCGGCGTCACCTGTCTGAAATCGCCCGGGTCGTTCAGGCGGGCTGGCAAAGTAACCTGCCACGTCGCGCATCAGCAGCGGGGCAATCTGCGCGTCGGGGCCTGTGCGCCGGTGTGGCGGATCACGCTTGAAGAACGCCGCGCAACCGGCCGGAAAGAGACTGTGCCGGTCCATGTTTCGGTCATGCCTTCCGCCCGGACATCCGGCGTGCCGCGCCATATGCGAAAATCATCTGCAGCGGGACCCCAAGCACGATCATGACCACGGATCGCTCGTCTGAACCTGCCACCGCGAAAAGCGGTGCAAGGGCCGCGCCGACATTGCGTGTGGTGATGCCCAGTGTCAGGACACTGCGGTATTCGGGTGGAAGTCCGGCACCAAAGGCATAGGCAATCCCGGTCAGCAGCGCAAAGAACAGGACCTGCGCGCCAATCGCCCGCGATCCGATCACATCCAGAAAGCCTTCGCCATAAAGCACGGCACACAGCAGCAGCAAAACGGCCGTGGCAGCACCGGTGACCCGCTTTGTCAGCGGCGCAAGCCATGTCGCGACACCGGGTGCGACGCGCAAAAGCACCATCCCGGCCCCAAGCGGCAGCACAACCAAAAGCAGCAGCGGCTGTGCGATGGACCAGGCATCGACAGCCAGACCCGGGATGACCACCGGCACCGCCACGGGCAAAAGCAGGATTGTCGCGGCGGCGGCAATAAGCAAAAGCGCCGCGCTGCGCGTCCGGTCGCCGCCCGCGCGTTCGACAACGGTCGACAGGAACGGGGCGCAGGGGGCCATGCCCAAGAGCACAAGGCCTGTGGCGTAAGCGTCATCAAGCCGGAACAGCCAGGCCAGCGCAAGGGCAACGGCAGGGCTGACCACGAAACCCAGCAGCAGCACAAGCAGGCCGAAACGCACATCGGCAAGGCCGGTCAGGGCATCGCGGACCGCAAGGGCAAGTCCCATGCCAAGAAGCGAGCCGCCCATGAAGATGACGAGCGAGACCTGCAAAAGCACCTCGGCCAGACCGGTCATGTTTGCCCGTTTCGCTGCTGAACATCCGTCATGGCGGGCGCAGAGCCCCTGAAACCTGCCGGTTCCGCCGGTTCCCGTGCGATTTCATGCGCCGCCTTGCCCCGAAGACGGTCGCACTCTGGTCGTGCGGATTGCGTTCCCGGCCACTGTTGCGCCGGGCCGCCGACCCTGGGCCCGGCAATCATTTCGCGAAGCATCCTCCAATCCCCGCACAGGCTTCTGAAAGCGGACCTTGCGACCAACCGGCGGCAGAGCAGCATCACCTGTCCGGGATACCTGCGAAGCACAAGGTCGAAAGATGACGGTCCAGAGCGCAGTTTCACAATGCAGCACCCCCCTGGCAGCACCCCCCCTGCGGGGACAGAAAATGCCGTCAACGGCCCCCGGGCAAGTACGTTACGGTAGCGCCCGACCCTGAACAGAAGATCCGCTTCGCATCTTCGCCCCCCAATCGCACCCCCTAAGGATTGCAGCATCAATGCAGGTCTTGCCTGACCTGAATCAATAACCCGGCGCGAATGTGTGATAAAAGCATGACGATCAGGGTAAATGGACGGTGTGGTGGGGGTGTGCCATCTGCAGCCGGAACCACGCATTCGCATATTTGGAGGTCGGCATGTCAAGGATGGAACTGGTAACCAGTGTGGACGAAATCGCGGCACAGGTGGCGCGCATCCTGTCGAGCAAGGATTTTGACGCATCCGACAGGAACCGCCGGTTTCTGGAGTATGTCGTGCAAGAGACGATGGCCGGTCGTGCAGATCGGATCAAGGCCTACAGTATCGCAACCACAGTCTTTTGCAGGAATGAAGACTTTGACCCGCAGCAGGATGCCATCGTGCGGATCGAGGCCGGGCGGTTGCGGCGTTCGCTTGACCGGTACTATCTGACCTCGGGCCGCAATGACACGGTCCGGATTTCCATTCCTGTCGGTGCCTATGTTCCCGTCTTCCTGCGGCATTGCGCACCTGCGGCCGGGTCCGCGACTTCCGTCGGGGGGATCCTGAGCGAACAGGGCACAGGGAACAAAGCAGTGCATCGCCCCACGATACATGTCTGCGGGTTCGTGCCGGAAGGTGCCGCGCCGGGGCTGGCCGATCTGGCCGCCAGTGTGACGCGTCGTGTCATTGCCGCCCTGGCCCGGTTTACCGACCTTTCCGTCGTCGGGCCTGATCGGCCCGAAGAGGCGGCCGATTTTGTTCTCAGCGGTGCGATTGCAGCAGCCGACGGCAAGGTTGTGGCAGAAAGCCTGCTGCGGGAAACCGCGCACGGGCACTACATCTGGTCGGACTTCTTCGAATGCGGTGCCCTGTCCGAAGACTGCGTGGCCCAACGGATCGCGATTGCTGACCGCATCGTCGTGGCCGTCGGACAGCCATCTGGCGTGCTATTCAGCTATCTGGCGCAGCAAGCCCTGAACGGCGGTTCGACCGCATCCGGGTCTTTCGGAAGTGTCCTGCAGTTTTACAGCTACTGGTGGAATTTCGACCCCGGCCAATATGACCGGGTCCGGCAGGCACTTGAGCGGACCATCCAGCGCGACCCGCATTATGCCGAGGCTTTCGCCTGCCTGTCGCAGTTGTATTCGAACGCGATCCGCTTCAGATACGCCGGGGGTGCACATGATGATAACCGCCTGCAGCCTGCCATCAGCCTTGCAAGGCAGGCCGTGCACCTTTCGCCGGGGTCAAGCCGCGGCTATCTCGCCCTTGGCATTGCCCTGTGGTTGGACGGTCAGGTCGAAAACGCACTCGCAGCGTTGCGCAAGAGCCACGAGCTGAACCCCAACGATATGGAAGTCGTCGCGGAACTTGGGTTGCGCCACTGCCTGCGCGCGGATTGGGACAAGGGGATACCCCTGATCGAAGAGGCGTACCGGCGGCATCAGGCCCTGCCCGCGACCCATCGCATCGCACTGTCGATGTGGCATTTCCATCGGGGCCGCTTCGATCAGGCGCTGGTCGAGGCGCGGAACATGGACATGCCGGGCGTGATCTATCCCTGGATCATGATCGCGGTTTCGGCGCATCGTCTGGGGCGGTTCAAGGAAGCAAGATCAGCCCTTGACAGCATTCTTGCGCTTTGCCCGAACTATGGAGATATGGTCGCCGCCGATCTGCAAAGCAGGAATGTGCAGCCTCAACTGGCCTCGATGTTGATCCGGGGGCTCCGCGATGCCGGCCTTGCCTGCCCAAGCGCAAGCCCAAGCCCGATCCCAAGCCACCGGACGCAAGCCCGGATTGCGATGCAGCCCCGGGTAAAGGAACCCGTGCCCGCGCCGCAGCGATTGTAACAGGTTCGTAACACCCCCGTTCTGGATGCCGGTTCCTGCAAGGCATCTACTTCACGGGGGCATCCGCAGGTTTGCGGCGCGCGATAAGGCCCTTCTTGATCAGCCCGCCGCGATGTCCGCTGTAAGTCAGGGAAGCACCGAAATGGAAGAAATTGCCCACCCTATGAAGGCGGCGCATGTGCCAGGCTTCATCACCCCGCCCGGTCAGACGGACACGCTGCTGGTCGTCGTCGGGATTTTCCTTGTTCTGCTGATCATCGGTGCAGGCATCATCTATTTCCGGCTGCATGCCCTTCCCGAACAGATGTCGCACAGGGGCAACAACAAGGCGCAGTTCGAAATCGTGGCGGTGCTGGCCCTGCTGGCGCTGTTCACCCACAACAACGCCTTCTGGGTCGCCGCGCTGATCCTTGCGATGATCCCGGTGCCCGACTTCATGGCCCCGCTGAACACGATGGCCGGGGCGTTGACCGACGTGGCGCGAAGCCTGTGGCAAGGAAAAGCGCAACATGGCGGCGCTTCACCGATGCCGGAGGCACGCGGAGCACCGGAAAGCCCCGATCTGCCCCGGCCCGGGTCTTCGGAACCCGATCAGCAAGTGAAGGTGTAAATCATGTTCGAGCTTTTATTCTGTTCGATGCTGACGATCCTTCCGGATTTCCTTGTTCGCCGATATGTCCAAGGCAAGCAGATTACCCTGTTCACGGTGTGGTACGAACTGCGCTGGGGCATCACACTGTGCCTGTTGCTGACGGTGTCGCTGATCACGCTGGTGTTCTACTTTCACCCGGCCTCGACCAATGTGACCTCGTTCTACCGCACCGTCCCGGTGTTGCCCGAGATGGGCGGCCGGGTGGTCGAGGTCTATGTCGGCCTGAATGACGAGGTTGCAGCGGGAGCGCCGCTGTTCCGGATGGACAGCTCTGTCCAGGAAAGCGCACTGGAAACGGCACGGCGCAGGGTGACCGAGATCGACGGACAGATCGCCGTTGCCATGGCCGACCTTGCCACCGCCGAGGCGAAGATTGCCGAGGCGCAGGGCGCCTATAATCAGGCCCTGGACGAATTGGCAAGCAAGCAGGAACTGCGCGCAAGGAATGCCGATATCGTTCCCCTGCGCGAGATCGAACGGCTGCAGAACCTTGCCGATGGGCGTCTGGGATCGCTGACAGCCGCGCAATCGCAGAAGAAATCGCTGGAAACATCGATCACCACCCTGCTGCCGGCGCAGAAGGGGAGTGCCATCGCGCAGGTGGCCGAGGCACAGGCGGCGCTCGACAAAACCATCGTTTATGCAGGCACGGATGGCCGGATGCAGCAGTTCACGCTGCGTGTGGGCGACTATGTCAACCCGATGATCCGGCCTGCCGGCATCCTGGTTCCGTCCGGCGCGGGCCGCATCGCCTTTGTGGCCGGGTTCGGGCAGATCTCCTCGCAGGTTCTGAAGGTGGGGATGACTGCCGAAATGTCCTGCGCATCCAAGCCCTTCGTGGTGATCCCCATGGTCATCACCGAGTTGCAGGAGGTGATCTCTTCAGGCCAGTTGCGCCAGTCCGACGTTCTGGTCGACGCGGGCAATGTCACCAAGCCGGGAACCGTCCTTGTCTATCTGGAGCCGATGTTCAAGGGCGGCACAGACGGAATCCTGCCGGGCAGCACCTGCTTTGCCAACGCCTATTCGAACCATCATGAAGAGCTGAGCCAAGAGGGGATCAGCACGCGGCGCTGGCTGGCGCTGGAGGTGATCGACACCGTGGGACTGGTGCATGCCATTCTTCTGCGCCTGCAGGTCATGATCGTGCCCGTCACATCGCTTGTCTTCTCTGGCGGGCACTGAGGCTGCGGACTGGTGCTGACGCCCGCCGTCACGGCTGCGCAAACCGGCACCGGCACGGCGCGGGGTGCGTCGGTGGCCTTTGGTCCCTCTCGGCCCGGCCGCCGTCACTGTCGCGCGCTTTGGTGCCGGGATCATCACGGCGCGCAGCTTTGGTGCGCGAATGGGTGAAGCCGTCACGCCCAATGCCGATGTGACCGGGTTCGCGGCGGCCGACATCGCCCCAGGGGGGGCGACCGGACGGTTTTCCCGCCACATCTTCAGACCCGCGCAACGCCGTGACCCTTTCGGCCCGTGACCGGCGGCAGGTTGCGCCGCTGACGGCGGCCGCGGCGCAGCCCTGCCCCCGGCGGTGCCGTTCATCCTGTTGGGGGATATGCGCCTGGCCCTGCGCGCCCCGAACCTGATCGACCGGGGTCATGCCTTTCCGGACCGGTCGGCGGTGTGGCCGCCCGGTGAACCGCACCGCGCTGCCGATGCGGATCGTGGTGCCGCCCACCCGATGCCCGCCGGTGGCCCCGACAATCGCGCCGGGCGGATGAACCGCCCGGCTTTGTGGCGTTTCCTGTCCGCCTAGAACTTGAACCGCGCACCGATGAAGAAGGCTTGCGCGCTTTCGAACGACGCTTTGGTTTCCGAGTAGTCGTATCCGCGCCAGGTCATCCAGAATTCCGTATTCCACTTCGGCACATTCTGAACCACCGCCAGGGCCCAGCTTTCGCTGTCGGACCCTTCGGTCGCAATGTCGGACCCGCTGTAATAGTCAAGCGACAGGGCGGTCTTGCCCCAGGAAACCAGATCACCCTGCCAGCCAAGCTTTGCATAACCGAAGGAACCGGTCACATCCGAATTGTCCTGCGTTCCGGCCGCGACGGTGAAGTTCAGGCCGGTCGGCACATGCAGGACTGACCCCGACCCGTCAAAGATCGTGATATCGCTTCCCTTCCACGAAACGGCGGTCTGTGCGGCGACCTTGAAGTCGTTGAAGGTGCCCTCGTAGACCGCCGCAATGTCGTACAGGTCCTGCTTGCGCGTTGCCTCGCTGGTGGACAACAGATCGCGCCCGTACGAGGTGCGCAGCCCGAACCCGGACCACGACGGCGTGTCGTAGCGGACGCGGACCCGCCGCGACAGACCGTCATAATTGGTGAAGGCCTGCTTGATCTGGATGTTCGACAGCGTCCCGTCAGACCGGCGCAGCAGTTGCGCGCCCGCGCTGTCGGCGACGGAGGAATACGAGATCACCGTCGTGCCCGACAGATCGACCTCGGCGGTACTGTTCGACGCCATGTCACCCTGCCCAAGGTAGAACGCGCCAAACCGGGGATTGGAAACCCTGTTGTCGATCTTGCGGATGTTTGCGTTGCTGAATTCATAGGCCGAAGCAGGCGGCGACTGCTGCAGGATGCTGATGTTGCCGGTCGAGAACGGTGCGTACTGGATCTCCAGCGTGCCAAGATAGGTCCAGTCATCGCCAAAACCCTGCGAGTAGGTCAATCCGAACCGGGTGTTCGAATTGTCGTTGTCAATCAACCCATAGCTTTCAGACTGCAGCCCGTCGTCATAAGACAGCACGCCCTTGTTGATCTGGCCATAGAAGCGCAGCGTGCCGCCGTTTGCGAACGTCGTTTCGACCTTTGGCAAATCCTGGGCTTTCGCCGCCGTGCAGACTGTCGCGGCGCCGATCAGCGCCAGAAGACCTGCCTGAACAAACCGCCCTGTCCGATTTCCTGATGTCATGACCGTTCTCCTGCTGCGTTACCCTGGCCGGGTATCCTTAAGGCCGCAAAATCAGTCTTCACGTCCTGCGGCCCCGTTCAAAGGACCCTGGTGTTAAGCCGTGTAACGTACTTCTCCGCCCGCCTGCCCTTTACGCATGTGATGAAACCGGCAAGAGTTGCCGGGCACGGCGGCCTCCCGCAGCGCAGGGCAGGTTTCCGGCAAGGAGGGATCATGAACGACCTTGGAATGTGGCAGATCGAACTTGGCGAGCTTCAGACCATCATCATCGCGATCATCGCGCTGTTCATGGGACGATGGGTTCGCCGGTCCGTTCCCTTCCTGTCAAAGGTCGATATCCCGAACGCCGTGATCGGGGCTGCGATTGTTGCCGGACTGGTCCTGATCGGACAGCTCTTTTTCAATACCGACGTGTCCTTCGGATCGAAGACCAAAGACGTCCTGCTTCTGGTGTTCTTTACCTCCATCGGGTTGTCGGCGAAACTTCATGCCCTTCTTTCCGGCGGCAAACCTCTGCTGATCCTGTGCCTCGTGACCGTCATCGTTCTGGTGGTGCAGAACCTCAGCGGGGTCGCGCTTTCGGTTGCCTGGGGCGCTCATCCTGCTTTCGGGGTTCTGGCCGGGTCACTCTCGTTCGTCGGGGGGCCGGGGACGGCCATGGCCTGGGCCAGCCAGTTTGAAGCCGAAGGGCTTACCAATGCCGCCATTGTCGGCGTCGGGGCATCGACATTCGCCATTGTGTCAGGGGCGCTGGTATCCGGGCCGGTGACGGGATGGATCATCCGCCGCCACAGTCTGCGCGGGCAGGATCAGCCGAACGATGTGACCTTCGCCCGGCCCGAGGTGTCGAAGGCACCCGATCCCGATGCGGGCAGCATCGAGCGTCTGCTGGCCGGTGTTCTGGTCATCGCGACCTCCGTCTACCTGGGCGACATGATCAACGCATACGGGGCCTTCGCGGGCATTGTCCTGCCGGGTTTCCTTTCAGCCATGATTGCCGGGGTGATCGTGACCAACCTGGCCGACCTGTTCCGCTTCAGGCTGGATTTCCTGCCGATCGAAAAGGGCGGCGCGGTGGCGTTGCAGCTTTTCCTGGTGACGGCCCTGATGGCGACGCCGCTGATTTCGGTCGCCCAGATCATCGTGCCGCTGGCGCTGAATGCAGTGGTCCAGATCGCCGTGACCGTTGGCGTTGCCTACTTCGTGCTGTTCCGGATGCTGGGCCGCGACTATGACGCCGCCGTCACGGTCGGCGGGTTTCTTGGGTTCGGCCTGGCCTCGATGCCCGTCGCGATGGGCACGATGGACGAGGTTGCCAAGCGCTACGGCCCTTCGCCCAAGGCGTTTCTGCTGATCACGCTGGCGGGTTCCTTCTTCGTCGATCTGGCGAACGCGTTCATTGCCAAGGGCTTCCTGTCGCTGCCCTTTTTCGCCATCACGCCGGTCGCGGGCTGACCGGGGCCGCCAAAGCAAGAACTGGGAACCGGGTCCGACCATGTCACAACTTTTCCGCGTGATCCGCCACAACAGGCTGCTTTGGCTGCTTGTGCTTGCCCCTTTGCCGCTTGTGGCCGAGCAGATTGCCCCCGAAGAGCACACGCTCCTGTTCCTGCTGTCGGTCTTGGCGATCATCCCGCTTGCGGCATTGCTCAGCCTTGCGACAGAGGCCGTCGCAGAAAAGACGGGGGATGCGGTTGGCGGGTTGCTGAACGCCACATTGGGCAACCTGACCGAGCTGATCATCTGCCTGACGGCCCTTCGCGCGGGCGAGTATGTGCTGGTCAAGGCCTCGCTTGCGGGGGCCATCGTGGCGAACACGCTGTTCATGATGGGGGCCTGTTTCCTGATCGGCGGGATCAGGCACAAGACGCAGCAGTTCAACCTGGCCAATGCGCGCCTGCAACTGGCGATGCTGTTCATCGCAGCCTTCGGCCTGATGGTGCCTTCGGCAATCTCGGCGGCAGACCAGGTGCAGGTGACCCAATCGCTCAGTCTTGGTGTGGCGATCCTGCTGATCGTGACCTATGGCTTTGGCCTTCTGTTCTCGCTTGGCACACACCGCGATATCTTTTCGGCATCCTCGCATGTCGAAGAACATGGCGAAGCCCTGCCGGTCCCCGTCGCGCTGGCGACGCTGGCCGGGGTCACGGTGATCGTGGCGCTTGTCAGCGAGGTGTTCGTGGCGTCACTGACCGGTGCATCGCAGACCCTCGGCCTTTCCCCCGCCTTCACCGGTTTCGTCATCGTCGCCCTGGTCGGGGCCGCGGCAGAGATGGCCACCGCCTTTTCGGCGGCAGCAAAGGACCGTCTGGACCTGAGCGTTGGAATCGCCTTCGGCAGTTCGGTCCAGATCGCCCTGTTCGTGACACCTCTGCTGGTGCTGATCAGCTACTTCATCGGGCCGACGCCCATGACCCTGCAGTTCTGGCAAGGCGCTGTCCTGATGATCTTCATGGCGGT
Organism: Rhodobacter sp.; assembly: GCA_020251025.1. Classification (GTDB taxonomy): domain Bacteria; phylum Pseudomonadota; class Alphaproteobacteria; order Rhodobacterales; family Rhodobacteraceae; genus Aliitabrizicola. Next base: position 11,387 of record JADCDI010000130.1, on the reverse strand, counting down.
CCTTACGGCATCGATCGTCACGGCCGGCGGGCGGTCGGCGTGGTTTCTTGGTGTGCTGATGCTCATGGTCTACAGCATCTTCGCGCTGACGCTTCTGCTGCTGCCCACACCCGCAGGCTGAACGGCCATGCACGATAACATGTTACAAACACGGTCAAGCGTTTCTTCTGCCCCCGGCCCGGTATGCTTTGCCGGGAATCGGCAGCCGCGCCCCGCGCCCCGGGCAGATACCCGCGTCTCCGCCCCGATCACGACACAACCAAGGAGTCTGTCATGACGAAACCTGACCGGATCGACAATTTCCTGGCAATGCATTCCACGAGAACGGACAGCTGGCGCAACGTGCATTCGGCGGCCAGAAGCTGGGCGGCCGGAAGCGGCAGCAAGGCCGCGACCGAGGCGGCGCTGGCAGAAATCGCGCTGATCGAGGAATTCCACGCCTTTCCGGGCATCCGGCTGATGAACCGGCTGCGCGACAGGCTGGCTGCGGGCGACGCCGCCGTCGTGGCCGATCTGGTGCGCCAGTACGCCGACGCGATCCTGACCGGGCGCTACACCCAGTTGACCGAGGCCGATGGCAGCGCCGAGGGAAGCGATGCCCTGCCCGAGGTTCTGCCCTCGGTCATTGCCGGGCGCGATACGCGCAGACCCTATTTCGAGGTGCTGCTGGTCAGCCCGCAACCCCCGGCGCGCTGGCCCGCGATCTGCGCCGAATTGCGCAGACTGCGCCGCGCCGAAGACTCGTTTGTCTATGAACCGGTGGTCGTGGGCAGCTTCGAGGATGCGATCTGTGCCGCCATCGTCAACCCCAAGATCCTTTCCGTCATCGCCGCCGAGGGTGCCCCGTTCCGGTCGCGGCATGACGCCCCGATCCTGCGCCGGATCATCGAACAGACCCTGGGGACAGTGCCCCAGCACGAGTCTGCCCTGATGCTGGCCGGGGTGTTGAAGGGGATGCGGCCCGATCTGGACATCTACGTCACCTCGGACCGTGATGTGGAAACGCTCGCCTCGGACCCGAAAGCGGCCTGCGCGCGGCGCATCTTCTATGCGGTCGAGGAACTGCTGGAGCTGCATCTGGCCATTCTGGAGGGCATCCAGGAACGCTATGAGACGCCGTTCTTCAACAATCTGAAGAAATATGCGCAGCGCCCGATCGGGACATTCCATGCCCTGCCCATCGCACGCGGCAAATCCGTCTTCCGGTCGGACTGGATCCACGACATGGGCGAATTCTACGGCATCAACCTGTTCCTGGCCGAAAGCAGCGCCACAACCGGCGGGCTTGACAGCCTGCTGGAGCCGACCGGCAACATCAAGAAGGCGCAGAGCATGGCAGCGCGTGCCTTTGGCGCGGACCATGTCTTTTTCGTCACCAACGGCACCTCCACCTCAAACAAGATGGTCGTGCAGGCGCTTGTGGCACCAGGCGACATCGTCATCGTGGACCGCAACTGCCACAAGTCGCACCACTACGGCATGGTCCTGACCGGCGGCCAGCCGCTGTATGTCGAGGCTTTTCCGCTGACCGCCTATTCGATGTACGGCGCGGTGCCGCTGGCGGCGATCAAGAAGGCGCTGCTGGACCTGCGCGACGAGGGGCGTCTTGACCGCGTCAAGATGCTTGACCTGACGAACTGCACCTTTGACGGCCACATGTACAACACCCGGCGCGTGATGGAAGAATGCCTTGCCATCAAGCCCGACCTGATCTTCCTGTGGGATGAGGCCTGGTCGGGTTTTGCCCGCTGGTCGCCTTTCCTGCGCCCGCGCACCGGCATGGGCGCGGCCGAGGCCATCGACGTCTGGCTGCACGATCCGGCATCGGTTGCGGCCTATGAGGCGCAGCAAAAGGCCCTTGGCGACAAGCCTTCGCGCGAAACGCTTATGGCCACCCGCCTGATCCCCGATCCGCGCAAGGTGCGCCTGCGGGTCTACCAGACCAATTCGACGCACAAGTCGATGTCGGCAATCCGGCAGGGGTCGATGGTACTGGTGCGCGATGTGGACTACGGCAAGGTCGAAAGCCAGTTCCACGAGGCCGTGTTCACCCATGCCTCGACCAGCCCGAACCAGCAGTTGATCGCCTCGCTCGACGTGGCACGGCGGCAGATGGAGCTTGAGGGCTACGGGCTGGTGATGAACGCGATCTCGATCGCGCTGAAGATCCGCCAGATCGTCAACAACCACCCGCTGATCTCGAAATACTTCCGCATCCTGGGTGCGGACGAGCTGATCCCGGCGGAATTCCGCAAATCCGGTTTCACCGACTATCTGACGCCCGGCACAAACTGGGCGGATGTGATCACTGCGATGCGCGAGGACGAGTTCTACCTTGACCCCACGCGCATGACACTGGTCTGCGGGACGGCCGGGTTTGACGGGACGCAGTTCAAGGGTGTTCTTGCCGACCGCTTCGACATCCAGGTCAACAAGACCTCGCGCAATTCGGTGCTGCTGCAATCCAACATCAACAACACCCGCAGCGACATCGCGCATCTTGTGCGGGTGCTGATGGAGATCAGCACCGAGATCGAGGGAAAACTCGCCGACAGCGGCGCTGTCGGCCAGGAGGCCTTTGCCCGGCGCACGAAAAGCCTGATGACCGACGTGCCGGACCTGCCGGACTTCAGCCGCTTTCATGACGCCTTCCGCAAGGATGCGGGCAAGCACACGCCCGAAGGCGACATGCGCAGCGCCTTCTTTGCCGCCTACAACGAGGCGGCCTGCGAATACGTCGCCCTCAACGGAGCCGAGATCGACGCGCGGCTGAAGAAGGGCCCCGAGCTTGTCTCGGCCAACTTCGTCATCCCCTATCCGCCGGGCTTTCCGATCATGGTTCCGGGCCAGGTGCTGACGCAGGAAACGATTGATTTCATGCGCAAGCTTGATGTGAAGGAAATCCATGGCTACGAGGCGGCAAAGGGGCTCAAGCTGATCCGTCCCGGGCACCTCAAGACAGCGGGCAGCAAGTAATGCGGACCCCCGGCCCGGCAGGGCACCGGTCCTGCCGGGTGTTCTCCACACAAGAGAGGCAGAGATGATCACCTACGTTGTTGAGACGCTGCGCGCCAATCCGCAGCTTGCGATTTTCCTGACACTGGCCATTGGCTACTATGTCGGCGCGGTCCGATTTGGCAGCTTTACCCTGGGGGCGGTCACCGGCACGCTGCTGGCGGGCATCCTGATCGGACAGCTCGGCATCGAGGTTTCGGGGCAGGTCAAGTCGGTTTTCTTCATCATGTTCCTGTTCGCGGTCGGCTTCGGGGTCGGTCCGCAGTTCGTGCGCGGGATCGCGAGCGACGGGGTGCCGCAGGCGCTTTTTGCAGTCGTCGTCTGTGCCCTCTGTCTGGGATCGGTCTATATGGCCGCCATCATTTCGGGCTATGGTCCGGGCCTTGCTGCCGGGTTGATGGCGGGGTCGCAGACCATTTCGGCCTCTATCGGGCTTGCGACGGATGCCATCAACACCTCGGGGCTGTCCCCGGAACAGGCCAAGGCGCAACTGGATCTGATCCCGGTGGCCTATGCCATCACCTACCTGTTCGGGACCGTGGGCACCGGCTGGATTCTTGCCTTTCTGGGGCCAAAGATCCTGAACATCGATGTCGCGGCGGAATGTGCCAGGTACGAGCGTGAGATGTCGGGCGGCGCGCCGGCTTCGACGTTCATCAGCGCGCGCCGGGCGCGCGAGCTGCGTGCCTATCGCATCCGCGAGGGCGGCAAGGCCGCTGGCCTGACCGTCGCTCAGGCCGAACGGCTGGCGGTCGGCGAACGCCTGTTCATCGAAGGCTTGCGCAGCGGCGGCGTCATCGCGCCGGTCTCGACCGAGACGGTCCTGAAGGCCGGTGACATTGTCGCCGTCTCGGGCAAGCGCGAGGTGCTGGTGAACCTGCTTGGTGACGCGGACGAGATCGACGACCGGGAACTGCTGGATGTCCCGGTCGAGTCCGTCGATGTGCTGCTGACATCCAAGCAACTGGACGGCATGACGCTGGCCGAGGCGGGCGAACATCCCTGTGCGCGCGGCGTATTCCTGAATTCGATCCGCCGCGGATCGGCGGCGGTGAACATCCCCGTTCTGGCGCTGACCAAGCTGAACCGGGGCGATATCCTGCGGGTGACGGGTATCAAGTCCAATATCCAGCGCTTTGTCGATGCGGCAGGATATGCCGACCGGCCCGTGACCGTGACCAACATGGTTCTGGTGGGTCTTGCCATCTTCGTGGGGGGCCTGTTCGGGGCCTATGTCCTGCCCATCGGCGGTGTGCCGATCACGCTGTCGACCTCTGGCGGCGCGCTGATCGCGGGGATCTTCGTGGGTTGGCTGCGCACGGTCAAGCCGCAGATCGGCAATGTGCCGCAACCGACGCTCTGGTTCATGAACTCGGTCGGCCTGAACGTGTTCATCGCGATTGTCGGCATCTCGTCCGGCCCGACCTTCATCGCCGGGCTGAAGGAGGCGGGCTTTGGCATCTTCTTCTGGGGCATCTTCGCAACCGGCGTGCCGATGATCCTTGCACCTTTGGTCGGCAAGTACATCTTCCGCTTTGATCCCGCGATCAACCTTGGCTGCTGCGGCGGTGCGCGCACCTCGACCGCCTCGGTTGCCATGGTGGGCGAGGTGGCAAAATCCGACGTGCCGATGCTGGGCTACACGGTGCCCTATGCCGTCGGCAACACCCTGCTGACACTTTGGGGACTCGTGATCGTGCTGCTGATCCTGTAGCGGCACCCTGGACCGGCCGGGCGTGCGGTACCCGCCACCATCTGCAACCGGGCCGATCCCCGTCGCCGGGGATCGGCCCTTGCGCCTGCAGGACGGTGACCTGTCCTGCCGGTCGCCCTGGCACTGCGCCATCGGACGGCCCCGATGACCTGGCCTGTCCCCTTGACGGCGGTCATTCTGGCGGTTCGCGCCGGTGTTGCCGGAAGCCTTGCAACCTGGATCGCCACGGTCCTTTCGCTGCAGCACCCGATCTATGCCTTCATCGCCGCCGTGATCGTGACCGACCTGTCCCCCGCACAGTCCCGCCGCCTTGGGTTGCGCCGTATCCTTGCCACGGTCATCGGCGCGGCTTGCGGCGCTGCCCTGTCGCAGCTTCTGGGGCCGGGACCTGTCTCAGTGGGCATCGCGGTGGTTACGGCGATGCTGTTGGGTACGCTCCTGGGGGCCGGGGACGGGGCACGCGTTGCCGGATACATCTGCGGGATCGTCGTGCTTGATCATACCGCCGAGCCATGGCTCTACGCCAGCCAGCGCTTTGTTGAGACTGCGCTGGGGGTGATCGTCGCCTGGGGCATCAGCTATGTGCCAAAGCTGGTCAGACCTGACGGCACCTGACGGCAAAGCAGCGCGTGCCTGACGGCCTGAAGCCAGCGCAAGGTGTTCAGCACCCTGCCAACAGACTGCCGGAAAGATGCCGGCCGCATGGACCGCTGGCCGGAAAACCGGACATTCCTGCGCAGGCCCCGGCCAGACCTGGCGGGGCCTGCGTTGCACTTGCGAAAAAAGGGTCTTGCATGGCCGTGGCCTTTGCCGGGCGGCAAGACGCGGTGCGCTTCAGGGTCCGCCCGCAACGCAAACCGCCTTTGGAACGGATCGGGATGATGTTCCGTCCGGCAAACGTCGAGGCAGCCCATTCAGCAGCCTGTCAGCACACAGGCTTTGCCCATTGGGGCCGGCAGGGCATCCCTTTCCTACCCGTTCCCCCGCCCCGCAAACAGCCCGGCATCCTCGGCCGCGCGGCGCAGGGCGTTGGATTTGTTGACGGTTTCCTCGTATTCCGCCTCGGGGTCGCTGTCGTGGACCACGCCGCCCCCGGCCTGGATGTACAGCATCCCGTCCTTCAGAACCGCCGTGCGCAGGGCAATGCACATGTCCATCTCGCCATTGGCTGCGAAATAGCCGACACCGCCGCCGTAAATGCCGCGTTTTTCCGGCTCCAGCTCGTCGATGATCTCCATCGCGCGGACCTTGGGCGCGCCCGAGACGGTGCCGGCAGGCAGACCGGCCAAGAGGGCCGACAGGGCATCCTGCCCTTCGGCGATCTGTCCGACCACATTCGAGACGATGTGCATGACATGGCTGTAGCGTTCGATGATGAACCGCTCGGTCGGGCGCACGGTGCCTACCCTTGCGACCCGGCCCACGTCATTGCGGCCAAGGTCCAGCAGCATCAGATGTTCGGCCAGTTCCTTTTGGTCCGCCAGCAGCTCCGCCTCCAGCGCACGGTCCTCTTGCGGGGTTGCCCCGCGCTTGCGGGTGCCGGCGATGGGGCGCACGGTGACCTCACCATCGCGCAGGCGCACCAGAATCTCGGGGCTGGCCCCGATCACCTGAAAGCCGCCGAAATTGAAAAAGAACAGGAAGGGCGAAGGGTTGGTGCGCCGCAGCGACCGGTACAGCGCAAAGGGCGGCAGGGCAAACTGCTGCGCCCAGCGCTGGCTGGGCACGACCTGAAAGATGTCGCCAGCACGGATATAGTCCTTGGCTTTCCTTACTGCGGCCATGTAGCCGTCCCTGGTGAAATTGGACACGGCCTTTCCCAGGGGGGCGGTCTGTCCGAAGTCGCGCAAGGCAGGCGGGGCGCGGTCAAGGTCGCGCAGCGCATCCATCACCCTTTCGCCGGCCTGGGCATAGGCGGCGCGGGCGGACAGGCCCGAAGCCGCCCAGGCGGGGGCCACGACCGTCACCTCGCCCTTGACCCCGTCCAGCACCGCCACCACCGAAGGGCGCAGCAGCATGGCATCCGGCAGGCCCAGCGGATCGGGGTTTACACCGGGCAGGTGTTCCACCAGCCGGATCATGTCATAGCCAAGATAGCCGAACAGACCCGCCGCGATGGGGGGCAGGTCTTCGGGCATGTCAATGCGGGATTCGGCGATCAGCGCGCGCAGCGTATCCAGGGGCGGGCCGTCCAGCGGCTGAAAGGCAGTGGGGTCAAAGCGCGCCTCGCGGTTGACCTCTGCCTGCACGCCGTGGCAACGCCAGATCAGGTCAGGTTTCAGTCCCACGACCGAATAGCGCCCGCGCACTTCGCCCCCTGTGACGGATTCCAGCATGAAGCTGTCGGTTCGCGCCTCGGTCAGTTTCAGCATCAGCGAAACGGGTGTGTCCAGATCGGCGGCAAGGCGGGCATAGACAAGCTGGTTGCGCCCTTCGGCCCAGCCCCGCTCGAAGGTCTCGAAATCCGGGATCAGCGCCAAGGGGGCCCCCTATTGCACCTGGGCATGGACTGCGGCAATGGCCGCGTCATTGATTGTGATGCCCGCCTCGGCGATCAGCGCGGTGGCGAACATCTCGAAGGCATCCTGCGCCAGCGCCTGCTGAAGCTGCGCGGCAAGTCCGGCCTTCATGGCAAGGGCGTCCGGCGTATCGGTGGGGGCGGGCTCTATACGGTCAAGCCGCACCAGGCCGACAAAACCGGGGCCTTCGATCACGCGCAACCCGCCCTGCGCCATTTCAAAGACCGCAGGAAGCAGCGTGTCGGGCGCCCCTTCGACAAAGCCGTTGCGCGTCATCGACAGGGTCACATCGACAATCCCGAAGGTGCCGGGCGATGCCCCGCCTTCGACGGCAGCCTTCACCTCGATCGCGCGGGCGGACAGTGCCCTGGCAAGGGCATCGGCGCGCCAGCCGGTCGCCACATCTTCCGCAACGCTGTCAAAGGGCATGAGCCTGGGCGGGATGATGGCGTCAAGGCGCAGGGCAACAAGACCGCCGTCTTCCAGTTCGATGAGTTCGGGGAAATCGCCCTCTTCGGCGGCGGCGGCGGCGGTGCGGAACGCCTCGTAGCCTGCAATCGGGGCATCGACACCCGGCGCGTAGTCGACGGTCCCCAGTTCCAGGCCGCCCTCGCGGGCCAGATCTTCCAATGTGGCCCCGCCGGCCAGCAGATCGTCCAGCTCTTCGACGCGGTCGGCAATGGCGCGCCGCGCGGCATCCATCATCTGCTCGGTCGCCAGGGCCTCGCGCGCGTCTTCAAAGGCGGTGGTCTGGGCCACAAGGATCCCGTTCATCCGGTACAGGGCAGGCCCCAGATCAGACGGCAGGGGGCCGGTCACGCCGGGTTCGGTCAGCGCAAAGACAGCATCGCCCGCCGCCCCCAGATCTTCGCGCGACTGTTCGCCCAGGTCGATGTCGGCAAGGGTCAGGCCGCGCTCTTCGACCAGCGCCTCGAAGGTTTCCCCGGCGTCAAGCCGGGCCTTGGCGGCGGCTGCCCCGGCGTCGGTCGGGAAGACCAGCCGTTCGACAAGGCGGCGTTCGGGCTGCACGAATTCCGCAATCCGTTCGTCATAGGCGGCGCGCAGGGCGGCCTCGTCCAACTGGATGGTTTGCGACAACATTTCGGGCAGAAGGGCGGCATAGGTGATGCGCCGGGCTTCCGGCGCGGTGAAAAGCGCCGGGTTCGCGTCGTAGAAGGCCCGCAGGTCGGCGTCCGTCGGATCGGGCAGCGGTGTGGGCAGATCGGCCTCGGTCAGGCGCAGCAGGGTGAAGCCGCGCGTCTCAGCGATCCAGGCCTGCAGCGCCGCCACCATGGGGGCCGGGGCCGTGAAGCCGCCTGCGACCGCCCCCTGCAACAGGGACCGTGACAGATCCTCGCGCACGCGGGTCTCAAAGGCGGGTTCGGTCAGGTTGTTGCGTTCCAGCGTGAAGCGGTAGGTTTCGCGGTCAAACGCGCCGCTGACCCCCTTGAAGGCGTCATTCGCCATGATCTCCTGCACGACGCGGGCATCGCCCACCGACAGGCCGATCCGGGCCGCTTCATTGTCAAGCGCGGCCGCCGTGATCAGGCGACGGCGCACCTGACTGTCAAGGCCCAGCGTCTGGGCCATTTCCATGGTCACCGGCTGGCCCAACTGGGCGCTGAAGGCCTGCAGCTCCTGCTGCAGGGCGCGGGCATATTCGGTAACCTCGATGGGCCGGTCGCCGACGGTCGCGATCCTGGCCGTGCCACCGCCGAAGTTTGTCACGCCAAAGCCGCCCAGGCCCGCGATGAGCAGGGCCATCAGCACCCAGACCAGAACCGTGCTGCCTTTGCGCCTTTTCGGCACGGTTTCGCTGCCGGTCGACGGGTCGGGCTTTGTTGCCATGGCGTTTCGGTCGCTCCTGCGCGGATTTCGGCCTGTCTAAGCGGTCAGCGGCGGCGGGGCAAGATGTGCCTGCCGCCCCGGGGTCAGGGATGCAGCAGCGCAAGGCGGCGGAACATACCGGCGATGCCTTCGGCGTCGATATTGGCAAAGGCAATGCGCAACTGCCGCGCGCCGTCGGGGTGGCCGGCGGGCTGAAACATCGTGCCGGGCAGCATCAGGATTGCCGCGTCATGCACAAGCCGCCGGGCAAGGGCGCCGGAATCTTCGGCAAAGGGATGCTCGACATAGGCGAAATAGGCACCGCAGCCCAGCAGCCGCCAGCCCGGCAGGGTGGCAAAGCCCCCGGTCATGGCGGCGCGGCGGGCCAGAATTTCCGCACGTTCGCCCGCCACCCATTGCGACAGGTTGCGCATCCCCCACAGCGCCGCGATCTGGCCCAGTTGGCCGGGGCAGATCGCCACGGTGTCAAGGAACTTTTCCACCTCTGACAGGCGGTCTGTCGCGGCGATGATGGCACCCACCCGGTGGCCGGTCAGCCGGTAGGCCTTTGAGAAGGAATAAAGGTGGATCAGCGTATCGGCCCAGTCGGGGTCTTCGAACAGCGCATGGGGGCGGCCCGGGCGGCTGTCGAAATCGCGGTAGGTCTCGTCCATGATCAGCGCAAGGCCGTGGGCGCGGGCCAGGTCCAGAAAGGCGCGCAGGGTTTCGGCCGGGTATTCGGCACCGCCGGGGTTGTTGGGGCTGACCAAGGCGATGGCACGGGTGCGCGCCGTGATCAGGCGCGCGGCCTCTTGGGCCTGCGGGATCAGGCCGGGGCCGGCGGGCAGGGGCACCGTGGTGATGCCCTGCATGTCAAGCCACATCTTGTGATTGAAGTACCAGGGCGTTGGCAGGATCACCTCATCGCCCGCCCCCGCAAGCGTTGACAGTGCCGCGCTGAAGGCCTGGTTGCAGCCTTGGGTGATCGCAACCTGGCCGGGGTGGATCGTGCCGCCGTAGGCTGCAGACCATTGCAGCGCAATTTCCGCCCGCAGCTCCGGATTGCCCAGAACCGGGCCATAGAGATGCGCCGAAGGGTCGTTCACCGCCGCCTCGGCCAGGGCCTGGCGCAGGGCCAGCGGGGGCGGGTCCACGGGGGCGGCCTGGCTGACGTTCAGCAGCGGGCGGTCGGCGGTGAAGGTGGCATCGGCCAGCCAGCGGCGCGCCTCCATCACCGGGGGCGGCTCGGTGGCGGCCATGGCGGGGTTGAGGGGATGGGGCAAGACCGGGCTCCGCTGTGTGGCACCGGATAAGCTTAGGGCAGGATGGGGCCGAGCGGAAGCACCTGGCTTATATCGCAGACCGCGCCAAGTTTATCGGACGGAAGGCAAAAGGATACGGAGCGGAAAAGACAGCCTTTGCAAGGGCAAAGGCCCGTGGCATCACAGCAAACGCTGCGCCCGGAGGACCGGCTGGGAACGCCCCTGTCGCGCGGTCGCACGGTAGGGTTGCCGAAGGCGCTGTGCGCAAGCGCAGGGCGGGGGGCGGCAAACCTGACGCCGGGTATCCCCCCGCGCCCAGCCCGGGCTGGCGCGGAACACGCCCGCCAAAGGGCAGGGTGGCGCAACCGCCGGGGCAGTTCCCCCCCCATGACGCGGGGTAAAATCCGGAAAGACCCCGGCGGCAGCCCTGCGCCTGACTGCCTGCTGAGGAACTGCCAGCCGCCTCGGCCGCTGGCCGAAGGACAGGAACCGCTTCCCCCCGCGTGGCCTCGCCGGGGCACCGCCCCGGTCGGGCGGTGCGCGTGCCGCAGGTCCGCCGGGGGCTGCGCGACGCTGTGGCAGGGGTGACGGCCCGTGCCATTGCAGCGGGGGCGGTGCTGTCGCCCTTCCGGGCGGGGGAAACGCGACCCGCGTTTCCCCCGCCCGCGCGGGACGGTGCCCTGTAGACCGGCAGGTCCGGGAAGAACAGAGGCGAGCGCCCGCCGGTGGCGAGGTGGGCGCTGGCCGGGGGCTTTGGCCCCCGGCTGGTCCTGATCCCGGCGCAGCGCTGTGGCAGGGGCGATGGCCCCTGCCATTGAAGCGGTGAGGGTGCTGTCATCAGTTCGGGCGGGAAGGTGAAGGTACCTTCGCTCGTTCGGGCGGGAACAGGAAACGCATCGCGTTTCCCCCGCCCGCGCGGAACGGTGCCCTGCAGACCGGCAGGTCCGGGAAGGACAGAGGCCAGCGCCCGACCCGGCGGGTGCGAAGCGCCCGCCGGTGGCGGGGCGGGCGCTGGCCGGGGGCTTTGGCCCCCGGCCGGTCCTGATCCCG
>JADCDI010000013.1 GCA_020251025.1 Rhodobacter sp. | reverse complement strand
GCCCCGGCGCTTGAGCGCTTCGTTATAAGCCGGCCAGTTCCTGGTTCTGTAGGTCGGGGGTGTGTGTCTGCTCATGCAGACCAGCTACCACACTGGATTCACCAGATGAATCCCTCACGGGATTTGTGCAACAGAGCCTCGCCGCTGATCAAGTGGACCTGCACCGGTTTTGTTCCGGTCTTCTGAGAGCGATACTCGCCATCAAGGAGATCGGATATGGCAGCGATACACAGCGACGAGTTCAAGCGGGATGGGCCATCGGCAACCGCATGAAGCAGGATCTGGCCTTGCGGGCGCTGAACATGGCCATCGCGATCCGAAGGCCGCCGCCGGGCTGCATTCATCACACCGATCGCGGGTCGCAATATTGTGCCCACGACTATCAGAAGATGCTGCGCAGGCATGGGTTCAAGGTGTCGATGAGCGGCAAGGGCAATTGCTGCGACAATTCCGCCGTAGAGAGCTTCTTCAAGTCGCTGAAGGCCGAATTGGTCTGGCGCCGCAACTGGCAAACCCGCCGGGACGCCGAAGTCGCCCCCTTCGGATAAATCAACGGCTTCTGCAACCCGCGCCGCAAACACTCAGCCCTCGGCTGGAAATCCCCCGTGGCCTTCGAACAAAGGGCCGCATAACATGAACACCTGACCGGAACGAAACCGGTGCAGGTCCATACACGGTCGAGCGGCTGATGCGCAGCATGGGGCTGCAGGGCGTGATCCGCAGCAAGCTCGCGCGCAGCACGTTGCAGGACAAGGCAGCGCCATGCCCGCTCGATCACGTGCAACGGCGGGCCAGGCGGCGCGCCTCGGTGGCCACCGCGGGAAAGGGGCGGCCAGCCTCGGCGGCGCGGGCCGCCTCGAGGCCGGCGTTGAGAGCCAGCAGGTTGGTCTGGAAGGCGATCTCGTCGATCCCGCCGGGATCTGGCTGAGCGCACCTGCGAGACAGGCGCGCAGCACCAGCATTCAGCCGGACTGTGTCGCCGACGCATAGTCGCTGAGAAACCAAACGGCGCAGATCGCGATACCGCTCGCGACGAAGAACCCCTGCGCTCCCGTGACCAGCGATGGGACCAACAAGGCTGCAGCAATCAGCGTTGGGCCGACGAGCATTTCGACCAGGGCGTGTAAGCGCATGGGGATGATCTTCACGAGGCCAAGCGGCATGTCGGTCAGGACGGTCATAGTCAAGTGAACACCTGCGAGTAGGTAGGCTAGCATGGCAGCCGCGCCCGAAAAGCCGAGGAGCGTCGGTGCAGAAGCGAAGGCGATTACCGTGGCATAGTCGAGAATGCCGTGGATCGAGGCGTTGAGAATTTTCATGGTCGTCGTTCCTTTGTGGAGCATTTGGTACAGTACTGGGCAAGGCTATATGCTCCATAATGCCTTACCCAGTGTTCAGATCAGTGGAGACGCTTTCAGCGTCAAAAGAAGTGTCTGCTTCGCTGCCCTGAGCTCTTCCTCGAGCATTCCGGCCTTTGCCAGTACCAGAATGCCCTGGATGCCGGCCACGGCATGCAATGCGAGCGCGGATACGGCGCTATCCGGCAGGACGCGGCCGTCGCTATCGGCGAGGCTGAGCGCCTTAGCGAAATGGCGCCGCAGGAGACGCACGCCCTGATTGAGGCGGTTGCGCACGGTTTCGTCTCGCGCCCCCATCTCGAGGGCCGTGTTGCCAATCAGGCAGCCGCGCCAGACCGTCCGTCCTTCGGGATCACGTGCTACGGTCAAGATCGCGTCCAGCAGACAGGCAGCCGCTTCGTCACGATTCTTCACGCCCTCAAGCGCTCTGGCCAGTACGTGATCGACCGCGCTGAAATAGCAGTCGAGGACGGTAAGGAACGCCGCATGCTTGGAGGCGAAAGCGTTGTAGAAGCTTGCCTTGCCAAGCCCCATCGCGTCCAAGAGTTCGGGCATGTGCGTTCCCTCGTAGCCCTGCCGCCAGAAAAGGGGCATCGCGCTGGCAATGACGGTGTCTGGATCGAACAGTTTTGGACGCATAGGGGAGTAATAGACCATTTGTTCCAGTATGTCAATCGGTGGAACTTGCCCAACGTTGCTGCATGATCCTGTCCCAGTTGTTGGGCCCCGAGCGGATGCCGCCTTTGTTGCCGAGAGAAGTGGACCCCGTTCTTGAGACCAGTAGGCAAGATTGTCGCCGGCTCCTAACCGGAGCGGAGGATCGACGATGAGCAAGTTTGAACGACGGTCGCGGGACACGGCGTTCAAGGCGAGAGTGGCACCGGAGGCGCTGCGGGAATTGGCGACAGTGCCGACCTGGCTGTCGACCTGTCCCTTCTCCCGGCCCGACGCCAGGGTTCAGGCGACCGGATCCACGAGATAATGGCCGCACATCTGCAGGAACCGGCGGTTGCAGGCCCGGCTCCTGCCTGCGAAGATCGCATCCACCGCCGTCTTCATGTTGTCGCAGATCCCGCGCGTGCAGGTGCCCCCGAAGAAGGAAAAGGCCCGGTCTTGGGCGTCGAACATCGAAGCCATCGCGGCACCATCGGTCCAGGCCCGATGACTTAGGTTCTTGCCTCTCGCGCGGGCAGGCGCGCACGAAGAAATTCCGGCTGTGGCAGAGCCGGACCTGCGCCGCCTTCACCGTCACGGTGACGCCGCAGGTCAGCACCACCTCGCGGCTCCAGTCGAACTGATGGCCCCCCCTGCGCGAAGGTCAGCGGCACGAAGGCGGCTGTCGTGCCCGATCCCAGCGCCTGCTTTCAGGTCGCGGTACAGCACCTGACGGCATCCCAGCCCCCGTCACAGCCAAGCCATTGAAGCGCATCGTAAAGCTGCATCACGGTCAGCCGCTCCCGGCTGGCACGGGCGGCATTGGTCGCCAGAAGCCTGTCCGGTCCAGCCAGCCAGGCACCCGGCTTCGGCCGCAGTTGAACCGTGCGCGTGTAGCTGAACTCGCCCGCCCCGGACCGAACCGCCTTCCGCACAACCTTCTTCGACAGGTTCAGCCCACGGCAGATCGTCTTGATCCCATGCCCAGGCCGAAATGCATGCGCCTGATCTTCGCTATCGTCTCCAAAACCGGAATCCCGCAAGACGGCCCCTGAAAGCTCCTCGGGCAGACTGTGGACCCACGCCCCGATGGAGGGGGCCCTTCTGGACGCCGGTCACCCCGGCAGCGGGGTCCCTTTTGCGCGCCCGTCAACAGCCAGACCGCAGTCCCCTGCGCACCGTCAGCGCCCCTTGACCTTCGGTTTGGCAAGAATGCCTGTCACGGCACGCTTCACTTGTTTTGCCGGGCAAGTCGGTCAGGTCCGTTTGTGCCGGAAGAGTTCTGATCGGTCTTGCATCGTTGCGTGCACTGGTATGGACCACGATGTTGCGCAGGTGCGTCGGCGGCGAGTAAATGTGCCGGTCGGCAGACGGTCGCCAGCCGGAATTCCGGCACAGGAAGAACGCCGCAGCCGGCGGCGGGGCGTGACCGGGATATCCGACAGCGCCCCTTCCCGCCGGGGGCAAAAGGGGGGCGGCCGTCACGCCGCCCCGTTCGGCGGCCTACCTCAGGTGATGCACCGCGCCCATGCCGTAGACCGGCGTCGGAATGCCCGCCTGCCGCGCCTTCAGCTGCAGCGCCAGAAACTGCGAATAGTGGCGCGACTGGTGCAGGTTGCCGCCGTGGAACCACAGCCCTTCCTGCGCGGTCGGCTTCCACATGTTGCGCTGCTCACCCTCCCACGGGCCGGGGTCCTTGGTGGTGTCTGACCCCAGGCCCCAGCATTTGCCCACCCTGTCGGCCACCTCCTGGCTGATCAGGTCCGCCGCCCAGCCGTTCATCGAACCGTATCCGGTGGCATAGACCACCAGATCGGCGGGCAGTTCGGTTCCGTCCTTCAGCACGACGGCGGTTTCGGTCAGATGGTCCACATCCGACCCCGCCTTCAGCCTGATCTTGCCGTCGATGATCAATTGGCTTGCGCCCACATCGATGTAATAGCCCGACCCCCGGCGCAGGTATTTCATGAACAATCCGGTGCCGTCATCGCCCCAGTCCAGCAGGAAGCCGGCCTTTTCCAGTGCCGCATAGAACCCGGCATCCTCGGCCTTGATCGTGTCATAGATCGGTTTCTGGAAGGCGGGCAGCAGGCGGTAGGGGATGGAGGCAAAGATCAGGTCGGCCTTGTCGGTGGTCACCCCCGCCGCAACCGCCTCTTCCGAATAGAGCGATCCGAGCCCGTGCCTCATCAGCGGTTCGGACCGCACGATATGGGTCGAGGAGCGCTGCACCATCGTCACATCCGCGCCCGCTTCCCACAGCGCCGCGCAGATGTCGTGCGCAGAGTTGTTGGAGCCGATGACGACCACCTTCCTGCCCCCGTAGGCATCGGGGCCGGGGTGGGTGCTGGAATGCTGCTGTTCCCCCCTGAAAACGTCCTGACCGGGAAACTTCGGCCAGTTGGCCTTGGCCGACATGCCCGTGGCCAGCACCAGCTGTTTGGGGCGCAGGACAATGTCCTTGCCGTCGCGGGTGACGTGCACCTCCCATTCCTTCCTGACCCCGTCGTACCTGGCGGAGGTTGCGGTGGTGGAGGACCAATAGTTCAGCTCCATCACCCGCGTATACATCTCCAGCCAGTCGCCGATCTTGTCCTTGGGCGCAAAGACCGGCCAGTTGGCGGGAAAGGGAATATAGGGCAGGTGATCGTACCAGACCGGGTCATGCAGACAGAGCGACTTGTAGCGCTTGCGCCAGCTGTCGCCGGGGCGTTCGTTCTTCTCCACGATGATCGCGGGCACGCCCAGCTGGCGCAGCCGTGCGCCCAGCGCGATGCCACCCTGACCGCCGCCGATGATCACAACCTCGGGCTGCGTGTCATAGCCCAGTTGCGCCGTTTCTTCGGCCCGGGTCTCCGCCCAGGTCTTGCGCCCGCGTTCCACGCCATGCACCACCCCCATGGGACGGGAGCTGCCCTTGTGTTCCTCATGCCCTTTCAGCTCTTTCAGCGTGGTCAGCAGCGTCCAGATCTTGCCGTCGCGGATGCGGATATGGCCGTGGCCCCGGCCGGTTTCGGTTTCGAAATCGATCCAGGCCTGCTGGAAGCTGCCGGCGTCTTCGGCCATCTCTGCGGGCGTGATGGTGAAGCCGCGCGGCCGGATCTGCGCCAGCTGTGCGGCCAGCATGGCGGCAATCTCGGCCTGGCCTTCCATCGTCTTGATGTTCCAGGTCAGGCTGGCCAGATCGCGCCAGTAGCCGTCCGTCTCGAACAGGGCCGCCGCCGCTGCCGGGTCGGCCTTGGCCAGGGCCGCGTTCAGATCGCTCAGGACCTGCGTCACCGCCGCGCCGGGTGTCGTATCAAGCATCGTCTCCTCCCTTGCTGTGCATCCGTGCCAAGCGGTCTTCGCCGCTTATGCCTGCATAGGATTCCACCCGCGCGTGCATGTCCACAGGACTTTGGTCGCTCTTCGGTCTGGACATGCGGCCGGTGGCAGGGCCAAATGCATCTGCGGGGGAACCGGGGTGCCGGGCCCAGTCACCGGAAGTCACGCCGGCCAGGACCGGATGCGGCGGCATGGCAGGCGGCGGCAGGCCAGGGGTGCCCGGGAGTTCCGGCAGAAGGGAAGACGCCATGACCATCCTTTCCGACATTGCCGCCTTCAGCCTTCTGGCCTTTGCCGCCCTGTTCCTTGGGGCCCAGATCCTGGCGCGCGAGGTGGGCTACCGGCTGGGGCAGTATCGCGCCACCCGCAAAGAAACTGCCGACGACGGCATAGGGGTGGTCACCGGCAGCATCCTGGGCCTGATGGCCTTTGTGCTGGCCTTCAACCTGTCCATTGCCACCACACGGCACGGCGAACGCCGCCTTGCCTCGCTGGAAGAGGCCAATGCCATCGGCACCTCATGGCTGCAGGCAAGGGCGATTGACAGCCCGCATGCGGCCGCCGTCGCCCGCATTCTGGAAGATTACGCGGCCGAGCGCATCGT
>JADCDI010000129.1 GCA_020251025.1 Rhodobacter sp. | reverse complement strand
GGCGTTCCTGTGCATCACGCGATGCGCGGTCTCTCTGGCAGGGGCCATCGCCCCTGCCACAGCGCTGCGCCGGTATCAGGACGGGCGGGGGGGCAAAGCCCCCGGCCAGCGCCCGCGCCGCCCCTGGCGGGCGCCCCGCCCCCCGGCGCTGGCCTCTGTCCCTCCCGGACCTGCCGGTCCACAGGGCACTGTCCCGCGCGGGCGGGGAAACGCGGGTCGCGTTTCCTGTTCCCGCCCGGGGGGCCGATCCCTGTTTCCGGACCGGGGGGGAACTTCCCCCGGCCAAGCGGCCGGCGTGCTGTTCCGGCACCCTGCCGGGCCTTGGTCGCGGCAAGGTGAATCCGGCCAAAGGCGCAAATCCGTCCGTCCGTGTCGCGCGTGGCCGAGACAGGGTTGCTGACCACCGGCATGACTGCCCATGAGACGGGTCATGGCCAACAAATACATCCCCCTTTTCCTGCGGCATTCCCCGACCCCGCGCGTCGAGGCTTTCGCACTTCTGGCCGGGCTGGAGGCCGGGGTCCGCGGCATTCTGATCTCGGTCATGCCGCTGGCCCTTTATGATGCGGTTCAGGATGCGGCTGTCGTTTCGCGCACCTTCTTTCTGATCGGGCTGGCATCGCTTTTGTGGGGGCTGATGGTGCCCTGGGCCACGCGCCATATCCCGCGCCGCTGGATGTATACGCTGGGCACGCTTCTGTATCTGGTCGGCATGGTGCTGGCGCTGACCGGCACCCCTGCGGCAATTGCCCTTGCCATTCTGGTGAATGCGCTCGCGACCGTGACGATCTTTGTCTGTCTGAACGCCTATGTCCTCGATTACATCACGCGGGCAAACCTGGGACGCAGCGCTTCGTTGCAGATGCTCTATGCCGCCGTCTTCTGGGCAGTGGGTCCGATGCTGGGGGTCTGGCTGTGGACACTTTGGGCCCCCGCCCCCTTTCTGGTCGCGGGGGCCTTCTCGGTGGCGCTGCTGGCGGCGTTCTGGGTGCTGCGTCTGGGCAATGGCAAGCAGATCACCCGGGCGAGGGGCCCGGCGCTGAACCCGCTGGCCTATCTGGGACGGTTCTTTGCGCAGCCAAGGCTGATCGCGGGCTGGCTGTTTGCGGTCATTCGGTCCTGTGGCTGGTGGGTTTATGTCGTCTACCTGCCGATTTTCTGCATCGAGTCCGGCTTGGGTGACAAGGTGGGCGGAATTGCCCTGTCCTGCACCAATGCGCTTTTGTTTTCCACGCCGGTCCTGCTGCGGCTGGTGCGGCGGGTGTCGGTGCGGCGCGCTGTCTGGGGCGGGTTTGTCTTTGGCGCGGTCCTGTTCACGCTGGCCGGCCTGCTGTCACCGCTGCCCTGGGTGGCGGTCATCCTGCTGTTTGCGGGGTCATTCAGCCTGGTCTTGCTGGATGTGGCCGGGGGCCTTCCCTTCATGATGGCCGTAAAACCATCCGAGCGCACGGAAATGGCCGCCGTCTATTCCAGCTTCCGCGACGTCTCGGGCATCCTGACACCCGGGGTTGCCTGGCTTGTGCTGCTGGTGGCACCGGTTGCAGGGGTTTTTGTTGCGGCCGGGGCGGGCATGGGGCTGGCTGCGGCAATTGCCGGGCGGCTGCATCCCCGCCTCGGTGCCGAACGGCCATCGCAGGGCGCCGCCGGGGCTGCCCGGTAGAAGGGTGCTGAAAACGGCCGGTTTCATGGGCTGCGGCAACGCAAGGCGGGGGCTTCCGCCTGCGTACCCCGCGCATTCCGTCCGGGGCCATTTTGCCCCTGCCCGGGCGGCGGGCGGGATGCGTCTTCTGCACGCTTTCAGCGTATCAGGCCGGGGTCAGGGCTGCGGCCGTGGCAAGAACCGAATCCCTGGCCGGGGTGATCTTCAGTCCAAGGTCACGCCGGGCCTTGCTGTTGTCGAGCGTAAGGGTCATGCCCAGCCAGGGCAGGATCGCCCTGATTTCGCCATCGAACAGCGCCAGGAACCGCAGCAGCACACGGGGCGCGCGGCGCGTGGTGATCGACCGGTTCGGATAGGCCGCCTTCAGGATGCGCGCCATTTCCAGAATACTCAGGAAACTGTCGGCCACCAGATAGCGCTGGCCGATCGTGGCCGGATTGGCAAGCGCGGCCAGATGCGCGGCAGAAACATCGGCGATGTCGGTTACAGGCAACAGAATATCGGGAAGCGCCGGGTCCTTGCCGGCCAGAAGACGGCTGATCGCGCCCACGGAACTGCCCGTATGGTTGTCCATCGGGGTACCCAGAACCATGCCCGGATTGATCACTGTCAGCTGCATTTCGGGATGCGCCTTCACGAAATCCCAGGCGGCGCGTTCGGCCAGCGTCTTTGATCTGGTATAGGCTGTGACTGTGGGGGCACCAAGATCGGTCCAGTCGGTTTCGCTCAAGGGATCGGATCCTGCGCCGTGAATCACCGCTTCGGTCGAAGAGGTCAGGATCACCCGGGTCACGCCCGCAGCCTGTGCCGCCCTGAGCACCCGCAACGTCCCGTCAACCGCAGGGCGGATCAGTTCGTTTTCGTCCTTTGGCTGGGCAAGCGGAAAGGGAGAGGCCGTATGGATCACGGCCGTCATCCCGGCCATGGCCTCTGCCCAGCCCGCGTCCCGGGTCAAGTCAAGCGTGACAAACCTGAGCCGCGCCAAGGCCGCATCATCGCAGCCATGCGCCCGCAACGCCGCGCGCACCTCATCCTCGCGCCCGGCTGACCGCAGCGATCCTGTCACCGACATGCCCGCCCGCAGCAGGTCAAACGCCAGACGCTTGGCGATAAAGCCGGAAATTCCTGTCAGCAGCACATTCTGTTCCATGGGGGACTGCCCTTGCCAAGTATGTTACTGCTTGTAACATACGCTCCGCCCGGCAGGATGCAACAAGAAACTGAACGGATCAGTCCAGCAGGCGGCGGGCGATCACCTGGGCCTGGATTTCGGCAGCCCCTTCGAAAATGTTCAGGATACGGGCATCGCACAGAATGCGGCTGATCTGATATTCCAGCGCAAATCCGTTGCCGCCATGAATCTGCAAGGCATTGTCGGCGCAGGACCAGGCCACGCGCGCTGCCAGAAGCTTTGCCATGCCTGCCTGCAGGTCGCAGCGCCTGTCATGGTCTTTCTGCCAGGCGCTGAAATAGGTCAGCTGCCGGGCCACCATGATTTCCACCGCCATCATCGCAAGCTTGCCCGCCACGCGCGGGAACCCGATCAGTGCCTTGCCGAACTGCCTGCGGTCCGCGGCATAGGACAATCCCACCTCCAGCGCGTTCTGCGCCACGCCAACGGCACGGGCGGCGGTCTGGATGCGGGCGGATTCGAAGGTCTGCATCAGTTGCCTGAAGCCCTGGCCTTCAACCCCGCCCAGCAGGTTCGCGCCCCTGACCTTGAAGCCGTCGAAGGCAAGTTCGTATTCCTTCATGCCGCGATAGCCCAGCACCCCGATCTCGCCGCCGGTCATGCCGGGGGTGGGAAAGGGGGCGTCATCGGTGCCTGGGGTCTTTTCGGCAAGAAACAGGCTCAGTCCGCGATAATCAGTGCTGTCGGGGTCGGTGCGCGCCAGCAGCGTCATCACATGGGTGCGCGCGGCGTGGGTGATCCAGGTCTTGTTGCCCGTGACTTCCCAGTCATCGCCGACCTTGACCGCGCGGGTGCGCAGACTGCCAAGATCGGACCCTGTGTTCGGCTCGGTAAAGACGGCGGCCGGCAGAATGTCGGCACTTGCCAGCTTTGGCAGCCACTGCGCCTTTTGCTCGGGCGTGCCGCCGCACAGGATCAGCTCTGCCGCAATCTCGCTGCGCGTGGCAAGGCTGCCGACCCCGATATAGCCCCGGGAGAGTTCTTCGGACACGACCACCATGCTGGCCTTTGACATGCCAAGGCCACCGAATTCTTCCGGGATCGTCAGCCCGAAGACGCCCATTTCGGCAAGCTTTTCGATGATGTCCATCGGGATCAGCTCGTCCCGCAGGTGCCAGCCGTGGGCATGGGGGGCGACCTGTTCATCGGCAAAGCGGCGGAACTGGTCGCGGATCATTTCCAGCTCGTCCTCCAGCCCGGACGCGCCGAAGGTGGCGCGGCCCCGGTTTTCGCGCATCAGCGCGACAAGGCGCTGGCGCGCGGCGTCGGTGTTGCCGTTTGCCATCAGGGTCGCGGCGGCGGCCCCGGGGGGCGGGGCGATCAGGCCCAGGTCCTGAATCCGGGCCATTTCGCCCTGACTCATCGGAATGCCGCCCCAAATCTGGCTCAGGTATTCGCCGAAGGCGATCTGCAGGATCAGCGCCTCCATCTCGCCAAAGGTGCCGTCCCGTGTCGTGCGGCCGGCCCAGGCCTGCATCTGGCGCAGCGATTCGGCATAGGTGGCAAGCCAGGCCAGCGCATGCGCGGCGAACTGGTTGGCCTCCAGCGCGGCCGCGCTGATCTTGCCGCCGGCGGTGACCCGTGCGCGCAAAGCCTCTCGCGCTGTCAGAACCAGATGCTCGACCTCGGGCAGTGCCGCTTCTGTCAGCGCCGGAAGATCGGCCAGCACGGGGCTTTGCGAAAGGGTCTGTCCGTCGTGTGGCATGGCGCGGCTCCTGCAGCGGGCGTCGGGACGGGATAGAATGTTCGCAGGCGCAGCGCAACAAAAATGCGTCTTGTGCGGCCTGAATGAATTAAAATGTCGCACAGGGCCCCGTCATTCCGGCTTTGGCCGCTGCTGCGGGCCGGAAGGGAGAAGGCACTTTCACCGCTCCGGTGGCAAGGGCCATCGCCCCTGCCACAGTGCTGCGCCGGGATCAGGACCAAAGCCCCCGGCCAGCGCCCGCCCCGCCCCCGGCGAGCGCTGGCCTCTGTGTCTCCTGGACCTGCCGGTCTACAGAGCACCGTCCCGAGCGGGCGGGGAAACGCGGGTAGCGTTTCCTGTTCCCGCCCGGACGGGCGAAGGCGCTGCCCCCGCCTCAATGGCAGGGG
>JADCDI010000128.1 GCA_020251025.1 Rhodobacter sp. | reverse complement strand
GGGCCAAAGCCCCCGGCCAGCGCCCGCCCCGCCCATGGCGGGCGCTTCTCGCCCGCCGGGTCGGGCGCTGGCCTCTGTTTGTCCCGGACCTGCCGGTCTACAGGGGACCGTCCCGCGCGGGCGGGGGAAACGCGATGCGTTTCCTTTTCCCGCCCGGAACGACGAAGGGAGCTTCACCGCCTCAATGGCAGGGGCCGTCGCCCCTGCCACAGTGCCACAGCGGCATCAGGACCGGCCGGGGGCCAAAGCCCCCGGCCAGCGCCCGCCCCTTCCCGGCAAGTGATCAGACGGCCATGTCAGCACCTTGCCAAAACCAAACAGGACCATTCGCCACAACTTTCCGGTC
This sequence comes from Rhodobacter sp., assembly GCA_020251025.1. Taxonomy (GTDB): domain Bacteria; phylum Pseudomonadota; class Alphaproteobacteria; order Rhodobacterales; family Rhodobacteraceae; genus Aliitabrizicola. The sequence continues at coordinate 4,440 of JADCDI010000128.1, read as the reverse complement.
CGTGACGGCTTTCTGTCGGCTTTCATCCGGTGTATGTCGCTTGGCGGATAGTGGCAGCGCCGCTTTGCGACCATCACCATGACGAACCTTTCCGCTGGGAGCGCGCCTCATGGCCGACGACGACGAGATCATCCTTTCCGAGCTGTCGGATGACGAGCTTGTGCTACAGATGCACGATGACCTGTACGACGGGTTGAAGGAAGAGATCGAGGAAGGCGTCAACATCCTGATCGCCCGCGGCTGGGCACCCTATGACGTGCTGACCAAGGCGCTGGTTGCCGGAATGACCATCGTCGGCGCCGACTTCCGCGACGGCATCCTCTTTGTGCCGGAAGTGCTTCTGGCGGCGAATGCGATGAAGGCGGGGATGTTCATCCTGAAACCGCTGCTGGTGGAAACCGGCGCGCCGCGCATGGGCAAGATGGTGATCGGCACGGTCAAGGGCGACATCCACGACATCGGCAAGAACCTTGTCGCCATGATGATGGAAGGTGCCGGGTTCGAGGTGCTGGACCTTGGCATCAACAACTCGGTCGACAAATACCTCGAGGCGCTGGAGCGCGAGCAGCCCGACATTCTGGGCATGTCCGCCCTGCTGACCACGACCATGCCTTACATGAAGGTCGTGATCGACACGATGAAGGAAAAGGGCCTGCGCGACGACTATATCGTGCTGGTCGGCGGCGCGCCGCTGAACGAGGAATTCGGCCGTGCCATCGGGGCCGACGCCTATTGCCGCGACGCCGCCGTGGCCGTGGAAACCGCCAAGCAGTTTGTCGCGCGCAAGCACAACCAGTTGGCCGGCTGATCCGGCGCGACCGGCCCTGCGGGGCCGGTCTTGGCGAAGGCGGCCGCCGCCCCCATCTTGGGCAAAAAGGATACCGCCCATGCCGCCGAAGGCCTTTATCCTGCTGATCCTGTCTGTAATCATTGCTGCCGGTGTCACCATCGCCCTTTGGGCGGGGGCGGGCTTGCCCCTTGTCGCACTGGGCGGTGCCGCCCTGCTGGGCAGCCTGGTGCTGGGCTGGCGGGGGAACAGGCGGTGACGGACCTGCCCCCGGACAGCGTTCTGGCCGACATCGGCCTGCCGCCCCGGCATCAGGGCCGCATCCTGCTGATCGCCTGCGGCGCACTGGCGCATGAAATCCTCGCGTTAAAGCATAAGAATGGCTGGCATCACCTTGATCTGAAATGCCTTCCGGCGAATCTTCATCTCTGGCCGGATCGCATCGCGGATGCCGTTGAGGCTGCCGTTCTGGCCCACCGCGCCGCTTATGACAGCCTGTTCGTGGTCTATGCCGATTGCGGCACCGGCGGCCTTTTGCAGGCCCGCTGCGCCGCCCTTGGTGTGGAAATGATGCCAGGCCCGCATTGCTATGCCTTCTACCAGGGCACCGAAGATTTCCTGTCGCGCGCGGAAGAAGAGTTTTCGGCCTTCTACCTGACCGATTTTCTGGTGCGCCAGTTCGATGCCTTTGTCTGGCGCCCCATGGGGCTGGACCGCCACCCCGGGCTGCGGGAGATGTATTTCGGCAATTACACCAAGCTGGTCTATCAGGCGCAGACCGATGATCCGGCGCTGGATGCCAAGGCCCACGAGTGTGCCGCCCGGCTCGGCCTGGCCTATGAGCGCCGCTTCACCGGCTACGGCGATCTGCAAACCGCCCTTGCCCGCACGGCCCGGTGACGGGTTTTCTGCGAAAACCCGCGAGAAATGACGAAAGCCCGGATTTTCGCAGAAAATCCGCGCTAGCCGCCCGCCGCCGCCTCTGCCGCCACCGCGCGCAGCCGCTGCACCATGGCGCGCAGCCCGTTGGACCGTTGCGATGACAGGTGATCGTTCAGCCCCAGCCGCCCCAGTTCGGCCGCCGCATCGACCTGCCCCACCTCGGCCACGCTCAGGCCCGCGTAAAGCGCGTGCAGAATGGCGATCAGGCCGCGAACGATCATCGCATCGCTTTCGCCCTGAAAATCAAACCGCGCGGCCGGCCCGCCACCCCCGATGCGCGGCACGATCCAGACCTGGCTGGCGCAGCCCGTGACCCGGGTTGCGGGCACGCGCAGTGCGGCGTCCATCTCGGGCATGGCGCGGCCCAGCTCGATGACATGGCGGTAGCGGTCTTCCCAGTCGTCCAGGAACGCGAAGGTTTCGGCAATCTCTTCGAAGGCGGGCGTGGCCATCGCAGTCTCCCTTGTCCAAAGATGTCCTAAGGCGGGCAGCGGCAAAGGTCCAGCCCATGCGGCTGCGGCTTTTCAAAGCCTGCGCCATCGGCTACCGAAAGCTGTGGGGTAAAGGGGATGACGATGACCAAATGGATGCTTGCCACCCTGTCGGTGCTGCTGGTGCTGGCCGCCTGCGGGTCGGGCCAGAGAACCTGGTACAACCCCTTTGGCTGGTTCGGCGGGTCGCAGGAAACCGGGAGCCTTGTGCAGGATGTCGGCACGCCGCAGGACCCGCGCCCCCTGGTCGATCAGGTGCTGAGCCTGTCGGTGGAACCCTTTGACGGCGGCGCGATCATCCGGGCCACCGGGCTGCCGCAGACCCAGGGCTTCTGGGCGGCAGAGCTGATTGCCCAACCGGTCGTGGACGGGCGGGCGACCTTCCGCTTCGTCGTCGTGCCGCCGGCAAAGGCGATGCGCGTGTCAACCCAGCCCTCGCGCGAGATCATGGTGGCAACCACGCTGAGCAACCGCGACCTTGAGGGTATCTCGGAAATCATTGTGACGGGCGCACGCAACGCAAGGTCAAGCCGCCGCTGAGCCCCCGGGCAGAAAGTTGCGCGGGCAATTGTGCCGGCGCAACCGCTACAGCCTGATCACCCGCACCGCATTGCCCCGGGCCGACAGCGCAATCTCGCCCCGGCACAGGCGCAGCGCATCCTCGCCAAAGGCCTCGCGCCGCCAGCCCTTCAGCGCGTCAAGCTCGCGTTCGCCCGCCGCGATCGCATCAAGGTCTGCGGCCGAGGCGATCAGCCGGGCTGCAACGCCCAGTTCCTCTGACTTGGCTTTCAGCAGCACCCGCAGCAGGTCTGCCAGTGCCGGATTGACCTGCAGCTGGTCGCGGCCAAGGTCGGGCTTCGGCATCTGGTCTGGCGGCATTTCCATCCCGGCCTTGACGGCGGCCAGAATGCCGTCGGCAATCTCGCCGCGCCGCGCTTCGCGCAGCAAAAGGCGCGAGCGGCCCAGTTCCTCGACATTGGCCGGGCGGGTCGAGGCCAGTTCCAGCAGCGCATCGTCCTTGTAAACGCGGCTGCGCGGGATGTTGCGGCTTTGGGCATAATCCTCGCGGAACCGCGCAAGTTCCTTGACCACCGCCAGAAACCGCCCCGAGGTGGTGCGCGTCTTGACCCGTTCCCAGGCCGCGTCGGGATGGACGGTATAGGTGGCAGGATCGGTCAGGATCGACAATTCCTCTTCCACCCATTTCTGCCGGCCGGTCTTTTCGATCTCAGCCGCCAGGAATTCATAGATCAGGCGCAGATGGGTCACATCGGCCAGCGCATAGTCCTTCTGCGCGTCGCTCAGCGGGCGGCGCGACCAGTCGGTGAAGCGCGAGGTCTTGTCCAGGGGTTCATGGGCGATCTTCTTGACCAGCGTCTCGTAGCCCACCTGTTCGCCAAAACCGCAGACCATGGCGGCAACCTGGGTGTCAAACAGCGGTTTCGGGAAAACCCGGCCTTCGACAAAGAAAATCTCCAGATCCTGCCGTGCGGCATGGAACACCTTGACCGTGGCCTCGTGGCGGAACAGATCATAAAGCGGTTCCATCGACATCCCGGTCCCCTCGATGGGGTCCACCAGCACCGCTTCGCCGGTTCTGCCGGGCAGGGCCATCTGGATCAGGCACAGCTTTGACCAGTAGGTGCGCTCGCGCAGGAACTCGGTGTCGATGGTGACATAGGGGTGATGCCTGGCCTCGGTGCAGAAGGCGGCAAGGTCATCGGTCGTGACAATGGTCTTCATGAAGGTTCCGCGACAAGGGGTTCGCGGGGGCATCCCGCCGGTTCGCTATAGTCGGCAGCCCGGGGAAAGGAAAGCGCCCCGCCCGCATGGGCCCCCACCGCGCGGCAAGGTGCCGAAAAGCTGCCGGCCGCCTGCCTGCCGGGAAAACCCTCCCGGTCCGGGGACAGGGAGTGCCCTTCCGGGCGCGGGCAGGAAACGCGACCCGCGTTTCCCCCGCCTGCGCGGGACGGTCCCCTGTAGACCGGCAGGTCCGGGAGACACAGAGGCCAGCGCCCGACCCGGCGGGCGAGAAGCGCCCGCTGTCGGCGGGGCGGGCGCTGGCCGGGGGCTTTGGGCCCCCGGCCGGTCCTGATCCCGGCGCAGCGCTGTGGCAGGGGCGATGGCCCCTGCCATTGAGGCGGTGATTGCGCTGTCGCCCGTCCGGGCGGGAACAGGAAACGCAGCGCGTTTCCCCCGCCCGCGCGGAACGGCCCCCTG
>JADCDI010000127.1 GCA_020251025.1 Rhodobacter sp. | reverse complement strand
GCACGGGACTTCGACCGTCAGGTTGCCGAACTCCAGGTCCGCATAGGCGTCCTCAACGGCTACACCGCGCTCGGCATCCCCGTCACAGAGGCCGTGGGATAAGTCTGTCCGGGGAAAGGGGTACCTCGGTCGTCAGGTGACTTGCGCAACAGAGCCCTACGCTTTCGTGGCGGCAAGTGGCGGAGACGAAGCCCCCCATTCTGGCGGAAAATCCCGTTGCAACCCGTCCGGTAAGCATCTGATATTGCGTTAAAATACCGAGAAAAATGCTCCGCCATGCTGTTTCCCGTTGCATCCCGTTGCGTCCTGTGCCTTTATCTTAGATGGATAGGTTGGTGGGTATGAAGCATGCCGAGGATTGCGCAGGAACTGGGGCCGCTGGACGTAAAGCGTCTGACCCATACAGGCGGCAAAACAAATGACATGGTTGCGGTCGGTGGCGTGCCAGGGCTTTACCTGCAGGTCACGCGCAAAGGCGGCAAGACTTGGGTGTTGCGCGCAACGGTTGGTGCCATGCGCCGCGACATTGGCCTTGGTGGGTTTCCCGCTGTCACCCTTTCCCAAGCCCGTGAAAAGGCCCGTGACGCCCGCGACAAGATTGAGCGGGGGATTGACCCTGTTGCAGAGCGCAAGGCGGTGAAGGCCGCTCTGGCGCTGGCGCAGAGCCGGGGCCTGTCCTTTGCCGATGCGGTGGACAAGTGCCTTGCAGCGAAGCTGGACGCGTTCCGCAACCCAAAGCACCGCCAGCAATGGCGCAACACGCTGGACGGCTACGCCACGCCCGAACTGGGCAAGATGATGGTGCAGGACATTGCAACGCAGGATGTGCTGCGCGTCCTGCAACCGCTCTGGACCGACAAGACCGAAACCGCGTCGCGGCTGCGCGGTCGGATCGAAGCGGTGCTGTCATGGGCGACGGTTGCAGGACACCGCACGGGCGACAACCCGGCGCGCTGGGCTGGCAACCTCAAGGAACTTCTGCCCGCCGCGTCCAAGGTCGCCAAGGAAGGCAACCATCCCGCCTTGGCAATAGATGACGCGCCGCGCTGGTATGCCGCCCTGCAGGGCCGCGACGGCACAGGGGCAAGGGCGCTGCAGCTTCTGGTGCTGACGGCCACGCGGTCGCAGGAAGTCAGGGGGGCCGCTTGGGATGAGATCGACATGGACAAGGGGCTTTGGGTTATCCCTGCCCAGCGCATGAAAATGGATCGGGAACACCGCGTTCCGCTGTCCGCCGCCGCCGTGGCGCTGCTGCAAAACTTGCCCCGCCATGACGGCAACCCGCTGGTGTTTCCGTCTGCGCGCGGTGGGCAGGTTTCGGACATGACCCTTTCAGCGACCATGAAGCGGATGCACGAGGCCGAGGTTGCAGCGGATCGGGCCGGGTTTGTGGACCGCGTGTCAAAGCGTCCTGCCGTGCCGCACGGGCTGCGCAGCACGTTCCGCGATTGGGTGGCAGAGCGCACGCAATACCCCGGCGATATGGCCGAGGTGGCCCTTGCGCACCGGATCAGCAATGCCGTGGAAGCGTCCTATCGGCGGGGCGACATGATCGAAAAGCGCCGCGCGATGATGGCGGCATGGGCGGGGTTTCTCGGTCAGCAGGAACCAGCGGGCAAGGTTGTGAGGCTGCAGAAATGACGGACGAATCCGAGCATTTCAACAAGGTCTGGTTCAATACGCCCGATGGTTCATGGCTGGCAAAAGCCTTTGTTGAACTGGCCGCAAGGGAAACTTACTTGCCAGTTTCAGAGGTAAAGAATCGGATACTACCCCATGAACTGATGGACATAGTTGATGCTTATGACCGTTACAGGGCAGGGAATAAACTTGCTTTGCTTGACGCGCTTTTTTCGTGTCAATCCAGTAACCTTCCGCTTCCAAACTGGTTAATCGAAGGATTGCGAGATTTCATTGTTCAAGTGATCCAAGGGCAACCGCTCGGTCGGCAGGGACGTGGCAAATCACCGTTGGCCGAAGCGCGTGAATCAGTAAAACGATGGAAGCGGTATGAGACATTTCGCCTAATCCGCTATGCTCAAAAGCATCCTGAGGGGGACTTGCTTAGGGTACTTGCGATCCCGTCAGAAACTGCTGCTCTAATAAACGCAGGCAAGTTAAAAGGTATTGGTACGACACGCGAGGATGCCCTAGAAGTCACTTGCTTAAGTTTACGCGGCACATTTGCGCGATGTTCTTTGGGCACACTTTCCAGATCAATGCACCTTTTCGAAGACGCGGAAAATGATGTTTCAATGATTTCACATGAAACTCAGGTTGCTCTGGGCTTGGCAAACGACCTGCCGCCCGAACTGGTTGGGGGGTTTTCCATCACGCCTACGCCGGAGATAAAATTCGGAGAATTTCCTAACCATTTCGGTGACGTGGACCCTGAGGAATAGGGCGCGTAAAACGACGTGTTTTACGCAGCTATCTGACGCAATGCTGATTCGTCATAAGAATCCCAACGCAACACGTGAAGGGATGCAGCACCATGCCAAAACGCATTGAACCCGACCTATCCACCCGCCCGGCCTATGCCACCGACAGCGCGCTTGCCGCGCATTTCGGTGTGAACCGCGCCACCATCTGGAATTGGCTTAAGGTCAATCGCTTTCCCAAGCCGATCAAACTGTCCCCGCAGATGACGCGGTGGAAATGGTCCGATGTGACCGAATGGGAAGCTGCCCAGCGCACCGCAGCCTGAAAAGAAAAACCGCCACCCATGGAACGGGCGACGGCTATTCTTCAATGCTCGCTGACACCGCATTGATACAGCATCCCCGTTCCGGTTTCAAAAGGAAACCGAGCGTTGAAAGTCAAAGTAATCATTGAATCGGGCGATATGCCCATGACGTTGACCCTTCGGGGCCGCTTGGCTTGGACCCTGTGCGAATTGCACCGGGCGGGCGAGCGGGGAATAACAAGCCTGCACAACCCGGCACCGCGCCTATCGCATTACATCATGACCCTGCGCCGCAAAGGGTTTGTGATCGACACGATCCGGGCAGAGCATGGCGGGCCATTCCCCGGCCACCACGGCATCTATCGGCTGCTGACCCGCGTCACGGTCGAGCAGGTCGGGGGTGCCGCATGATGGCCCTTCGCATTGCCCGTCTGCGCCAAGTCTATGGCGTGTCCGAGGCCGTCGCCCGCGTCTTGGCGGGGATGATCTACGGGGGCGGTGACGCATGACCGCCCTTCCCAAACCGGCCCTGCCCGATGCAATCCGAAACGAGGTTGTCCGCCTGAAAGGGGCGGGCTTCCCCGTCCTGCCCCTTGGCGGGGGGCCAGATGGCAAGACGCCGCTGGCCCGCCTGTGGACAGGCCAGGCCCTGCCATTGGCACAGGTGCTGGCCCCGATGCACCGCTCTGGATCACGCGCCTTTGGCGTGCGTCTGGACGGGCTGGCGGTGCTGGATTGCGACACCGATGATCCGGCCTTGGTCGCTGCCCTTGAAAGCCGCTTCGGCCCGTCGCCCGTCCACGTCAAGACGCCGCGCGGGCGGCACTTGTACTACCGTGCCTCTGGAACCACGCCGAACCTGCGCGGTGAAGGTCTGCCCGTGGACGTCAAGTCCGGGGGCCGCGCCTATGTCGTTGGCCCCCTGTCCGAACGCCGCGACGGGGGCCTGTATGTGCCTGCCAAGGGGGCGCTGGGCTTGGACGCGCTTCCCCCTTTGCGCGCCCCCACGGGGCCGCTGGCGCGCCCTGCGAACTTGCCAGAGGGGCAACGGCACGCAACGCTGGTGAAGGAAGCAATCCGCATGGTCGAGTATGTGGACAGTGCGGCCGAATTGACCGCCAACCTGTGCGGCCTGCGCGATGACCTGTGCGGCAACCCGGCGACCATGCCGGACAGCGAGTTGCAGGGCATTTCAGCATGGGCCTGGAAGCGCCGCCTGGATGGCAAGATTTACCGGGGCCGCGACAGCGACGTGCGCCTTAACCGGCTGGCACTGGACGCGCTGTTGCCGCTTCCCAACGGTCCCGATGCACTGGCTCTGCTGCTGACCTTGATCGACAAGCACGGCCACCTGCCGGGAAGGGGGTTTGCGCTGTCCTTTCAGGGCATGCGCACGGCGGGGCTGACTGTGCTGTCCCGCCCGCGCTTTCTGGCGGCACGGCGGACACTGGAAAGTGCTGGGCTGTTGCGGCTGGCAGAGACGCACCGGGCCGGATCACGGGCGCAGACCTTTGTGCTGACCCGCCTTCGCTGCGCCGATGATGATGATGGGGTGACCGCGCTGCGGACGTGGACCGAAAGCCGGGGGGTGTAATGGGTGACGTGGTAAGCATGGCCGGGGCCGTCCTGTCCGAGATTCTCCGGTCCGATGTGAGCGGCCATTGCCCAGACCCGATTTATGCTTGGCTTGCAAAAGGGGTGGCACATCTTGGGTTGGGGATGGTGGCCGGTCTGCTGGGTATGCGCAGAGGCTGGGCTTTGTTCTGTCTGACCTTGCTGGCGCTGAAAGAGCTTGGCTTCGATCTGCCCGGCGATGGCTTTGCATTGCAGACATGGGCCGATAGCGCAGTCGATGTGGTCGTCGTGACGCTGGGCTATCTTTGGGCCTTCAGGGTCAAGATGGGCCGCTTGGGGCTGCAGGTTAAGACCGGGGGAAGGGGCTAAGATTACATATGCGGACACGATTCGAACCTTATGCGGAAAAACCCCAAGCCCAAGCGTGCATGCCTAGCGGTCCGTCGCGCCCTGCGCCTGCAAACAAAGGGGGGTCGGCTAGGACAGTGGGTCCTTCCCCGTTGCCAATGTATACGGGGAGGCGATGGCCATGAGTGAAGCCTGTGCAACAATCGGTAGAGGGGTCCGGTAGGCAGCAACCCTCGCAGCTGCGCGCGCGAATAGCCCGCCGCCGCGCCTTCCCCCCCTGTACATCGTCCTGCCCGTGCAGAACCCAACCGGGGGGGCGGTCGAATGTCTGGCCGAACCTATGCGACAACCGGCATGGGTAGGACTATCGACATAAACGGCATGAAAAAAGAACCGGACCCGCACGCGCCGAACCTGTCCAAACCATTCAAGCGTTTTTTCTATGATGGGTTGGATGGTGGGTATCCGACAAGTAAACCAAAATTTTCCAATGAAATCAAAGGTGTATGGCGGAGACGAAGGGATTCGAACCCTCGAGACGGTTCCCCGTCTGCACCCTTAGCAGGGGTGTGCCTTCGACCACTCGGCCACGTCTCCGCCTGTCGCTCTAGCAGGGATGGTGGCGGGGAAACAAGGCGAAACTCGCGGAAGGAACAAGATCGCGGCCTGGGGCGGCGCGGCGCATCGCGCACACGGGGCGCGCGGCAGGCGTCGCCTTCGTGTCCTTCCCTGCGCAGGCCCCGGAGGGTCATATCCGCGGATGACGCCTTGCCACAGGCCTGCGCGGCGCGGGCGTGGTCTTGCCGATTCATGTCCGGCACGCGCCAATACTGCACGGGGCTTTACTTTTGCCGGGATGGGGCGCAGCTTTTGGCGCATGATCATGGGGGCCATGATCGTGGGGGGCAGTGCGCGGCAGGATCGCCCCGGCGCAGAACCGTCAGGCAAGGGCCTTGCCTTGGGGGTGATCGGGAAAACGCGGCTCCGGTTGCCTGGGTTTTCGCCGTCGGCAATCCGGCGCAGCGCGGCCGGTACGGGGCAGGTCCGCGGCAGTGTGGGAAGTCTGGTGAAGCTGGTCGATACCCCTGATGCCCCTGGCGTCGGACCGGGGGGTGGCACTGATCCGGGCACAGCGGGCGGGCGCGGTGCGCGTGCGAAGTCCGGCATCATGCCACCGCCCCGACGCACCCCGGCCCTGTCCTGACAGAACGAGGTCCCCATGCCGCCTGCGCCCGATCCTGCGCCGTCCCCGACCGGCCCTGTGGCCTTTGCCGATCTGTTCCTGCCAAAGCTAGTGACCGTCCTGCGCGAGGGATACGGACCGGCACAGTTCCGGGCGGATGCCGTGGCGGGGCTGACGGTTGCCATTGTGGCCCTGCCGCTGTCGATGGCCATTGCCATCGCTTCGGGTGTTACCCCCGCGCAGGGGCTTTGCACCGCGATCGTGGGCGGGTTTCTTGTGTCGCTTCTGGGCGGCTCGCGGTTCCAGATCGGCGGGCCGGCGGGGGCGTTCATCGTGCTGGTCGCGGACACTGTGGCCCGGCACGGGATGGACGGGCTTGTTCTGGCCACTTTTCTGTCGGGTCTGATGCTTGCCGCCGCAGGCTGGCTGCGGCTGGGCACCTTTATCAAGTTCATTCCCTTTCCCGTAACGGTCGGCTTTACCGCAGGCATTGCCGTGATCATCTTTGCCAGCCAGATCAAGGAACTGCTGGGCCTGACCCTGGCGGTGCCCGAACCGGGGCCGCTGCCCGCAAAGGTGCCGGTGCTTTGGGCGGCCCTGCCCACAGTCAGCGTGGCGGCGGCCGTGCTTTCGGCGGGAACCGTCCTGATCATCCTGGGGCTGAAGCGCGTCCGTCCGCACTGGCCGGGCATGCTGGTCGCGGTCGCGGCGATGACGCTGCTGGCGGCGCTGGCCGGTCTGCCGGTGGCGACCCTGGGCAGCCGGTTCGGGGGCATCCCCGCCACCCTTCCCTGGCCGGCGCTGCCCGGGTTCACATGGGCGAAGGTGGTCGAGGTTTTGCCTGCGGCACTGTCCTTTGCCCTGCTGGGTGCCATCGAGTCGCTGCTGTCTGCGGTTGTCGCCGACGGGATGACGGGGCGGCGGCACCGGTCAAACGCGGAACTGGTGGCGCAGGGGGTGGCCAACGCCGGATCGGCGCTGTTCGGCGGCTTCTGCGTGACCGGAACCATCGCCCGCACGGCCACGAATGTGCGCGCCGGTGCCCATGGCCCGGTGGCGGGGATGCTGCATGCGGTCTTTCTGCTGGTGTTCATGCTGGTTGCCGCACCTCTGGCCGCGTTCATTCCGCTGGCCGCGCTGGCGGGCGTGCTGGCGGTCGTCAGCTGGAACATGATCGAAAAGTCGGCCATCGCCACGCTGGTCCGGTCGGGCCGGGGTGATGCGGCCGTTCTGGGGGTGACCTTTCTTCTGACGGTCTTCCGCGATCTGACCGAGGCGATTGTGGTGGGCTTTGCCCTTGGGTCGGTTCTGTTCATCCAGCGCATGTCACGGGCGGTGGCCGTTGAAACGGCCATCCCCTTTGTCAGCGAGGATGTCGCCGACGACGGGCGCAGCTATGACGAGGCCCGGGCCGCAGACCCCGGCATCGTGATCTACCGGATCACGGGCGCGCTTTTTTTCGGGGCGGCGGCATCGATCGGATCCGTGCTGGGCCGGATTTCCGACGGCCACCGCGCCCTGATCGTGGACTTTGCCGCAGTGCCGTTTCTGGATTCGACCGGTGCGAACGTGATCGGGGGGCTGGCGCGCAAGGCCCACAAGGGCGGGGCAAGGCTGTATCTTGCCGGTGCCGGCCCGGAAATCCGCCAGGTGCTGGACGCGCATGGCGTGCGGGGGCCCGGTGTCATCTTTTCGGGGTCCGTCACCCTTGCGCTTCAGGCCGAGAAGACGCGCGCTTCGCCGGTGACGGCGCTTGGTGCCCGGTGACGTTCCGGCACCCCGGTCTGCGACAGGCCGTGGCGGTCGCAGCGAAAGAAGACCGGACCGCGCGGCAGGGTCGCTGCGATCCCTTGTGTCGGCCCGCCACGGGGCGACGGCCCCCCGCTTCTGACGGCGGTGGACCTGCCGTTCCGCGCCGTCTAAGGTCTGCGCCATGAAGACGGAGCTTGTGATCTTTGATTGCGACGGCGTGCTGATCGACAGCGAGGTCATCAGCGCGCGGATGCTGATTGCCGAGCTGAAAGGCTATGGCATCGACATGGACATGGCCTTTGTCAGCCGCCATTTTCTGGGCCGCAGCTACCCGACGGTGCTGCAGGAAGTGCGCGAAAGGTGGGGCGTGGCCTTGCCCGAGCGGTTCGAGGCCGACTACCGGGCGCGCCTGCTGGCGGCCTTCGAGAAGGAGCTGAAACCTGTGCCAGGTGTGGCGGCAGTCATCGCAGACCTTGGTCCGCCCTATTGTCTGGCCACATCCTCCAGCCCCGGGCGGCTGCACCGGTCGCTGGAAATCACCGGCCTCGCCCCCCTGTTCGAAGGCGTCTGCTTTACGGCAAGTGAAGTGACACGGGGCAAGCCCGCGCCCGACCTTTTCCTCCACGCGGCGGCCCGGATGGGGGTTGATCCGGCTGCATGCCTGGTGATCGAGGACAGTCTCAACGGGGTGCGGGCCGCGCTTGCTGCGGGCATGGAAGTGTGGCGCTTTACCGGGGGCAGCCATCTTGCAGGGCTGGATGTGACCCCGCCCGGGGATGCCGTGCCCCAGGCCAGCCTTGCCGTGCTTTCCGACCTTTTCCTGCTTCGTCCCGCCCTGCGCGCGGCGCAGCCGGTTGCAGGGAGACAGGGATGAACACGCCCGGTGATGCTGAACCAAGACAGGCCGATGATGCCGCCCGCGCAGGCTGGCTGTACTATGTGGGCGGGTTGACCCAGGACCAGATCGCGCGGGAACTTGGCGTGTCGCGTCAGCGCGCGCAGCGGCTGGTGTCGCGGGCCATGGCCGATGGGCTGATCCATGTGCGGCTGGAGCACCGCATCGGGGTCTGCCTTGATCTGGAAACGGCGCTGACCGACCGGTTCGGTCTGGCACGCTGCCGCGTGGCACCGGGCCTTGGGGCCGGAGTGGACCCTGTTCTGGCGATTGCCCCTGCGGCGGCGGCAGAGATCGAACGCTTCCTGCGCATGACAGAGCCGCTGGTGATCGCGCTGGGCACCGGGCGCGCGCTGCGGTCGACGGTCGATGAAATCGGCTCGCTCGTGGCCGGGCATCACCGGCTGGTGTCGCTGATCGGAAACATCGCGCCCGACGGTTCTGCAAGCTTTTTCGATGTCATCATGCGCATCGCCGACAAGGTGCGTGCGCCGCATTATCCGATGCCCGTGCCGGTCATTTCCGCAACCGCCGAAGAGAACGAGGCCTTCCATGCGCTGGGTCCCGTCCGGCGTGTCGTGGAGTTGGCGCGGGCCGCCGACGTGATCTTCGTCGGCGTGGGTCAGATGGGCGATGATGCGCCCCTGCTTGCCGATGGCTTTCTCACCCGTGAGGAACTGGTGGCCATGCAGGCCGCCGGCGCGGTGGGCGAAGTGGCGGGCTGGGTCTATGATTCGGAGGGCCGCTACCTTGATCTGGGCACCAATCGCCGCGTCGGGGGGGTCCGGGTCGATGCGGGGCGTCCTGACCCGGTGATCGGCATTGCGGCAGGCCCGTCAAAGGTGGCCCCGATCCGGGCGGCACTGAAATCGCGGATTCTCAATGGGCTGGTCACCGATGAGACCAGTGCACGGGCAATTCTTGCGGGGATGTGACTGTTTTCAGGCCAAGGTTGAAACGCGACCCCCAGAAGAGTATTGACAGACCGGCCGGTGTCATGAGTAATTGCCCATAAGGCGATGAAATGCTCAGTCGCCGACAAGGGAGGATACTGATGACACTGACGCTTCGCGCCCTGCTGGGCGCGTCGGTTGCGGCTGGCCTGTCTACGGCGGCCCTTGCCGAAACCATCACCATCGCAACGGTGAACAACGGCGACATGATCCGGATGCAGGGCCTGACGTCGGAGTTCACGGCGGCGAACCCCGGCATCACCGTCGAATGGGTCACGCTGGAAGAAAACGTTCTGCGCCAGAAGGTCACGACGGACATCGCCACCAAGGGCGGTCAGTTCGACATCATGACCATCGGCACCTACGAGGTTCCGATCTGGGGCAAGCAGGGCTGGCTGGTCAGCCTGAACGATCTGCCCGCCGAATATGACATCGACGATCTGCTGCCGGCCATCCGTGGCGGCCTGACCGTGGACGGCAACCTCTATGCGGCCCCGTTCTATGGCGAAAGCTCGATGGTGATGTACCGGACGGACCTGATGGAAAAGGCCGGTCTGACGATGCCCGAAGCCCCGACCTGGGCCGATATCAAGGCCGCTGCCGCCGCCATGACGGACAAGGAGAACGAGGTTTACGGCATCTGCCTGCGCGGCAAGGCGGGCTGGGGCGAAAACATGGCCTTCCTGACCGCCATGTCGAACAGCTATGGTGCAAGGTGGTTCGACATGGACTGGAAGCCCCAGTTCGACGGTGCCGCCTGGAAGGCGACGCTGACCGATTACCTTGACATGATGAACAACTACGGGCCGCCGGGCGCGTCGAACAACGGTTTCAACGAAAACCTGGCCCTGTTCCAGCAGGGCAAGTGCGGCATGTGGATCGACGCCACCGTCGCCGCATCCTTCGTGACAGGTGCGGACAGCACCGTGGCCGACAAGGTGGGCTTCGCCCTGGCACCGGACAACGGCCTTGGCAGGCGCAGCAACTGGCTTTGGGCCTGGTCGCTGGCCATCCCGGCCGGAACCCAGAAGGAAGCCTCGGCGAAGAAATTCGTCGAATGGGCCACCTCGAAGGCCTATCTTGAACTTGTCGCCTCGAAAGAAGGCTGGGCCAACGTTCCCCCCGGCACGCGTACCTCGCTGTATGAGAACCCGGAATACGCGAAGATTCCCTTTGCCAAGATGACGCTGGACAGCATCAACTCGGCCGATCCGACCAATCCGGCGGTTGATCCGGTGCCTTACGTCGGTGTGCAGTTCGTCGCGATTCCGGAATTCCAGGGTCTGGCGACGGCGGTGGGACAGCAATTCTCGGCAGCGCTTGCCGGAACGACCACGCTGGAAGACGCGCTGAAGAATGCGCAGGACCTGGCGACGCGCGAAATGACAAAGGCCGGTTACATCAAGTAACCCCTTTGCCCCGGCGGGGGCCGGCTGTTGTCCGGCCCCCGCCACACCTTGCCCCGTCTTCCCGGAGGTGTCCGACATGGCGACGCAACATTCGCGGACCGCCGCGCGCCTGATGATCTCTCCGGCCGTGATCCTGCTGTTTCTGTGGATGATCGTGCCGCTGGCGATGACGCTGTATTTTTCGTTTCTGCGCTACAATCTGCTGATGCCCGGCATGGAAGAATGGGCGGGCTTTTCGAACTACCGGTATTTTCTGACTGATCCCGCCTTTTTCACGGCGCTGCGCAACACGCTGGTACTGGTTGCGGGCGTGCTCATGATCACCGTCACCGGGGGTGTCCTGCTGGCCCTGCTGCTGGATCAGCCGATGTGGGGGCAGGGGATCGTGCGCATTCTGGTGATCGCACCCTTTTTCGTGATGCCCACGGTTTCGGCGCTGGTGTGGACAAACATGTTCATGAATCCCGTCAACGGCCTTTTTGCCCATGCCGCCAAGGCGATGGGGCTGCAACCTTATGATTTTCTGGCGCAATCCCCGCTGCTTTCCATCACCCTGATCGTGGCCTGGCAGTGGCTGCCCTTCGCCACGCTGATCCTGCTGACGGCGCTGCAATCGCTGGACCGCGAGCAGATGGAAGCAGCCGCGATGGATGGCGCCGGACCGCTGTCACGGTTCATCTACATCACCGTGCCGCATCTGACCCGGTCGATCACCGTCGTGATCCTGATCCAGACCATCTTTCTGCTGTCGGTCTTTGCCGAAATCCTTGTGACCACAAACGGCGGTCCCGGCACGGCATCGACCACGCTGACCTATCTGGTCTATGTGCAGTCGATGCTGCAGTTCGACGTGGGCGGCGGGGCGGCGGGCGGGATCGTCGCCGTCATTCTGGCCAATATCGTTGCGATCTTCCTGATGCGGATGATCGGCAGGAACCTGGATGCCTGACATGACCCGCAAGACCACATCCGCGCGCAAGGCCACGGTCACGGCGCTGGCCTGGACGGTCGGGTTCCTGATCTTCTTTCCGGTCCTGTGGACGATCCTGACCAGCTTCAAGACCGAAGGCGAGGCGATTGCAGCCCCCCCGTCCTTTCTGTTCTTCGACTGGACGGTGGAGAATTACCTGACCGTCAATGAAAGGTCGGACTATCCGCGCCACTTCTGGAATTCCGTGGTGATTTCGGTCGGCTCGACCCTGCTGGGCGTGCTGATCGCCATTCCGGCGGCCTGGTCGCTGGCCTTTGTTCCCGGCAGGCGCACCAGGGACGTGCTGATGTGGATGCTGTCCACCAAGATGATGCCGGCGGTGGGCGTGCTGGTGCCGATGTACCTGATTTTTCGCGACACCGGGCTTTTGGATACAAAGACAGGCCTTGTGGGCGTGCTGACGCTGGTCAACCTGCCGATCATCGTCTGGATGCTTTACACCTATTTCAAGGAAATCCCCGCCGAAATCCTTGAGGCGGCGCGGATGGACGGGGCCAGCCTGCGGTCTGAAATCACCTATGTGCTTGCGCCGATGGCGGTGCCCGGCATTGCCAGCACGATCCTGCTCAACATCATCCTGGCCTGGAACGAAGCCTTCTGGACGCTGAACCTGGCGGCAGCCAAGGCGGCCCCGCTGACGGCCTTCATCGCCAGCTATTCCAGCCCCGAAGGCCTGTTCTATGCCAAGCTGAGCGCCGCCAGCACCATGGCCATTGCGCCGATCCTGATCCTTGGCTGGTTCAGCCAGAAACAACTTGTGCGCGGCCTGACCTTCGGCGCGGTGAAATGAGGGGACCCTGAAGATGGGCAGGATCACACTGCGCAATGTGTCCAAGCGATTTGGCGATGTCACGGTCATCCCCCCGATCAACCTCGAGATCGGGGACGGGGAATTCGTGGTCTTCGTCGGGCCGTCGGGCTGCGGCAAGTCCACGCTTTTGCGTCTGATTGCCGGGCTTGAAGATGTGTCGGGCGGCGTCATCGAGATTGACGGCGTGAACGCCACCGGACTGCCCCCCGCCAGACGCGGGCTGGCGATGGTGTTCCAAAGCTATGCGCTTTACCCGCACATGAGCGTGCGCAGGAATATCGCCTTTCCGCTGAAGATGGCCGGGATGGACCCGTCAGAGATTGCCCGAAAGGTTGAAGCCGCCGCAGCGGTGCTGAACCTGACCGGCTACCTTGACCGCCGCCCCGGCCAGCTTTCGGGCGGCCAGCGTCAGCGGGTGGCCATCGGGCGGGCCATCGTGCGCGAGCCCAAGGCCTTTCTGTTCGACGAGCCGCTGTCCAACCTGGACGCGGCGCTGCGGGTCAACATGCGGCTGGAGATCAGCGAACTGCACCAGACGCTGAAGACCACCATGATCTATGTGACCCATGATCAGGTCGAAGCCATGACCATGGCCGACAAGATCGTGGTTCTGAACCAGGGCAGGATCGAACAGGTGGGCAGCCCGCTGGATCTGTACCGGTCCCCCGCGAACCTGTTCGTCGCGGGTTTCATCGGCAGCCCGAAGATGAACCTCATCGGCGGGCCGGAGGCCGCAAGACACGGCGCTGTCACCATGGGCCTGCGGCCTGAACATATCGACCTGTCCACGTCGGACGGCACCTGGCGGGGCACGGTCGGCATGTCAGAGCATCTCGGGTCCGACACCTTCCTGCGCGTGCAGGTCGAAGGCCTTGGGATGATCACGGTGCGCACCGGCGGCGACAGCGGCCTGCGCCATGGCGACGCGGTCTGTCTGACCCCGCAGCCCGGCAGGGTGCACCGCTTTGACGCGGACGGAAAGGCAATGGCATGAGACTTGACGGCAAATGCGCCCTGATCACCGGGGCGGCGCGGGGCATCGGGCTGGAATTTGCGCGGGCCTACCTGCGCGAAGGTGCGAAGGTGGCGATTGCGGACATCAACATGCCCGCCGCCGAGGCCGCTGCGGCGCGGCTGGGTGCGGGCGCGAATGCGATCCGGCTGGATGTGACCGATCAGGCCAGCATCGACGCCGCCGTGGCCGAAGCGGTGCAGCTTATGGGGCGGATCGACATTCTGATCAACAATGCCGCCCTTTTTGATCTTGCGCCCATCGTGGACATCACCCGGGCCAGCTATGACCGGCTGTTTGCGGTCAATGTCGCGGGACCGCTGTTCATGCTGCAGGCGGTGGCGCGGCACATGATCGCGCGCGGTGGCGGCGGCAAGATCATCAACATGGCCAGCCAGGCCGGGCGGCGGGGCGAGCCGCTGGTGGCCGTCTACTGTGCCACCAAGGCCGCCGTCATCAGCCTGACCCAATCGGCGGGCCTGAACCTGATCGCCCATGGCATCAACGTGAACGCCATCGCGCCCGGTGTCGTCGATGGTGAACACTGGGACGGCGTGGACGCGCTGTTCGCCCGGTATGAAGGACTGCCCCCGGGCGAGAAAAAGCGGCAGGTCGGCCTTGCCGTGCCCTTCGGGCGCATGGGAACGGCGGCGGACCTGACCGGGATGGCGGTTTTTCTGGCCTCGTCCGAGGCCGATTATGTGGTAGCCCAGACGTATAACGTCGATGGCGGAAACTGGATGAGCTGACATGACCCTGCCGATGCCCGCCTATGACCGCAGCCGCCTGTCGCCCGGAATTGTCCATATCGGGCTGGGCAACTTTCACCGCGCCCATCAGGCGGTTTATCTGGACGATCTGTTTTCCAGGGGGCTGGGGCAGGACTGGGCGATCCTTGGTGCCGGCGTGCGCCCCCAGGACGCCAGAATGCGCGAGGCGCTGCTGGCGCAGGACTGTCTGTCGACCGTGATCGAACTGGACCCGGCCGGGCACCGCGCCCGACGCATCGGTTCGATGACCGGCTTTATCGAAGTGCAGCCGGACAATGCCGCGCTGATTGCCGCAATGTCTGATCCCGCGATCCGCATCGTGTCGCTGACCGTGACCGAAGGCGGCTATTTCGTGGACCCCGCCACGGGCCGCTTCGATCCATCGGCGGCAGAGATCGTGGCGGATGCCGCGCGCCCCGACCATCCTGCCACGGCCTTCGGGGCCATTCTTGCCGCGCTGAAGGCGCGGCGGGCGGCCGGTGTTGTGCCCTTCACGGTCATGTCCTGCGACAACCTGCCCGGCAACGGCCATGTCACCCGCGATGCCGTGGTGGGCCTTGCCCGGCTGTCGGACCCCGGCCTGGCCGACTGGGTTGCGGCACATGTCGCCTTTCCCAATGGCATGGTGGACCGTATCACCCCCGCGACGGGTCCGCGTGAACGCGCGCTGGCCGCGCGCCTTGGTCTTAACGATCCGGTGCCCGTCACCTGCGAACCCTTCCGTCAATGGGTGCTGGAAGACAGGTTTCCGGCAGGGCGCCCGCCGCTGGAGGCGGTGGGCGTTACCTTCACCGATCATGTCCATGCCTATGAGGCGATGAAGATCCGCATCCTGAACGGGGGCCATGCCATCATCGCTTATCCGGCCGGACTTCTGGGCATCGAGCTGGTGCACGAGGCTATGGCCCATCCTTTGATCGCAGGCTTTCTGGACAGGGTGGAACGCGACGAGATCATCCCTTTCGTGGCCCCGGTGCCGGACACCGACCTTGGGCATTATCTTGCGCTGATCCGGGATCGCTTCGCCAACCCCGAAATCGCCGATACCGTGCGCCGCCTGTGTCTGGACGGGTCCAACCGCCAGCCCAAGTTCATCCTGCCCTCGCTGCGGGACAATCTTGTCGCCGGGCGCGTGCCGCAGGGTCTGATCCTTGAATCCGCCCTGTGGTGCCGGTACTGCGCCGGTGAGACCGACGGCGGCGCGCCCATTGCACCCAACGATCCCAACTGGGACCGGCTGACCACCGTGGCGCAGGCCGCAAGACAGGACCCGTCCCGCTGGCTGGCGATGGAAGACATCTATGGCGCGACCGGGCGCGACCCGGCGGTTATCGCTGCCTTCGATGTGGCGCTGCGCGGTCTGTGGGCCAATGGCACTGCCGCCGTGCTGGCCGGTTTCATCGCCGCCTGACCTTACGGCAGCGGTGCCATCGGTGCCGCCGCTGCACAGGTCTGCCTCCTTGCATGCCTGGCCCCAGGCCTGCGGAAAAGACGCCTGCGCCCGCACGGGTCATCGCAAACGGCCGGCTGCGCTTCATCGTCCCGCAAGAGGGATCGATGCCGTTCTGTGCAGGAGCCTGGGGCGGGCATGCCGCAAGTGCGAAGGCCTGCCTGCCATCCCGGTTCGTCCCGGGGCCGTGAGCCTTGGGAACACCGGTGCAAGGGTTTCCTGAATTGCATGGCAGCCATGAAAGAATCGCAGGGCGGCGGTGCTGGAACCTGTGGCGGCGACATGCCACATACGCGCCGGGCCGCGCCGCAAATACGAGAGACCATGCAGAATTCTTCGCTCTGTGCCGATCATCTGACCCGCCGGAGCATCCTTCGCGCGGTGCCGCTTTCGGTCATCCTTCTGTCCACAACCGCGCTGCCCCGCGCGGTCAGGGCACAGGCATCTGCGCCTGCCGCAGCGCAGCAATTCAGCTTTGACATCCTCAGCGCCGAAATGCAGGCCCTTGCGGCCAGCCCCTTTCAGGCGCCAGACCGCCTGACCGGCTTTCTGGACGATCTGAAGTATGATGATTACCGCCTGATCCGGTTCCGTCCCGACCGGGCGCGCTGGCAGCACGAAGACAGCTTCTTTCGTTTGCACGCCTTCCCGATGGGCTGGCTGTTCAAGGAGCCGGTTCTGCTGTTCGAAGTCGCGGGGGATCAGGCCGTGCCGATGCCGGTCACGACCGATGATTTCGAATTTCTCAACGACCTGTCCGCCCGCGTTCCCGAAGATGCGGACCTGCAGGGTGTCGCGGGCTTCCGCCTGCACCATCCGCTGAACCGCCCCGATGTCTGGGACGAACTGGTGGCGTTTCTGGGGGCCAGTTATTTCCGCGCGCTGGGGCGGGGCAATGCCTATGGCCTGTCTGCCCGCGGTTTGGCGGTGAATTCCGGTTTGTCCACGCCAGAGGAATTTCCCCGGTTCAGCCGCTTTTACATCGAACGCCCCGGGGGCAAGGCCGGGACAATCACGGTTTACGCGGCCCTGGAAAGTGAAAGCGTGACCGGGGCCTACCGTTTCGTCATCACCCCGGGTGCGCAGACAGTGATGGACGTGACGGCACGCCTGTTCTTCCGGGCCGATGTCGAACAGCTTGGCATTGCGCCGCTGACCTCGATGTTCCTGTTTTCGGAAAAGAACCGGTCGGATTTCGACGACTTCCGGCCCAATGTGCATGACAGCGACGGGCTGCGCATCCTGCGCCGCGATGGTGATGTCATCTGGCGCCCGCTCAACAATCCGTCCCGTCTGGCCGGCAGCTATTTTTCCGAAGAGAACGTTCGCAGCTTCGGTCTGCACCAGCGCGACCGCGATTTCGAAAGCTATCAGGATGCCAGCGCGCATTATGAACGCCGCCCGTCGCTGGACGTGGAACCCCTGGGCGATTGGGGCAAGGGCGTGGTGCGTCTGGTCGAAATCCCCACCGACCTGGAAGTGAACGACAACATCGTCGCCTTCTGGGTGCCGGACGGCCAGGTTCGCGCCGGAGAGGCGCGCGAATACGCCTATCGGCTGCGCTGGGGTGCGCTGGAACATGCGCCGACGGACCCGCTGGCCTATGTCAGCGAGACGCGGGCAGGGGCGGGCGGTGTGTCCGGCGTGCCGAATACCGACGGCACGCGCAAATTCGTTGTTGATTTCAGGGGCGGTCTGCTGGCCACCCTTTCCGAAGGGGCCAGGGTTGAGGCCGTTGTCACCGTGTCGCAAGGCAAGATCGTGACGCAGACGCTGTCCCGGATCGGGGGAACGGATGTGTGGCGTCTTGTGCTGGATGTGGCCGCCGCCGATGGGGCCACTGTAGAGCTTTCGGCCCATATCGCGGGCTATGGACGCAAACTGACAGAGCTTTGGCTGTATCAATGGGTGGTGGCGTGATGTCTGACCCTGACCTCGCCCCGGGCGACGTCGAGGCTCTGGTGCGGCGCCTGGGGTGCCCGCCTGAGGCCCCTTTGGCCATGCCAAAGCAGCGGCTTGAACGGCCCGCCGCACCGGGGCTGCTTGCCCGGTTGCTGCACCGGCTGCCCGTCACGGGCGGCGCGCGGACCAGCGGGGGCTAAGCGATGCTGGCCCGTGGCCATGCCGTGCCGGACCGCAGGTCGGTGCGCAGGGCCAGAATGGCGGCCTTTGCCGTCAGCATCGCGGCGGCCATCACCGCATTCCTGCTTTTCCTGCGGTTCGGGCTGGCCGACGGGCTGGACAGGTTCGACGTTCTGCGCAGCCTGCTGATCCTGATGTCGACCTTCTGGCTGGCCTGGGGGGCCGCCCAGGGCCTGCTGGGTCTGACGACGCGACCCGTCCGGCGGCCCGGCACCCCCGCACCGATCCGGGGCCGCACGGTGGTTCTGGTTCCCGTCTACAACGAAGATCCCGCCACCACCTTTGCCCGCATTGCGACCATGGATGCCTCGATCCGGGGCGAAGATACCGGCGCGGTGTTCGATTTTGCAATCCTGTCCGACACGACCGACGATGCGGTCGCTGCGCGCGAACGTCTTTGGTTCCTGCGGCTGCTGGCAGACAGCCAGGGCGAGGGGCGCATGTTTTATCGCAGGCGTGACCGCAACACGGGGCGCAAGGCCGGCAATATCGAGGATTTCATCCAGACCTCGGGCGGGTCTTACGACTATGCGCTGATCCTGGATGCCGACAGTCTGATGGAAGGGGCGACCATCGCCGCGATGGTCCGCCGGATGGAAGCGGACCCGGCCCTGGGCCTGCTGCAAAGCCTGCCGCGCATCGTCGGTGCCCGGTCGCGCTTTGGCCGGATCATGCAGTTTTCCGCCAGCTTCTATTCCCCGGTCTTTGCCCGTGGCCTGGCGATGATGCAGGGGCGGACCGGACCCTTCTGGGGGCACAACGCCCTGGTCAGGGTTCCAGCCTTTGCGGCAAGCTGCGGCCTGCCGGAACTTTCCGGCCCGCCGCCCTTCGGCGGGCACATCCTGAGCCATGACTATGTCGAGGCAGCCCTGCTGGCCCGTGCCGGCTGGACCGTGCGGCTGGACGACGATCTGGAAGGATCGTTCGAAGAGGGGCCAGAAAACATCGTCGACTATGCCCGGCGCGACCGGCGCTGGTGCCAGGGAAACCTGCAGCACGCCCGCCTTGTCGGCGCGCCCGGATTGCAAGGCTGGAGCCGCTGGGTCTTCGTGCAGGGCATCCTTGCCTATATCGCACCGCTGTTCTGGCTGGCCTTCATCCTTGCCAGCATCGCGGCCCAGGTTTTCGATGCGCCGCCCGATTACTTTCCCCAGGCAAGCCGGCCGTTCCCGGTTCTTCCCGCCGATGAGAAGGCCAAGGCAATCGGCCTTGCGGCGGGCATCTTCGGCCTGCTTTTCCTGCCCAAGCTGCTGATTGCCATTGATGCCGCCGCCAGCGGCCGGGCGCGCCGCTTTGGCGGCGGGGTCCGGGCGATGGCATCGACGCTGCTGGAACTGCTCCTGTCTTCTGTCATGGCCCCGATCCTTCTGATGTATCAGACCCGTTCGGTGTTTCAGGTGCTGACCGGGCGCGATGGCGGCTGGCCTGCAAACAACCGCGGCGACGGCAGGATGACCCTGGCCGCAGCCTGGGCCGCCAGCCGCTGGATCACGCTGACCGGCCTGATCGGGCTGACGGCCGTTTATCTGCTTGCCCCCGGTCTGGTGCCGTGGCTTCTGCCGGTATCCCTGCCGATGATCCTTGCACCCTTTCTGATTTCGTGGTTTTCGCAGGACAGCCGCAGCGGCCTGATGGCCGTTCCGTCTGAGATAAGCCCTGCGCCGGTCATCCGGCACCATCAAGAGATCCTGCGCGTCTGGTTGGGCAAGGGGGATACACCGCCCCTGCCGCCCGGCGCCCCCTATGCCGGAGCAGCGCGCCCCTAGATGTCAGAGATTGCGGCAGATCGGGCGGCAGCGGCGCAGCGCGACCTGCGGCTGGACGTGTTCCGTGGCCTTGCCCTGGTGATGATCTTCATCAACCATGTGCCCGGCACAGTCTATGAGAATTTCACCAACCGGAACTTCGGGCTGTCTGACGCCGCCGAGGGCTTTGTCCTGATGTCGGGCGTGGCGGCGGGGCTGGCCTACAGCCCGCTGTTGCGCAAGGCACCGTGGTGGCCCGGCATCGGGCGGGTCTGGTCGCGTGTCTGGATGCTGTATCTTGTGCATCTTTTCATGACGGCCTGGGCGCTGGCCATCGCGGCGGGCGCGGCGCTGTGGCTGGGCACATCGCACGGGCTTCGGGTGAACGAGGTGCAGGTCCTTCTGCGCGAACCGCTGGGCTTTCTGGTCGGCGTGCCGCTGCTGACGCATCAGCTTGGCTATGTCAACATCCTGCCGATGTATGCGGTGATGCTGTTCGCGGCACCCGCCATGCTGTGGCTGGCGCTGCGGCGGCCCTGGCTTCTTGCGGGCCTGTCGGCGGCCCTGTGGTTTCTGACGGGGCTGTTTGCCTGGAACCTGCCGGCCTTTCCCAATGCCGGGGGCTGGTTCTTCAATCCGCTGGCCTGGCAGGTGATCTTCGTCACCGGCCTGCTGACGGGGGTGGCGCTGCGCCAGGGCCGCCGCCTTGTTCCCGTGCGCCGCTGGGCGCAGTGGCTGGCCGGGGCCGTTCTGCTGGGGGCGCTGCTTTGGGTCCGGGTGCCGCCGGTGGGCGACACGCTCAACCATCTGATGTGGCTGGCCAACCAGAACGGCGTCAACCGGTTTTTCACAATCACCGACAAGACCTTTGTCACCTGGCCCCGCCTGATCCATATTCTGGCGCTGGCCTATCTGCTGTCGACCTGGGGCTGGGTGCGCCGGGCCTGCGGCGCTGCCGCCGCAGCGCCTTTGGCCCTGCTCGGGCGCAATGCCTTGCCCGTTTTCGCGGCGGGCAGCCTGCTGGCGCTGAGCTGTCAGGCGATCAGGCAGGCGGCCCCGCCCGGACTTGCGCTTGATACCGCGCTGATCCTTGGCGGGCTGTCGCTGCAACTTCTGCTGGCGCTGGTCCGCGACAGGCTGGCCCTGAAGAAATGGTGACGGTGCCGCCGCAGGGCCGGCCTGACCGTATCCGCCCGGCCCAGCGCCGCAATGCCAGGCACGCCAGGCGGCGGCACCCCGACCGCTGATCATCACGGTGGCCGGAACCTTGCCTGCCCCGGCCGTGGCAAGGGCACCAGACGATCCACCCGGGCCGGAACCACTGATCGCGCAGCCGGACCGGCAAGGCGGCAGGCAGACCTGCGGGCGGCAGGTTCGGTCTGATCGCGTCAGGGCCTCCAGCGCAGGAAGTTCCCGATCAGCCGCAGCCCCGTTGCCTGGCTTTTCTCGGGGTGGAACTGCGTGCCCACCACGGTGCCGGACCCGACAATCGCGGTGACAGGCCCGCCGTAATCGGCATGGGCCAGCAGATGCGCGCTGTCCGCGACACGGAACTGGAAGGAATGCACGAAATAGGCGTGGTCACCCGTCGCAATCCCCTCCAGCAGCGGATGCGGGCGGTCGATCACCAGATCGTTCCAGCCCATGTGCGGCACCTTGAGCGACGGGTCCAGGGGCGCAATCCGCGCCACCTCGCCGCCGATCCAGCCAAATCCCTCTGTCACGCCGAACTCCAGCCCGCGTGTCGCCAGCATCTGCATGCCGACACAGATGCCCAGAAAGGGGCGCCCCCGGACAGTGACAGCCTCTTGCATCGCCTCGAAGAGGCCGCCGATACGGCCCAGGGCGCGGCGGCAGGCGGGGAATGCGCCGTCGCCCGGCAGCACGACCCGGTCGGCCCGTGCCACATCCCCGGGGTGACGGCTGACCAGAATATCGCCACCGCCCACCTCCCGTGCCATGCGCTGAAACGCTTTTTCGGCCGAATGCAGGTTGCCGCTGTCATAATCGACCAGAACGGTCAGCATTGCCTATAGCGTCCCCTTGGTCGAGGGGATGCTGCCCGCTGCACGCGGGTCGGCCTCGACCGCAAGTCGCAGGCTGCGGGCCACGGCCTTGAAGACGGCTTCGGCAATGTGGTGGCTGTTCAGCCCATGGATCAGATCGACATGCAGGGTGATGCCGCCATGGGTTGCCAGCGCCTGAAAGAATTCGCGGACCAGTTCGGTATCAAAACTGCCGATTTTCGGCGCGGGAAAGGGCACATTCCAGACCAGACAGGGCCGCCCCGACAGATCAAGGGCGCAGCGCACCTGCGCATCGTCCATGGGCAGGCTGCATTCACCGTAGCGGCGGATGCCGCGCTTGTCGCCCAGCGCCCGGGCCAGGGCCTGGCCCAGCGCGATGCCGCAGTCTTCCACCGTGTGGTGATCGTCGATGTTGAGATCACCCTTCGCGGTCAGCGCAATGTCGATCAGCGCGTGGCGGGACAACTGATCCAGCATATGGTCGAAGAACCCCACTCCGGTCGCCATCCGGTGCTGGCCGGTGCCATCCAGTGCCACGGACACCGAGATTTCGGTCTCATGGGTCTTGCGGGTGATCTCTGCCTTGCGCATCCGGGCCTCGCTCAAGCGTTCGGGGCCTTATAGGGGCGGTCGGCGGGGGTGGAAAGGGGGCTGCCTGTGCGGCGCCGGTGCCGTCCGGTCAGGGCGGCCAGCCCCAGAATGACACCCGAAACGGCAGCAATCATCCCTGCGGCACTGACCGAACCCGCAAAGCCCAGCCAAAGCGGACCATACCCGGCAAGAACATAGCCTGAAAGCGCCGCCAGAATGGCAAGGCCAAGGCTGAGCCAGACCTGATGGCCAAGCCGGTTCGTCATCAGACGGGCCGCGGCAGGCGGGCAGATCAGCATGGCAATCACCAGAATTGAGCCGACCGCAGAAAAGGCCGCGACACAGGCCATGGCGGCCACCACGATCAGCGCCAGCGACAGCGCGCGCACCGGCAGGCCGAGTGTGGCCGCAAACCCCTCGTCAAAGGTTGCAACCGACAGCGGTCGCCACAGCGCCACCACGAACGCGCCCACCACCGCCGTTACCGCAGCCAGCAAGGTCAATTCGGGCGGAAGCCCGGCCAGCGCTTTGGGGTCCGCCAGGGACGGCCATCCGTTTGCATCCAGCCAGATCAGGCTTTCCAGATTGCCGTAAAGCGCATGTTCCACGTCCAGATGCACGCCGCTTGCCCCGGACCGTTCCAGCCCCAGAACGCCGGCGGCGAACATCGCGGTAAAGACGGTGCCCATCGCC
Source organism: Rhodobacter sp. (assembly GCA_020251025.1). GTDB lineage: Bacteria > Pseudomonadota > Alphaproteobacteria > Rhodobacterales > Rhodobacteraceae > Aliitabrizicola. The sequence continues at coordinate 13,343 of JADCDI010000127.1, read as the reverse complement.
GCGCCCGGTTCCACACGGGCACTGCGCACGATCAGTTCGATCAGCAAGACCGAAAACAGGGCGGCGATGCCCGCGCCCAGCAGCATCGCCCAGGGGTTTGCAGACCCTGTCAGCAGAAAGGTCACGACAATTCCCGGCAGCACCACATGGCTGATGGCATCGCCCAGCATCGACTGGCGGCGCAGCAGCAGAAAATTTCCGGGCAGGGCGCAGGCAACGGCGGCAAGCGCGGCGATCACCATCGGCACCAGCGACAGCATCACAAAATCAGAGCCCATCATCCCGCCCCGTCAAGATGGCCGCGCATCCTGGCCCTGCGCAAGGCCTGCGGGATCACGCCGCGCACCGGCCCCACCAGCAGCGAGATCACGAAGGCAGCAAAAGCCAGAAGCACGATCACGGCACCGGTCGGCAGGTCAGGTGCCATGGCCGAGGCCGCGGCACCGCCATAGCCTGCCGCCCCACCGATGCCGCCTGCCACGGCAACCACAACGCCGGCCCGGTCTGACCAAAGCCGTGCCGCGACAGGCGGGATGATCAGAAGGGCGACGATCAGGATCAGTCCCACAACCTTCAATCCGGTCAGCGTGACGGCCAGCACCAGCACCATCAGCATCAGATCGGTCCGCGCCGGGCTGACCCCGCAGGTCGCCGCATAACCGGGGTCAAACGCCACCAGCAGAAGGGGGCGGCGGAACAGGATCACCAGCAGGGCAGCCGCCGCCCCGCCAAACCCGATCAGCAGCGCATCGGACTGCAGCATCCCGGCGGCAGACCCCAGCAGAAACCCTTCAAGCCCGGCCTGCCGTCCGGCCGACAGCGCCTGGATCACCGTCAGGATGACGATGCCAAGGCCATAAGACACCGACAGAACCGCCCCGATGGCCGCATCCAATGGCAGGCGGGTTCTGGTGGAAAGAAGATGCACACACAAAAGCCCTGCCAGCGCCGAAAGCCCGGCCCCCGCCAGCAGCAGGGGCAGGCTGCGCCCGTCGCCGCCCAGTGCCACCATCAACAGGAAAGCAAGACCCACCCCGGGCAGCGTCGCATGCGCAAGCGCGTCAGAGATCAGGGATCTCTTGCGCAGATACAGGAAGGTTCCCGTAACGCCTGCCGCCATGCCCAAGAACATGGACCCCAGCGTGACAAAGGTTGCGTTGTATCCTGCCTGCAGCAGAAAGGCATCAGGCATGGGCAGCGCCGCGGGCGCCATAGGTCTGCGCCAGCGCCTTTTCGGTGAAGGCCGTTGCAACCGGACCTTCCGCAATACATCTGCGATTGAGCAGCAGCACATGATCGAAATAGGCGGGAACCGTTGCAAGGTCGTGATGCACGGCCACAATGGCCCGGCCTTCGCCGCGCAGTGCGTGCAGCACCTGGACCAGCGCCTTTTCCGTGGCCGCATCCACCCCTGCGAAGGGCTCATCCAGCAGCAGAATATCCGCCCGCTGCGCCAGGGCGCGGGCCAGAAAGACGCGCTGCTGCTGCCCGCCCGAAAGTGCGCCGATCTGACGGCGGGCAAAGTCCGTCAGCCCGACGCGCGCGATACAGTCCATGGCCCGCTTTTCATGGGACGGCCGCAGGCGACCGAAAATGCCAAGTTCGCCGTAAAGCCCCATCAGCACAACATCAAGCACCCGCGCCGGAAAATCCCAGTCCACCCCGGCGCGCTGCGGCACATAGGCGACGCGGTTGCGGACAGTGTCCAGCGGTTCGCCGAAAAACGCGACATGGCCCGCCAGTGTCGGCACGATGCCCAGCGTGGCCTTCAGCAGGCTTGATTTGCCCGCACCGTTCGGCCCGATGATGGCGGTCATCGTCCCGCTCATGAAGCGCGCATCGACATCCCCGACCACAATCGTGTCGTCATAGGCAACACTCAGCCCGCTGATCGAAAGCGCCGGCACTGTCAGCGACGCAACCGGTGCGATCTGGCGTTGCGGGATCATCAGCTTGCCGCCGCAAGTTTGCCGTTCATCCCGCGATCCGGAACGGTCCCGCCCAATGCGCGGGCGATTGTCGTCACGTTATGGTCGATCATGCCGATGTACGTGCCTTCATAGGTGCCCTCCGGCCCCATCGCATCCGAGAACAGCTCACCACCGATCCGCACCTCCTGGCCCCTTGCCGCCGCGCCTTCGATCAGGGCGCGCACGGAACGGTCCGACACGGAGCTTTCGACAAACACCGCGCCCAGATTGCGCGACACCAGCACATCAACCAACTCTCCCACGCGGGCAAGGCCGGCCTCGCTTTGGGTGGAGATGCCCTGGATGCCCATAACCCCGAACGCATAGCGGCGGCCGAAATAGCCAAAGGCGTCATGCGCCGTGACCAGGACGCGCGCCTCTTCGGGAACCGTCGCCAGCACGGTCTGCGCGTAGTCATCCAGGGCCGCCATGTCCCGGCGCAGCGCCTCGGCCTCTGCGGCATGGGTTTCGGCGGCCTGCGGGAAAACATCGCTCAGCGCGGTCTGGATCACCTTCGTCACATCGGCCCAAAGCACCGGGTCCATCCAGACATGCGGATCAAAACGGTCGGGATAGTCCGGGTCGGCCAGAAGCCGGTCCTTGGGCAGACTGTCGGCCACCGCCACCACATTCGTGCGGGCGGCGAGCATCTGAAGCAAATCCATCAGCTGCGCCTCGAGGTGAAGACCGTGCCAAAGGACCAGGTCCGCATCTGCCAGTGCCGCGATGTCACTGCGCGTCGGCCGATAGGAATGCGGGTCAAGCCCCGGCCCCATCAGTGCCCGGACCTGGCCCCCCCCGATCCGGCGCGCAGCATCCGCAATCATGCCCGTTGTGGTTACCACCTTGGGCACAGGGCCTGAATAAGCGGCCCGCGCAAGGAACGGCGATGCGACCGCCGCCCCCAGAGCGAGCCGGAGAATGTCGCGGCGACGCAGGGACATGGGTTGCCTTCTGACTGGTTTCACTGCCCCATACATATGCGAACGGCTCGCAAAGTCAATTTGCCTGCGATTCACTCGCAACTTCATCGCCGGAACGCCGCGCCTCATTTCCGGGTCCGCCCGGAATTGCAACGCGTCTTTCCGGCGGATCGGGATGATCTTGCCGTCCGGCCAGCGGCGGCGATGCCGCTTTGGCGCGCTGCTAGCGGCGCCGGTCGCGCCTTGCGCTCATCGGCTGGAACGCGACGCCGACATGGGCATCGCAATAGGGCTTGCCGACCTGGGTCGGCAGGCCGCAGAACCAGAAATCATCCGTCGCCGGATCGCCGATCGGCCATTTGCAGGTGCGCTCGGTCAGCTCCATCAGGCTCAAGCGGCGCGCGCGCTTTTCCACTTCGCGCACCGAGGCCAGCGCCTCGGGGCTGATCTCGTTCGCCGATGGCTGCGGCGGCAGGGGCTGGCCTGCGGGAATGATCGCCTTGCGGGTCGGCAGCGGCGTGATTGTGGCTCCGCCCTCGGGCGGGGCCGGGCGGTCGGGGACGGCCCGCAGTTCTGCAGGACGCTCGGCGGCGGGTGGGGCTGGCGGATCGACCCAAAGCGGGGCAGCGGTGGGCACGACCGGATCTTCCTCTTCCTCTTCGGACTTGCCCGCGCCAACGCGGTTCGACAGGCCCAGGCGGTGGACCTTGCCGATCACGGCATTGCGCGTCACACCGCCCAGCTCCTTGGCGATCTGGCTGGCGCTCTGGCCTTCGGACCACATCTTTTTCAGCGTCTCGACGCGCTCATCCGTCCAGGACATCCGTGATCTCCGGTCTGGTGCTGAACCCTGCCCGCGGATGCGCCACAGGATATGCCTTTGCCCGGCATTCTAGCCGGGAAGGCATCAGATACAAGCACCGGCGACCCGGCGCAAGAACGACAGGGCTGTGCGGGCACCACCGGTGCCGCAGCTTCGGTTGCGTCGGCATGGGCCTGTCCCAAAGGTGGCACCGCGATGGCCCTGCGGCCCGACCCCGATCTGCATGGCGGGGCCTGCAACGCCGATGGCGACAGGTCGTTCTGCTGCCCGCCGGTCATCGCGCTGCTGACAGAGGCCGCGACTGCGGCGTGACACTTTACACACGCGGCCTTTTGCGCTACCGCAGCACCATGAACACAAGGGTCGCATCTTTCCTGCCCCGACGCCGGCGCGCCCGCGCGTAAGCGGGTTGTGCCGCGCGTCCGCCGCGCATCCCGCCCTTCCGCCGAACAGTGTTTGACTTGCGCGCTGCCCTTTGGCACCCCTGCGGCGCGCCGTGTAAGGAACCCCGCCGATGATCCCTGCCGTCTTGCCCACCTATACCCGCGCGCCCCTGTCCTTTGTCCGGGGCGAAGGTTCCTGGCTGGTGGCCGGGGATGGCAGCCGATACCTTGATCTGGGCGCGGGCATCGCGGTGAACGCGCTGGGCCATGCGCATCCCGCGCTGGTGGCCGCGCTGGGCGCGCAGGCGGCGCAACTTTGGCATGTATCCAACCTTTACAACATCCCTCAGCAGGAAAGGCTGGCGGCGCTTCTGGTGGAGCATACCTTTGCCGACACGGTGTTCTTCACCAATTCCGGCACCGAGACGGCCGAACTGGCGATCAAGATGGCCCGCAAATACTGGCATGATCTGGGCCAGCCGGAACGGACCGGGATCGTGACCTTCGAAGGCGCCTTTCATGGCCGCTCCACCGGGGCGATTGCCGCTGCCGGGTCGGAAAAGATGACCAGGGGCTTTGGCCCGCTGATGCCGGGCTTCCGCGTGCTGCCCTTTGGCGATCATGACGCGCTGCGCGCCGCCGTCACCGACCGCACGGCGGCGGTGATGCTGGAACCGATCCAGGGCGAAGGCGGCATCCGCCTGCTGCCGGACGCCTGCCTCAGGGGGCTGCGCGATCTGTGCGATGCCACCGGCGCGCTGATGATCCTGGACGAGGTGCAATGCGGCATGGGCCGCACCGGCCGGCTGTTTGCCCATGAATGGGCCGGGATCACCCCCGATATCATGATGGTCGCCAAGGGCATCGGCGGCGGCTTTCCGCTGGGCGCGGTGCTGGCCACGCAGCGGGCGGCTTCGGGCATGGTGGCAGGCACGCATGGCTCGACCTATGGCGGCAACCCGCTGGGCTGTGCCGTTGGGGCGGCTGTGGTGGGGATCATTGCCGACCCGGCCTTTCTGGCCGAAGTGACCCGCAAGGGCGCGCTGTTCCGCCAGAAGCTGGAAGGGCTGGTGGCGGCCCATCCCACCGTGTTCGAGGGCGTTCGCGGCCGGGGACTGATGCTGGGCCTGAAATGCCGCATCGCGCCCGCCGATGTGGTCAAGGCGGGATATGCCCAGCAGGTGCTGACCGTGCCCGCCGCCGACAATGTGCTGCGCCTTTTGCCTGCGCTGAACATCCCCGACGAAGACCTGGCCGAGGCTGCGGCCCGGCTGGAGCGGGCCGCAATTTCTCTGGAAAAGGCTGCCGTCGCCTGACCGTCTTCTGTTCACAGATATCCCCGGGGGTCCGGGGGCAGACAGCCCCCGGTGCAACCGCAGCAGAAAAGCACCGGACATGAACCATTTCCTTGACATCCATAAAACCGATGCTGCCGCCCTGCGCGGCATGATCGACGCTGCCCGCACGATGAAGGCCGCGCGGGGCGGCAGGCCAAGGGGCACGCCCGATGACGCGCAGCCCCTGGCAGGCCGCATGGTGGCGCTGATCTTTGAAAAACCTTCCACCCGCACCCGTGTCTCCTTCGATGTGGGCGTGCGCCAGATGGGTGGCGAAACCATGGTGCTGTCGGGCAAGGAAATGCAGCTGGGCCACGGCGAAACCATCGCCGATACCGCCCGCGTGCTCAGCCGCTATGTCGATCTGATCATGATCCGCACGTTCGAGGAGGCGACCCTTCTGGAAATGGCGGAACATGCGACGGTGCCGGTGATCAACGGGCTGACAAACCGCACCCATCCCTGCCAGATCATGGCCGATGTGATGACCTATGAGGAACATCGCGGACCCATCGCGGGGCGCAGCGTTGTCTGGGCGGGGGATGGCAACAATGTCTGCGCGTCTTTCCTGCACGCCGCCGGGCAGTTCGGCTTCGACTTTACCTTCACCGGCCCGCCGACCCTGGACCCGGAGCCGGAGTTCATCGGCTATGCCCGCGACAAGGGTCGCCGGGTGACGGTGGAACGCGATCCGGCGCTGGCGGTGCAGGGGGCCGATCTGGTGGTCACCGACACCTGGGTGTCGATGCATGATCCCGAAAGCGCCAGGGAACGCCGCCACAACCAGTTGCGCGCCTATCAGGTGAACGGGGCGCTGATGGCCCGTGCCCGGCCCGATGCGCTGTTCATGCATTGCCTGCCCGCGCACCGCAATGACGAGGTGACAAGCGCGGTAATGGACGGCCCGCATTCGGTGGTCTTCGACGAGGCCGAGAACCGCCTTCATGCGCAAAAGGCCGTGATGCGCTGGTGTCTGGGCCTGTGACCGGGGACGGGCCAGGGTCAGGGCCAGGGCGACGGCGGGGTTGCGCATCATCACCACCGCCCGGTTTGCCGTTGATCCTGCCGCCCGGTTGATCCCGCGCCCGGGTCTGCGGCCGCCCATGGACTCGCCGCCCGGCTTCGTGGCAGGAAGGGACGTGATCTTCTGTCGCCGCGCTGTGCTGCGGCCTTTCGGGACCGGGAGTTTCCGCCATGTATGCCGCCACGATACCGCCCCTGACCCGCAGCCTTAACGCGATGGCTGCGATCCTTGCCAAGGCCGATGCGCATTGCGCCGCGCACAGGATCGATCCTGCCGCGCTGACCGCCTTCCGCCTGTTTCCCGACATGCTGCCCTTTACCCGGCAGGTGCAGCTGGCCTGTGATTTCGCCTGCCGCACCCCGGCCCGGCTGACCGGGGCCGAGGTGCCAAGCCACCCCGATACCGAGACCACGCTGGAAGAGCTGAAGCAGCGCGTCGCAACCGCGGTGGCCTATCTCGGCACCTTCACGCAGGCGGCTTTCGAAGGGGCGGAACACCGCCAGATCACCCTGAAGATGCGCCATGGCGAGTTGCAGTTCAGCGGCCAGGTCTTCCTGTCGGAATTCGCGCTGCCGAATTTCTATTTCCACGCCACCACCGCCTACAACATCCTGCGCCACAACGGCGTGGTGCTGGGCAAGGCCGATTTCATGGGGGTCTGATGACCCTCAGGCGCGGGCGGGAACCTCGCCGATGTGGTCCGCCGCCGCCACCCGCCCCGCCAGCGCCGCCACAACCAGAAGCAGCAGCGCCAGCACGAAATAGGTGGTGCGGTAGCCGATGTGTTCGGCGGCAAAGCCGATGGCCGAGGGGGCGATCAGGATGCCGGAATAGCCCATCATCGTCACCGTGGCGATTCCGGACCCGGCGCTGGCCCCGGGATGGTTCCCGGCTGCCGACAGCACGATCGGCACCATATTGGCGATGCCAAGGCCGGACAGCCCGAAGCAGGCAATGGCAAGCGCCGGGGTCGGCGCAAGGCTGGCCCCCACCATCCCTGCGGCCGCAATCAGCGCCGAGACGCGCAGCGTCGTGACCGCGCCGAAGCGGTTGCGCACGGCATCCCCCAGGAACCGGATCACGGCCATGGTTCCGGCAAAGACCGAAAAGGCAAGCGAGGCCGTCTGCAGGTTTGCCCCGAATTCCCGCGTCAGATACAGCGCCGCCCAGTCCAGCACACCGCCTTCGGGCACCATGCAGAACAGCGCCATCATGCCCAGAATGTAGATGGGCCATCCGCGCGGCCAGGGGCTGGCGCGACGTTCACCTTTTGCCGGGGCGGGGCGGTGCGGCTCGCTGACCAGAAAGGGCATGGCCGCCAGCATGACGGCAAGGGCGGCCAGCGTCGCCAGCAGCGCATGGGTTTCGGCCCCCAGCCGCGCGATGGCAATGCCCCCCAGCCCGCCGCCGATGAAGCCGCCCAGGCTCCAGAATCCGTGGGACGACGACATGATGGCGCGTCCGATCTGCTTTTCGGCCTCGACCGCATTGGCATTCATCGCCACATCCATGCAGCCCAGAAAGGCCCCCATTGCCGCCATGGCCAGGGCCAGAAGCCCAAGGTTGGGCGACAGCACCACCAAAAGCAGGGTGCCGACAGCCAAAAGTGCGAACAGGCCCAGCGCCCGTCGCGATCCGATGCGCGCAATCACCGCCCCCGAAAAGGACATGGCAACGACCGCCCCGACACCCAGGCCGAAGATCAGCAGGCCCAGCGTGACCTCGGTGATGTCATGGCGCGGCAACAGCAGCGGAATCTGCGGGGCCCAGGACCCGAAGAGAAAGCCGTTGGCCAGGAACATGGCCCCGACGGCCCAGCGCCCGCGCACGGCGGCCTGATGATCTGATGTCATGGAAACCTGTCTCCTGCCCTGGCCCCCTTTACTGAAAAACACCGGGGCTGGAAAGGGTTCAGGTGCCGCGCGGTTTGGCGCGCAGCGTCGGCTCTGCCCGCGTCGGGTCCTCGGGCCAGGGGTGGCGCGGATAGCGCCCGCGCATGTCCCGGCGCACATCGCCATAGCTGTTGGTCCAGAACCCCGGCAGGTCCGATGTCACCTGAACCGGCTTGCCGCCCGGCGACAGCAGCGTGATCCGCAGCGGCGTCTGCGCCTGCCCGACTGTGGGATGGCGCGTGACCCCGAACATTTCCTGCAGGCGGACCTCGATTGCCGGTGCCTCGCCGTCATAATCGATCGCGACGCGCCGCCCCAGCGGTGTCTCGTACTGCGCGGGGCAGAGCCGGTCGATCAGGTGCATCTGGTCCCGGCCCAGCGACTGGCGCAGCGGTTCGGTCAGGTCAAGCGCGCGCAGGTCGGCCTCGGTGCGCAGGTCTGCCACAAAGGGCAGAAGCCACCCATCGGCCCGCGCCAGCAGCGCGGCATCCGAACAGTCGGGCAGATCGGCCCCGCCGCCGCGCGCCAGTTCGATCCGGGCACGCAGGCGGCGGGCGGGATCGGTCCAGGGCAGGCCCAGGTCGCGCAACCCGTCCAGCGCGGCCCGTGCAACCGCTTCGGGCGGGACATCGGGCCAGGGGTGGTCCGACAGCACAAGGGCACCCAGCACCTCTTGCCGCCGGGCCGTCACCCGGCGCTCGCGCCGGGACCATTCGCACAGGGTGCGCTGCCCGATCCGGTCGGCGAACAGGCTGCGCAGATCGTCCTCGTCCAGCTGGATCGCCTGACGCACCCGCGCCTCGCGCAGATCGCCGTCAAGATCGGTCGCCACGATCAGCCGCGCCCCCGACAGGGGCAGCCCGGGGTCCATCGCCGCGCCCTTTCCCCCTGAAAGCACCCAGCGCGGGGCATCGCCCTTGCGGCGCAGCCCGATGCGGTCGGGGTAGGCAAGGGCGGCCATTTCTGCGGCGGACAGGGGCGGGCCGGCGCCCTGCGGGACGGCCCGCGCCAGACGGCGGGCCTCCTCGCGGATACGCCCGACCGTGGGGCGGTGCAGCACGCCCGGGTGACCGCGGTCGAACCGCAAGGGGTCGCGCAGCGCCGACAGACGTTGCACAAGGTCGGGCGGCGCGCCGGGCAGCGGATCACGTTCGGCCAGCAGGGCGGCCAGGGTCGCGCCCCCGGGCCCGGCGCGCAGCAGCATGTGGCCCAGGCGCGGATGCAGCGGCAGGGTGGCCAGCGCACGCCCATGACCGGTGATGCGCCCCTGCGTATCCAGCGCCCCCAGCGCGGCCAGAAGGGCGCGCGCCTCGGCCAGCACGCCGGGATTGGGGGGGGTCAGAAAGGCAAGGCCCGCCTCGCTGCCCCAAACCGCCAGTTCCAGCGCAAGGCCCGTCAGATCCGCCACCTCGATCTCGGCGGGCGGAAAGGGGGCAAGGCCGCCCTCTTCGGCGCGCGACCACATCCGGTAGCACAGCCCTTCGGCCAGGCGCCCGGCCCGGCCGCGCCGCTGGTCCGCCTCGGCCCTGGTCACCCGTTCGGTCACCAGCCGCGACATGCCGCTGGCCGGGTCAAAGCGGGCGCGGCGCGACCGGCCGCCATCGACCACCACCCGGATATCGGGCAGGGTCAGCGAGGTTTCGGCAATGGCCGTGGCCAGAACGATGCGCCGCCCCGCGCCGACCGGGCCGGTCGCGGCGCGCTGGGCGGCAAAATCCATCGCCCCGAACAGCGGGCGCACCGTGCAGCCGGGGGGCAGGCGGCCTTTCAGAAGCGTCTCGACCTTTCTGATTTCGCCCTCGCCCGGCAGAAAGGCCAGCACACCGCCCTGGTCCGTCTCGGCAAGGGCCTGCAGGATCAGCCCGGCCATGGCCGCCTCAAAGCGCATCGGGCCCAGCGGTTTGGGCAGCCAGCGTGTCTTGACCGCAAAGGCCCGCCCTGCCGAGGTGATCACCGGCGCGCCCCCCATCAGCGCGGCAACCGGACCCGCGTCCAGCGTGGCGGACATCACGACAAGAACAAGGTCTTCGCGCAGGGCCGCGCGCACCTCAAGCGCCAGGGCAAGGCCAAGGTCGGCGTTCAGGGACCGCTCGTGGAACTCGTCAAAGATCAGCGCCCCGATTCCGTCCAGCGACGGGTCGGACTGGATCATCCGGGTCAGGATGCCTTCGGTCACCACTTCGATCCGGGTGGTGCGGCTGACCTTCGCCTCGCCGCGGATCCGGTAGCCGACCGTTGCCCCCACCGCCTCGCCCAGCGTTTCGGCCATGCGCTCTGCGGCGGCACGGGCGGCAAGGCGGCGCGGCTCCAGCAGGATGATGCGGCCCTGCACCAGACCGGCCTTCAGCAGGGCCAGCGGGACACGCGTGGTCTTGCCTGCCCCGGGCGGGGCTTGCAGCACGGCCTGGCGGGTTGCGCCAAGGGCGGCGACCAACGTGGGCAGCGCCTCGTCTATGGGCAGGGTATCGCTCACGGATGCCTTATCGGCGTTTCAGCCGCGCATTTCCATAGATGCTTTCCATCGTCACGTCATTCACCTGCATCAGGCCCGATGCGGCAGGACCAAGGCGCAGGGTAAAGGGAAACCGCGCCTTTTCGGCCATGTCCCTGGCCGAAAAGCCTGCCAGCCGCCGGTACTCTCCGGGGCAGGCGATGCCCCCCTTGACCGCCGCAGGGGGGCCAAGCACAAGCTGGCTGCGCCGCTTGCCGTCGAACATGGTCAGGGTTTGATTGCATTCCTTGCCCGGCGGGACATCGCGCAGCGTGGCGAACAGGGCTGTCAGCGGGTCCACCGTGCCGCCCTGTGTCGCCGGATCGATCCCGTCCGACTGCAGGTCACGGGGCGGGTTGTAGACCTTGATCTGCGGGATTCCGCGCCGGTACTCCATCACCGATTGCGATTGCCGCCGCCCGGTATCGGCCTGTTCGCGGTAGCGGGCGGGCGTGAAGCGGCCCTGCCGAAGGCTGCCTTCTGCCTGCCCGTCATAGCGGACCCGCCGCACCAGGCCCACCAGACCCGTACTTTCCAGTCGGCCCGACACGGCGTATCGCCCCCCGGCCACCTCGCCGGAAAAGCTGAGCGTGCCCACCCTGATGCCGCGGATCGACAGATCGAACACAACCGGGGCTTCGGCGGCACAGGATGACGCGGCGAAACCTGCCGCAAGAACTGCAATCGCCAATCTGCGCCACATGCCGGGTCTCCTTCAGGGTGCGGTTCGGGGGCCGCCGGGATACCACCTTAACATTCCGGCGCAACAGGGCGTTGACTTTCGCGTGCGCCCGCGCGCCGATGCGCAGACCCTTGCCGGAGCCCCGGATCATGATCGACGCCGCCGAACTTGCCCCCCGCGTGATCGCGGGTGACCGCCGCGCCCTGGCGCGGGCGATCACGCTGGTGGAAAGTGCGCGCGCCGATCACCGGGTACAGGCGCAGGCGCTGGTTTCGGCGCTGCGGGCCACGGGGCGGCAGGCGCTGCGCATCGGCCTGTCGGGCACCCCCGGTGTCGGCAAATCGACCTTCATCGAAAGCTTCGGGCTGATGCTGACGGGGCAGGGACTGCGGGTGGCGGTGCTGGCGGTGGACCCGTCATCGGCGCGCTCCGGGGGCAGCATTCTGGGGGACAAGACCCGGATGGACCTGCTGTCGCGCGACCCCAACGCCTTTATCCGCCCGTCGCCGTCGCAGACCCAGCTTGGCGGCGTGGCGCGCCGCACGCGCGAGGCGGTGGCGCTGTGCGAGGCGGCGGGCTTTGACGTTGTGCTGATCGAAACGGTGGGTGTGGGGCAGTCCGAAACCATGGTCGATGATCTGTGCGACCTGTTTGTTCTGCTTCTGGCCCCCGGGGGGGGCGACGGGCTGCAGGGGGTCAAGCGCGGCATCATGGAGATGGCCGACCTGATCCTTGTCAACAAGGCCGACGGCGATCTTCGCCCGGCAGCGCTGCGCGCCTGCGCCGATTATGCCGGTGCGCTGCGCCTGCTGCGCCCGCGCCCGCAGGACCCCGAAGGCTTTCCCAAGGCGATGACCGTTTCGGCCACAGAACGCGCCGGTCTGGCCGGGGCCTGGGCCGAGATGCAGGCGCTGGCCGCCTGGCGCAGGGACAGCGGCCACTGGCAGGCCCGCCGCGCCGCCCAGGCACGGCATGCCTTCGAGCAAGAGGTGCGCCACGGTCTGCTGGCCGCACTGGAAACCAAACCGGTGCGCGCCGAGATGGCGCGGCTGGGTCACGCGGTGGAAGCCGGTGAGACAACGCCAGAGGCGGCTGCGGCCAGCCTTCTGCGGCTGCTGGACCAAGGCTGAGCCCTTTCCGTCGTGTTCTGTTCTGCCTCCGTGGCGCGCCAAGCCCCCGCTTTCTGCGCAGGGAAACCGCATTTGGGGATCTGATATCGCGGTGTCGATTGAATTGGACTCTGACCGGGTGCTGAAGAGGTGCCGGTTGCAGGGGCGGCCTGACCGGAACGGGAAAGAGCGGGAAACTCCGGCACCTGCCCGCGCCTTGAGCATCCTGGCAGGGGCCATCGCCCCTGCCACTGCACTGCGCTGCGCCTTGTCCCGCCGGGGGCGGGGCAGGCGCTGGCCTCTGTGTCTCCCGGATTTGCCGGTCTGTAGGGCACCGTTGCGCACGGGCGGGGGAAACGCGATGCGTTTCCTCTTCCCGCCCTGAGGGGCGAAGGGACCTTCAACGCTTGACTGGCAGGGACCATCGCCCCTGCCACAGCGCCACAGCGGCATCAGGACCAGCCGGGGGCCAAAGCCCCCGGCCAGCGCCCGCCCCGCCCCCGGCGGGCGCTTCGCCCCCGCCGGGTCGGGCGCTGGCCTCTGTGTTTCCCGGACCGACCGGTCTACGGGGCACCGTTCCGCTTGGGCGGGGAAACGCGGGTCGCGTTTCCTGTTCCCGCCCGATGGGGCGAAGGCACCCTCACCGCCTCAATGGCAGGGGCCATCGCCCCTGCCACAGCGTCCCGCCGGGATCAGGACCGGCCGGGGG
>JADCDI010000126.1 GCA_020251025.1 Rhodobacter sp. | reverse complement strand
TCCCGGATGGCTTCCTGGTTGTAGCGCAGGATCGGGGACAAGAGGTATTCGATGACGCGGCGGCTGCCGGTTTTGACCTCGACCGTCACGTTCATGCCCGGGCCGAGGGCCACCTCGCGGCCATCCACCATCATGGTGGAGGACAGCAGCCGGATGCGGGCGGGATACTGGACCTGTCCGGTCTTTTCCTCCATCACGCCATCGCCCGAGATCGACTGAACCTCGCCGGGGATCAGGCCATAGCGGGTGAAGGCGAAGGTCTCTACCTTGATCTCCACCGGCTGGCCGACGCGGACAAAGCCGATATCGCGGTTCTGCAGCCTGGCTTCGACCTCCAGGGTGTCATCGTCGGGCACGATGATCATCAGGGGCTCTGCCGGCTGCACCACGCCGCCCACGGTGTGCAGGGCCAGCTGCTGCACCTTGCCGTCGATGGGCGCGCGCACCGTCATGTTCTGATGGCTGCGCTCCGCCTTGACCAGTTCCTGCGCCAGGGCCACCGCCGCCCGGTCCGCCTCGGACAACTCCCGGGTCTTGGTCAGGCGGAAGTCGGTTTCCAGGGTGTCGCGGCGGCTGCGGGTTTCGGCAATCCCCGAGGCCGCCTCGGCCAGCTGGAAGGTCTGGATCCGGCGTTCCTCCTCGGCCTCGACCAGTTGCTGCCTGGTCTCCAGCCAGACCAGCCGGGAACCGGACCCGCTTTCCAGCAGGCTGCGCCGGGCCGCCTCGGCCTCGGCCAGAAGCGGGATCACCCGGTCCAGCTTGCCGATGGCGGCGGTGATCTGCGCCTGCTGCGCCTCGCGGCTGCGGATCTCGTCGTCGATCTGGGCCAGCTTGGCCCGGTGATCGCGGACCTCGCTCATCAGCAGGTTGCGCTGCCCCTCGACAAGGGCGGGATCGGCCCCGGGCGGGGGCTGGAACGTGGCAAGGGCCGTCTGCAGCGTCGCGTCCCCGAGAAGCGCGCGCAGCCGGGCCGCCGTGACCTGTGCCTCGGCCAGTTCCTGGGCAATCCTTTCGCGGTCCGCGCCGATCTCGGTCGGATCGAAGCGGATCAGGACATCGCCGGCCGCCACCGTCTGGCCGTCTTCCACCAGGATCGAGGCCACCACGGCGGCCTCTGCGGCCTGCACGGTCTTCGAGCGGCCCGATGGAATGGTCTTGCCTTCGGCCACCGCCACCACATCGACCCGCCCCAGAATGGCCCAGGCCAGCATGATCACCAGAAACAGGCACAGCACCGCCGACAGCACCCGCGCCGTGGGCGAGGGCGGGGTTTCCGTCACCTCCAGAACCGCCGGCAGAAAGGCCAGCTCGCCCCGCCGTTTCGGCGCAACCGGCGGGGAAGCCCGTTCGGCCGCCAGGCTTTCCTTCAGCACGCGCCAGGCCCGGCTCATTCCGCCGGATCCGCGATTGCCCCGATCTGATGCCGCCACAGCCCGGCATAGCGCCCGCCGCGCCGCAAGAGATCGTCATGCGTGCCGTCTTCGGTCACGCGGCCCTTCTCGACGGTGATGATCCGGTCGGCGTCCCGCACCGCCGCCAGGCGGTGGGCGATGATCAGCACCGTGCGCCCCTTGGCGATCAGGCGCATGTTCTGCTGGATGATCCGTTCGGATTCGTAATCCAGCGCGCTGGTCGCCTCGTCCAGGATCAGGATGCGCGGATTGGTGATCAGGGCGCGTGCGATGGCCACGCGCTGGCGCTGCCCGCCCGACAGGCTGGCACCGCGTTCACCGATTTCGGTGTCATAGCCGAAGGGCAGTTCCAGAATGAACTCATGCGCCCCGGCCAGCTTCGCGGCCGTCACCACCTGATCCATGCCCGCCTCGGGCAGGGCCAGCGCGATGTTGTCGCGCACCGAGCGGTTCATCAGCACGTTTTCCTGCAGCACCACCCCGATCTGGCGGCGCAGCCAGGCCGGATCGGCCAGCGCCAGATCGACCCCGTCGATCAGGATGCGCCCGCTTTCGGGGATGTAAAGGCGCTGGATCACCTTGGTCAGGGTGGATTTGCCAGAGCCGGAGGGGCCGACGATGCCCACCACCTGCCCGGCCGGAATGTCGATGGAGATATCTTCCAGCACCCGCGAGGTTTCCGGGCGGTAGCGGAAGGCCAGATGCTCCAGCCGGATGGCCCCCTGCACGGCGGGCAGCGCCCCGCGCCCCGGCCCCGACCGCGGCTCGGGCACCGCATTCAGGATATCGCCCAGCCGTTCGATGGAAATCCGGAACTGCTGAAAGTCCTGCCACAGCTGCGACAGCCGCAGGATCGGGGCCGCGACCCGCCCCGCCAGCATGTTGAAGGCAATCAGCTCGCCCACCGAAAGCTGCCCCTCCATCACCAGCCGCGCGCCAAACCACAGCACCGCCGCCGTGGTCAGCTTGCTGACCAGCTGCACCGCCTGCCCCGCCCAGTTCGACAGGTTCTGCGCCCGGAAACTGGCCCCGACATAGGCGGCCAATTGCTGTTCCCAGCGGCTTTGCATGCGCGGCTCCACCGCCATCGCTTTCAGCGTTTCGACAGCCCCGATGCTTTCCACCAGAAAGGCCTGGTTTTCCGCGCCGCGATCAAACTTCTCGTCCAGACGCCGCCGCAGCACCGGCGTCACCAGAACCGAGATCAGGATGTAAAGCGGGATCGTCAGCGCCACGACCAGCGTCAGGACCGGCGAATAGAGGAACATCACCGCAAAGAAGGCCAGGCCGAAGACCACATCCAGAACCACGGTCAGCGCCTGCCCGGTCAGAAAGGACCGCACATTCTCCAGCTCGCGCGCCCGCGCCACCGTGTCGCCCACCCGGCGCGCCTGAAAATAGCTCAAAGGCAGCGACAGGGCATGGTCATAAAGCCGGGCCCCAAGCTCGACATCCAGCCGGCTGGTGGTATGGCTGAAGACGTAAGTCCGCAGGCCTGTCAGCAGCGTCTCGAACACCACGGTCACCACCAGCGCAAAGACCAGAACATCCAGCGTCGACCAGGACCGGTGCACCAGAACCTTGTCGATCACCACCTGAAAGAAGATCGGCGTCATCAGCGCGAACAGCTGCAGGAAAAAGGACGACACCAGCACCTCGCCGAACAGGCGGCGGTATTTCACCAGGCTGGGGATGAACCAGGTCAGATCAAAGCGCCGCGCCTTGCCCGCAAGCGCGGCCCGGCTGGTCACCAGCAACAGACGGCCCGTCCAGCGGCCGTGAAACCCGGCCAGCGGCAGCACCTCGGGCCGGCCGACGGCGGGGTCCTGCACCAGAACCCGGTCGCCGTCGATCTTGGCCAGCACGATGAAGCCGCCGTCCCGCATCTCGGCCAGGGCAGGCAGGCTGGCCTTGTCCAGCCGGTCCGGGGCGATGCGTTTCACCCCGGCCTTCAGCCCCAGCGCCTTGGCCACGCGCAACAGCCGCGTGGCCTCGGGCAGGCCGGGGTCTGCCGGAAAGCGGTGCGACAGGGTGTCGAAATCGGCCGATATCTCGTGGAACCGCGCCACCATGATCAGCGCGGCCAGCGATACCTCTGCCGGGCCGGGGCCCTTGCCCGCCGGACCGTCCGGTTCAGATCCACTCACCCGCGATACCCTGTCCCGCCCGGCGCTGCCGCCGGCACCCCTTACAGCCCTGACGCCAGCAGCGGCGTCAGATACTGCTGCACATCCGCCCGTGCCAGGCTCAATTCGCCCGCCGCCGGCGTGCCGAAGGCCGCCATCGCCTGCACCAGCACCTCGACCGTCAGCGATTTGCCATCGGCAAAGCGCAGCCGGTCCGCCCCGCCGTTCACATCGACCAGCCGGTTGTCAAGAATGATCCGGTCCGCCGTGCCAAGGGCCACCACCAGATCCCGGCCGCTGTCCGCCCGGCTGATCGTCAGGTTGCCCAGCCCGACGCCAGTCCGGAACTGCACCGTGTCAATGGCACTGTCCGTGCCGCCGTCATTGACCGTGTCGATGCCATCACCCGTGCCAAAGAGGTAGCTGTCACTCCCCGCCCCACCGGTCAGGACATCGGCCCCGGTGCCGCCGTCGAGCGTGTCATTGCCCGCGCCGCCGGACAGCGTGTCGTTGCCATCCCCGCCCGACAGCAGGTTCGCGCCTGCGTTCCCGGTCAGCGTGTTGGCCCCGGTATTGCCGGTGCCGTTGACCGCCGCAGCGCCGGTCAGCGTCAGGTTCTCGAGATTCGCCCCCAGCACATAGGTCACCGAGGACTGCACCGTGTCCGTGCCCTCGTTCGCCGCCTCGGTCACCACATCGCCGGTCGCATCGACGACATAGGTGTCATCCCCCGCCCCGCCGGTCAGGACGTCGGCCCCGGTGCCGCC
>JADCDI010000125.1 GCA_020251025.1 Rhodobacter sp. | reverse complement strand
GGCGGGGAAACGCGGTGCGTTTCCTGTTCCCGCCCGAACTGATGACAGCACCTTCACCGCCCCTCTGGCAGGGGCCATCGCCCCTGTCCCCGCGCCGCGCCGGGATCAGGACGGGCCGGGGGCCAAAGCCCCCGGCCAGCGCCCGCCCCGCCCCCGGCGGGCGCTTTACGCCCGCCGGGTCGGGCGCTGGCCTCTGTTGGTCCAGGACCCACCGACCTACGGGGCACCGTCCCGCGCGGGCGGGGAAACGCGGTGCGTTTCCTGTTCCCGCCCGAACTGATGACAGCACCTTCACCGCCCCTCTGGCAGGGGCCATCGCCCCTGTCCCCGCGCCGCGCCGGGATCAGGACCGGCCGGGGGCCAAAGCCGCTCGCCCCGCCCCCGGCGGGCGCTTCGCCCCCGGCGGGTGCTGGCCTCTGCCTCTCCCGGACCGACCGGTCTGGGGGGCACCCTTCCGCCCACAGGGGCAATCCCTTTCCCGGGCCTGCGAAGCCTTGTCCGGCCACCCATGCGGCTGGGCCGCTGCTTCAGCACCCTGTCAGGTTCGCCTGCGGGCCTTGTCCGCTGCATGGGCATCCCCGGCACCTGGCCCGGACGGCGCGCGGGGTTTGCGCGCCGGGTCGCATGTCATTCCGCCACGTGCAGCGTCTTTGGCCTGCGTTTTTCGAAGGTCTCTTTTTCCAGTGACCCGATCCGCGTTTCCAGCGCGGCAATTTCGGCCGAACTGGCCGCAATCCGGGCGGCCAGTTCATGGCCAGGGGGTTCGGCAGGCTCGTCTTCTTTCGGTCCGATGAACCGCCTGAACAACCGGCCAAGCAGCATGGAAAGATCATCCATGACCAAAAAGAAGGCGGGCACGATCACAAGGCTCAGCACAGTCGAGGCGATGATGCCGCCGATCACGGCAGAAGCCATCGGCGCGCGGAATGACCCGCCCTCGCCCACGCCAAGGGCAGACGGCAGCATCCCTGCCGCCATTGCGATGGATGTCATGACGATGGGACGCGCCCGCTTGTGACCGGCCTCGATCACGGCGTCAAAGCGATCCATGCCCTGGCGGCGCATTTCTATGGCGAAATCCACCAGAAGGATCGCGTTCTTGGTGACAATGCCCATCAGCATCAGAATCCCGATCAGGACCGGCATCGACACCGGGCTGCCCGTCACAATGAGCGCCGCCGCCACGCCACCGATCGCCAGGGGCAACGAAAACAGGATGGTGAAGGGCTGTATCACACTGGCAAACAGCAGGATCAGCACCGTCAGCACCAGCATGAGCCCCATGACCATGGCATTGCCGAAGGCCGCCGCCACTTCCTGCTGGACCTCGGCATCCCCCGCTTCCTGAACCCGCACGGTGGGCGGAAGCTCGACACTGTTCACAATCTCGTTGAACCGCCCGGCTGCGGTACCAAGGGCAACGCCCAGCGGAAGGTTGGCCCCGATGGTGGCGCGGCGTTCGCGGTTCAGCCGGTCCACCATGCTGGGACCTTCGGCGATGCGCACATCGGCCACCGAGCTCAGCGGCACGGCCATGCCGTTGGCCGCCTGCACCTTCAGGGCGGCCAGACGGGCCACATCCTGCTGCGAGGCTTCGTTCAACTGGACCCGCACCGGAATCAGGCGGTTATCGATGGACAGTTTGGCCAGGGCCGCGTCCGCATCGCCGATCGTGGCAACGCGGATGACTTCGGCGATCTGCGCCGTGGTGATGCCCAGACGCGCGGCCTCTTCCTTGCGCGGGGTGATCTGGATTTCCGGGCGCGGCAAGGCACCCTCAGAGGCGACATCGGCCAGGGCCGGGTCGCCGCGCAGGGCGGATTCCAGACGGGCGACGGCGGTGTTCAGATCCTCTTCGTTCGACGACAGGATCGAGAAGGACAGATCCCGCTCGCCCCGGTCGTTCAGCTTGAACACGCGCACATCGGGAATGACTTTCACGGCCGTGAAGATTTCGGCCTCGATCTGGCTCTGCGGCCGGGTGCGTCCCTTGGCCTGAAGTTCCGGCAGAAGGGGGCCGATAACGGGAATGCCCCGTGCAATCCCGCTCACGCGGTGCAAAAGCGAATGATCCAGCTTGTCAAGCAGCACCGTCACGCTGGCGCGCCGCACGTCGCGGTCGCCGGTCGGCGAGGTGCCGCCAAGCACGAAGACGCTGTTCACCCCTTCGATGTCGCGGATGCGGGCCGCAAGCGCCTGGGTGGTCCGGTCGGTTTCCGCCAGTGTGGCGCCCGGCGGCAGTTCCACGCTGAGCGGAATGCGGCTGACATCTTCGGGCGGAATGAAGCTGCCCGGAATGCGCAGCATGAAAAAGAGCGACACCGCCAGCACGCCGATTGCGGCAACCAGCGTCATATAGCGGGCAGGGATCAGCCAAAGATGCCCCGATGTGGTTGCCTTTACAAAGCGCAGATAGCCGCGCATGACCCTGCCGTCTTTCTCTTCGTGCCCGTCCGCGTCCTTGTCGCGCATCAGATAGGCGGCCATCATCGGCGTGATCAGGCGCGCGACCAGCAGCGAGAAGATCACGGCAATGGCAACGGTCAGGCCGAACTGCCGGAAATACTGCCCGGGTATGCCGGGCATGAAGGACACCGGCACGAAGACCGCAACAATGGTGGCCGAGGTGGCAATCACGGCCAGACCGATTTCGTCCGCAGCCTCGATCGCGGCCCGGTAGGGTGTCTTGCCCATGCGGATGTGGCGCGCGATGTTCTCGATCTCGACAATGGCATCGTCCACCAGAATGCCGGTCGCCAGCGTGATCGCAAGAAAGCTGATCAGGTTCAGCGAAAAGCCCAGCAGGTCCATGATCCAGAAGGTCGGGATCGCGGACAGCGGCAGGGCCACGGCCGCGATCAGCGTGGCGCGCCAGTTCCTCAGAAAGGCCAGCACCACCAGAACGGCCAGAATGGCCCCTTCGATCAGGGTGTGCAGCGCGGCCTTGTAGTTGCCGTAGGTGTAAAAGACGGTGTCATCGACCAGCGATATCGCCACTTCGGGGTTTTCTGCCCGGATCTTGCCCATAACCTCATTGACGGTTTCGGCAACGCTGACTTCGCTTGCCCCCTTGGCACGGAAAACCGCAAAGGTGACAACCTGATCGCCATTCAACCGGGAAAAAGACCGCAATTCCCGATAGGTATCCACAATCTCACCAAGGTCGCCCAGACGCACGAAGCGCCCCGATGGCAGGGCGATGGTTGTCTGGGCAAGGCTTTCTGCCGTTTCGGCATCGCCCAGGGTGCGGATTGCCTGTTCGCTGGAGCCGATCCGGGCGCGGCCCGCGCCAAGATCGACGTTGGTGGCGCGCAGCTGGGCATTCACGGCGGCAGCGGTGATGCCGAAACTGTCCAGTTTGACCGGGTCCAGTTCGATCCGTATTTCGCGTTCGGCCCCGCCGTAGCGGTCAACCCGGCCGATACCGGGACGCCCCTGCAACGCGCGGATGATCCTGTCATCCACGAACCAGGACAGCTCTTCCAGTGACATGTCCGGCGCAGAAACGCCGAAGGTCATGATTGCCTGACCTTCCACATCGATCCGCGTCACGATCGGTGCTTCGACATCGCCCGGCAGATCGCCCCGGATCTGATCGATCGCGTCCTTCACATCCTGCACGGCCTTGTCGGTGGGCACTTCCATGCGGAATTCCACGGCGGTCTGCGACACGCCGTCGGTGACGGTGGAGATGATGTTCTTCACGCCGGTGATGCCGGCAACGGCATCTTCGATTCTTTTGGTCACCTGCGCTTCCATCTCGGCCGGGGCGGCGCCAGACTGGGCAACGCTGACGGCAACCAGCGGCACATCGATGTTCGGAAAGCGCGTGATCGGCATGGCGTTGAACGCCTGCCAGCCCAGCACGAGCAACATGACGAAGGCCAGGATGGGCGCAATCGGGTTTCTGATCGACCAGGCAGAGAAGTTCATCGCGGTATCCTCAGTTCGTGCCGGAAGACGCGGGCACGGGATTGATCTTGTCCCCCTCGCGCACAAAGGCTGCGGCTTTGGTGACAATCAGATCGCCGGCCGCGACACCGCTCAGCACCTCGACAAAGCCACCGTCGCGGATGCCCAGTTCAACCGGAACCCGTTCGACCACCCCGTCCGTGACGCGCATCAGCGTGGCACCGGTGTCGGTGGCCCCCACGGCTGTCACCGGGACCGCCAGCGTCTCGCGTTCGGCGACAAGAACTTCGGCATCCATGAACATGCCGGTGCGCACCATCGCCGGATCATCGATGGTCACCCGCGCCTGCCCCAGCCGCGAGGCTTCTGCAATGGCCGGTTCCACCAGCCGGACGGTCCCGGTCAGCGACTCAGGCTGGCCCACGCCACGCATCACAACCTTCTGTCCGGGCTTGATCTTGAGGATGAAACGTTCGGAAAAATCGGCGCGCAGTTCCAGTTCGCTGTCACGGATGATCGCGAACATCGGCTCTGACTGCGCGGTCGCGATGCCGCCCACCAGGGCAGAGCGCGTCATGATTTCGCCCGCCACGGGGGCCACGACTTCGGTCCGCGACAGTTGCAGCTTCACGTCGGCGATCTGCGCGTCCACCAGCGCCAGTTGCGCCTTTGCGGCCTCCAGCCCCTGGACGGCCACCGTCACGCGCGCCTCCGCGGAAACGGCATTGGACGACGCCGTATCCGCCGCCGCCTGCGAAGATGACCCTTGCGCGCGCAGTTGCTGGGTGCGTTCGTTGATGCGCGTCGCCTCGTCCGAGGCCGATTTGGCATCCAGAAGCTGCGCTTCGGCCTGGGCGATGGCCGCAACCGCCGAAGCCCGCGATGCCGCGAGCTGGCTTTGCTGCAGCTTCAGTGTTGAACCTGACAGCCGGGCAAGCACCTGGCCCTTGGTCACGATATCGCCGACCTCCACCTCAAGGGACTCGATAGGCTGCCCTTCGATCAAGGGCTGCACCAGCACCCGCTCGACCGGCGTCACCAGGCCGGAACCGATGACATGATCGCGCAGGACCCGGCGCGACACGGTGGACACCGTGATCGAAGGCAGGACCGGTGCCGCAGTTTCGGGTGTGGCGGACCCGGTCTGGGCCATAGCCGACAGAGGCCCGATCCCTGCGGGACCAAGGGCAGCCGCAAGCGCGGCGATAAGAAGGGGCATCCGTTTCATGTCAGCCTTTTGACGCATCACTGGCAATTTCATCGAGAGTTCGGTCTATCGTCCGCAGGATAAGCTCATCGAGATCACGTTCCTCCGATGCGCCCTGTTCGGGAACCCGCATTCCGCTGGCCTGGACCATCATCAGGATCAGCGAGGCATGGCTGCCATAGCGGCGCTGCGCCTCGGCAAAAGGCTGGCCGGTCACCGCCGCAAAGACAGTGGTCAGGTAGTTGCGGATACAGCTTTCAAGATGCCCCACGGCAGCGCCGATTGTGGGTTTGCGGCGGGCGGCGGCGTTGATTTCCGCCCAAAGCGCGCCATCGGAATGGCATGTTTCGCAAATATAGCGGCGCAGGGCCAGCCGCAGCATTCCAAGCGGATCGTCCGAGCCGATGACCGTCGCAAATTCGGCCTCCACATCGGCCAGATCCCGCATCGCAATGGCCGCGATGATCGCATCCTTGGACGGAAAATACCGGTAGAAGTTCCCCACGCTCATCCCGGCGGCGCGCGCAAGGTCCTGCATCGATGCACCATCGAAACCCTTTTCGATGAAAGAGGCGCGAATGGCATCCAGAATGCCCGACTGCCGCGCATCCGGTTGGGCTGGAAGGCGCAGATCCGGGGACTGAAGGGTCATCTTGCGGTGTTTCCTGAATTTGCCGCGCCGCAGCGCGAATGAACATTCATTCACCTAGCAGACGATGGCAGATCGTCAAGTAAAATCGCCGTGCTGAAGGGAAGCTTCCGGAATCAAGCGGGGCTGACCAGGGCCGTTGGACAGATGACGGCGGCCAGTCCGCACCGTCCCTGTCGCTGCAAGGCTTGTGCCGTAGCAAGCCTGACAGGGGATTGACAAGTGCCGGTCGCAGGCGCCGCGCGGTCTGATCCGGGCTCCCTTGCGCAGGGTTCTGACCGGGTGCTGACAAGTGCCGGTCGCATGGGCTGCCTGACCGGAAAGCGCGAAACCCGTGCACCTGCGTGCGCCTTGCTTATCCTTGCAAGGGCCATCGCCCCTGCCCCGGCGCCAGGCTGCCCCTTGGCCAGCCGGGGGCCAAAGCCCCCGGCCAGTGTCCGCCCCGCCACCGGCGGGCGCTTCTCGCCCGCCGGGTCGGGCGCTGGCCTCTGTCCTTCCCGGACCTGCCGGTCTACGGGGGGACCGTCGCGCACGGGCGGGGGAAACGCGGTGCGTTTCCCGTTCCCGCCCGATGGGGCGGGCGGTCCTGTCGAATCCAAAACATCCCGCTTCAGTGGCAGGGGCCATCGCCCCTGCCACAGTACCACGCCGTTATCAAGACCGGCCGGGGGCCAAAGCCCCCGGCCAGCGCCCGCCCCGCCCTCGGCGGGCGCTTCGCCCCCGCCGGGTCGGGCGCTGGCCTCTGTCCCTCCCGGACCTGCGGGTCTACAGGGCACTGTCCCACGCGGGCGGGGGAAACGCGATGCGTTTCCTGTTCCCGCCCGATGAGGCGTTCCTGTGCTTTACGCGATGCCCGGTCTCTCTGGCAGGGGCCATCGCCTCTGCCACAGTGCTGCGCCGCGATCAGGACCGGCCGGGGCCCAAAGCCCCCCGACAGCCCCCGCCCCGCCCGTGGCGGGCGCTGGCTTGCCGTGGTGCGGGCAGCATGGGTCTTTGCGCAAGCCCCGCGCATGGGCGGGGGAAACGCAGGTCGCGGTTCCGCGTCGCGCCCCGGGGGGCAATCCCCTTCCCCGGATCGCCAAGAGTTTCCCGCGCGGCCTGCGCAGGGCACTTTCCCGCCCCCCCCGTTAAACCCTGGACGTTTCAGGTCTGTTGCACACGGGAAAGTGAATTCAAACGGACCCACCCCCCCCCGACAAACCCCCCGTGACAGGCCTGGCAATATCCGGTATGGGCCATCCATCAGGACGCAAGCGGAGCACAGCATGGCCGGGCACGACCACACCACCGATCACAAGCATGGCAGCATGCCGGTCAGGGAACAGGAAAAGACCTTTGCCGCCTTCATCCGCTTTGTGTCCTGGGGAATCGGTCTGTCGATCGGACTCCTGATCTTTCTGGCGCTTGTGAACGCCTGACCTGTCCCGTCGTGCGCCGTATCTTTCTGTGTCTGGCACTGCTTTTGTCGCTTGCCGCCTGCGGTGCCGAGCCGCAATGGGCGAGCGACGCCGAGGTGGCGCGCGCAGTCTATGTTCATGACGGCCCCGCTTCGATCACCCTGTTCACAGTGCTCAGCAACCGCAGCAACGACGGGGCGCATTCCAGCCTGCTGATCAACGGATCGCAGCGCGTGATCTTCGATCCGGCGGGCACCTGGCATCATCCGAAACTGCCGGAACGCAACGATGTGCATTTCGGAATGAACGACAGGGCCGTGGCGTTCTACATAGATTACCATGCGCGCGAGACGTTCCGGGTTGTCGAGCAGACCCTTTATGTGACGCCCGCGCAGGCCGATGCGGCGATCCGTCTGGCCATGGCCTATGGCGCGGTTCCCAAGGCACAGTGCACGCGCAGCGTGTCCGGCATTCTCAGGGGTGTGCCGGGCCTTGAGGATACGCCCCGCACCTGGTATCCGGCGAAACTGATGAAATCCTTCGGCAAACGCCCCGGCGTGATCGAGAGGACGATCACCGACACCGATGCCGACAACAATCACGGCGTTCTGCTGGTGCAGGCGGGCACGGCCCCGCAATGATCCACTGATCAGCCCGGCGCGCCAAGCGGCGGCGGTGCCAGATACCGCGCCAACGCGCGGCATGGCCCAAAGTCGCGCCGGTGGCCGTGGCGGCCGGGCCGCCGCAGGCAGGCCAGAGCACCATTCGGCAACCCCTGACGTGTCGGCGCGATCATCGCCGGAAAGGTGATCGGCACCGCGACATTCTGCGCGAAAACCGCCGGTATCGCCCTGCCCGGCACCGGAAAGCCGGCCCTTCCGAACGGGGTCAAACCGGCCTCGCTTGCCACTGCGGCGAACGGCGGGGCGCAGGGGATGATTGCCCGCAGGGACGGCACCGCGTTGATCAGGTCACGCCGGAACGCGCGCCACACCGCAGGGGGCAGGAGCCGGGGGCGATTTTTCGGGGCTGCCGCTGGACGGGGCCATGCGAAGCGCTTAGGCAATTCAGGCAAGTAAGGCAATCGGGGGCGTGATGCGGATTTTCGGGGTGATCCTTGCAGGTGGCAGCGGCCGCCGGATGGGCGGAACCGATAAAGCTATGCTGGTGCTGGGCGCGCAGCCCCTGATGGCGCGGGTCGTCGACCGGATCAGGCCGCAGGTCGAACGGCTTGTGATCAGCGCCAATGGCGATCCGGCGCGCCTTGCGCCCTGTCGGCTGCCCGTGCTGCCGGATGCCCTGCCGCAGGGCCCCCTGTCGGGGGTGCTGGCGGCACTTGACTGGGCGGCACCGCAGGGGGCGACGGCCGTGGTCAGCGTGGCGGTCGACACGCCGTTCTTTCCCTGCGATCTGGTGCCGCAGCTTCTGCTGGCGGCGGAACATTCCCCTTCCGGCGCGGCGGTGGCGGAAGCCGGCGGCAGGGTGCACCCGGCCTTCGCGCTTTGGCCGGTTGCGCTGCGCTGCGATCTGCGCGCGGCGCTGGCCCGGGGCGAGGCAAAGGTGATGACCTTCGCGCAGCGGCACCAGGCGGCACTGGCCCGGTTCAGCGACGCCCGCGCCTTTGTGAACATCAACACCCCCGAAGACCTTGCCGCCGCCAAAGCCCTGCTGACCGGAGCACCGCAGTGAAGGTCTATGGCGTCATCGGCTGGAAGAATGCGGGCAAGACCGGCCTGATGGAACGGCTGGTGGCCGAAATCACCCGGCGCGGCCTGTCGGTTTCAACCGTCAAGCATGTGCATCACGATGTCGATCTGGATCAGCCGGGGAAGGACACCTTCCGCCATCGCGCCGCAGGCGCGCGCGAGGTGGTGCTCGCCTCGGCCCATCGCCATGCGATCCTGACCGAACATCGCGGACCCGAGCCGGAGCTGGCCGCCATTCTGGCGCGTCTTGCCCCGGTCGATCTGGTTCTGGTCGAAGGTTACAAACGCGATGCCCACCCCAAGATCGAGGTTTTCCGCGAAGCAACCGGACAGGCCCTGATCCAGCCGGGCGACCCCCTGGTCAGGGCCATAGCAACCGACATTGCCTTGCCGGATCAGGCGGTGCCGGTGCTGGAACTGAACGATACAGCCGCCATCGCCGATTTCGTGCTGCGCGAAACCGGTCTTCTGCCCGATCCGGCCACCCTGTTCGACACGGTTGTCGTGGTGGACTGGTCGTCTTGCGGCACGCCGTCACCCGCCCGCCCCTCTGCCGATGCGATCTGGATCGGTGTCGCGCAGTTGGGCGGCGTCACGTCGCATTACCTGCGCACCCGCGCTGATGCCGAAACGATGCTGACCGCACTGCTGGACACCGAAGCGGCGGCCGGGCGGCGCGTGCTGGCGGGGTTCGACTTTCCCTTCGGCTATCCGGCGGGGTTCGCCGCGCGCCTGACCGGCGCGCCAGGTGCCCGCGCCGTCTGGCGCTGGCTGGCCGAAAGGATCGAAGACGGCCCGGACAACCGCAACAACCGCTTCCTTGTGGCGGATGCCGCCAACCGCAGCCTGGGCGGGTCCGGGCCGTTCTGGGGAAGGCCGCGCAGCCTGCCGCTGGCCTGCCTGCCCGAACGCAGGACGGCGGACCATTCCGCCCTTGGCCTGGCCGAACGGCGCCGGGTCGAGGAAACGGCGGTGCCGCGTGCGCAGCCGGGGTGGAAGCTTTACACGGCCGGATCGGCAGGCGGGCAAAGCCTGACGGGGCTTCCGGTCATCCATCGTCTGTCGCAGCGCGCCGGGGCAAGGGTCTGGCCGTTTGAGCGGATCGACGGGGCCAGGCTGGTTCTGGCCGAAGTCTACCCCTCGCTGCTGAAGGCAGAGGTGCGCGCCCAGACCCTGCCGGGCCGCATCAGGGACGATCTGCAGGTCCGGCTGCTGGCGCAGGCGCTGTTCGCGCTGTCGCAGTCGGGCAGGCTTGGCCTTTTGCTCGGTGCCGTTCCCGAGTGGCCGGGGCGCGGTGATGAGGGCTGGATCCTGGGCGCCGGGCAGGCTGCGCTGCTGCGCCAGGCCCTGCGATGACCCTGGCAGTGCAGCTTGGCCTGCCCAAGACCCAAAGGCGCGCCGCCGCCGAATTGTACTGGCAGGCCTTTGGCGGCAAGCTGGGCCGGGTTCTTGGCCCTGATCGGGCAGCGCTGACGTATCTGGAGCGTGTCATGCAGCACGACCACGTCCTTGTCGCGACCGAGGATGGCCGCCTTGTGGGTCTGGCCGGGTTCAAGACCGCCGGGGGGTCTTTCGTTGGCGGAACCGTGGATGATCTGCGGGCCGTCTATGGGCGGGCCGGTGCGATGTGGCGCGGGGTGCTTCTGCGCTTTCCCAGGCGCGAAGCAGACGGGTCGCATTTTCAGATGGACGGCGTCTGCGTGGCACGCGAGGCACGCGGGCGCGGCATCGGCAGCCGGCTTGTCGAGGCCGTCTGTGCCGAGGCCCGCCGGCGCGGCCATGCCGAGGTGTGCCTCGATGTGATCGACACGAACGGGCGGGCAAAAGCCCTGTACGAACGCCTTGGCTTTTCCGCCGCAGCCGAAGACCGCATCGGTGCGCTGCGCCACGTCTACGGGTTTCGCTCTGTCACCACGATGGTGCGCCGGATCACGTCCTGACCGGGTGCTGAAGCCGTGCCGGCCGCATGGGCTGCCGGGCGAAGACAGGAACGTCCTTCGCAGGCCCCGGCCGGTTCGGCAGGGGCCACCGCCCTTGGCCCAGCGCCGCGCCGGGGTCAGGATCGCACACGCCGGGTCGGGCGCTGGCCCCTGTCTTTCCCGGACCTGCCTGTCTGCAGGGTACCGTCGCGCGCGGGCGGGGGAAACGCGATGCGTTTCCTGTTCCCGCCCGATGGGGCGAGCGGTCCTGTCGAATTCAAAACACCCGGTCTCTCTGGCAGGGGCCATCGCCCCTGCCACAGCACCGCGCCGGGATCAGGACCGGCCGGGGGCCAAAGCCCCCGGCCAGCGCCCGCCCCGCCCCCGGCGGGCGCTTTGCACCCGC